>JAJQDC010000032.1 GCA_021202395.1 Clostridia bacterium | reverse complement strand
GAATAAAATATTATGTTAAAAGTTTACACTATTTTTACTAAACTGTCAACAGTATTTTATATCTTTTAAAAATTAATTGATAAAATTTTTTGACGGAGTGAATAATATAAGCAAAAATGGCATTACAATCTTGAAATTTGTCGATATAAATGCTATAATTATAGTATTACAGAATATAAGGAAGCAGACATAACATGATTAACAGTGTAATATGCCAAGATTTAGGCATAAAATACCCCGTGTTTCAGGGCGGCATGGCGTGGATAGCAGACTCATCTCTTGCATCGGCAGTATCCAACGCAGGCGGGCTGGGCATTATTGCGGGTATGAATATGAACGGAGAACAGCTTAAAGAAGAAATACGCAAAACCCGTTCCCTTACAGACAAACCTTTCGGCGTAAATATAATGCTTATGAGTCCGTTTGCCGAAGAAGTTTCTGACGTGGTGATAGAAGAAAAGGTACCCGTAATAACCACCGGTGCAGGCAACCCCGTGATCTATATGAAAAAGTGGCTTGCCGCGGGCATAAAGGTAATACCGGTAGTTGCAAGCGTGGCTCTTGCCAAAATGGTAGAGCGCCGCGGTGCGTATGCGGTAGTAGCCGAAGGCGGCGAATCGGGCGGCCATATAGGCGAACTTGCCACCATGCCCCTTGTAAGAGAAGTGTGCTCTGCGGTAAATATTCCCGTAATTGCGGCTGGCGGTATTGCAGACGGTGCGGGGCTTGCTGCTGCGTTTATGCTGGGTGCAAGCGGCGTTCAGATGGGTACAAGGTTCCTTGTAGCCGACGAATGTACCGCACACGAAAACTACAAGCAGATGGTGCTTAAAGCGGGCGACAGGGATACTATAGTAACTGGCAGAAAGAGCGGCCACCCCGTAAGGGCGCTTAAAAACACCTTCAGCAGGCAGTATAAAGAAAAGGAAGAAGACGCAGCCGTAACGGCAGAAGAGCTTGACCTTTTGGGCAGGGGTGCATTGCGCCGCGCCGCAAGGGAAGGCGATACCGAAACGGGCTCCTTTTTATGCGGAGAAGTTGCAGGGCTTGTTACCAAAAAGGAGAGTGCGGCGGATATAGTCCGCTCTGTATGCGAAGAAGCCGAACTGCTGTTTAAAGGGGCGGCTCAATGGGTAAAGTAAACTTCTTTGTTGAAGGAGGCAAATAATGTTCAATAACAGGGTAGCTTTAATAACGGGCGGAACGCGCGGCATAGGGCTTGCTATAGCAAAAGAACTTGCCGCAAACGGCGTAAATATCGCAATTACAGCATCGTCCCCTGCGGCGGATGAAGCAGTAAATGCTATAAAGGGAATGGGCGTAGATTGCGCATACTACAGCTGCAATGTGGCAGACGGCACTTTGGTAACCGATACGGTAAAGCAGGTTATTGCCGACTTCGGCAAGATAGATATACTTATAAACAACGCGGGTGTTACGGCAGACAAGCTGCTTATCGCCATGACGGAAAGCGATTTTAACAGGGTTATAGACGTAAACCTTAAGGGTGCCTTTCTGGTAACAAAAGCGTGCATGCGGCAGTTTGTAAAAAACAGCTACGGCAGGATAGTAAATATATCTTCGGTGGTCGGCCTTATGGGCAACGCTGGTCAGGCAAACTATGCCGCAAGCAAAGCGGGTTTAATAGGTTTTACCAAGTCGGTAGCCAAAGAGTATGCCGCAAAGGGAGTAACGTGCAATGCTGTTGCGCCCGGGTTTATAAAAACGGATATGACGGCAGAACTTCCGCCGCAGGCAAAAGAAAAAATTATGGCGGCTATCCCCGCAGGCAGAATGGCAGACCCCGCCGAAGTTGCCCGTGCGGTAAGCTTTCTTGCCGACGATTTGTCGGGCTATATAACGGGTGAAGTTATTAAAGTAGACGGCGGGATGTACATCTGAAAAAGATGTAAAATTTTAAAAACAGGTGATATTATGGATAAATTACAGATAATGGAAATATTGCCCCACAGGAACGACATGCTCCTTATAGATGAGGCTTATAAAAATGAAGACGGCTCTTCTACCGCTTACTACACCGTGCGCGGAGACGAGTTCTTTTTAAACGGACACTTCCCGGGGTACCCCGTAGTACCGGGCGTAATATTGTGTGAAATGATAGCCCAGTCTGCCTGCGTGATTATGGGCGACGGGCTTAAGGGCAAAACCCCATTTTATACAGGTATAAATAAAGTACGTTTCCGCTCGCAGGCGCGCCCCGGGGATAAACTGCGCTTTGAATGTCGCCTTTTGCGCAGCAAGGGTGTATTTTACTTTATGGCGGGCAAGGCGTACGTAGGCGACAGACTGTGTGCCGAAGGGGAATTTTCCTTTGCGGTGCAGCCTGCGGCAAAAGAGTAATGTATTAAGGGGTAACGTCGTTTTAATTTTGCCATATTTGCGCTCCAATTTAATTTTAATACTATAAAAAGCACTGCAAAAGGCAGTGCTTTTTTATGCGTTTTTATAGAAAGTCATTCTGCTTTAAATTGTTTTTTTTACATATCTGTCAACCGCAAAAACTGCAACGGATGCTATACTATATATGTATATCTGTTGACAATCTCAATTTTTTGAGATAAAATGTATTTAATATATTTTCGCTTCCCTTAGGGGAAGGCGGCGGCATATCCGACGGATGAGAGAATAATAACGTATACCTTATTGTAATGCGGTAAAAGCATCTGCAACTACGTTGCACTTAAGCAGGGCACAGAAGGGTAGGAGATTTCTCGATTACGCTACGCTCCATTTTGCGCAGTTATTATCTACAACCCCTCAGTCAACTTCGTTGCCAGCTCCCCTTACAGGGGAGCCTTTACTGCGGTGCGCAAAGTAGCGCTATCGCTCCACTCGAAATGACAGCCCTGCGGGACGAGCAACACAGTTCTTGCAACAGCACAGTGCGCTGTTGCTGTGTTGCGAGATGAGCAAACGCATAATGCAAGGCGTTTGCGGCGACCGAAACAGCGGTTGTCATTGCCGCTGTTGAGAAGTACAGCTCGTAGAGCTGTCATCTCGACCGTAGTGGAGAGATCTCCAACCGTAAGAGCAACTTGTACTAATAACGTATATTCTAAAAAATATTACAACAAAAAACATTATCTCAGGAGATTATAATGAAAAAGCAAAACAAACTTTACACTGCCGTAAACGGGCTATTCTTTGCGGCTATGGTTGTGCTTGCCGTGCTGTACATTATTTACAGCACTTTACCGTTAAAGGCGGCGGCAAGCGGGCTGTTCGTTCTGTGCTGCCTGGCAAACATTCTGCTTGCCGTAAAGGTCGGTAAGGGCGGCTACCCTGCCTTTAAATGGCTGATACTTGCGGGGCAATTACTTGCCTTTGCGGGAGATATTGCCATCTGCTACAACTTTACCGCAGGCGTTGCCGTGTTTGCCGCAGGGCATATTCTTTTTATAGCCGCATTCTTTACGGTAAACTATATCGGCTGGCGGGACGTTATTCCCGCAGCTGTTCTTATAGTTTTGGGTATGTGTATGCTGTTCTTGTATGACGGCTATAATTTTAACGGCATGCTGCCTTACGTAGCCATATATGCCGTAATTATCAGCTGTATGCTCGGCAAAGCGTGCGGCATTGCGGCAGACGGCACGGTAAACTGCAAGCTGCGAATAACCGTAGTGGCGGGTGCGGCTCTGTTTGTAATATCAGATTTCTTTTTGACCTTTTCCCGCTTTACCGATGGCGGCAGGGTATACACTGTGCTCTGTCTTGCGTTCTACTACCTGTCGCAGTACCTGTTAAGCGTTACGGCAAGCATATCTTCTTTAAGCGGAGAAAAAAAGTTAAAGCCGCAGATGAACGTGGTAAAACGGCTATATTGCCGCGCCTACCAATTTGTATTCAAAATTATGATACCCCTTTTGCCCTACCGCCAGCCAAAACCTATAAAAGACTGTAAGGGTGCGGCTGAGCTGTTAAAGTCTAAGGGTAAAAAACATGCTTTGATAGTAACCGACAAGGGTATTTGTGCCTGCGGGCTTACAAAACCTATAGAAAGCGCGCTTTCATTGCAGGGTATTGCCTGCTCAATATATTCCGAAACGGTGGTAAACCCCACCACGTCAAATGCCGATGCCGCTGCGCAGCTTTTTAATAAAGACGGATGCGACTGCCTTATAGCCATAGGCGGCGGCAGCGCTATGGACTGCGCAAAAGCGGCAGGTGCACGCATAATCAAACCCAAAAAGAGTTATGCAAAGATGAAGGGCGTTTTAAAGGTGTTCGGTAAACTTCCGCTGTTTATCGCCGTACCCACCACGGCGGGAACGGGCAGCGAAACTACTATTGCCGCCGTAATAACCGACGATAAAACAAGGGATAAGTTCACCATAATAAGCTTTTGTCTTGCTCCCCATTACGCCATATTAGACCCCGAAATGACGGTGGGGTTACCAAAGAATATGACTTCTACTACGGGTATGGACGCACTCACCCACGCGGTGGAAGCGTATATCGGCGGTTCCACCACAAGGCTTACACGTAAACTTGCCGTAGAAGCGGTAAGCATAATAAGGTACCAGCTTCCCCGTGCATACGAAAACGGCGAAGACAGGGTTGCCCGCGAAAGGATGCAGTACGCCGCATACTGCGCAGGGCTGGCATTCACCATATCTTACGTGGGTTACGTCCACGCGGTAGCCCATTCGCTGGGCGGCAAGTACAACACCCCGCACGGGCTTGCAAACGCAGTGATACTTCCTTACGCATTAAAGCGTTACGGCAAACCCGCCCAAAAGCGGCTTGCCCGCCTTGCAAGAAAGAGCGGCGTAGCCCAGCCCGACGAAACTGACGAAAGGGCGGCCAGCCAGTTTATTGCCTTTGTAGAAGATATGAATAAGGCTATGGATATACCCGATAAATTAAAGGTAGAAGAAGGGGATATAGAAGCGCTTGCAGCGCATGCAGATAAAGAGGCCAACCCCCTTTACCCCGTTCCCGTTCTTATGAATAAAAACGCATTAAAGGCGCTTTACTACGATATAAAGGAGTGATGATATGCAGGATATACTGTTAAAGCAAAAGGAATATTTTGCTACGGGTGCAACCCTTGGCGTAAAAACAAGGATAGCCGCTTTAAAAAAGCTTTATGCGGCTATATGCGAAAATGAAGACGTAATAAACAAAGCGTTAAAAGACGACCTTGGCAAAAGTTCGGCAGAAAGCTACATCTGCGAAGTAGGCATGACGCTTTCAGAAATTTCTTACCAGTTGAAGCACGTAAAAAAGTGGGCTAAAGATAAAAGGGTGCACACCCCTATGGCGCAGTTCGCTTCTAAGAGCTATATAAAAAAATCGCCCTATGGCAGCGTGCTTATAATGAGCCCGTGGAATTACCCGTTTATGCTTACGCTTGAGCCGCTTGCCGACGCCATTGCCGCAGGCTGCACAGCCGTAGTAAAGCCTTCGGCTTACTCCCCCGCAACAAGCAAAGTGATTGCAGATCTATTGGGTAAGATATTCCCGCCCGAATACGTTGCAGTGGTGCTTGGCGGCAGGGCAGAAAATTCTCAGCTGTTAGATCTGGACTTTGATAAAATATTCTTTACGGGCAGCGTTGCCGTAGGCAAAGAAGTTATGCGCCGTGCTTCAGAAAAGCTTATACCGGTAACGCTTGAACTTGGCGGCAAAAGCCCCTGTATAGTAGACAGTACGGCAAAAATAAAGCTTGCCGCAAAGCGTATAGCCTTTGGTAAATTTTTAAACTGCGGCCAGACGTGCGTTGCCCCCGATTACGTTCTGGTGCACGAAAAAGTAGAAGATGAATTTTTAAAGGCGTTAAAAGGGGAGATTGCCCGCCAGTACGGCGATTACCCGCTTGAAAATGCAAACTACGGCAAAATAATTTCACCCAAACATTACAACAGGGTAAAGGGGCTTATCGCAAAAGAAAAAATTTACTGCGGCGGCGAGTGCGACGACAAATCGCTGCGCATTGCGCCCACCGTACTCAAAGGCGCAGACTGGTCTGACGCCGCCATGGGCGAAGAGATTTTCGGCCCAGTTCTGCCCGTTATAGCTTATAAGGATATAGATACCGTAATCAATAAAATAAACGGCGGCGGCACTCCGCTTGCGCTGTATATGTTCTCTCAGGATAAAGCTGCCATAAAAAAGGTTACGTCCCGCGTGGCGTTCGGCGGCGGCTGCGTGAATGATACGGTTATACACCTTGCAACTTCGGCAATGGGCTTCGGCGGCTGCGGCGAAAGCGGTATGGGTTCTTACCACGGCAAAAACGGGTTTGACTGCTTTACGCACGAAAAGTCTATTGTGGATAAAAAGACGTTTATAGACCTGCCCATGCGCTACCAGCCGTATAAAAAGCTGATGCTTAAAATAACCAGAATGTTTATGAAGTAAATTTATGAAGTGAATTTTAGATACAATATTTGTAAGAGAGTTAAGCCTTTGCTTGCTCTCTTTTTTTATAATAAAGGTTTAGTTGCAATGTTTTAAAAATAATAACTTTTTTAATGTGGTGATAAGCATTTGCAACTTATGTTGCACGGTACATTGTTCTTTTACTGATTGGAGATCTCTCCACGCGTTCGCTTTGCTCACTTGGTCGAGATGACAGCCCTGCAGGGCTGTACAAACGGCAACGCCGTTTGTCATTGCGAACGTAGCCCGTAGGGCGAAGTGTGGTAATCGTAGTAGTGCGCTTTATGTGATACGATTCTTCGCTTACGCTCTGAATGACAATAAAGCAAATACGTCGTTCCGCTCTTGGCTCCCTTATTAGGCAGGTACGTTGTCTCGCCCTTGCCTTCCCCTTTTATGGGGGAAGGTGCCCAACGGGCGGATGAGGGGATAATAACGTTTACCTTATTACTTGCCGTCCCTGTAAGGACGAACCGCCATTTCTTTAAACAGCACTTATGCGCTGTTTATGGCGGCGAGATGAGCAAGCACATATGCAACGTGCTTGCGGTGCCCGAAAAGGCTGTTGTCCTTACAGCCGCTGAGACGGGGGATCGCTTGCGGGGGAAGGGTTTATTTATACACTTTACTAACTCCCCTTTACCCCAACAAATAAATTCTTTTTTAACAAAAGGGTTGTAACATATCAAAAAAAATGGTATTATATATTAAGTATAAACGTAATATGAATTGCAATTTAACGCAGTTTTAACACAAAGTTATTTAAACTGTTACATTATTGTTGTAAAATAAAACATTGCGTAAAGGTAAAATTTTTAAGGGAGTGCGGCTGTGGGAATAAAAAATACGTTAAACAGCGTAAAAGCGTTTATAAAAAACCCCGGCAAGCGGATGTTCCTGTTCTATGCCGCACTGGCTGCCGTAGCAATATCCGCATCGGTAACGCTTACCTTTATAAGCAAAACAGCCGCAATAATTCTTTACGCCGCCGCAGCCGTCCTTCTTGTAGCCTGCATAGTTGTTACCGTATATCCTGCAAAACGTGTACTCGGAAAATACAAGCTCACCGCCAGAATGGTAGAAGATTACCAGTTCCGCACGCTTGTATTCAGCTGCATTTCCTGTGCAATAAACTTTGTTTATGCAGCCGTAGCGCTTGGCGTAAGCGGTTCGTCGCTGTACATATCGGTGTTTGTGGACTATTATATACTTCTTGGCGCGATGCGCGGCATGCTCATCATATCAGAACTGCGCATAGAGCGGCACACGGCAGAAGGTAAGCGCGATATGGCAAAAATGCGTATGTTTACCGCCTGCGGCGCTCTTATAATAATATTATCGGGCGTAACATATGTGGCAATTACTTACCTTTTAAGCAACGATGTATCGTATAACTACCGCGGCGCAACCATAATTCTTTCGGTAATATTTGCCGTTTACAAGGTTATACTTGCCGTTTATAATATTGTCAAAGCAAGAAAACACAGCGACAGCTTGACGCTTGCAATGCGCAATCTGTCCTTTGCAGACGCAAACGTATCGCTGTTTGTAATGGCGTCTTCGCTTGCACACGCTTTCAGCGACAGGCTTTCTTTTTTGAACAGCTTCAACTCGGTATTCGGCAGCGTTGTCTGCATGCTTACGGTTGCGCTTGGCATAAGCATGATTATTTTCGGCGCAAAAAATATTAAAAAGCTTTCTTGTAAAAATAAAGCAGAATCGCCCGCTTCAACGGAAGGCGATTCAGATAATTAATGTTGTATGTGCGGCGGCGCCGCCGTCAATAATTAATATAAAAAGGCGGCATCCATTGCGGTATATGCCCAAATTAAACCGTTTAACAGGATATTTATGATAGAAGACTACATGACTAAAGACAGCCTTTCGGTTGCCGTAAAGGCAGACGTGGCAGAAGAGATGAAAAAATGGTATGGCGCATTCGGCTGGACCTTGACAGAAGAGCAGCCGGATAAGGTCTATATCGACCTTGTCCATATGAAGTTCACCCGTCCGCACAAAATAGAAAATAAGGACAGGCTCCAGCTTTTGCAGGTTCGGTTCGAAATGATGTTAAACCTTATATCCCGCACAAAGCGGCGGGTAAATTTATTGACCGCGCTGCTGTGCACGGGGATGTTTCTTCTTGGTGCGGCAATAATAGGGTGCGGGGTTGCGCTTGCACTGTGGGCTTCAGGCACAGTTTTTTACGTCGTGTGCGGCATGGTAATCGTGGCTGCGGGTGTACTGTTCTGGGTGCTCAGCGCGTTTGTATGCGCACAGACGCACGACTATTACACAGATAAATATTCGGTATACGATGACGTGCTTAAAGAAAATATACACTCGGTAGTGGCGGAAGCTGCTTCTCTTACAGGTTACGGCGCAGACAGTTAATGGCAGACGGTTATGGAAATAAAAAATAACAAAACTTTAAAAAGGCAAAAAAACGCACACGAGCGCATGTCGCCCGACCGTGATATTGTGCGCATAAAAACGGAGCACCGCGGCATAGGCAAAATAAAGGTTGCGCTTATGCTGTTTGTTGCCGTTTTGTGGGTAGTTGCCATACTGTGCTTAAACGTGTGGTTTGCAAATATCTTAAACGCTTACCTTATTATAGCGCTGGTGCTTGACCTTCTTACCTGCATATATATTTTAAATACCGATAAAACGGGGCAGTCTAAGGCGGTATGGATTTTTCTTGTGCTCATACTTTTTCCGTTCGGCTATATGCTCTACTTTTTGTCTAACGACGAATTTGTTTACCGCAGCGCGCGCAAAAAGTACGGTAAAATATTCAAGGCTTCTGAACAGTTTATGCACGACGGTTCCCCCGCGGCTGGTGCGTCGGGCGGTGTTATAAGCGACTGCGACTACCTTAAAAAGGCGGGCGGGGTAACGCCGTTTACGGGTACTTCCGCAAAGTATTTCCCTTCGGGCGCAAGCGGGTTCGACGATATGCTCGAGCGCTGCTCCCAGGCAAAAAAATTTATTTTTATTGAATATTATATCGTGGCGGACGGCGTGCTGTTAAGCAGGTTTTTAAACGTGCTGGAAGAGCGTGCCGCCGCAGGCGTAGACGTACGCATCATCCGCGACGATATGGGGTCCGGCGGCAAGGTATCCCGTAAAACCAAAAAGAGAATTGCCGCCGCAGGCATAAAAATGTCTACGTTCAACAAGCTTGTGCCCTTTTACAAAATAAGCATGAACTACCGCGACCACCGCAAAATTACCGTTATAGACGGTGAAACGGCGTACACCGGCGGCATAAATATATCTGACGAATACATTAACGAAAAGCGTATGTACGGCTACTGGAAAGATAACGCAGTGCGTATAGACGGTCTGGCGGTAGACGGCTTTACGCTGATGTTCTTGCGCCAGTGGGAATACGTAACAAAAAAATCTTTTGACTATTCGCCATTTTTGAATTTAGCAAAAGACAGCGGCGGTACGTCTACCTTTTTGCCCTATTCCGCAGGGATAGAGTACGAAGGCTGGATAGCGCGGGACGTGTATGCCAACGTAATTTCTAACGCTAAGGAAAAGTTGTATATAATGACGCCGTACTTTGTGCCCGACGATACAATAATGAACCTTTTGATTGTAAAGGCTATGGCGGGGGTAGACGTAAGGCTTGTCCTTCCCGGTATACCCGATAAGCGCACCGTATACCTTATTTCCCTTCGCAATGCAGATAAGCTTACAAAATACGGCGTAAAAGTCATTACCGCACCCGAGGCATTTGTGCATACAAAATCTGTACTTACCGAATACTGCGCCATAATAGGATCCATTAACTTTGACGTGCGTTCTTTTTACCAGCAGTACGAGTGTGCTCTGTACACCGACGACAAGGCTGTAATGGAAGGGCTTGCCGCCGACTTTAACGGCGTGTTTGCCGAAGGCGTGCAAAGGGAGTATGTACAGCAGAAGCCCAAACTTTCTACCAGAGTACTCACCGCCCTGTTGCAGGTAATTTCCCCGCTGATGTAATTGGTACAAAAAAGGTAAAAAGCATCTGCAACTATAGTTGCACTAAAGCAGAGCACAGAAGGGAAGGAGATTTCTCGACTACGCTCGAAATGACAGTGCCTTTGGCACTGTACAGCCTGTAGGGCTGTCATCTCGACTGGAGCGTAGCGGAATGGAGAGATCTCCAACCAGAAGAGTATATTGTACACTGCAACGAAGTTGCAATCATTGTTACCATATAATAAACGGCAGTAGCCTACACGTCATTGCGAGCGGGTTCTACCGCGTGGCAATCCCGCCAGGACTGGCGACCAGCAGGCAGGACGGCACGCAAGTTGTTTAAAAATAATAACGTTTTTTATAGTGCGGTAAAAAGCATTGAATCGTCGGAATCGCTTTTCGGGCGCCAGCCGCTACGCTCTGGCGAGATTGCCACGCTACGCTCGCAATGACGTACTTGGTCAGCCGATGGTGAATGGGAACACATTACCACACCTTGCCGTCCCTGCAAGGACGAGCCGCCATTTCTTTAAACAGCACTAATGCGCTGTTTATGGCGGCGAGATGAGCAAGCACATATGCAAGTGCTTGCGGTGCCCGAAGCGGCTGATGACCTTACAGCCGCTGAGAAGAGGGACCACGAAGTGGGGGAAGGGTTTTGTACCGTAAAATAAGGTGAACCCCACAGGCGCTTCGCACCAGCTTTCTCAACGGCGGCAAGGATAAACCGCCGAAAATTGCGCAGTTATTATCTGAAACCTTTTATAATAATGTGCGCAGGGTGTCGCTTCGTTCACGCGCAAGGACTGGCGACCAGCAGGCAGGACGGCACGCAAGTTGTTTAAAAATAATAACGTTTTTTATAGTGCGGTAAAAAGCATTGAATCGTCGGAATCGCTTTTCGGGCGCCAGCCGCTACGCTCTGGCGAGATTGCCACGCTACGCTCGCAATGACGTACTTGGTCAGCCGATGGTGAATGGGAACACATTACCACACCTTGCCGTCCCTGTAAGGACGAGCCGCCATTTCTTTAAACAGCACAAACGCGCTGTTTATGGCGGCGAGATGAGCAAGCACATATGCAAGTGCTTGCGGTGCCCGAAGCGGCTGATGACCTTACAGCCGCTGAGAAGGGGGACCACGAAGTGGGGGAAGGGTTTTGTATCGTATAATAAGGTGAACCCCACAGGCGCTTCGCGCCAGCTTTCTCAACGGCGGCAAGGATAAACCGCCGTTTCGGGCACCGTTTGCGCCTTGCATTTTGCGCAAACTCATCTCGTAATGCAGCAATAGCGCATGAGTGCTATTGCAAGAATTGCATTACTCGTCCTAATAAGGGAGCCAAGAGTGGGACTACGTAATTGCTGTTTCTTATTATACCCCAAACATAACAAAACTGCTCTCCGTTTTGGCGGCGGGCTTTTATTTTATAAAAATTTCAAAATTTGCACACAAAAACACTTTACAAAGTTAAAGTGATAAAGTAAAATAGATATCGTAAATAATAAACCTGTAAGGTATTTTATGGAAAATTACGAAAAGATAGATAAAGACGAAGCACGCCGCCAGCTGTGCGACTGCTTTGCAAACATAAGCGACGCGCAGGATATAGATAAACTTCTTGCCGACCTTTGCACTTATACCGAGTTAGAGCAGATGGCTCAGCGGCTTATGTGCGCAAAACTGCTTTTAGAAGGGCGCACTTATAACGAAATTATAGAAGTTACCGAAGTATCATCGGCAACCCTTTCGCGCGTGTCCCGCTGCATAAGGCACGGCAGCGGCGGCTACAGCGGTGTGCTTGCCCAAGTGTGCGGCTGCGGTAAAAAAGAAGGCTGACTTGTATGGACGTATTTAAATCATTTACCGAAGAAGAGCGGATATACTTCAGCTTGAAGGGTTTGTACGAAGGGTTCGGCTACAGACAGTACCGCATGCGCAAGTTTGAAGAATACTCTCTTTATTCCGAAAATAAAAACTTTTTGATGAGCAGCGACATAATAACCTTCAGCGGGCGGGACGGCAAGCTTCTTGCCTTAAAGCCCGACGTAACCCTTTCCATAGTAAAGAACACGCAGGCGGGAACGGGGCGCAAGCTGTACTACCGAGAGAGCGTTTACCGCACCGACGGAAGCGGCAGCTTTAAAGAGATCAGCCAGATAGGGCTTGAATACCTTGGCGATATAGACGGCTATTCCCAGCTGGAAGTTCTTTCGCTTGCGGCAGAAAGTTTAAAAGCGGTAGGCGGCGGTTATGTAATAGACCTTTCGCATATGGGCGTTATAGAAGGCGTTTTGTCTGAATGCGGTTTAACTTCCTGCCCCGACGCGGTGGCGCAGTGCATCAAAGCCAGAAATGTGCACGACCTTGCCGCGGTGTGCCTTGGCTGCGGTATAGAAGAAGGGGTGGCAAAAAGGCTTGCAAAGCTTCTTGATACAAAGGGAAAGTACATGGTCCAGCTTGACGCTTTAAGAAGTTTATTCCCCAATAAAAAGTGCCTTGCTGCGGCAGACGAGCTTGAAGCTTTAATAAACGGCTTAAAAGCAAGCGGGACGGGCGGCAGCTTCAGGGTAGAATTTTCCGTCCTTAACGACGCAATGTACTACAACGGCGTAATATTTCACGGCTATCTTGAAAAGTTCCCCCGCGTGGTGCTTTCGGGCGGCAGGTACGACAATCTTGTAAAAAAATTAAGCCCCTTATCGGGCGGTATGGGCTTTGCTCTTTACCCCGACGAGCTGGGTTACTACTACGATAATCAGCCGCAGTATGACGCAGATATCCTGCTTTTATACACAAACGACGTTCCGCCTGAAAAAGTATTGCAAAAGGCAAAAGAGCTTATCGGCGGCGGTTACACTGTGCGTGTGGCGCAGTCTGTACCGCAGGGGATGCGGTTCGGCAAAATTATAAAGATATAGGTGGCGGTATGCTTAATGTTGCTTTGCCCAAGGGCAGGCTTGGCGAAAAGGTATATAAAATGCTTGAACGTGCAGGGTATTCCTGTAAAGACGTTTTAAGCGACAGCAGAAAACTTATTTTTACCGACGAGCAGAACGGCGTAAGCTACTTTTGGGTAAAACCTTCTGACGTGGCTATTTACGTGGAGCGCGGCGTCGCCGATATTGGCGTAGCGGGCAAGGATATCCTTGCCGAAAGCGGTGCAGATATATACGAACTGCTTGACCTTGGCATCGGTAAATGCAAAATGGCGGTGGCGTCGGTAAACGGCTACCGCGAAGACATATCCCGTCCGCTAAGGGTAGCCACAAAGTTCCCCCGCATAGCGGCGGCATACTACGGCGGCAAAAACAGAGAGATTGATATAATAAAGCTATACGGCAGTATAGAGCTTGCACCCATACTGGGGCTTTCTGACGTTATAGTGGATATAGTTGAAACGGGTACCACGCTTAAAGAAAATAATATGTCGGTAATTGCAGACATATTCCCCATAAGCGCAAGGCTGATTGCAAACAAAGCCTGCTATAAATTCAAAGGGGAAGAGATAGACGCGGCGGTAGAAAGATTAAAAAAGGAGTTGCCTGTATGATAAAAATTTATGAAAATTACAGCACACAGGATATTTTAAACAGAGAGATTAACGGCTACGAAAGGGAAGAAGCGGCGGTAAAAGCCATACTTGCCGACGTAGCCGCCCGCGGAGACGACGCCGTAAGGGAATACAACAAAAAGTTTGACGGCTCTGACGTATATAATTTGGAAGTAACTGCCAAAGAGTTTGACGATGCCGAAAGGGCATTGGATGCGGAATATAAGCAGATTATTTTAAGCGCAATACAAAATATCAGCCTGTTCCACAAACGGCAGGTAAAAAGCGGGTTTGAAATTAAAAAGGACGGCGGCGTGGTGCTGGGGCAGAAGTACACCCCCATACAGCGGGCGGGCGTGTACGTACCCGGCGGCACGGCAAGCTACCCTTCTACCGTGCTCATGGATATCATTCCCGCAAAAATTGCGGGCGTAAGCGAAATTATTATGGTAACACCCGTAAAGGCAGACGGCGCGGTAAAGCCGGAAATTTTATTTGCGGCAAAGGCTGCAGGCGC
This sequence comes from Clostridia bacterium, assembly GCA_021202395.1. GTDB lineage: Bacteria > Bacillota > Clostridia > Christensenellales > Borkfalkiaceae > Coproplasma. Next base: position 6,940 of record JAJQDC010000032.1, on the reverse strand, counting down.
AACCAGAGTATTTAAAACGGGCGGCGCGCAGGCAATAGCCGCACTTGCATATGGCACGCAGACCATACCCAAGGCAGATAAAATAGTCGGCCCAGGTAACATCTACGTGCAGCTCGCAAAAAAGCAGGTTTACGGCATTGCGGGCATAGATATGGTGGCTGGTCCTTCAGAAATTCTGGTAATAGCCGACGGCACGGCAAACCCCGCCTACGTTGCGGCAGACCTGCTTTCGCAGGCGGAACACGACGTTTTAGCTACGGCGGTGCTTGTTACCAACAGCAAAACTCTTGCCCTTGAAGTGCAAAAAGAAGTAGAAAAGGCTCTTGCGGTACTGCCCAGGCAGAGCGTGGCAAGAAAGTCAATAGATACCAACGGCAAAATTATTTTGTGCGGCAGTATAGAAAAGGCTATAGAAATTTCTAACGAGATCGCCCCCGAACACCTTGAAGTATGCGTAGACGAACCCTTTAAATACCTTGATAAAATTAAGAACGCCGGTTCCATATTTTTAGGTAAATACACGCCCGAAGCGCTCGGCGACTACTATGCGGGCTCCAACCACACCCTGCCCACGGGCGGCAGCGCAAAGTTTTCTTCACCCCTGTCGGTAGACGACTTTGTAAAAAAATCTTCTTACATTTATTATACTAAAGAAGAACTTGAAAAAGCTTCTTATAACGTTATGGCTTTTGCCGAAAGCGAAGGTCTTGGCGGGCACGCCCGTTCGGTAGGTATAAGGGTAGGTAAGGAGTAGGAGATTTAAGAATAAACGTATTATTTTAAATATCCGAATTGCCGCCGTAATCCGTCAGTCGCGAGCCGCGGCTTGATGCCGCTCTCGCGGGATCTTTCGACTTCACTACGTTTCGCTCAAGATGACGGGCTTGACTATCCGTTTATTAAGCTGAAATAATTAATAAATAGTTTTACCTTATAAAAGCTGGGCGGCAGTGGAGCTCGTCATCCTGAGCGTAGTCGAAGGATCTCGCGCGAACGCGCGGATGGCTGAGCAACAACGCCACGCAAGTAGTTAAAAACAATATGTTTATCCTAAAACAAATCTAACACAAAAAATACGATGACTAAATATTTCTCTTCAAGGCTTAAGGGCATTAGCCCGTATGTGGCGGGCGAACAGCCGCAGGATAAAAGCTATATAAAACTGAACACCAACGAAAGCCCTTTTCCGCCTGCAAAAGGCGTTACGCAAGCGGCAAAAGAGCAGGCGGGCAAGTTAAACCTTTATTCAGATCCGACCTGCCTGCCGCTTAAAAGGGCGGCTGCCGATTTATACGGCTTGCAGGCGGAAAACGTGCTCTGCGGCAACGGGTCAGACGAAGTGCTGTTTTTTACCTTTCTGGCGTTCTGCTCCGAAAGTAAGGGCATGGCTTGCCCCGACGTAAGTTACGGCTTTTACCCCGTTTTATGCAGCCTGCTGAATATACCGTATATCCCCGTGCCGCTAACGGCTGATTTTACGATAAACGTGCAGGACTATGCCGCAATTAACGCAAATGTCTGCATAGCTAACCCCAATGCGCAGACTGGCGTTTACCTTCCGCTTTGCAGGGTAGAAGAGCTTGTCAGGCAGAATGCAGACCGCCTTGTGGTGGTGGATGAAGCGTATATAGACTTCGGCGGCGACAGCGCTGTTAAGCTTATTAATAAGTACGGCAACCTTATTGTGGTGCAGACGATGTCTAAGTCCCGCTCGCTTGCAGGCGGCAGGGTAGGCTTTGCTTTTGCAGATAAAAATCTTATCTGCGATCTTGAAGCGGTGCGCAATTCCTTCAACCCGTACAACGTAAACAGGATGAGCATGTTTGCCGCAGAGCAAAGTTTAAAAGACAAAGATTACTTTTTGTACTGCACAAAAAACATAATGCAGACACGGCAGTTTACTACAGAACAGCTGCGTAAGCTCGGTTTTACTGTGTTGCCTTCTATGGCAAACTTTGTGCTGGCAAAAACGGACGCGATGGGCGGGCGGCAGCTGTACTTAAAACTTAAACAAAGGGGCATACTTGTGCGCCATTTAAATGACGACCGTATAAAGGACTTTGTACGCATCACCATCGGCTCGGCTGAACAGATGGCTGTGTTTATTGAAACGCTTAAAGATATTTTAAAGGAGACTGTATGAGAACGGCTTGCGTAAACAGAAAAACCAACGAAACGGATATTACCTTATCGCTAAATTTAGACGGCACGGGCAGCTACGATATCTGCACGGGAGTGGGCTTTTTTGACCATATGCTTGAACAGTTTGCCCGCCACGGCGGCTACGATATATCGCTTAAATGCAACGGCGATTTAAAGGTAGACTGCCACCACACGGTAGAAGATTGCGGCATTGCCTTGGGTACGGCTTTTACCAAAGCTCTGGGCGATAAACGGGGCATAGTGCGGTACGGATGGGCGGCTTTGCCCATGGACGAAGCGCTGGTTTTATGTGCAGCCGACCTTAGCGGAAGGGACTATCTGAATTTTGATGTGCCCTTCCCCGACGAGTATAAACTCGGCGATATGGATACCGAGCTGTTTAACGAATTTTTTCTTGCGTTCGTACGCTCCTGTCCCATGGCTCTGCACTTTAAAAAGCTTTACGGCACAAACAACCACCACGTGGCGGAATGTGTTTTTAAGGCTTTTGCCAAAGCCATGTCGCAGGCTACGTCAATAAACGGTAAAAACAGCGGCGCGCTGCCCACAACAAAGGGTACGTTATGATTGCTATAGTAGATTACGGCGTCGGCAACCTTTATTCCCTTTCATCATCCTTGAATTACCTTGGGATAGAAAACGCCGTTACGTCAGATAAAAATGCGATAAACAACTCTTCCGCAATAATTTTACCCGGTGTGGGGGCGTTTGCAGACGCCTATAAAAAGTTAGAAAACTGCAACCTTATACCCCTTTTAAACAGCCAGGTAAAGGCGGGCAAGCCGCTGCTTGGCATCTGCCTTGGTATGCAGATGCTGTTTGATAAATCTTACGAATACGGCGAACACAAGGGTCTGGGCTATATCAGCGGCATAGTAGCGCCCCTTTCTGCCGATTTAAACGGGCAAAAGGTGCCCCATATGGGCTGGAATTCCCTTGAATTTACCAGACCTTCGCCGCTGTATAAATACGTACAGAACGGCGATTACGTCTATTTTGTACACTCTTACTACGCAAAGGAATGCGGCGGCAACACCACGGCTGTGGCTGGCTACGGCGGCGTAAAGGTAACCGCTTCGGTAGAATGCGGCAACGTATTCGGCACGCAGTACCACCCCGAAAAGAGCGGCGGCACGGGGCTTAAAATTTTAAAAGCGTTCAGCGAAATAAAGTAAAAGGAATTTGTTATGGAAATATATCCCGCAATAGATATCCGCGGCGGCAACGTGGTGCGCCTTACCAACGGCGACTACGGCAAAGAGCAGGTCTATTCTGCCGACCCCGTAAAGGTGGCAAAAGATTTTGCCGCAAGCGGAGCAAAAAATCTGCATATAGTAGACCTTGACGGCGCAAGGGAAGGCACCCTTGCAAATGCCGATATAATAAAAAAAATAGCAGGCGAAAGCGGACTTTTTATAGAAGTCGGCGGCGGGGTAAGGTCGCTTACCCGCATAGAAGAATATGTAAACGCAGGTGCGGGCAGGGTAATCATAGGCTCGGCGGCGGTGGATAATTTTACGCTTGTTACCGACGCGGTGCGTTACTTCGGCGGCAGCGTTGCCGTTGGTGTAGACGCCACAGGCGGCAAGGTGGCAATCCACGGCTGGCGCACCGTAACCGATATAAACGCTTTTGAATTTTGTTCAAAGCTTAAAGAAAGCGGCGTGCGCACCATAATTTTTACAGATATATCCAAAGACGGCGCAATGCAGGGCACCAACCTTAAAGCGTTTGAAACACTTGTTGAATTGGGCGGCGTAAATATTATTGCGTCTGGCGGAATAACCTATTATAAAGAGCTTGAAGCGCTGCGCAAAATGGGCGTTTACGGCGCTATACTCGGCAAAGCGCTCTACGCAGGTGCGCTTGACTTAAAGCGGGTTATAAAGGAAAACGGAGAATGATATGCTTGCAAAAAGAATAATACCCTGCCTTGACATAAAAAACGGAATGGTGGTAAAGGGGACAAACTTCAGCGGCATACGCGAAGTTCTGCCCCCCGTAGAGCTTGCCCAGTTTTACAACCTTTCGGGTGCGGATGAGCTTGTGTTTTACGATATTACCGCCTCTGCAGAAGGCAGAAAACTTTTTACCGACACGTTAAAGCAGGTGGCTTCCTGCATATTCATACCCCTTACCGTGGGCGGCGGAATATCGTCTTTGCAAGATTTTGATGTGGCGTTAAAGTGCGGTGCCGACAAGGTGAGCGTAAACTCGGGCGCCATAAGCGACCCTTCGCTTATAGGTAAAGCGGCAAAGATGTACGGCAACCAGTGCGTGGTGCTGTCTATGGACGTAAAAAGGGTGGACGGAAAGTTTACCGTATTTTCTCACGGCGGACGCATTAATACGGGCATATGTGCCGACGAATGGGCTTACCGCGGCCAGGAAGAAGGCGCAGGGGAGCTTGTTTTAAACAGCATAGATACCGACGGCGTAAAGGGCGGCTTTGATACAGAGATGTTAAATAAAGTGTGCAAAAGGCTGTCTATACCCGTAATAGCTTCGGGCGGGGCGGGCAAAAAGGAAGATTTTTTGTCGCTGTTCAGGTCTGTTCCCAAGGCGGACGCAGGGCTTGCCGCTTCGGTATTCCACTTTAAAGAGATTAACATACAGGAGCTTAAAATATACCTGAAACAAAACGGCATACAGATGCGTACAGACGCACATATGGCTTAACCAAGGAGGTTTTTATATGATAAACGTAGATAAACTTAAATTTGATGTCAACGGGCTTATCCCCGCGGTGGTGCAGGACGCCTACACAAAAAAGGTGCTTACCGTTGCATACATGAACAGGGAAAGTTTAGAAATAAGCATTAAAAGGCGGCTCACCTGCTTTTATTCCCGCACAAGAAAGAGCCTTTGGCTCAAAGGGGAAACGTCGGGCAACTTCCAGCATATAGTTTCCATCACCGCCGACTGCGACCTTGACTCGCTTACCATACAGGTGGTAAAAGACGGTCCTGCCTGCCACCTTGGCACCGACAGCTGTTTTACAAACGACGTGTATATCAACCCCGCCTACGAAGACGAAAAATTCCCCTATGCGGGCGATGAAGATAAAGAGCCTGCTGAAGAAGAGTTTACTTACCAGGGGCTTTACCGCCTTTTGCAGGGCAGGAAGGACGAAAAGGTAGAAGGCTCTTATACCAGCTATCTCTTTGAAAAGGGTATAGATAAAATATTAAAGAAGGTGGGCGAAGAGTGCACCGAAGTCGTTATTGCCGCAAAGGGCGGCGACAAGGCAGAGACGGTTTACGAAATTTCTGACCTTGCCTACCACGTAATGGTGCTCATGGTGCAGGAAGGTATCTCTTTAAACGACATCAAAAAGGAACTTGCTTCCCGCCACGTGGTGGATAAAAAGGTAAAGCAGGAGCGTATGCAATAATGCCGCTTATTAAATCTGACGTACACACGCACACAACCTTTTGCGACGGTAAAGACAGCATGCAGGACATGGCGGAATACGCTTGTAACAGCGGTTTTACCACGCTCGGCTTTTCTTTCCATTCGTTTACACCGTTTGATAAATCTTACTGCATACGCGATTACTTCGGGTATATAAAAGAATTTTACCGCGTAAAAGAGCTTTACGGCGGCAGGCTGGATATTTTAAACGGCGTAGAGCTTGACCTTTACGGAGAAAGACCTTCTGTATGCGACTACGTCATCGGCTCTGTGCACTATATAAAAAATGGAGAGCGATACCTTGCAATAGACTGTTCAGAAGAGATTTTCTGCGACATTATTAAAAGGGTGTACGATGGCGACGTGATGGCTATGGTAAAGAGTTATTATGAGCAGACAGCAGAGCTTGCAAAAAATGTAAACCCCGATGTGTACGGGCACTTTGACCTTATAACGCGTTACAACGCAGGCGGCAAATATTTTGACGAAAACGGGGAAGAGTATTTAAGTTACGCCGAAAAGGCGGTGCAGGCGCTGCCCCGCGGCGCGGTAGCAGAAATAAACCTTGGCAGGGCGTTTAAAGGGGAAGGCGATATTTACCCTTCAGAAGCGATTATAAAAATGATGAACGCAAGGGGAGTTAAATTTATGCTCTCTTCAGACGCACACTGCAAGCAGGCTTTGGGTTACAAGTTTGACGAAACGCTTTTGCGGCTTAAAGCTATGGGCGTTACTTCGGTTGTGGAATATAAAGGTAAAAACCTTGTTGAAGTTGAGATATGATTTGCAGTTCGGCAGGCTGCAATTCTTTGTTTTACCTTTATAAAAGACAATCATGATATTTTAATACGGTATTAAAATAACTTTCCTGTTTTGTTTTACGTGCAGGAAAGTTTTTTATTGCCCAAAATTTTACATAAATATTACATTCTTAACTTTAAATTTTCTTGTGCCTGCAAGCCAAACCAAAAATTTTGTGGTATAATTATAATGCGGTAAAAAGTATTTGCAACTTACGTTGCACAGAAGCGGTGCGTAGAAGGGTAGGAGATTTCTCGACGCGCTAGCGCTTGCTCGAAATGACAGCCCGTGGGGCTGTACAGCTCGTAGAGCTGTCATCTCGACCGTAGTGGAGAGATCTCCTAATAGTTAGAGCAACTTGTATATTACTTCCCCTTGCCTTCCCCCTGCGGGGGAAGGTGGCGGCGTAGCCGACGGATGAGGGGATAATAACGTATACCTTATTCTCGCCGTCCCTGTAAGGGAAGGGGGACCGCTTGCGGTGGAAGGGTTTATATACAACCCCATCCTTGCCTTCCCCCTGCGGGGGAAGGTGGCGGCGTAGCCGACGGATGAGGGGATA
>JAJQDC010000060.1:8715-21553 GCA_021202395.1 Clostridia bacterium | reverse complement strand
GTATAACATTTTACAAAAAATTCTTTACAAAATTTTAACAAACTTCTTTACAAAATGCCGTCTATAAATTCTTCGGGGTTGAAAATTTCAAGGTCGCCGATCTTTTCGCCGGTGCCTACAAACATTACAGGTATTTCAAGCTCGCCGCAAAGCGAAACAACAAAGCCGCCCTTTGCAGTGCTGTCTAACTTGGTTAAAACAATGCCGTCAAGCTCTACCGCTTCATCAAACATCTGTGCCTGGTTGATTGCGTTGTTGCCCGTAGTGGCGTCAAGAACAAGCAATTTATACACGTTTGCCTGCGGGTATTCACGCGATATAACGCGGTTAATCTTTTTAAGCTCTTCCATTAAATTAGCTTTTACGTGCAGCCTGCCGGCGGTGTCAACTATAACAACGTCGGTACCGCGGGCTTTTGCAGAAGAGAGTGCGTCAAACACTACTGCAGAAGGGTCGCTGCCTTCTTCGTGCTTAACTATTCTTACCCCCGCCCTGTCTGCCCATACAGAAAGCTGGTCGGCAGCAGCCGCACGGAATGTATCAGCCGCCGCAACGGTTACGCTCTTTTTCTGCTGCAAAAAGTATTCTGCAAGCTTGCCTACCGTAGTAGTTTTGCCAACGCCGTTTACGCCGATAAGCACCACCACAGCGGGGTACTCTATTTCGGGTACTTCAGCACGGGTAAGGTGGTCTTCCAGAATGTCCTTTAAAAGGTTTACTACGTATTCTTCGTCTTTTATCTTTTCTTTTTTAACTTCTTCACGCAGTTCTTCCACCACTTCTTCTGCCGTGATAACAGAAATATCTGCAGAAATCAAAATTTCTTCAAGTTCTTCGTAGAATTCATCACCGATTTTGTTACCTGTAAACAGCGCTTTTATAGCACCGCCAAGGCTGTCTTTAGTTTTTTTAAGCGCACTCTTTATTTTAGAAAATAATCCCATAATATACCTTAACCAACTTAAATTTTGCGGTACGCGGTTTTGTTACATTAATAAAACTATCCGTTAACTACCACTTTACCACATGTTTATCATACCATATTTGGATACTTTTGGCAACTGTTATTTTGGCAGAGAAGACGCGATACTCTGCCAAAAGGGCCAGTATAGTATGCAACACCATAAAAATGTAAAGAGCAGCACACTTTGCGCATGCCGCCCTTAATGGTGCGGATAACAGGAGTTGAACCTGCATGAAGTAAATTCAATGGATCCTAAGTCCATCGCGTCTGCCAATTTCGCCATATCCGCATAAATTTTGTTAAGTTTTTTGAACACTAAGTCCTGCGCGACGAGCCGCCATTTCTTAAACAGCACTTATGCGCTGTTTATGGCGGCGAGATGAGCAAGCACATATGCAAGTGCTTGCGGTGCCAGCGCAAGCGTAGCGACACTTTGCGCACTTTATTTATAGCCGTCCCTGTAAGGGAAGGGGGACCGCTTGCGGTGGAAGGGTTTGCAGATAATTACGGCGCAAAAGCGGCTGATGACCTTACAGCCGCTGAGAAGCCAGTTCCGCCATATCTGCATATACATTTTTACGTGTTGATTTTAATACAAAATGTTTGCATATGTCAACTAAAAATCAGTAAGCATACACATAACTTATTTATCCAAAGCACAAGTTTTGTTCTTTATTTATTAAATTATTTATAAAACCGTATTGCAAACTTTAAAATGATATGGTATAATTTTTTGTGTAGAATAATTACAAAGGTGATGAATATGAAAAGCCAGAGCGTAGTTACTGATTTAAGAAAGCAAATCTTTACCGAAATTGCAAAAGTAGCATATTTTTCGGAAAAGGAAACCATTGCCAACGATATAGAAGCCATTCCCTATATCATAACCCCAGACGAAGTACCCAGATACAGGGAAAACATCTACCGCGAAAGGCAGATTGCGGCTGAACGTGTCCGCCTTGCGATGGGGCTTTCCCTTCGCCCTTCCAACAAACCCGTACACATTACCGAAGGGCTTATGGCAAGCGACATTGCAGACAAATACTACGAACCGCCTCTTATGCAGGTAATACCTTCTGCCTGCGACAAATGTCCTGACAACGAGTATGTTGTATCTGACCAGTGCCGCAACTGCGTATCCCATGCCTGCATAAAGGCTTGCCCCAAGGGTGCTATATCTATAGTAAACGGCAAATCGTTTATAGACCAGACCAAGTGCATCAAGTGCGGCAGGTGCAAAGCTTCCTGCCCCTACGACGCAATAGCGCACCACGTACGCCCCTGTGCGGCAGCGTGCGGTATAAAAGCCATATCGTCAGACGAATACGGCAGGGCGCATATAGACCCCGATACCTGTGTAGCCTGCGGGCAATGTATGTCTGCCTGCCCCTTCGGCGCCATTGCAGATAAATCTCAGATATTCCAGCTTGGGCGCGCTATGCGCCGCGGCGATAAGATAATAGCCGAAGTAGCCCCCGCCATTGCAGGCCAGTTCGGCCCCAAAGCTACCTTAGGTAAAATAAAGGCTGCCCTGTTAGACCTTGGCTTTGCCGACATGTACGAAGTAGCCGACGGCGCAGACATGGGCTGCATTGCCGAAGCGCACCACTACGTAAACGAAGTAGTTACGGGCAACCTGCCCTTCCTGTTGACGAGTTGCTGCCCCGCATGGGCGGTACTTGCCAAAAAGCAGTTCCCCGACCTTGCGGCAGAAGTATCACAGGAACTTACCCCTATGGTTGCTACCGCACGTGAAATAAAAGAAAAGCACCCCGACGCAAGGGTTGTATTTATAGGACCGTGCGCCGCTAAAAAATTAGAAGCTTCACGCCGCACTATCCGCAGCTATGTAGACTTTGTTATTACCTTTGAAGAGCTTGGCGGCATATTTGCGGCAAAGGGCGTTGTTCCCGAAAACATGCCCGAAGCACAGCTCAACAAAAACGCAACGGGTGCCGGCAGGGGTTATGCCGTAGCGGGCGGCGTTGCCAGTGCGATAGAAAAGTGCATAAAAGAATACTACCCCGACACGGTGGTAAACATCACGCATGCAGAAGGCCTTGCCGACTGCAAGAAGGCTCTTCTTCTTGCCAAAGCGGGCAAGCTTAAGGGCTGCATGATAGAAGGCATGGGCTGCCCTGGCGGCTGCGTGGCAGGCGTAGGTACCATTATCCCGCCCGAAAAGGCTAAGGTACACGTAGACCTTGCGGTTAAAAACAGCAGCGAAAATATCCCGCCCGAAGACCTGTTGGAAACAGCTGAACGCCTTACAAAAATGCAGTAATTGGCACGGCAATATGCTTTAATTACCGCCATACAACAGATTTAAAGGGACGGCATGCCGTCCCTTTATTAAAAATAAAAATATGGTCAATAACATTACTATGTACGACAGCATCATTATAGGCGGCGGGCCTGCGGGTATTTCCGCCGCAATTAACCTTAAACTGAACGGTAAAAGCTTTATATGGCTCTGCGGCAAAAACTCCGTAAAAAAAGTACAGTCGGCTGAGCTTATAAAAAATTACCCCGGCCTGCCCGACGTTACGGGCAAACAGCTTGCATGGGCGCTGAATAACCACGCCGACCTGATGGGTATAGAAAAAACGGAAGAGATTGCCACCGCCATATACGACCTTGGCGGCACATTTGCAACCACCGCAGGCGATAACACCTACGAAAGCAAGACGGTGATACTGTGCCTTGGCGTTACCCCGACTAAGCTTATAGAAGGCGAAGACAGGCTGCTTGGCAGGGGCGTGAGCTACTGCGCCACCTGCGACGGCTTTTTGTATAAGGGCAAGACGATAGCCGTAATGCTTACCGATAAATCTTTTGAGCCCGAAGCGGAATTTTTGTGCTCGCTTGCAGAAAAAACATACCTGTTCCCCTTTTACAAGAACAGCGATTTTGCGCCGAGCAATGCAGAGATAATAGTTAAACCCATAGAAAAAATAGAAGGCGAAAAGCGCGTTGAACGCATAATATGCGGCAACGAACGCATAGACGTAGACGGAATATTTATACTGCGTTCTTCGGTAGCACCAGGCGTTTTGCTTAAAGGTTTAAAAACGGATGGCGGCCATATTACGGCAGACAGGCAGCAGCGCACCAATATAAACGGCGTGTTTGCGGCAGGCGACTGCACGGGCAGGCCGTACCAGTACGCAAAGAGCGTTGGTGAAGGCAACGTTGCCGCCCACGCCGCAGTGGAATATCTGGCGGGAAAATAAATAATGATTATATCAACTATTATTAGAATAAACGTATTATTTTACACTGCATTTAAATAAACGTTATTATTTTTAAATAACTTGTGTGCCGCCCTGCCTGCTGGTCGCCAGTTCTGGCGGGATTGCCACGCGGTAGAGACCGCTCGCAATGACATGTAGTGTGCTGTCGTTTATAATAAGGTAAGCAAATACGTAGTCCTGCTCTTCTTATGGAAAGGCAAGGTGTGGCTGTTTTACAAAAATTTACGGAGAGAATATGGAATTCAAACAAATTAAAAAAGGTAAAATAATTTTATTTACGGGCGAAGGCGTCCTGATTTTCAGTCTTGTGCCCGTTCTTGCGGGATTGTTTTTGTATCTGCTTGATTACGGCTTCGGCATGCCGCTGTTTATTGCAGGGCTTGCCGTCTTTGTTGCCGCCTTTTTATTGTGGCTTTACGGGGTAAAAATTTATTTTACCGAATACAAAGTTTATAACATAACCGCGGTATACAAAAACGCGAAAAAGTACGCAGACATACCCTACTGTGAAATAACAGATTACCAAAGTGAAATAGAAAAAATACGCAGTAACTACTTTAATGATACAAACACAGACAAATATATACGCAACGTAAATAAGTTAAGCAAATGCAAAGTATCGGGCAAAAAGATTGACTGCAGCAAGCTTTTAGATTTAAACGTTTTAAAAACAGGTAAAATATACTACGGCTGCGTTGCAGGCGCAAACAGCACCTTTTATACCCCTTCTTACATGAATAAATACGGCATAGTATTTGTAGTTTACAGCACAGACAGCTATTTTGATACCCACCCTGAAGAGCTTGCCAAAATAAGCAAAGGCGTAACGTCTGGCGACCTGTTCAGCTTTTATCCTGACAGTAAACTTATATTCAACGAATTGTTACCTAAAGACGTAACGGGCGGGCGGGAAATTATTATTACTTCTGCTGCTACAGAGCGTTGGCGGCTGCCTATGGGCTACATATCGGGGGATATCGTTCCCGTAATCGCCGACATAAATACTTCCGCTTTTATTGTAGACTGCAGATACTGGACAGAAAATCTTATCGGCAGCTATGCCTTTAAAGACGACTTTGCAAAGCACGGTAAATTTAACGAAGCAAAGATTGCATTATATAAAGAGCAGTCTTGCGCCGACTATGCAATGGAGCTTAAAAACATAAGAGATAAATACATAGCCGACCCCGATAACGAACCTGTTGACTTTATGGGCGACAACCCCTTCCCCATGTTTACGCACTCAAACACGCAGGTTTACTATGCGTATATACTGTATTCAGAAAAGGTAAAGGACGGTAAATACAATTTTGAAACGCCTGCCGTAGCCATTTACAGCACAGAAGACCACTTTAAAACAACCCCTTATGCCTATACGGAAATTGCAGAAAACATAAGGGATAACGAAAAAATTTACAGCGCTATAAAAAACATAGTCAATTTTAAAGAGCATTCCGTATCGCCGATGGTTGTACCCAAAACATATACCGACGGATACAACGTTATTATGACGGCTTTATTTGTAGATAACGGCAAGCTGCCGACATACCGCCTTACGGGCGATATAATACCGGTAATATACAACGAAGACGAAGGCGGCTGGATATATTCTGCCGACAGCAAATACTGGAGCAACGGCTATACATACGAATTTGTATACGGCAAAAAAGATAGTTAAAGAAGTTATACAATGTAACATCCACCCCGCCGCACTTCGTGCGGCGGGGTGGATGGTTGTACCGCCTTTATACGATTCTTTGCTTACGCTTATCTATGACAAAATGCGTGCCGGCATTTAAAATAAGGTATACATTATTATCCTCTCATCCGTCGGCTACGCCGCCACCTGTCTCAACCGCGGTAAGGACAACCGCTGTTTCGGGCACCGCAAGCACTTGCATATATGCTTGCTCATCTCGCCGCCATAAACAGCGCATTAGTGCTGTTTAAAGATATGGCGGCTCGTCCCATAAAAGGGGAAGGCAAGGGATGATAAATACGTCGTTCCGCCCTTGGCTTCCCCTTTCGCCATCGGCTTACCAAGTACGTCATTGCGAGCGTAGTGTAACGTAAGCGTGGCAATCTCGCCCGAACGGGCGGAAGTAGCGTAATTCCGCTTTCAGATATCATTCTACCGCATTATAAAACATTATTATTTTAGAATAACTTGCGTGCCGCCCTGCCTACTGGTCGCCAGTATTGGCGAGATTGCCACGCGGTAGAGCCCGCTCGCAATGACGTATAAGCTACTGGCGGTTATAATAAGGTAATAATGCTACGCTTCACTCGAAATTACAGCTCTGCGAGCTGTACAGCCCCACGGGGCTGTCATTTCGCGCCGTAGGCGCAGTCGAGAAATCTCCTACCATTCTGCGCTCCGCTACCGTGCAACGTAGTTGCAAATGCTTATCACCGCATTTTATATTAAGCAATATTTTTCAATTACCCCTTATATATCACGTCGGCAAGGGCGGCAAAGCGTTCGGGGGAAAGCTCTTCCCCGCGGATCATATAATCTATACCGGCAGATGTAAGCCACTCCCGTGCTTTATCCCGCTTTACTTTAAAATACTGCATAAGGTTATTTTCAAGCGTTTTGCGGCGGGAAGAAAAAGCAGCCCTTACCACCTTTTTATACGTATCCGCATCCTGCACCTTAACGTTGCCTTCAAAAATATCTATACGCACAACCGCGCTGTCTACATTGGGGCGGGGGTAAAACATCGTGCGCGGAACACGCCGTACTATGCGGCACCTGCCGCGAAGGGCGATAGACGCGGTAATTGCGCCATATTCAGGTGTGCCCGCATGTGAACAGAAGCGTTCGGCAACTTCTTCCTGCACCATTACGGTAAGCGATACGCACTTTTGCGACTGCTCTATAAACTTCATAACAAGGGGGGTTGTAATATAGTACGGCAGGTTTGCTACTACGGTATAAGGCGGCAGCTTCTTTTCAAACTCCGCCATATTCACCTTCATAAAATCACGGAATATAACTTCGCAATTTTCTGCCCCTGCAAGCGTAACGGCAAGCACGGGCTGCAGATCTTTATCTATTTCAAAAGCTAAAACCTTGTCTGCCTTTTTTGCAATAGCGCGCGTAAGAGTGCCTGCACCGCAGCCGATTTCTACCGCAAGACCGCCGCATATGCCCGAATCATCCACTATTCCGTCAAGCAGATTTCCGTCCGTAATAAAGTTCTGCCCGAACTGTTTTTTAAAATTAAAGCCGTTTGCGGCAAGCGTTTCGCTGAGCTTTATCTCCTGCATAATCTATCCTTTGGTTGCCAGATTTTTACTGCTGCCGCGGTACATAACCGCGCTTAAAACAGCCATACTGTTAATGTAAGCGTTAAACTGCGCTTTACCTTACAAAAAGAGAAAAAGAGGTACGGCATTTTGCCGTGCCCCTTCGGCTTTACTTAATTTTAGTAAAAAGCCTTAATGTGTTTTGCCTTGCAATGGCGGCAAACTCCCCTTCTTCTACCCCCTTTATTGCGGCAATATTTGCCGTTATTTCGGGTATACTTGCGGGTGTATTGGGGAATGTACCATACTTGGAAGCAGGCGGCAGATAAGGGCTGTCCGTTTCGGTAAGCAGCCTGTTTACAGATATTGCCGCTATGGCTTTTCTTGCCCGCTTGCTGCCCTTGTAGGTAGACGTTCCCCCAAAGGAAAAGTATATACCCATCTTTTCAAACTCAGCTGCCATTTCGGCAGAATGGGAATAACAGTGCAGCAACGCGCCGTCTGTAAGAAGACTACGGTTATTTTTAAGGGTAAGATACATATCTTCGGCGCAGTCTCTGCTGTGTATCTGCACGGGCATATTAAGGCTGTGCGCTATTTCAAGCTGCTTCAAAAACATTTCTGCCTGAAGATCTTTATCCGTGTCAGGGTAGTGATAATCAAACCCTATTTCGCCGAGCGCAACGCATTTGGGTTGTTTGCATAGCTGTGCTATTATATCCAAGTCGCCCTGTTTGTATTTTTTTAACTCTGTGGGGTGGAAGCCTGCGGTAAAATATACAAAATCATACTTTTCGGCAAGTTCAGCACCTTGCTGCGACGACGGTATATCAAACCCCGCGGTAATAACAAGCCCTACCCCCGCCGCCTTTATATCATTTAAAAGCTTATCTGTGTCGCCGTATTCGCCGCCCGTAAGGTGGCAATGCACGTCGGTATATATGCCGTTCACGAAAGGATACTTCCGTCCGGAACGTTCTTTTCTGGCGACACAATGGAAAGGGTGCCGTCAGGCGCTTCTGCGCACACAATCATACCTTCTGACATAATGCCCTTCATCTCGCGCGGGGGAAGGTTGGTAACTACTACCACCCTTTTGCCCACCATCTCTTCTGCGGTATATTGCTTGCCGATGCCGCTTAAAACGGAAAGCGTTTTGCCGCCGCCCACACTAATAGTTTCGTGCAGAAGCTTGCTCTTTTTAACGGCTTCGCAGGCAACCACCGTGCCCACCTTCATCTGCACCTTTGCAAAGTCGTCTATCGTAATAGTTTCCTTTACTTCGTCGTTTACGGGGGCGGGTTCAACCGGTTTCTGCTTTTCCATAATTTCGTTTATCTTCGGCTGCAGATCTGTCATTTTCAGCCTTTCAAAAAGTGTAGCGGGCGTGGCTGTAACTTTGTATTCTTTCTGCAGTCCGAACACATTAATTTCGCTATATTGCCGCTCGTTTGCACCTATTTCAGCCAATATCTTTTGTGCTGAACAGGGCATAAAGGGCTTTATTAGGTTTGCACCTGTTGCTATCGCTTCGGCAAGGTTATACAAAACGGTCATAAGCCTGCCCTTCTTTGCAGGATCATTACCGAGTATCCAGGGGGTAGTTTCGTCTATATACTTGTTTGCACGGCGGAATATTGCCCATATTTCATCCATGGCGTCGGCTACTTTGTATTCGTCCATCTTTGCCGCCGCCCTGTCCCTTGCCGCGGTTACTACCGCTTTAAGGCTCAAGTCGCACTCTTCACTTTCGCCGCCGTCATGCAGTTCGCCGCCGAAGTACATATTTGCCATAGATACAGTGCGCTTTACAAGGTTGCCCAATGTGTTAGCAAGGTCAGAGTTGTGCCTTTCGCAGACAAGGTCCCAGGTAATTGTTCCGTCCTGGTCATAAGGCATTTCGTGAAGAACGTAGTAGCGCACGCTGTCTACCCCGAATACCGACGCAAGGTCGTCGGCATACAGCACGTTGCCGCGGGACTTACTCATTTTGTCGCCGCCCTGCAGCAGCCAGGGGTGCCCGAACACATGCTCAGGCAGCGGCTGCCCCATCGCCATAAGGAATATCGGCCAGTATATGGTGTGGAAGCGTATTATATCTTTACCAATTACGTGCACGTTTGCCGGCCAGTAACGGCTGAATTTATCGGAAGGATTATCCACATCGTAGCCGATGCCAGTTATATAGTTTACCAGAGCGTCAAGCCATACGTAAACCACGTGGTCGGTATCAAAACTTACGGGGACGCCCCATTTGAATGTAGAGCGGGTTACGCACAAGTCCTGCAGCTTGGTCTTTAATATTCCCGTACGGGCGGCTTCAACAAGCTCTTCGTCGCTCTTGCCGATAAAATCGTCGTCAAGCAAAAAGTTATTCAGCATCTCGTGCTTGCGTGAAGCGGGCTGTATAAACCCGGGATGAGACGCTATGTGTTCTACAAGGCGGCTTGCATACTTACCCATTTTAAAAAAGTAAGCGCTCTCCCTTGCAGGCTTTACTTCCCTTCCGCAGTCGGGGCACTTGCCGTCTATAAGCTGGCTTGCCGTCCAGAAACTTTCGCAGGGGGTGCAGTACATACCTTCGTACTCGCTCTTGTATATGTCGCCCTGGTCGTAGAATTTTTTAAAGAGCTTTTGCACCTGCGCTTCGTGGTAATCGTCGGTGGTGCGGATAAACTTGTCGTAAGATACCCCCATCAGATCCCATATACGCTTTACTTCGGCAGCATAGAAATCTACGTATTCTTTGGGAGTTACACCCTTTTCTTTGGCTTTGGTTTCTACCTTCTGGCCGTGCTCGTCGGTACCGGTCATAAAAAATACGTCGTAGCCCTGCATGCGCTTAAAGCGGGCAAGTGCGTCCGATAAAATCATTTCGTACGTGTTGCCAATATGCGGCTTTGCCGACGTGTATGTTATTGCAGTTGTTATATAGAATTTTTCTGCCATAGGATAATACCCTCCCGAACTTTGTTTCATTCAAAAAAGAGTATAGCATATTACAAATAAATTGTAAAATCTTTCCGCCGTTTTGTAAGGGGATATAAGGTGTAAATTTTTTGGAATAGACAGAACTGCCTCTCATCCGTACCATTGGGCACCTGTCTCATTGGGGAAGGCAAGGGGTGGTATTGTACAAGTTGCTCTGACTATTAGGAGATCTCTCCACGCGTTCACTAACGCTCACTTGGTCGAGATGACAACCCTACGGGTTGTACTTCTCAACAGCGGCAAGGACAACCGCTGTTGAGACCCGCTTGCGGTGGATGAGGTGTTGTCCTTATTCCTACTTTACACCTCATCTGTCAGCTTTGCTGACAGCTTCCCCTCAAGGGGAAGCCTTTATTGCGGTACATTTTTATTTAAGAATAAACATTATTATTTTTAAATAACTTGTTTACCGTCCAACCTGCTGGTCGCCAGTCCTGGCGGGATTGCCACGCGGTAGAGCCCGTTTTGCGCCGTAATTATCTGAAACTTTTAAATTATGTGCGCAAAGTAGCGCTACGCTCACGCGCAATGACAAAGAGTGTTCAGTCGTCTGTAATAAGCTATACGTTTGCAAATTCATAAACGCATATATCAAAAAAACTCTTCATAATATTAAATTATGAATGCGATTTTTACGGCAATATTTATTTTATCGGCGGCTATACTTGCATTTACCGCTCCGCAGAATTTTTTAACCGTACTGCTGAACGGCGCAAAAGAGTCTTTAACGGTAGCCGTAACGCTGTTCTGCATCTACGCAGTATGGATGGGTATTGCCGCCGTTGCAGAAAAATGCGGTATCACGTCAAAAGCGGCAAAGCTGCTTAAACCCTTTTGCTCGAGATTCTTTAAAACACAAAATGGCGAAGTGTGCGGCGCTATTGCAATGAACCTTACCTGCAACCTGCTCGGCGTAGGTGCTTCCACCCCGTATGCGGTAAAAGCCATAAACGGACTTGCAAAGGAAAACAACAGCTATGCGCAAAATCTTCTTTTTGTGATAAACGCTACGGGCATACAGCTTATACCTTCTACCGTAATAGCGCTTCGCACACAGGCGGGCAGCACTTCGTCGGCAGATATATTTTTACCATGCCTTATCTGTTCTGTAATCGCCACCGCCGTTGCGGTTGTTCTATTTGTTTCCAGCGAAAAACTTTTTGCTGAACGGAGAAAGTAATTTGGCAATAGTAATTCCCGTTATCTTTATTGCGGTAATGGCAGCCGCAATAATAAAAAAAGTAAACGTGTATAATGCGTTTACCGAAGGGGTAAAGTCTGCGGTAAGCTTTACCCTGTCTCTGCTGCCCTGCCTTGCGGCGGTATTTATGATGTGCGGACTGTTTGAAGCAAGCGGACTTTCCGGTTTACTTATTAAGGTACTGTCCCCCGTTTTTGAATTTTTGGGTATACCCGAAGGGCTTACAAAACTGCTGCTTATAAAGCCATTTTCTGGCAGCGGCTCGCTTGCTTACCTTACAGAGATAATAGAAGACTACGGCGCCGACAGCTACACGGCGCGCTGTGCCTGCGTGTGCTACGGCTCTTCTGAAACAGTGTTCTATATTTCGGCGGTGTACTTTGCTTCACAAAAGGGCAAAAAGCTTGCCCGCCCCATTATTATTGCACTGGTATCTGCGTTTATTGCCGCCATTGCCGCTTGCGCGCTGTGCAGAGTAATGTAAACAGTTTACATTTTTACGCCAGCCGATTAAGAATTTTTATGAAACTATTTGACATTTTTAAGGGATATTTGGTTTATAACATGATAACTTATCATTTTGATTAAAAAATAATGTTAAAATGTGAAAAATTATCAAAATCTGTTTGATAGATTTAAGAATAAAAAAGTTAAAAAAATTTCGCCAGATATTTTACTTTTTTTCTGAGATGGATATAATTATTAATGTAATCAGTTCACCGAACTGTTTACATAAATCTACTCATCATTTTCCCCCTTATCATACAACGGCGGCACTGATTTCGGATCAGTGCCGCCGTTGAGTTTTAATAAGAAGTCGTTAAAAAATAAGGAGCGGTATTTGCCGCTCCTTAAAAATTACCATATAACTATATTGTCTTCCGAATCATAATACCAGTAATTGCCGCTGTCCGTCGGCGCCGTTTCACTGTAGTAGTAAATGGTTGCATTTGTAAGGCACTCGTTATCTGAGCCAATATTTATATTATTCCAATCTTCTTCCGTACCGTTGTAGTAAACACTTTTAAGCGATATGCAGCCATAGAACGCACAATCGCCGATAGATGTTACGCTGTCGGGTATGATTATACTTTCAAGCGATGTGCAATTTTCGAACGCACAATCGCCGATAGACGTTACACTTTCGGGTATGGTTATGCTTGTAAGCGAAGTGCA
>JAJQDC010000060.1:0-8615 GCA_021202395.1 Clostridia bacterium | reverse complement strand
AATCGCCGATAGACGTTACACTTTCGGGTATGGTTATGCTTGTAAGCGAAGTGCACCCTTCGAATGCATAACTGCCTATACTTTCACATACATTGTTTTCTTCAAATATTACTCTTATAATATTGGAGCTGCTCATACCATAATCAAAACAGAACAAATAAGCGGGAATTTTTGCTACATTTGCGCCTATTGTTACTGTTATTCCATCGCCACTTTGCCCTGCATTATAGAAAACATAGTTATATGAAGATAAATCTTCCATTGCTGTTGCATTGAAATTAATTTCTGCCAATGCGGTGCAATTAAGGAACGCATAATCGCCGATAGACGTTACACTTTCGGGTATGGTTATGCTTGTAAGCGAGAGACACTCACTGAACGCAGAAACAGCAATAGTTATTGTTCCTTCTTTTATTGCATAATCTCCTGAAAGACTGGTATTTGCCTTTATAAGATAATTACCTAAATATAATACATTATCTTCCCAATTATCAAGATCATTATAAAATGCCGTATCATAGAACGCATAATTGCCTATAGAAGTTACGCTGTCGGATATATTTATGCTAGTTAGTGAGATACACTCATAGAACGCACCATAACCTATAGAAGTTACGCTGTCAGGTATAGTTATGCTTATGAGCGAGATGCAATAAGCAAACGCCCTATCACTAATACAAGTAACACTGTCGGGTATAACAAAAGAGGTATCTTTTTTACCTATCGCATATTGTATAAGTTCCATACCTTCATAAGAATATAAGTTGCCATCTAACGATTTATAATATTTGTTACCGCTGTCTACAGTTATGCTTTCAAGCGAAGAGCAACCATAGAACACCCCCCAACCGATAGAAGTTACGTTACTGCCTATAGTTACGCTCGTAAGCGATGTGCACTCCCAGAATGCCCAACTGCCGATAGAAGTAACACTATCGGGTAAGGTTATGCTTGTAACCTTCCAGCCAACAAAAGCATATGCAGATATTGTCGTTATATCGGAATCTTGCAAATCAGTCAACAAAACCCCGTTAATATATAAATTACCTGCGTAATACAAAGGGTTAGCATATTCATCGTTTACTGTGTCGTTAAATACTATACTTGCCCACTGGGAAGCTGTGCCGTTATAGTATACACTTGTAAGTGAATAACAGCCATGAAACGCATCACTTCCGATAGATATTACACTATTACCTATCGTTATAATTGTAAGCGATGTACAGCATACAAAAGCATACCCCCCAATAGATATAACACTGTCAGGTATGGTTATGCTTGTAAACGATGTGCACCATCCGAACGTATACCTGCCGATAGCTGTTATGCTGTCGGGTATAGTTACACTTTTAAGTGAAGTGCACTCCCAGAATGCTACATCACCTATCTCTGCAACAGGTAAACCTTTATATGTTGAAGGAATTACTATATCCGTATCGGTGCAAGTACCAATTCCGCTTACAATGTAATATGTTTCGTCGTCTGAAAGGGTATATTCAAGACCTACGCTACCATCAACCTTTACATAGCCGCAAATAGTGCAAATATCGTCATCGCCGTAGGAATGGGTTTCCACATCCGTCTGCTCTCCGCATAAAGTACAAACCTGCCAATGACCATTGCTATCATATGAGTAGCCGTCATAAGTGTGTTCAGTGTGCTCCGCTATCTCCCAAATCACAATTTCACCGTTAACGTAGTGCCAATAATTACCGTTATTATACGGCTGCGTTTCACTGTAGTAGTAAATGGTTGCGCCAAAATAGGTAGGATCTGAATAAGTACCAACTAAAGTTATAGAATTCCATTCTTCTTCTGTGCCGTTGTAGTAAACGGTTGTAAGCGAAGTGCACCCATAGAACGCATACTCACTGATAGTAGTTACACTATTGCCCATCATTACACTTGTAAGTGAAGTGCAAAATCTAAATGCACTCTCGCCGATAAATGTTACACTGTCGGGTATCGTTATGCTTGTGAGCGAAGCGCAACCATCGAACGCACTATCAGCAATAACTATTGTTCCTTCTTTAATCGCATAATCTCCTGAAATACTGGTATTTGCCTTTATAAGATAATTACCTATATATAATACATCGTTTTCCCAGTTATTCGTGTCGTTGTAGTATGCCGTGTTATAGAATGCCCTTACGCCGATAGAAGTTACACCGTTACCTATGGTTACGCTTGTAAGCGATGTGCAACCATAGAACACAGAACTGCCGATATAAGTTACACTGTCTGGTATAACTATACTTTCAAGCGATGTGCACTCACAGAACGCTTGGCTGCCGATAGATGTTACGTTTTCGGGTATGGTTATGCTTTCAAGCGATGTGCAACACTGGAACGCAAGTTCGCCGATAGTAGTTACACCGTTACCTATAATTATGTTTGTAAGCAATGTGCATCCATAAAACGCACCACTGCCGATAGTTGTTACACTGTCTGGTATGGTTACACTTTCAAGCGTTTCATAATCCTTAAACGCATAATTGGCAATAGCTATTGTTCCTTCTTTTATTGTATAATCTTCTGAAATACTTGTATTCGCTTCTATTAGATAATTGCCTATATACAACACACCATCTTCCCAATTATCTGAATCATTATAATATGCCGTGTTATAGAACGCACTTACGCTTATATTTGTTACATTGTTACCAATAATTATGCTTGCAAGCGAAGTGCACCCATAGAACGCACCATAACCTATAGATGTTACACTGTCTGGTATAACTATACTTTCAAGCGATGTGCACCAGCTGAAAGCATTATTGCCGATAACTGTTATGCTGTTACCTATTGTTACGCTCGTAAGCGATGTGCAATAACTGAACGCCCCTTCACCGATAGACGTTACACCATTACCAATGGTTACGCTTGTAAGTGATTCACACAATTCGAACGCAATTTCCCCGATAGCTTCTACAGGTAACCCATTATATGTTGAGGGAATTACTATATCCGTATCGGTGCAATCACCAATACCGCTTACAATGTAATATGTTTCGTCGTCTGAAAGGGTATATTTAAGCCCTTCGCTCCCTTCGCTGGCTGTAACATTTTCATAGCCGCATATAGTGCAAATATCGTCATCGCCGTAGGAATGGGTTTCCACATCCGTCTGCTCTCCGCATAAAGTACAAACCTGCCAATGACCATTGCTATCATATGAGTAGCCGTCATAAGTGTGTTCAGTGTGCTCCGCTATCTCCCAAATCACAATTTCGCCGTTAACGTAGTGCCAATAATTACCGTTACTATACGGCTGAGTTTCACTGTAGTAGTAGATTGTTGCATTTGTAAGGTACTCGTTATCTGAGCAAATATTTATATCATTCCATTCTTCTTCTGTGCCATAATAATAAACTGAAGTAAGCAAAGTGCAAACTTCAAATGCCCATTCACCGATATATAACACACTGTCAGGTATGATTATGCTTGTAAGCGATGTGCACCATGAGAAAGCAGCATAACCAATAGAAGTTACATTGTCCCCTATCACCACGCTTTCAAGCGTATCGCACCAGTAAAACCCATACTCAGCAATAGCCGTTACAGGTTTATTATTATATGTAGAAGGAATAACAATATCTGCATCGCTACAATAACCTATAGAAACAATATAAGATTCCCCGTCGTCAGAAAGCGTGTATAATAAAGAATTTGAAAAACTATAATTAAAAATAATTTCTGCTGTTCCATTACTTTCGCTTGCAACGTTTACCTTAATTATATAATCATCGGCTTCACTGTTAACAATCTGGTCTATTCTTATTTCAATACCTAAATCACCCAAATACCACCAGTATTCATAACAACTATCTAAAACGGTACCATCTAAAGTTATTGTTATTACAGCATCTGCCGGTACATTATAAAAGTACAGAGTTAAATAATAATTATCGTCCGAAGACAAAATCGCTGCCGTGTCAATTATATCAAACTCGGTATCTTCCCCGTAAAAAGAATATGATGTAGCATACCCGTCATAATAGCCGTTGCTGAAATACATATCGCCTTCTACCGTGTATTCAACCACAGATACTTCAAAAGAAGTTTGGGAATAATTATATATAAGGGTTACCTTATATTCCCCTATGGTGTCAAAATAAATTTCGCCATAGAACCAGCCGTCATACTCATTTCGTATATAATAGTCAGAAACAAGCCCGCACTCAACAGCTTCGTCAACAGAATATGTAGTTCCGTCAAGTTCAATTTCAAAAGAAATAAGATTTACACCATAAGAAGGGAAATAGCCGCCATACTCGCCTTCAAAATATACACAATCAGACTGATAAATTTCAGTATCGCTTAAATATGTTATTTCTAAGGAGTAAACCTTTTCCCATTGGGCATATAGCGTCATATCGCGCGATATTGGCGTAACGTCGGTTACCTGTCCGTTATTTACCCCTGTACCTGAATACCAGCCGGTAAATGCGTAGCCTTCCTTTTCAGGTTCGGGAAGATTTACTATACTGTCCCCCTTTGTTACCGTTATGGGCTCACATTCAGTACCGCCGTCAGAATCAAACGTTACCGTAACTGTTTCAGCCGTTTCGGTAGTTGTGGTACTGCTGCCGTCTTCGCCGTCGGCACCTTTTATGTTACCCGTCTTTACCCAAGCGCCGTCTTCCATCTGGTAAATATCGTAAGACGTGGTATCAAGGTACATATCGCCGTTTTTGCCCGTTGTTGCTGCAGGCTCGCCGCTGCCGGTATACCATACGCTGCCGTCTTCACCGTCTTTACCGTCATTGCCGTTTACGCCGTTAACAACACCAAGATTAAAATAATTGGTGTCGGTAAGCGTTATAATAAGTTCCCCGTCGGCATTAATCTCTATATTGGATATACCTATACCGTTGGTGCCGTCAGTTCCGTCTTTACCATCCGAACCGGTTATGGAACTTATAAACTCTTCCAGCGAACCGCTGTAACCCAGACTCTGGGCTTCGGCATACGCAGTGTAAACGGTATAAATGCCGTTTTCCCAGTCGGTATAACTTTCACTGCTGCCGCAGGCGGAAACGCCTAACGCAAGACAGACTACCGACATGATTGAAAGCAAGATGATTACTATCTTTCTTTTCATTGTGTTTTCTCCTTCATAAAATTTTTTTGCAGACCTTGTTGGTTTTTTACGGTAACGTTTTATTTTCTGTCAACAGTAAAAAAATAAAGCGTCCCTGCGGGACGCCTGCACAAGTATCCCGTTTATTGTTGGCGTACAATTCTGAAAAATGCAGATACAAGGATAACTATATGCCTGTATAGTTTCCGCATTTTTCCTTAATTTAATTGTACGCCATCTGCATTATACCACAGTCTATAAATAATTTCAACAATTAAATGTAATAATTGCAGATTAAAAATTTTAAGCGGCAGCAGATTGAACTGCCGCCGCCGTAAAAATTAGCCAAGCTCATCAAAAGCTGAATTCAGCGTTTTTATAAGAAAGTCCACTTCCGCTTGTGTAGTGTGTCTGCCGAGCGTTATGCGTAAAGAAGACATGGCCTCCTTTTCGGTAAGCCCCATTGCAGTAAGAACATGGGATACCACCGCGGTGCCCGCCGTACAGGCAGAACCTGCCGAAACGCAGATGCCGAACCTGTCAAGGTACGCCATCAGCTGGGTATTTACAAAGCCGTTGAACCGCAGGTTTAAATTACTAGGCACTCTGCTTTCAAGGCTGCCGTTCAGCTTTATAAACGGCTTATCCATCGCCGCAAGCAGTTTATTGCGCAAAGCCGCAACGCGGGTATTTTCTTCTTTACGCAGTTCTGCGGCAAGCGACAGTGCTTCTGCAAAGCCGACCACGGCGGGCACATTTGTAGTGCCGCCCCGCCTGCCCCTTTCCTGGCTGCCGCCGTTAATTAAGGGATATATGGGGGTTGAATTTTTTACTACAAGGGCACCTATCCCTTTGGGACCGTAAAATTTATGGGCGGAAACGCTTAAACTGTCGGCAATGCCGCCGTCAAGCGGAAGGCAGCCCGCCGCCTGCACGCAGTCGCAATGGTAATGCACCCCCGCCGCCCTGCACACGGAATAAATATCCTTTACGGGCTGGATCACGCCCGTTTCGTTATTTACATACATTACGCAGACAAGCGCAGCGCCGCCGCCCTGCAGAGCCTTTTCCACATATTCGGGGCGTACTATGCCCGAACTATCGGGGTAAACAAGCTCGGTAGTAAAACCGAAAACCTGCATTGCTCTGGCGGCTTCTATAACCGATGGATGCTCTGTTGCAGAAACAATTATGCGGTTTGCTTTGCCGTAGTTTGCCGTACAGACGCCCTTTACCGCCCAGTTGTTTGCTTCGGTGCCGCTTCCCGTAAAGTACAGTTCTTCTGCCTTACAGCCCAATATATGTGCCGACAAATCTCTTGCGCAGTCTACTGCGTAAGCCGCCTGCCTGCCTGCGGCATGCTGCGAGTGGGCGTTGCCGTAAACGCTGCTGTAATACGGCTCCATCTTTTGCGCCACACGGCTGTCTAGCGGCGTTGTTGCCGCATTGTCAAAATAAATATATTCCATCTCTTTTTAAAATTAGTTGCGGCATATGCCGCAACTAACGCTTATTTTTATTAATTTTCTTCCGCTGTATCTTCAGTTACTGCGGCAGCTTCTTCCTTTACGGGTTCTGAATACATAAGCATATTATAAAGCTCGTCAAACAGCTCTGCCCTTTCGGAGCACTCTATATACGTCCTGCCTATCGCGGTGGACTTATTGCGCTCGTTAAGCCTTAAACGGTTGATATACTTTACCAGCGGGCGCAAAAGAATTATGCTTATTATAAGGGCTATTGCGGCAAGCGCAAAGAACACAATCGGCAGTACGAACAGCACGCCGCCGCCCTGCGAAAACATTACCGTGCTGAACCCTATGGCAACGCACAATAGTATTACGAACGGCACAAACGCAAACAGAAAATTGCGCAATGCCTTGTTGCGCTGCGCTTTAAAACGCACCCTGCGCTCTGCCTTTTTTGCCTCGTTCTCTTCGTTGGTGCTGTCTGCAAGCGAACGCTGTTCTGCCGCCATTTTACTCACCGTTCCGGCGTACTTGCCGCGCTGAATCTGCTTCTGCTCTTCGGGAACAAACTTCTTGTAGCCGTCTTGCAGGGAAACCACTTCTTCTAACTTACTGAAATCGGTAAAATAATTGGTAAGCAGTTCTGCTTTAAGGGTGTAAATTTCCCACTCTTCGTCCCACGCCTGCTGTGCGGCGTCAAGTGCAACAAGGGCAAATTCATTGTCGCCTTCCTGAATTTTTGCTTTAGCCTTTTCAATATTTTTTTTGGCTTCTTCGCGGGCAAGCCGTTCCTGCTCTGCGCGGGCTGCTTCCATTAATTCAGACTGCTCTTCGGGCGTGGTCTCTTCATCGTCGTCTACCTGAAAGCCGATAAGCTCTTCTTCCTGCGGCTCTTCTTCGGGCTGGATAACTTCCAGCTCTTCTTCGCCGTCTTCATTGATGCGGATACGGTACTTCCTGTCCTTATCGTCGTCTGTAAGCCTGATTTCTCCCATTTACTTCCCCTTCCTTATCTTTGGTATATATGATTTTGCACAGAAGGTAAAAAACTTACCCCTGTACCTGCTCTGCGCCCAGCGGCTTAAAGTATCGTTGTCAAACATGGCGTAGCACGCACTGCCCGAACCTGTCATTGCCGCAGACGGCGGGTCAAATGAATATGCTTCGTACAGAGCCTTTTCCACATCGCCGTTAATCAGCCTTGCGGGCGCATACAGTGCGTTATACAAACTGCTGCAAAGCGAAGCGAAATCGCCGTTTTGCAGAGCCGTTTGCGCGGTGCCGCTGTTGGTGCGCAGCCCGTCCGGGGTGTCGTCGTAGCGGGCATAACACTCTTTGGTACTTACGCCGCTTTCAGGTGCGATTATGGTAAAATAGAGCTTAAGATCGCTGTCTATAAGCGCAACCCTTTCGCCATAGCCGCTTATGCGCGCGTAGCCGCCCGTCATCATATACCTAACGTCAGAGCCGACTTCGTCTGCAATCTGCTCTGCGCCGCCGTCGTATATGCCGTACAGCTGCTTAAGCCCGTTAAGCACCCCTGCCGCATCGGCAGAAGAGCCGCCCAGCCCGGCACCCATGGGAATATTCTTCCATACGGTTATATCAACGCCGCTTACGGAATATTTTTTTATAAACAGCTCTGCGGCGCGCACAGCGTTATTCTGTTCAAACGGAATGCTCTCGCTGCCCATGCCGTGCATAACGCAGCCAACCAAACCGTCTTTGCGCTTTTTTATATTTATTACGTCAAATACGTCTATTGTGGTTACCACGCTGTCTATAAGGTGTCTGCCGCCTTCGCTGCCCGTTATGTTCAGCGTAAGGTTTATTTTAGCGGGCGATTTAACCCGAACTTCATTCATAGTTAAATTATAACACGTAACCGCTGCCAATTCAATTATTTTACGCCCGTTTGTCAAAAAAACAGAAGCCCGACGGCATTTTTGTGCTTACCGTCGGGTTTTAAAATTAACATATTATTTTTAAACAACGCTTCTGCCGCCCGGCCTGCTGGTCGCCAGTTCTGGCGGGATTGCCACGCGGTAGAGCCCGCTCGCAAT
>JAJQDC010000058.1 GCA_021202395.1 Clostridia bacterium | reverse complement strand
CTATAATAAAGGTACAAAAAAAAAATAAGTAACAAAAAATGTTAGCGCTAAACATTAAAATTAAAATACTTATCAGGAAGGTTAAAGATGAAGTATAAGTAGCCGCGAAAGCGGGTCAATGTTATACCGAAGAGCGGATAGCAATAAGCGTACCGCCCGTTAATATAAATTGATATAGCATTAAGGAGGTATCTGAATGAAAAGAATTCTCTACTTCGCAAAAGCTACTACATATATGGGAGGTATACTCCAATGAACAGTTCTATAAAGGGAACCAAAATCTGACAACACGGTTTTAATTTTACAGGTAAAAGGGAACAAAAAGGCGAGCAGACGACCGAAATCCCCCTATACTTTCGGAAGATCAAAGTAAGAGGTTAAAAAATAAGTTTTTATCTTAAAAACAAGAGACCTCTTAATCCGTAAGGTAAGAGATTTCTGTATCGGAAAAATAAAAACTTCTTTATTAAAACAGCGGCTTTGAAAATAAGCAAGCATATAGGGAAGTAGGATTTGTAAGCTTTTTGGTTAAAACTAACCTGTAGCGGCAAGATGCCGAGAACAGCTGAGAGCACCGTATAGGGCAGCAACGGTTCCCGAAATTAAAATTTAATATTGCAGACCTGCACAGACGCATGTGTGCAGGTTTTTGTAACCAAAGTACCGCCACTGCCATCAAAAGGGCAAACGGCGGCAGTAAAAAACAAAAATTACCTTTAAACGGGCGTAAAGAAGCCTGTTATAAGAAATAGCGTAAAACGGCAATGTATAGCATGGGCAAGCTAAAAATTAAAGTAAATGCGCTATATTCTGAATCATATTTATGCAGACAGAAAAGTTCTAAGGCAAAAAACCTTAAAAGCAACGCTTACAGCTAAGGCTGCGGCAAAGGCTGCGGCGTAAGGTAAACCGCAAGTTACCTTATCAGTAAGTTCCGGCTTATGCAACAAAAACTGGTATATAATGTGCGTAAATATAAAAACGTATCCAAATCACGAAAACAAAGAAAGCTGCGTTGATGCTGCGGGTTGGCAAAAGCGCAGAACGTCAGTAAAAAACACGCCTATAGGTGGCAAGGCACCAAATAGGCGTGAATTTTTTTTGCAAAAAATTAAAGCGGTACTATATGCCGCCGAACGCACTTTTAAGCTTATTCAACGCCCTTTCAAGCGTAGCCCGCGGGCAGGCAACATTAATGCGTTCAAACCCTTCGCCTGCTTTACCGAACACAACCCCGCTATCCAGCCATACCCCGGCTTTATTTACTATAATATCCTGCCGCTCGCTTTCAGTTAAGCCGTAGGCAGAAAAATCAAGCCACAAAAGGTAAGTTCCCTGCGGCGGCGTAAGCTTTACCTTTGGCATATTTTTTTGCAGAAATTCTGCTGTAAAGCGGATATTGCCCCATATATATGCCTTAACCATTTTATACCACGTACCGCCGCTGCGGTAGGCTGCTTCACAGGCGGTAAGCCCAAGTGTGTTAAGCTGGCTGTACCCCGTAGCCGCCACCGCCCTTTTAAAGGCTTGCCGCAAAGTTTTATCGGCAATAAAAATATTTGAAACCTGCAGCCCCGCAAGGTTAAAGGTTTTAGCGGGCGACGTGCACGTTACCGTAATATCCCTTAAACTGTTGCTGATGTCTGCAAAAACGCAGTGCTTGCCGCAAAAAACAAAGTCTTCGTGTATCTCGTCGCTGACTACAACCACACCGTAATTCAAACATATTCCGCCTATTTTTGCCAGTTCTTCTTCCGTCCACACCCTGCCGACGGGGTTGTGCGGGTTGCAGAGCAAAAACAGCCGCACATTATTTTCCTTTACCTTTCTTTCAAAATCTTCAAAGTCTATGGTATAGTTGCCATCGTCATCCTTAACAAGGTCGCTGCTCACCACCCTTCTGCCGTTATCTTCTATCACTTCGCTGAAGGGATAGTAAACGGGCTGCTGTATAAGCACGCTGTCGCCTTCTTTGGTAAAAGCCTTTACCGCCGCCGCTAAGGCAAACACCACGCCCGGTGTTTTTACAAGCCAGCTGCTGTTCACATTCCACCCGTGCATATTACGCATCCAATCAGCTACGGCATTAAAGTAACTTTCTCCCGGTTCGGTATAGCCGAACACACCGTGCTCTGTGCGCCGTATAACAGCGTCTGTTACGGCAGACGAAGTTGCAAAGTCCATATCGGCAACCCAAAGGGGAAGAACGTCCTGCGGGTAGCCCCTGCGCGCGGCGCAGTCGTACTTAAGGCTGTCTGTACCCCGCCTTTCTATCACTTTATCAAAATCTGAATTTCTCTCTTGCATAACAAATTACCCCCGCAATATAGCCCGATTAACCGCAAAAAGAGTTGAATGCCTGCTGCAGGTCGGCAATAAGGTCGGCATCATCTTCTATCCCTGCCGAAAGGCGCAAAACGCGGTCGGTAATGCCGTTGGCTATCCTTACATCTTCGGGCACGTCTGCATGCGTCTGTGTGTAGGGGTAGGTCAAAAGCGTTTCTACCCCGCCAAGACTTTCGGCAAAGCGGATGAGCTTTACTGACTTTAAAATATGTAAGGCAAGCTCTTTGCTCTGCACTTCAAAGGTTATCATAGAACCGAATCCCCTTGCCTGCTTTAAGGTGATATCGTACCCCTTGCTGCCCGCAATGCCGCAGTAGTATACCTTAACTACCCGCTCTTCCCCCTGCAAAAATCTGACTACCGACTGTGCGTTTTTCTGAGATTTTTCCATCCTGACGGGCAGGGTTTTAATACCGCGCAATACCAGCCAGCTGTCAAACGGGGCAAGCCCTGATCCCACCGTTTTTATAATAAACCGCAGCCGCTCAGACAGTTCTTTGCTGTTTACCACTAAAAAACCTGCAAGCGCGTCGTTATGCCCGCCCAGAAACTTGGTGCCGCTGTGCACCACCACGTCTGCACCCAGCGCAAGCGGGTTCTGGAAGTACGGCGACAGAAAGGTGTTGTCTACAATCAAAAGAATACCCCGCTCTTTGGTAACCTTTGCAAGGGCGGCAATATCTATCACGTTCATCATGGGGTTTGTGGGTGTCTCTATGTAAACAGCCCTTGTATCAGGCTTGATTAACCCCGCAATATCCTGCGATGAAAGGTCTGCACGGGTAACGGTTACGCCGTTCTTTTTTGTAATATTGTCAAACAGACGCACACTGCCGCCGTAAAGGTCGCAGTCGGCAATAATGTTGTCTCCCGGTGCAAACAGTTCCATAAGGGCGGTAATCGCCGCCATTCCGCTTGTAAACGCCAGAGCGTCAAGCCCGCCTTCAAGGCAGGCCACCACCTTTTCAAGCTGTTCACGGGTGGGGTTTTGCAGGCGTGTATAGTCGTACCCCGTGCTTTGCCCCACTGCCGCATGGGCGTAAGTGGCGGTCTGGTAGATGGGCATACTCACCGATCCGGTGGCGTCGCCCTTAAAGCGTTCCCCATTGCCATGTACACATTTAGTAGAAAATTGCATATCTGTTACCTCGGGCAAAAATACTTTTACCCTTTATAGTTGATTTTTTTAATTTACTGTGTTATTATAGGTTTAGTAAGTTTTAAGCGGTAAAAATTTTTACCGTGTTAATCGCTCTTTTGCGGCATTGCCGTGCGTAAGCGCCACAATTTGCTGCAACCCACTTGCGGATTACGGTAAAGAAGTGAATTTTGCGCATTATATAATATCTATGCTACTATAGCAAATGCGCAAAAGAAAGAAAAACATTCGCAGTAATTTACTACAAGAATGGTTGTCTTTTAAAGTCGCTGCAAATGTTTTTGCACAGCAATGCAAAAAGATTTGAGTGAAATAAACAGGAGTTCTTATGAAAATCTCTACACGGGGAAGATATTCCCTTAGAATGATGGTTGACCTTGCACAGCACTACAGCGAAGGTTACATCGCCCTTAAAGATATATCAAAGCGGCAGGATATCTCTAAAAAATACCTTGAACAGATTATCCCCTTTTTAAACCGAAGCGGGCTTTTAATTACCAACCGCGGGCATATGGGCGGCTACAAGCTTGCTAAAGCGCCTTCAGAAATTACCGTGAAAGATATAATAGAAAGCGCAGAAGGCAACCTTGCACCCGTAAGCTGTATGGAAAATTACCCCAATGAATGCCCCCGCTGCGCCGATTGCCTTACCCTGCCCGTTTATACCGGCTTGTACAAGGTGATAAACAGCTACCTTAGCGGAATAACATTGCAGGATATTATAAGCGGCAACCCCGCCGACGACTACTGTATATAATAAATCAATTATAAAATCTTTCTTTTATATCGCAGAGAACACTGCATATAATGCGTGCGTACGCAAGAAACTCATCCCCTTCGGGCGTAGTTTTTATTCCCGTGTTAGAGCGCACAAATATTTTTGTATGCAGCTCCCGCTCAAGGTTGCGTATTGCACCAGACAAAGCAGGCTGCGATATATAAAGCTCTGCCGCAGCACTGTTAATAGACTTTGTTTCGGCAACCTTTACCACATACGTTATTTGCTGTATAGTCATAATCTGCCTTACTCTATTTTATATACCGTGCACGGTATTCAGCATTTATCTCAGAAATTTCCCTTTTGCCGTCTATGTAGTCCTGATACATACCGTAAATACTGCCGCCGCCAAGTGCGCAGGCAGAACAGTTTTCGCACCCGCCGCCGCAGTCTAACGAACGGCGTATAATTTCTTCCCGTTCACTTTTTGTAGTATCTTTAATAAGTATTCCTGCCATACTTTTTATAACCTACTATTTTGATAGATTTACTATATTATAATACACCGCACAGCCGTTGTCAATAATTTTGCAAAATAAAAACTGCGGAAAAATATAAAGCTGTTCCACAGTTTACACCTTATTACAAAATGCTACACGTATATTTGACAGCTGTTCGGTAATATGCTAAAATAAAATCATCGGGGAGAAAGAAATATGCACCTGAGCCTATTGGGCACAACAGAAATTCAGAATTTTTTTGCAGAAACATTCGGCGGCAACGCATGGCTTGCAACCATACTTATAAGCATGGTACCGCTTATAGAACTTAAGGGCGGCATCATCTTTGGGCAAAGCCCTGATTTTTTTGCAGAACCGCTTACAAAAACGCAGGCTTTTGCCTGCGGAATAATTGCCGGCGCTATTGTATCGGTTGTACTCACCTTTTTATTGAAACCGATATTTGCAAGGCTGAAAAGAACCAAACTGCTTAAAAAACTTGCCTTACGCATAGAAAAATCTTTCAAGCGCAAAGCCGACAAAATTGACGGCAAAAACGGTAAAAAAACTGCACTCGGCAAAATGGTCGGTATATTCATCTTTACCGCCCTACCCTTCCCTTTTACGGGCGTATGGACGGGTACCGCGATAGCCGTATTTTTAGATTTAAAATGGTGGCAATGCCTTATAAGCACTGTGGCAGGCAATATAGTTGCAGGGTTAATTATAACCCTTTTAAGCTGGGTGCTCAGCGGCTGGCTGAACATAGCGTTCTTTGTAATATTGGGCTTAGCGGCGTTAGTGCTGATATTTATGATTGCAAAAATGGTTGCAGACAGCATAAAAGAAAAGTCTGCCCAGCAAACCGAAGACGGACAGCCCGAACCTGACAACACCAATACACAAGAGTAAAAGCCCGACAAAATCGGGCTTTCCGTTTGCAGGCTGTATACCTGCGCTATAAGGAGGATAACTTGAAAAAGTGATAGGTAAATTTAAATTTTTTCTTCGGGCAGTGCCTCTGCTTCTTCGGTAGCACCGCCTTCTTTTTTTGCCTGCAGCTTTGCAGAAACCAGAAAGAACACAAGCCCTATGGGAAACATTACCGAAAGCACACCCACCGCTATATGCTGGTTGTTTGTCGCAATGGTAACAACGGCGGCTATTGCCGTGCCAAGAATGGACGCACCCTTGCCGAGTATATCGTACAAGCTGAAGTACTCCCCTGACTTTTCAGGCGGGATAATCTTTGTAAAGTAAGAGCGGGAAAGCGACTGTATAGTTCCCTGGAACAGCCCGACGCACACAGCCAGCACCCAGAACTGCCACTGGTAATTCATAAAAGCGGCAAACACCGTTATTGCGAAGTATGCACATATGCACACGGCAATTATAACTTCAGGCTTTACTTTATGGGTAAGCTTGCCGAATACCAGCGCCGCGGGGAAGGCTACTATCTGCGTTACCAGAAGGGCTATCAAAAGCCACATAGAATTCAAGCCGAGCGACTCGCCGTAGCTTGTAGCCAAATCTATTATTGTATAAACGCCGTCTATGTAAAAGAAGAACGCCAGTAAAAAGAACAGTACCTTTTTATCTTTTGCAACGTCTTTAAAGGTTTTACCTAAATTTGTAAAGCAGTCCTTTACTGGGTGGGAACCAAGCGGCAGGTAATAATTCTGTTTGTAATCTTTCCATACGGGAACAGACCAGCCTATCCACCACGCCGCAATAATTATGCAGCACATTACCATGCAGGGCAAAAGAGAAATAAGTTCAAAGTAGTACAAAAGGTATATGCCTATCGTAAGCACAAAGGGCGCACAACTGCCTATGTAACCCCACGCATACCCGCGGGAAGAAACTTCGTCTGACCGCTCGGGAGAAGTTACGTCTATAATCATAGAATCGTATATTACAAGGCTGAGCTGGTATGCCACCTTTGCAATTACAAACACAAGGATGAACCATATCCAGTGCACGCAAAAACCCAGTACGGTGCAGCCGACGGCGCCCACAAGAACGGTTAAAGAAAAGAGCTTCTTTTTCATCCCCGAAAAGTCTGCCACCGCACCGAGCAGCAGCCCAAGAAAGGCTGATATTACCGTAGCCACGGTAGAAATTATTGCCCACAAAGAAAAGTAGCCGGAAGACGTAACGCCCGCTTTTGCCGTAAGCGCACTGAAAAATATTGGCAGCAATGTAGAAACAAGCAGCGTAAATGCAGAGTTGCCTACGTCATACCAGATCCACTTTTTTTCTAAAGGGGTTGTTTTAAACTTCATACATATTCTCCTTAGCGGCGGTTAAACAGGGATATCCTGCCAGTTATCACCGGCGCCGAATGTAAAATTAAATCTCTCGTCTAAATTGTTTTTGCCGTTTATAAAACCGTAAAAGGTGTTTTCAAGCGCAACACAGTCGCCTATCGCACCAGTAAAAAGTTCAAAAAGCCGCTTGTTGCTGTCTTCACATCCCTTTAAGGGCTTTTTGTGCATAAGCATGCACTTAAGCTTTTTGTATTTACCGCTCACCGCAAGGCTGAAGTTTACCAAAAACCGCTTATACGCCCTGTTGCCGATCAAAAGCCCGTTATAAAATTTCATAGACTTTAAAGCGCTTTTTACCTGCTGCGGCATAACGTCTTTAAAAAACGGCGCTATTACTGCGGCATTTTTATCGGTTGCGGCTATGTGCGCGGTAAGGTCGGTATGCCGTAAACTTTTACCGCTGTAGTTTATAAGGAAGCGGTCTAACTCGTTTTCTATCTCAGAATGGGAAATGCCCGATACCTGTATCTTTTTTTCTATATAGCCGTGGCAGGCTTTATCCAACGCATAGTGGCACACAAAGCCCGCAAGGTACGCCACAGAAGCGTCTTTATCGCACGGTAATTCAAGCATATCCGCAGCCCTTTTAAAAAAATCTGCGGCTGGCTGTTCGTGCATTGCATAGCCCAAAGAATTTACTTTATTTTTAGAAAGGGGCTTGTAATAAAACAGTATATCAGGTCCGTGCAGACCGATGTAAAAAAGCTGTCTGTTGTGCGCTACCTTTTCGGCAAGGCTGCCCGTAAGGCTGCCCGCAACATTTTCTCCGAATAAATAATGCGCATATGTAGAAGGCATATCTCACTCCCGCAGGCATAACTCCGCCTGCTTAATTTTATATTACCATACACTTGTAAAAAATTACCGCAATAAGCCGTAATAAAAGTGTAATAAATTACATGTAGCCGTACCTTTTGCCGTTTACGTAAAACATTATAAAAGATACTGTAAAGGCGCACGCTTCGGTGGCGAACATAGCCCACCATATGCCGTCTACGCCGAACAGGTGGGGCAAAAGGTAAATGAATATAATCTGGAACACAAGCGAACGCAGTACCGAAAGTACGGCAGATATAAAGCCGTTGCTGAGCGCCGTAAAGAACCCGCTTGCAAATATCGTTATGCCTGAGAATATGAAAGAAAAGGAGAACTTTCTGAATGCGCTTACCGTAAGGGTAAACAACTCTTTGTCATATCCCACAAAAAGTTTTGCAAGCGGGTATGCAAGAGCCTGCGCAAGGCCAGACAATACCACGCCCGAAACGCACAGTATAAGCATACTCTTTTTGAACATACTCTTAAGTTCTGCTTTATTCCCGGAGCCGTAGTTATAAGCTATTATGGGGGCGCTGCCTATGGAATATCCTATTTCTATCGCAAAGAAAACGAGCTGCACATACATCAAAACGCCGTATGCAGATACTCCGTCTTCTCCGATAAACTTCATAAGCTGAAGGTTATACAGTATGCTTACAGCCGAAGCGGAAATATTTGTCAGCAGTTCAGAAATGCCGTTTGCACACGCCTTTAAAAGGGGCTTTATCTCTAACTTTGTTTTGACAAATTTTAAAAGACTGCCGTTATTTTTTGCAAAATATATAAAGGGTATAACGCCGCCGATTACCTGCCCGATGCCCTTGCCAACGCCGCACCTGCAAGCCCCCATTTGAATACTACAATAAAAAGAGCGTCTAACAATGCGTTGGCACAGCCTGCTATAATTGTTACCGTAAGCCCAAGTTTTGGCTTGCCCGCCGCCGCAAGAAAACTCTGAAAGATATTCTGCAGCATAAAGAATGCATTAAACGCTATAAGAACACGCCCGTACAGCACGCAGTATTCTATCATATCTTCGGTTGCGCCCAAAAGGTAAGAAACTGGGCGCATAACAGCAACGCCCGCTGCGGTAAGCACCACGCCGAGCGCCGCCGCAAAAATTATGAGCATGGTAAAATAGCGGTCTGCCTTTTCCTTATCGCCTTCCCCCTGCACTTTAGAAACAAGCGCCGTACCGCCGGTACCTATCATAAAACCCGTTCCGCCAAGTATCATAGAAAAGGGTATAACAAGATTCAGCGCCGCAAACGCCGTTTTGCCCACATAGTTAGACACAAAAAAGCCGTCTATAACGCCATATATGGATACCACCACCATCATCAGCATAGATGGCATTATAAAGCGCATTAATTTTTTAAAATTGAAATGATCAGAAAGTTCTATCTGCATATATATATTAAAAAGCCGATTATCCTTGCGAATAACCGGGCTCACCCGACATCTTTTCAACAGCGGCACACTACGGGCACCCGTTCTCCGATGACGTATATTATAGCTTTTAGCGTATTCTAACATAATATAAATTTATTGTCAACAATATTATGTGTTTTTGATATACAAAAAAGGTGCTTCAATCAAAGCACCTTTTTATAAAATTTTGTAATTGGTACGGTAATATACCGCAATTATTCACCTTTTAAAGACTTGGTTAACAGGTCGCAGCACTTTAATAATAGCTCTAAACACTCGGTTAAAAGAACGGTATCTTCCTTGCTGAGCGTACCCGTTTTTACCGCATTGTTGCATATTACCGCGGCATAGTTGAACGTGGTATACAGGTTCTTTAAATTTTCTTCCTGGGCAGCAAAAGAATTATCTGCCGTTAAATGAAAGTTATAAATATCCTGCAGCTTGGGCGACGCCCCCACCAGCAAAGAAACTTTTTTAGTTTCGTATGTTTCTGCTATTACCGCGCGGAACTTGGCAATTAAATCTGCCATCCGCAAGTCCTGAAAATTCGGCATATTTTTACCTGTAGTTGTTTTGGTTGTTGATGCTGCATACAGCCGCTTTTGGCTCCCCGTTTGAGCTAGTACGTCGTCCCGCTCTTGGCTCCCTTATCAGGGGAGCTGGCGCATAGCGCCTGTGGGGTTCACCTTATTTTGCGGTACAAACCCTTCCCCCGCAAGCGGTCCCCCTTCCCTAACAGGGACGGCAAGATGGGAAAATGTGCTCATCTGTCATTTAGAGCAGAATGAAGCGTAACGCAATGACAAAGGGTGTGCTGTCGCTTATAATAAGGTATACAAGCCCGACGCAGTATTGCGACGATTATTGTAAGTTTTCTGAAAAGTTACAAAAAGCAAGCAAGACAAGAAGGGTGCGGCTTTGACCGCAGGGAGTGTACAATGAAGTACACGACCAAGGCAAAACGCAAGCCCGACGCAGTATTGCAACGCTTATTGTAAGTTTTCATCGGCGGGGGATACTACGGAATTATACCCCGGATTAATTGAAGGGGACATATTCTTGTATTCCTTAACGCCAGTACCTGCGGGTATAAGCTTACCAATAATAACGTTTTCTTTAAGCCCCATAAGCGGATCTACTTTGTTCTTTATAGCCGCATCGGTAAGCACCCTTGAAGTTTCCTGGAAGGAAGCTGCCGACAGGAAGGAATCGGTAGAAAGCGCAGCCTTGGTAATACCAAGAAGAACACGCTTTTGCAGTGCGGGCGTGCCGCCGTTTTCTATAGCCTTCTGGTTGGCTTCTTCCACGGCGAACATATCTACCGTTTCGCCGGGTAAAAGGTCGGTGGAGCCGGCGCTTTCTATGCGGACTTTGCGCAGCATCTGGCGCACGATAATTTCTACGTGCTTATCGTTGATGTCAACGCCCTGTGAACGGTAAACTGACTGTACCTGCTCAAGTATATAGTCCTGAACGCCCTTTACGCCAGATATACGAAGGATATCCTGGGGGTAAACTGAACCTGCGTTGAGCACCGTACCGGGCTCTACATTGTCGCCGTCTTTAATTTTAAGCTCTGCGTTAAAGGGTAAAATGTATTCCTTTTTCTGTTCGCCCGTAACGCTGTCGCGCACTACTATATGCTTTAAGTTGTCGCTGTCGTCTATAGAAGCTATACCAGAAACTTCGCAGAGTGTAGAACAGCCCTTGGGCTTACGTGCTTCAAAAAGTTCTTCTACACGGGGAAGACCTTGTGTAATATCGCCGGTTGCCGCAATACCGCCCGTATGGAAGGTACGCATGGTAAGCTGGGTACCGGGTTCACCTATAGACTGCGCTGCTATAACGCCTACCGCTTCGCCCACCTGTACGGGTGTGTTGGTAGCCATATTCTTGCCGTAGCACTTTGCACAGACGCCGTAGCGCGAGTTGCAGCTGAATATGGAACGTATAGAAACCTGCTGCACTTTATATTTGTTTACAATCTCTTCTGCTATTTCGTCGGTAACAA
This sequence comes from Clostridia bacterium, assembly GCA_021202395.1. GTDB lineage: Bacteria > Bacillota > Clostridia > Christensenellales > Borkfalkiaceae > Coproplasma. The sequence continues at coordinate 12,529 of JAJQDC010000058.1, read as the reverse complement.
ACTCGTTCTGGTGATATATGATTTCGCCCGTTGCGGGGTCGGCAACGTCTTCGGCAAGGAACCTGCCCTGAATACGGTCGAACAGACCTTCTATCGTTTCGCCGTTGGGGCCTATTATGGGTTTAACTATCATGCCGCGGGGCTTTTTGCTGCCTGCCATGCAGTCTTCTTCACGGACTATAACGTCCTGCGAAACGTCTACAAGGCGGCGGGTAAGGTAACCGGAGTCTGCCGTTTTAAGCGCCGTATCGGCAAGACCTTTACGGCCGCCGTGCGACGATATAAAGTATTCCAGAACGGAAAGCCCCTGCCTGAAGCAAGACTTAACTGGTACTTCTATCTTTTTACCCTGGGGGTTAACCATCAGACCACGCATACCTGAAAGCTGCTTCATCTGGTCGATTGAACCGCGGGCACCCGAGTTAGCCATCATCCATATGGGGTTGAACTTATCAAGCGATTTTTTAAGTGCGTCGGTAACTTCGTCCGTTGCCGTATCCCATGCGTTGATAACCGCATTGTAACGCTCTTCTTCACGCAAAAGGCCCCTTTGGTATTTACGCTCTATCTGGTAAACTTTCTGTTCGGTTTCTTCTACTATCTTCTGCTTTTCGGCAGGAATGTGCATATCGAATACCGATGTGGTTACAGCGCCCACGGTAGAGTACTTGTAGCCAAGCGTCTTTATTTTATCGAGCACGTCTGCCGCCCTGGGGGCGCCGCCCGTCTTGAAGCACCTTTCTACAATTTTACCGAGCTGCTTTTTGCCTACTGCAACGTTGCTGCCCAAAAATTCGTAAGATATTTCGTATTTAAGGTAATCTTCTTTATTTTCCCTTTTAACAAAACCAAGGTCCTGGGGCATTTCGTTGTTGAATATAATTCTGCCCACGGTGGTCTTTGTTCTGCCCGTTACGGTCTGGCCGTTATAGGGGGAATTTTCATCGTTTATAGTAACCGTCCTGCGGACGTAAAGTTCGTCCTGCATGTGTATAAATTTCGTCTGGTAAGCCATAAGGGCTTCATCTTCAGAAATGTAAACACCGGGTATATACTCTTCTGCACCTTCGTCAGTCGGCTCGCATTCGGCAACCCTGTCGCCTACCTGGCGGTAGAACTTGCCTTCTTCGCGCCTGATTATGGTAAGGTAATAAGCACCCATAACCATATCCTGCGAAGGCTGCATAACGGGCTTGCCGTCTGATAATTTAAGGATATTGTTTGACGAAAGCATTAAAAATCTTGCTTCTGCCTGCGCCTCTATAGAAAGGGGAACGTGCACCGCCATCTGGTCGCCGTCGAAGTCGGCGTTGAATGCCGTACATACAAGGGGATGGATCTTTATGGCTCTGCCTTCTATAAGTACGGGTTCAAACGCCTGTATAGAGAGCCTGTGCAGCGTAGGTGCACGGTTTAACAGTACGGGGTGGTCTTTTATAACTTCTTCAAGAACGTCCCATACCAGCGGTTTAGCCTTTTCTACCGTGCGCTTTGCGCTCTTAATATTGTGGCACTGGCCGCTTTCTACCAGCTTTTTCATTACGAACGGCTTGAACAGCTCTATAGCCATTTCTTTGGGAAGACCGCACTGGTAAAGCTTAAGGTCGGGACCTACAACTATAACCGAACGGCCGGAGTAGTCTACACGCTTACCAAGAAGGTTCTGGCGGAAACGCCCCTGTTTGCCGCGGAGCATACCCGAAAGCGATTTAAGCTCCCTGTTGGAAGGGCCCGAAAGCGCTTTGCCGCGCCTGCCGTTATCTATAAGCGCATCTACCGCTTCCTGCAGCATGCGCTTTTCGTTTTTGACAATCATGTCAGGAGCGCCCAGCTCCATCATTCTTTTGAGCCTGTTGTTGCGGTTTATTACCCTGCGGTATAAATCGTTAAGGTCAGAAGATGCAAACCTGCCGCCGTCAAGCTGTACCATGGGGCGCAGTTCGGGGGGAAGCACGGGTAAAACGGTAAGAATCATCCATTCGGGGCGGTTGCCGCTCTTGCGGAACGATTCAAGAATTTCTATCCTTTTAACGGCCTTTACCCTTTTTTGCCCTGCCTGGTTGTTATCTATAATCTGCTTGCATTCTTCGCATTCCTTATCAAGGTCTACCGCCATTAAAAGCTCGCGGATAGCTTCGGCACCCATACCGACTTTAAGGCCTGTTACAGAGCTTTCGCCGTACTTCTGCTCTATTTCCATAAGCTCTTTGTCGTTTATTATCTGCTTGTATTCAAGTTCGGGCACCATGCCGGGGTCTATTACAACGTAAGAGGCAAAGTATATAACCTGTTCAAGCGCCTTGGGGCTCATATCAAGCACAAGGCCTATTCTTGAAGGGACGCCGCGGAAGTACCATATGTGTGATACGGGTGCGGCAAGCTCTATATGCCCCATGCGCTCGCGGCGCACTTTTGCACGGGTTACTTCTACCCCGCACTTTTCGCATATGACGCCCTTGTAACGTATGCGTTTATATTTGCCGCAGTGGCATTCCCAGTCCTTCATAGGTCCGAAAATCCTTTCGCAGAACAAGCCGTCGCGTTCGGGCTTCTGCGTGCGGTAGTTTATAGTTTCGGGCTTGGTTACTTCGCCCTTAGAAAGTTCCCTGATTTTTTCGGGTGATGCCACGCCGATTTTAATGGAACAAAAATCATTTAATTCAAACATAGTCCTGACGCAACCTCCTTAAATCTCGTCGTCGCCGTCGGGCGTATCTTCGTCTTCGTCATTGTCGTCAAACAATGTGAATTTGTCGCTTATGTCGTCGTCGCCGAAATCGTCGTCTTCTTCGCCGCCAAATAATTCTTTGCTGGCAAAATCGTCGCCGTCGTCTTTCTCCGATTCAAAGATAGAGCCAAGGCTAAGGTCGTCTTCTTCGTCTTCTTCAGAAGTAATGTCAAATTCTTCTACAGTCTGCTGCCTTTCCTTCTCTTCTGCTTCGCGCGCCGCTGCGGTAGGTATAGCTTCGTCGTCTTCGTCAAGCTCGCGTATGATAAGCTCTTCGCCGCTTTCGGTAAGAACTTTAACGTCAAGCGCAAGCGACTGCATTTCTTTAAGCAGCACCTTAAACGCTTCGGGGATGCCCGGTTCGGATATGTTGTTGCCCTTTACTATAGATTCGTAGGTCTTTACACGGCCCACAATATCGTCTGATTTAACTGTAAGAATTTCCTGCAGGATATGTGCCGCGCCGTAGGCTTCAAGCGCCCACACTTCCATTTCGCCGAAACGCTGCCCGCCGAACTGCGCTTTGCCGCCCAAAGGCTGCTGGGTAACCAGGCTGTAGGGGCCTATTGAACGGGCGTGTATCTTATCGTCTACAAGGTGGATAAGTTTGATCATATACTGCACGCCTACGGTTACCCTGTTTTCAAAGGGTTCGCCCGTCCTGCCGTCGTATACCTGTATCTTGCCGTCTACCTTGCCTTCGGGGTTAAGTATGTTATTTTCCATAAACAGCTTTTTGATGTCCTGTTCGGTAGCGCCGTCAAATACGGGGGTAGCTATCTTCCAGCCGAGCTGTTTGCACACAAGGCCTAAATGCACTTCAAGCACCTGCCCGATGTTCATACGGGAAGGCACGCCAAGGGGGTTGAGCACGATCTGTAAAGGGGTGCCGTCTGCAAGGAAGGGCATATCCGCCTGGGGAAGCACGCGGGATATAACGCCCTTGTTGCCGTGGCGGCCTGCCATCTTATCGCCGACCTGTATCTTACGCTTTTGCGCTATATATACCCTTACAAGTTTGTTTACGCCGGGCGAAAGTTCGTCTTTGTTTTCGCGGGTGAACACCTTTACGTCCACTACTATGCCGCCTTCGCCGTGGGGAACCTTTAAAGAAGTATCCCTTACTTCCCTTGCCTTTTCGCCGAAGATGGCGCGGAGCAGTCTTTCTTCGGGGGTAAGTTCGGTTTCGCCCTTGGGGGTTACCTTGCCTACAAGTATGTCTCCGGGCTGCACTTCTGCACCGATGCGGACTATGCCGTCTTTATCAAGGTCTTTAAGGGCGTCGTCGCTTACGTTGGGTATATCGCGGGTAATCTCTTCTTCGCCGAGCTTGGTATCCCTTGCTTCGGTTTCATGTTCTTCTATATGGATAGAAGTGAATACGTCGTCCTGTACAAGCTTTTCAGAAATAAGGATGGCGTCTTCGTAGTTGTAGCCTTCCCACTCCATATAGCCTATAAGTATGTTTTTGCCGAGCGCAAGTTCGCCGTTGTTTGTGGCGGGACCGTCGGCTATTATCTCGCCTGCTTCAACATGGTCGCCCGTGTTTACTATGGGCTTCTGGTTAAGGCAGGTACACTGGTTAGAGCGTTCAAATTTCTTTAATTTATATTCTGTTTCAAAGCCGCTGTCTTCCCTTATTTTAATAAGGTCAGAAGCAACCCCCGTAACGGTACCTGCGTTCTTTGCGTGTACAAGCACGCCGCTGTCGCGGGCAATGGCTGCCTCTATACCGGTGGCAACTATGGCAGATTCGGTCTTCATAAGGGGAACTGCCTGACGCTGCATGTTAGATCCCATAAGGGCGCGGTTGGTATCGTCGTTTTCAAGGAAGGGTATAAGCGCGGTTGCAACCGAAACAAGCTGCTTGGGGCTTACGTCCATGTAGTCCATCTTTTCGGGGGCGAGCTGCGTAATTAAATCCTGGTGGCGGCAGCCCACGTGAGAGTTTACAAAATGGTTGTTCTCGTCAAGCGGTTCGTTTGCCTGCGCAACGGTATATTTATCTTCTTCGTCTGCGGTAAGGTAATCTACCACGTCGGTTACGGTGGGCACGCCGTTTTCGTCTTTTACCACCCTGCGGTAGGGGCTCATTATAAAGCCGTATTCGTTTACCTTTGCAAAGGTTGCAAGCGACGATATAAGACCGATGTTCTGGCCTTCGGGGGTTTCTATGGGGCACATCCTGCCGTAGTGAGAGTGATGGACGTCTCGCACTTCAAACGTAGCCCTGTCGCGGTTAAGGCCGCCGGGGCCGAGCGCAGAAAGTTTACGCTTGTGCGTAAGTTCTGCCGCGGGGTTGGTCTGGTCCATGAACTGGGACAGCTGCGAAGAGCCGAAGAATTCACGTATTACAGCCGACACGGGGCGCACGTTCACAAGGCCTGAAGGAGTTACTTCCATTGCGTCCTGCGTAGCCATACGCTCTTTTATTAATTTTTCAAGGCGGGCTATACCTATGCGGAGCTGGTTCTGTAAAAGTTCGCCTACAGAGCGCACGCGGCGGTTGCCCAGGTGGTCTATGTTATCTATAGTGCCGATGCCGTACTGCAGATCTATATTGGTGGATATTGCGGCTACGATATCGTCTACAGTTATATGTTTGTGGTTTAATTTTTCAATAATGGGCTTTATATCCTTCTTTTCTTCGGCGTCAAGTTCAGTCTTATCCGATTCAAGAAGGGCTGCCATAACCTTGCAGGCTGCTACAAATTTTACCCTTGTATCCCTGCGCTTTTCCCTGTTCTTCTTTTCTTCGGGCTTTTCGTCGTCCGTTTCGGCAGTTTCCTGGGTGTAGTAAATGGCGTTTATCTTATCCTGGTATTTTAATGCAACGTCTTCTACAGAAGCATGTTTGCACTCGTCGGCAAGTTCTTTCATAAACCTGTAGTTGGGGTAGTATATTGTAGGCAGAAGGCCGAACATCTTTGCAGGTTTGTCTGACACTGCCGAAAAGTTGATTACGTTGTTTGCGATAATCTTGTGCTTTATTTCGCCCTGTTCGGGGTCCGAAACAAGCACGTATACAGTGTTTATGCCTGCATCCTGGATTTCTACCGCCTGCTGTTCAGAAATTATGCTGCCCGCTTTTGCAATAATTTCGCCCGTATCGGGGTTAGCTATGTCTTCTGCAACTTTGCAGCCGGGGAGCCTGTACGCAAGGTTGAGCTTTTTGTTGAACTTGTACCTGCCGACCTTTACCACGTCGTACCTTCTGGGGTCAAAGAAAAGGTTGTTAAGGTGCTGGCGTACAGAAGATTCTGTGGGAACTTCACCGGGGCGGAGCCTGCGGTAAAGTTCTATAAGGCCGTCCGATTCAGATTTTGTAGTATCTTTGGCGATAGTGTTTTCTATCATCTTGTCATCGGCGAAAAGATCCATCAGAGCCCTATCTGAACCGAAGCCGAGCGCACGCAAAAGCACGGTAGCGCAGATCTTGCGCTTCCTGTCTACGTGTACCCACAAAACGCCCTGGGCGTCCTGCTCAAATTCCAGCCATGCGCCCCTGTTGGGTATAACCGTGGTGCCGAACATCTCTTTGCCCGTTTTGTCGCGGGTGCTTGCATTGTAAACACCGGGCGAACGCACAAGCTGGGATACTATAACGCGCTCTGCACCGTTGATGATAAAGGAGCCGCTGTCGGTCATAAGGGGGAACTCGCCCATAAACACGGGCTGGTCTATAACCTCGTCTTTAACCTTGTTTACAAGGCGGACGGTTACGTGCAGCGGAAGCGCATACGTAGCGTCGCGGTTACGGCACTCCTTTTCGTCATACTTGGGCTTTTCGTCAAACCAGTGGTTTAAAAAATAAAGCTCGTAGTGATCGGAATAGTCGGTAATGGGCGAAAAATCTTCAAACACTTCCGATATGCCTTCGTTGATGAAATTCCAATAACTGGACTTCTGAATTTCTACAAGGTCGGGAATGTCGATAACTTCGTTAATCTTACCGAACTTTCTCCTTTCTGTTTTGCCATACATCTGAATGGGTAAATTCATTGAAAAATCAATACTCCTTTTGGCGTTAGCCTGTTTTATATTCATTACATGGCGATTATCCGTATATATCTTTTCACCGGAAAAAATCAATGTTGCCTATTGACAAAAATGCGTTTTTAAGGTAAAATTTCTTTACAGAAAATTTTTAAGAAATTTTTACGCTTATGCCCCGCCGCACTTTACTTTTATACCGTATTGCGCTATAATTGGTACGTAACAGGTAAAAATAAATGACAAAAATTGTCGGTTTACCGCGGTTAAATTTTGTTTGAAAAACACAAATAGGGTATTTTACGCATTTTAATACATTTTATTATTTTAAAACGGCACGTCAATAATGTCAAGCAATTTTTAACCTATAAACAATATAATAATAATTAAATTGCAGAAAAATTTTTATTTTACCGTAAAATCAGGTAAATGAGTACAAAGTTATTATGAGAATAGATAAATTTTTAAAAGTATCAAGAATACTAAAGCGGCGCGCCGTAGCGCAGGAAGCATGCTCTGCGGGCAAAGTTGTAATAAACGGCAGGGAAGTAAAGCCCGCCCACGAAGTTAAAGAAGGCGACGTGGTAGAAATTTTGTACGCCAGCGGAACGCTTAAATTCAAAGTGCTTGAAATTAAAGACTACGTTAAAAAAGACGACGCAGGCAAAATGTACGAGATAATAGAATGAGCCTACTCACGAATTTATGAGAAGCTGTGCAGATGAGATGGAAAATTATTTAAAAGAAACACCTCATCCACCGCAAGCGGTTCCCCTTCCCCTGAAGGGGAATGCTACATTGCGGTAAATCGCTGTTTTGCGGCAGCAAAACAGCGGCTTATTCTAAAAATAATAACGTTGCGCACGTGCGGCTTTGCCGTGCGTAAGCGCCGCAATTCGCTGCAACCTACTTGCAGCTTTTGGTAAAAGATTGAATTTTGCGCATTATACAATATCTATGCCACAGGCAAATGCGCAAAAGAAAGAAAAAACATTCGCGGCAATCCATTGCAAGAATGGTTTGTCTTTAAAAATCGTGGATTTGTTTTTGCACAGCAATGCAAAAAGAAATTCACGAGAAGGAGCTATTATGAATAAAGTTTCCGCAATTATATGTGCGGCGGGTACGGGTGAACGCGCAGGGTTCGGCAGGAACAAACTGCTTACCCCCCTATCGGGTGCACCGGCACTGTACCACACGCTTACAAAATTTGATTTAAAAGAGATAGACGAAGTTATAGTAGCCGCTTCTACCCCCGACTATAAGGAAATTAAAGCGCTTTGCGCCCCCTTCGGCTATACCGTAATAATCGGCGGCAAGACCCGCTTTGAAAGCGTTAAAAGGGCTCTTGAAAAGGTAACGGGCGACATTGTGATTATCCACGACGGCGCACGGCCTTATGTCTGCGAAGAGACGATAAAAAAGTGCATAGAAGCCGCTACGGCTTACGGCAGCGCTGTATGCGCCATCCCCGCGACCGACACCACGGCAATAGTGTATTACGGAGTTATAACTGACGTTCCCAAGCGGGAAAGCGTTTACTGTGTGCAGACGCCGCAGGGCTTTAATACCGAAGCGATAAAACAGGCATATGCGCTGGCCTCCGCAGAAGGTAAGACGTTTACCGACGACAGTTCTGCCTACTCTGCCTATATAGGCATACCGCATGTGATAGACGGCGACCGTAAGAATATAAAACTCACTTACCGGGAAGACTTTATGCACGATATTCCCGCCATATCTGCGGGTGAATCAGACAGTATCGGCTTTGGTGCAGACACCCATGCCTTTGGCGGCTTAGATAATTTTGTTACGCTTGCAGGCGTAAAGATCAGCTGCGACAGCTCGCTTGTGGCGCACAGCGACGGCGACGTGATTATCCACGCCCTTATGGACGCAATTCTTTCTGCCTGCGGGCTTAAAGACATCGGACACTACTTCCCCGATACCGATAAAAAATACAAGGGAGCAGACAGCGCACTGCTGCTTAAAAACGTGCTTGGCATCGCAAAGGACAGCGGATATGCCTTAACTAACGTATCTGTAACCGTGCAGGCAGAAAAGCCCCGCCTTGCGCCCGAAATAGATAGAATGGCTGCAAGATTGAGCGAACTGTGCGGCATTGCCCGCGACAGGGTTGCCATTGCGGCAGGCACAAGCGAAAAACTTGGCTTTGTAGGCGAAGGCCTTGGCATTACCGCCTACTGCGCCGTACTTATGAAGAGAGTTTAAATTCATGATTTTCTTTTTGCATTGCTATGCAAAAACATTTGCCGTAAAATAATTTGCTACGCATATATGCGCTAAATAAGGTAGATAATTATCCCCTCATCCGTCAGCTTTGCTGCCACCTTCCCCCATAGAAGGGGAAGGCAAGGAAAAAACGCACATTTGCGTCAGCAAATTGCGGCTGCTATTCAAAAAATAATAACTTTGCGGGCTTGGGCTTTAGCCCAGCCTTGCGCGAATGCGCAATACGTGCGGCTTTGCTGTGCGTAAGTTCTCAACGGCGGCAAGGACAACCGCCGTTTTGGGCACCGTTTGCGCCTTTCACTATGCGCAAACTCATCTCGCAACACCTAAACAGCGCATAAGTGCTGTTTAGAGAAATGTGTTGCTCGCCCTTATTTGCTGCAACCTACTTGCAGCTTTTGGTAAAAGATTGAATTTTGCGCATTATATAATATCTATGCCCCGAGCAAATGCGCAAAAGAAAGAAAAAACAACCGCAGCATTTTTGCAAGGTTGGTTTGTCTTTAAAATCACGGCAAATGTTTTTTGGCAGCAAACAAAAAAGATTTGCGTGAACATAACAGGTTTTCCTATGGCTAAAAATATTCAGACAACATATGTTTGCAGCGAGTGCGGGGCGGTGAGTCCCCGCTGGCTTGGCAGGTGCCCTTCCTGCCAGGCATTTAACACTATGACGGAAGAGATTGTTACCCCTGCCCCCGCCGCAAGAAAAAAATCTACGTCCGCCGTTTACTCTAAAGCAAAACCGCTTGCCGAAATAGAGTACCGCACTTACGGCCGCACAAGTTCGGGTATTACCGAATTTGATACGGTAATCGGCGGCGGCATCGTAAAGGGTTCTCTTATACTTCTCGGCGGCGACCCCGGCATCGGTAAATCTACCATCCTTACACAGATTGCTGCGGTACTATCCCTTAATCACAAGGTTTTATACTTCTCTGCAGAAGAGAGCTGTTCGCAGGTAAAAATGAGAGCCAAACGGCTCGGCAACAAATGCGACAATCTTTTGCTTGTTAACGAAACTTGCATTGACGGGCTTGAAGCCGAACTTGACGGCGTGGAGTTCTGCGTAATAGACTCTATACAGGCGGTATATACCGACGATTTGTCTTCTTCGGCCGGTTCCGTAGGACAGGTGCGTGAGTGCGCCACCAAGCTGATGCGTATAGCAAAAAGCCGCGGTATCACCTTTTTTATAATAGGGCATGTAACAAAAGAAGGTGCCCTTGCGGGGCCGAAAGTGCTTGAACATATTATGGATACCGTACTTTACTTTGAAGGGGAAAACCAGGAAAATTACCGCATACTGCGCTCCGTAAAAAACAGATTCGGCAATGTAAGCGAAGTGGGCGTGTTTGAAATGACCGACTGCGGCATTAAGGCTGTAACCGATTATTCGGGCATATTCCTGTCTGAAAGCCGCGGGCAGGAAGCAGGCGCCGTTGTTACCCCCGCCCAGACGGGCAACCGCTGCATGAATGTGGAAGTGCAGACTCTCATTTCAAAAACCACATTCGGCCAGCCGCGCAGAATGTCTTTGGGTATAGATTACAACAAACTTGCCCTGCTGATTGCCGTGCTTGAAAAGCGTTGCGGCGTGCGGCTTGGCAGCTACGACGTTTACGTAAACGTAATGGGCGGCATAAGGCTTAACGAACCGTCTGCAGATCTGGCGGTGTGCGCCGCTCTGGCGTCGTCTTACTTTGATATCCCGATAGATAAGTACACCGCCGCCTTTGGCGAAGTAGGGCTTACCGGTGAAGTGCGTGCCGTTTCTTATGCCGAAAAGCGCGTTGCGGAGTGCCTTAAAATGGGTTTTAAAAAAGTTCTTGTCCCTGCAAAAAATATGAAGTCTATGGCTAAATACCTTGATAAAATAGACATAGTACCCGTCCTTTATGTGGGAACGATGATAAAAACATTGTTCAAAACCTGAAACTGAATTTTAATTTTTGTAGTTTTAAAGAGCGCCTTGTGCGCTCTTTTTTTTGATGGTTTTCTTTTGTGTTCCATTACCAATTTTACTATTAGACTGACAAAGTACGTCATTGCGAGCGTAGCGTGGCAATATCTGCGCCATATAATCTGAAACCTTTTATAGTAAGGTGCGCAGAGTGTCGCTCCGCTCGCGCGCCAGAGCGTAGCGGCTGGCGCCCGAATAGCAATTCCACCCATTCAATGCTTTTTTACCGCATTATAAATAAACGTTATTATTTTTAAACAACTCTTCTGCCGCCCTGCCTGCTGGTTTGCGCACAAAGTGCGCAAGGCTACAAGCTCGCGAAGACCGCGGTTCGATACCGCTCCCGCGGGATCCTTCGACTTCGTTCAGGATGACGTATAGTATTCGGTCGTTCATAATAAGGTATTTTTACATATTTTCTAAAATATGGTACACAATCAAAAGTATAAGCAAATTTAAAACAGTACAAAATACTGTTACGGAGGGTTATTAATGCAATTCGATAAAACTAAAACTTACGTTAACCTTGCAAGGAGTTTTGCGGGCGAATCGCAGGCAGGTATGCGCTACCAGCTTACTGCGCGCATGGCTACGCAACAGGGCTACGCTACCCTTGCTGACACCATACGTTCGCTTGCGAAAAACGAAACCGTTCATGCAAGAAGATTTTTTGAAGAACTTTCTAAACGGGGTGAACAGCTTGACAATATAGACATTTGTGCGGGTTACCCCTTTCACGGCGGTACCTTAGAAGAATGCCTTAAGCTTGCAGCACAGGATGAACATGCCGAATTTGCCACCATTTATCCCGCTTTTGCACAGGAAGCCGAAGAAGAAGGCTTTGCCGATATTGCAGCTCTTTTTAAAATGGTTGCCAATGTAGAAAAAAGACACGAGATGATTTTTAATTACCTTTACGATGCGTTCAAAACGGGTACTCTTTTTTCTAACGAAAGGCCGATGCTGTATATCTGCAGCGAATGCGGACATATGATGACATCTAAACAGGCTTGGGATGTGTGCCCCCTTTGCAACTCTTCGCAAGGTTACGTAGAGCTTAATTTACCCTTCGGCAAGGAGAAAGTATGAGAAAGAGTAATGAAACTACGTCTAAACAGAACAAGACTTCGTCTTGCGGAAGTTCAGGCTCCAAGGGTTGTTCAGGTAAAAGCTCAAAAAATTGCAAGTAATTGCAAATTTTACTCACACGAAGACCCGAATGGCAGCTATACGGGTGTGTGCTGTGATGGCGGAATACCCGTACAGGATGCCGACGACCTTTAAGCTTTATCCGCATTGATTGCGGCATATTACGGCACCATTTGCGTGCGATAACAAATTTTGTGTTATTTAGTTAGCATAAACAAACTATTGCGTATATGCGCATATGGAAAGGTTAAAAAACGGCGGACTGCTGATTTTACATCGGCAGCCCGTTGTTTGTTTTTTTGTAGTGCACCCCCCTTTGGCTCTAATAATATTTTTACCGCATTGTAAACGACCGAAAACTTTACGTCATTGCGAGCGGGCTCTACCGCGTGGCAATCCCGCCAGGACTGGCGACCAGCAGGTTGGGCGGCAGAAGCGATGTT
>JAJQDC010000005.1 GCA_021202395.1 Clostridia bacterium | reverse complement strand
AAGGCAAGGGGTGGCTGTCATTGCGCCCTCCCACACAGGGGAAGGCAAGGGGTGGTAATATACAAGTTATTCTTCTGGTTGGAGATCTCGAGATGACAGCTCTACGAGCTGTACAGCCCTACCGGCTGTCATTTCGCGTGAGCAATAGCGCTACTTTGCGCACCGCATTAAAGGCTCCCCTGTAAGGACGAGCCGACAATTCTCAAAACAGTGTAGTACACTGTTTTGGTCGGCGAGATGAGTTTGCGCATATGTAAGCGCACAAACGGTGCCCGAATTTGCCGTTGTCCTTACGGCAAATGAGAAAGCTGGCAACGAAGTTGACTGAGGGGTTGTAGATAATTACGGCGCAAACTGGAGCAAAGCGGAATGGAGAAATCTCCTGTCATTCTGCGCTTCGCTGTCGTGCAACGCAGTTGCAATCATTACATTCACAATAAGGTGTTAATAATTGCATCTCACATTGCACTGTATGCTCCGTTGCCCGTTAAGAATGAGCCCGATAAAGTTCTTTACATTTTTACGGAATTGGTATATAATGTAAATGGCGGCTGTTGTTTTACCGTAAAACATACAGCTATGGGGGCTTATTGTGATACCTGAAAAAATTATTGTTGCAAGCAGCAACGAAGGTAAACTTAAAGAGATAAGGGATATACTTAAAGATACAGAAGTTATATCTATGGCGCAAGCGGGCTTTTGCGGCGACATAGAAGAGACGGGTTTAAGCTTTAAAGAAAACGCCCTTATAAAGGCAAAAGCGGTAAGCTTACAGACGGGGCTCCCCGTACTTGCAGACGATTCCGGGCTGTGCGTAGACTTTTTGGGCGGCGCCCCGGGGATATACTCCGCAAGATTTTCAGGTGAAGGTCCTGCAGCAAACCGCGCCCTTCTGCTTAAGCGTATGCAGGGTGCAACGGACAGAAAAGCCCACTTTGAATGCGCAGTATGCCTTTACTTCCCCGACGGCAAAACCATATTCGGCACAGGTAAAACCTACGGTAAAATACTTGAAGAAGAATGCGGTAACGGCGGATTCGGTTACGACACATTGTTCTGGTCTGACGATTTGCAAAAGAGCTTTGGCATAGCCACTCCGCAGGAAAAGAACGGCGTTTCGCACAGGGCAAGAGCGCTTAAAGACCTGATATCCAGATTATGAAAACTTTTATAATAGTTTCTGACACGCACCGCAACAGGGCGCCGTTAGACGCAATGGACGGCTTGTTTGCCGAAAACGACTATATAATACACCTTGGAGACCTTTCGTCTGACGGCGGATATATCCGCAGTAAGTACCCCGACAAGACAATAGTATTAAACGGCAACTGCGACCTTGACAAACTTGGCGAAGACGAATATATACTTGAAGTTGAAGGCGTTAAAATATTCATGTGCCACGGGCACAGATACGGCGTAAAACAGCAGCTGTACCGCCTTGCCGAAAGGGCAAATAAAGAAGGCTGCACGGTAGCCCTTTACGGGCACACCCACATACCGCGCGTAGACGAAGTTAACGGCGTAAAACTTATAAACCCAGGTGCGCTTACCCGTTACGGCAGGCTTACCTACTGCTTTATGGCGATAACAAACGGGCGTGCAGTAGAAAAAATTACAGAACTATGAGGAATGCGTATGAAATTCAAACACACGGTAAACCTTCTTATAGACAACTTTAAAACGACGTACAAACTGCTTTTGTACAGGACTATAATATCCGTACTGTCTATAGCGGCATACAGCGGCTTTATTACGTTATTTTTTAAAGACCTTAGCGGAATAGAATATTACAATAACCTTAAAGACACGTTCAGCGCGCTGTTTAGCGATTTTCTTGACGGCCACTTTGAAAATATGCAGACGTACTTCCCTGCGATAGGCGATAACGTAAAGAGCCTGTTAAACTACTTTTCTGACAACCCCTCCCTTCTGGCAGGGTTTATTGCAGAGATGCTTGCCGTATCGCTGGTATTCCGCTTTTTGCAGGGGCTGGGTAACTTTACCGCCAGCGAGCTTATCAACGACAAAATGGCGATGCAGGCGGAATCTCCGTTTGTCATAACCCTGATAAAAAATCTTGGCAAAGCATGCGCTTACAACGGCATATATGTGCCCCTTTCGCTTATTTACGACGGGCTGTGCGTGGTAGCGCTTTACTACCTTTTGTTTAAAGCGCTTGCGGCATTGCCCCTTTTGGCAAACATATTCCTTGCCGTATTATTTATGATACTTTTGATAGCGCTAAAGCTTGCGTTTGCAACCGACTGGCTGCCCGCTATGATATGCGGCAAAAAGCGTGTTGATAAAGCAATGTGCTACAGCTTTTCGCGCAAGAGCGGCGGAACTCTTTCGGTATATACCTTTTACGCGTTTTCCTGCATACTTATTATGGGCGTAAACATTGCGGCAGCAGTATTTACATTCGGCGTGGGTACGCTTATTACCATACCGCTGAGCTACGTTTACCTGTTGTGCTTTGAATTTGCAAACTACTACGTAAATAACGACGTCAAGTTCTTTACCGATAAACGCACCATAGTCAAGCCCGAACATGAAAAAGAGACTTCAAGAGAAGACTTCCTGCGCGGGGAATAAAACCTTGTTAATTCAATAATATATGCGGCGGAATTACCTTCCGCCGCATTTTTTGTTTGCGGTGAGTAATGATGGAGTAAATACATTGTCCCATTCTTGGCTCCCTTATTAGGACGAGTAATGCAGTTCTTGCAATAGCACTTATGCGCTATTGCTGCATTACGAGATGAGTTTGCACATAATGCAAGGTGCAAACGGTGCCCGAAACGGCGGTTTATCCTTGCCGCCGTTGAGAAGGCTGGCTGCGTAGCAGGCTGAGGGGTTCACCTTGGTTTGTAGTTTAAAACCCTTCCCCCACTACGTGGTCCCCCTTCCCTAATAAGGACGGCAAGTAATAAGGTAAACGTTATTATCCCCTCATCCGCCCCTACGGGACACCTTCCCCCATAGAAGGGGAAGGCAAGGTGTGCTAATGTACAAGTTACTCTTCTGGTTGGACTTCGGTTTGTGCCTTATTATTTGAAATTTTTTAAATTAAGGTGCGCAAAGTAGCGCTAACGCTCACGCTCAATGACGTAAAGGCTACTGTCGTTTATAATAGGGGGAAGGCAAGTGTGGCATCAGGTGAAATTCATTTTAGGGAAATGGAGCTTCATAAAGCCGTCGTTAAAGGCACTGTCTATAAACTCACCTATAAATGTAAACGCCTGTATGCCCGAACTGCGGCAGACATACCTTACAAGCGCAGCCAGCGTTACGGCATAATCAATAAATATTATTGCTGCTATAACCGCCGCCACCGCCTTTGCCGCAGCGGGCGGCATTCCGCTTAAAGCGTTATTGAACGGGTTGTATACAAGGAATATCATAACCACGCACAGCAAGCCCCAGTCGAGCATGTATGGCACGGTGGTGCGTCCGTCAATATTTAAAAGCCTGCCCGTGTAGTCCCACGAGCGGGTGCCGAGAATAGTCTCTTCTAAAAAGCTTAAAATAAATTCTATCGCGCCGCCGCCCACAGAACCTATTAAAAACACTTCGGCAATGCTGTCTTTATTCCTTAAACAGCAAATTACCACCACCGCACCTATGCCGTAAACAAAGTTGAACGGTGTTAAAATGCTACCGTTGCAGTACACAAAGCCGTTGCCCTTTGCAAGGTTAAGCAAAGTTTCATATACGGTGCCTATAGTGCCGCCGAGTGCGTATGTATATACTACTTTATAAAAGCCGAACTTGCTGCCAGTACCGCTGTTGTTTTTACGGGCAAGGCATGCTCCGCATGTATTCATAAAATACCCCTTTACTCATTCCGTAAATTTTCCCTTTAAGCAATACAAATATTACCATATTTTTGTGATAGTCTTTTGTGCAAAGCGTTAACGTGGCGTATTATTTTTGTAAAGCCCGCCGCAAAAACGCCCCGTTTTGTTTAGCATTTTCGGTAAAATGAAAAAAATCAGCAAAAAAATTAAAAAATTTTCACTTTCCCCCTTTACAAAACGGTATTTTTTTTATATAATTGTATGTGTATGAAAACAGCCGCCTTAATTCATTTTAAAGTTGCTGATATATACGTACCCCGGGGAGACGCATAAATTATTGTAAGCGTAACCCGTAATTTAATGCGCTTTGCGCTTTAGGAGGATTTATGAGCTATAAAGAACTATACGAAAGCTGGCTGGGCGACAGCCGCCTTTGCAAAGAAGGCAAAGCCGAGCTTGAAGCTTTAAAGGGCAACGAAGAGGAAATTGAATACCGCTTCGGGGCTGAACTTGAATTCGGCACGGCAGGTCTGCGCGGCATTATAGGCTTTGGTACCAATATGATGAACATATACACCGTAAAGCGCGCAACGCAGGGTTTAAGCGAATTTATTAAAACGCTTGGCGAAGAAGCAATGCACCGCGGCGTAGTTATATCTTACGACACAAGGCTTAAGTCAGACGAGTTTGCACATGCGGCGGCAGACGTACTTGCGGCTAACGACATAAAGGCTTACGTGTTTACCGACGTGCACCCCGTACCCATGCTCTCGTTTGCGGTACGCGAACTCAACACCATAGCGGGCATTATGATTACCGCATCGCACAACCCCAAGCAGTACAACGGCTACAAGGTATACGGCGAAGACGGCGCACAGATGAACCCCGAAGATACAGCCAAAGTTTTAGGTTTTATTAAACAGCGCACCGACTACCTTGACGTTAAAGAGCCCACCGAAGCCCAGAAGAACAAATATAAATGCGACGTTCCCGCCGCTGTTGATAAAAAGTATTACAAGGAACTTACCAAACTTTCCCTTTCTAAAGAAGCCGTTAAAAAGTGCGGTAAAGACTTAAAGCTTGTATATACCCCCGTACACGGTTCTGGCTACATACCCGTTACTACCATATTGAAGGAACTTGGCATCAACTACACCGTAGTAGAAGAACAGACCAAGAAAGATACAGACTTTTCTACCGTAGAAGTACCCAACCCCGAATTTAAAGAGACGCTTTCTATGGGTATAGCTCTTGCAGAAAAAATAGGCGCTACTGTTGTATTCGGTACCGACCCCGACAGCGACAGGCTGGGCGTTGCCGTTAAAAATAAAGACGGCGAATTTGAAGCCCTTTCCGGCAACCAGGTAGGCATACTGCTGCTTGATTACATTTTAACCCGCCTTAAGGAAGACGACAAACTGCCCGAAAATGCAGCCGTAGTAAAATCTTTCGTTACCACAGGTATGGCAAGACCTATATGCAACAAGTTCGGCGTTACACTTTTTGAAGTGCCCGTTGGCTTTAAGTTCATTGGCGACAAGATTAAGCAGTGGGAAAAGACGGGTGAATACACATACGTATTCGGCTTTGAAGAGAGCTGCGGTTACCTTAGGGGCACCCACGCAAGGGATAAAGACGCGGTAGTTGCATCTATGCTCTGCGCAGAAATGGTATGCTACTACACCTACAAAAACAAGACCGTATTTGAACGCCTTAACGAAATTTACGATACATACGGCTACGTGCTTGATAAAAATATCTCTATCCAGTACAAGGGGCTTAACGCCATGAAAGAGATGAACGCCGTGGTAGACGCTTTAAAGACCAAGGAAGTTAAGAAGTTTGACATTTACGACGTTGCTTACATAAGAGATTATTCAAAGAATATAAAGACGAACGTAAAGACGGGTGAAACTTCAGAAATCGGCTCCCCCACCACCAACTGCGTTTATTATGAACTTTCTAACGGAAGCTTTATCTGCGTACGTCCTTCAGGCACAGAGCCTAAACTTAAGATTTACTATTCGGTAAAGGCTAACACAAAGGCTGATGCCGAAGAAGCCCTTACCAAGATGAAAGCCGCTGTAGAAGAGCTGCTTAAATCTATTTAATAAGTCTATTCAAAAACCTCATTTTTTCACTTAATGCGCCCTGCCGTATGGCAGGGCGCATTAAACTTATAATACAATATTTACCTTGTTAGTTTGGGGATATATAGGGGGCAATCGTGAGTTTTACGATTCATTGATTATAATATAATCGGCTGACCAAGCTGGTCATTGCGAGCGTAGTATGTTTAAAAATAATAATGTTTTATTTCAGATAAATACGTACCGCAATAAAGGCGCCCCTGTAAGGACGAGCCGACAATTCTCAAAACAGTGTAGTACACTGTTTTGGTCGGCGAGATGAGTTTGCGCATATGTAAGCGCACAAACGGTGCCCGAATTTGCCGTTGTCCTTACGGCAAATGAGAAAGCTGGCTGCGTAGCAGACTGAGGGGTTTCTTCTATAACTCTTACCTTATTTTAAAGCGGTATGACCTTATTACTTAGAATAAACCCACCGCAAGCACTTGCATATTGCTTTATATTCAACTTACAAAAGGTCTTTTATTACCGTTTTTATGTCTGCATTGATGCAGACGGAGCGGCGCTTTATCTCTTGCGGGCACACCGCTTCGCCGTTATTTATACAAACGTAAAACGCCTTTTCGTTTGAATAAGCCAACCGCCAGAAAGGATATTTAATAATTGCTGGTGTGTTGCCGCCCACGCCGAGTTCCAGCAATACAATCCTTTTTTTGCTGTTCTTTTGCAAAAAGTAGCTGTAACCGTCTTTTGCTGCATACCAGCCGTCGTCCTGTACAAACGTATCGTCGCAGCGCAGGTTTACCGTCATGGGCTTGCCGCACACGGGGCAATAAGGGATAAGTTCAGAAGGTATTTTCATATCCTTCTGCTTTTCAGCCATCTCTTTTACAGTAGCTTTATTATCGTACGTTTTGTTGTGGCAAGACACGCTGCACTGGAACAAGCCGTAGTCGCCCTGCGTGTAAAAAAGCCGTTTTTTGTTGAAACCCGCACTCTGGAAGCAGTGGTCTACGTTTGTTGTCAAAACAAAGTAATCTTTATCTTTTACAAGCGCAAGTAAATCTTTATAGACGCTGTTTACATCTGTCGCATAGCGGTTGTACCATATGTGTCTTGACCACCACGCCCAATACTCTTCTAAGCTGTCAAACGGGTAAAAACCGCCCGAATACATGTCGTTTATGCCGTATTTATCGTGAAAATCGGCAAAGTACTTTATAAATCTTTCTCCGCTGTAAGTAAGCCCTGCGGCGGAAGACAGCCCAGAACCGGCACCCACAAGAACGGCATCGGCACTTTTTACGGCGTCTTTAATTGTCTTTATCTGCGCAGAGTAATCTTGCGTATATTTCATAGTCGCTGTCCTTAAAAACGTTGAAAATAATTTTTATATTGCTGCCCGTTCTGCCCTTATATTCTTTTACGGTACTTACGGCTATTTCTGCCGCCGTCTGCGGCGGAAAGCGGAATTCCCCCGTAGAGATGCAACAAAAGGCTATGCTGCCCAGCCCGTTCTTTATGGCGACGTCAAGGCAGGATGTATAGCAAGCTGCAAGATCCTTTTTGTCTTTTTGGGTAAGTCTGCCGCTTATAGCGGGACCTACCGTATGGATGACATAGCTGCACGGAAGGTTATACGCACGTGTGATTTTAGCCCTGCCGACGGGTTCTTCGTACCCCTGCCGCTGCATAATTTTATAACATTCCTGCCTTAACTGCACGCCTGCAAATGTGTGAATTGCGTTATCTATACATCCGTGGCAGGGGCAAAAACAGCCGAGCAGCCGGCTGTTGGCAGCATTTACTATAGCGCCGCACTTAAGCGCGGTAATATCACCCTGCCAAAGGTACAAATCTTGCTGTACGGGAACAAGGTCTTTTACGTCTGTTACCGCCTTTTGCGACAATTCGCCCTGAAGGTAGTCATCCTGTACGGCTAAAAACTTATCGCTTATATCTTTTGGCGGACGCACGTTCATCAACGAACGCAAAAGCTTGCGCTGCCCGCCTTCTTCCGAAGGTATCTTCACACGGGCACCGCACTCTTTTAAAAGGTATTCAATTAAAAATTTTCTGTTTTCGCTCTGTGTCATACTATCATATCCTGCAACGTAACCGCACCGTACGGGCACGCTGTTTTACAGTTGCCGCAGTGCAGGCAATTGTTCTGGTCAATTACCGCGGGGACGGACGATACGTCTATACACTTTTGCGGGCAGACGTTATAACAGCTTTTGCAGCCAGTGCAGCTGCTGCCTATAACGTAGCTTTTTACCTTATGCACCACGTCCCCTATAAAAAAGCTATCCCGCACCACGCATGACGGGTTACTTATATCAAAATACTCCCCTTCGGCTTTGTAAAGACAAAATACCTGCAGAGCCGAACTGGTACCTTGCGGGTAGATTTGCTGCATATAGGCGTTCTTTTCAAAAATTTCTTCAAGCTTCTGCTGCCCGATACAGCGCACCCAGCCGCGCAAAGAGAGTGATTTTTTACCTTTAACCGCAGAGATTGCCACATACTTTTGCTGCATAAGCTGAAAGTAAAAATCTTTACCTTTGGCGGTAAGAAAGTAAACACCGCCTTGGTCGCAGAGCATCATATCAATAATTCTTATCTGCGGCCTGCCGCCATCGCCGATAGTGGCAACGGCGGCAGAGTGCATTTCTTCGGTCAGCATTTTTAATGCCGCAAAAGCTTCCATAACCTTTCTAAAAGATTATTCCTGAACAACGCTTATACGCTGCTGGATGTGGCCGCCGTCTACTATTTCGTCTACCAGAGCTATAGCGTAGTCTGCGTAACTTATAACGCTCTCTCCCTTTGCGTTTAATGTAAGCTCTTCGCCGCCAAGGATGTACTTACCTGTTTTTGCGCCATCTGCCTGGAAGTCGCCTGCAGGGCTGATGTAAGTCCAGTTTACGTCTTTTCTTGTACGAAGTTCTTTTAAAGCTTTTGCCATTGCTGCGGCAAGGGGCTTAAAGATATCGGGGAAATCGGGACCGTCTGATACGGTAAGGGTGTGTTCTTTATTTACGTAAAGGCTGCCTGCGCCGCCTACTACTATAAGCCTTGTTTTTGTACCGCTTAAAAGATTGCATATATGGTCAAGTGTTGCAGAGTGCATGGGAAGCACATCTTCTGTCCATGCGCCAAATGCGTCTACTACTACGTCAAACCCAGCAAGGTCTGCTTTGGTAAGGCTGAAGATATCTTTAGAAATTACTTTTTTGGCTTCTGACTTATTTTCTCTCCTTACTACCGCCGTTACGTCTAACCCGCGTGAAAGCGCTTCTTTAACGATAAGTTTGCCTGCTTTGCCGTTTGCACATACAACTGCAATTTTCATAATAATTACTCCTTTTTACTTTTAATATTGTTGTAACCATTTTGATTACAACGATAATATAGCACATAAATATTGTAATGTCAAGTGTTACAATTAAGAATTTTTATGTTAAATTGCATAAAAAATCTCCCCGTGCGGGGAGATCTGAAGTTTTTTATTTTTAGTTAAACAAACAAAACTTGTTACAACTAATTTATTTCTTTATAATCTTTTATAAGGCTTTTTAAGGTTACACCCTTTAACGAATTTTCCAGCGCAAGCTGTGCGTCGGCAAGGTGAACATCCAACAGATTGTGGATATTTTTACCGACGGGGCATTCGGGGTTGGGGTTATCGTGAAAGCTGAAAAGGTCGCCGTCTACGCACTCTACTGCGGCATAAATGTCGTAAAGAGTAATTTCTTTGGGCTTTCTTGCAAGCGCTGCGCCGCCCGTTCCGGCAACGACGTTAACAAGACCAGCCTTTTTTAAATCTTGCAGAGTGCGGCGGATGATGACGGGGTTTACGTTTACGCTTGACGCGATAAATTCTGACGTGGTTTTATTTTCTTTGCCGAGTATCTGGATAACAAGCATTGTATGTACGGCGATTGAAAATCTTGATGATATCTTCATAATATTTACTCCTTGTTACTATTATATTACAACACGTTGTAATTGTCAAGAATACAATACTGGTTATTTTTACATCTGTTGTAATTTTTATTTTATATTAATGTAAAACAAGGAACAGACAGTGCCCGTTCCTTGCTGAATATTTTAATTTTTTTCGCGGAGTTTGCGGTGAGCCAGCTGGTAAAGTTCTTCGGTGGCGAAAGATACCTTCATGATTACATCCCTTTTTGTGGCGGGGTGGATCCAGAAGCTGTCTTCCTGAGTAGAGATGTCTATACAGTCGCCGAAAAATTCTTTCTTTTTGCGGTCGCGGTAGTCAAATTCTATATGCACCGATTCAAGCTCGTTGGGCGTAAGGTGCAGTTCAAACGGCTTGCCGTAATAGTTGCAGCAAAAGTGCGTACCCGTCATATCCTGCCTGAATGTACCCTTGCCCTGGCTGTAATATTTATTCTTTGGCAGGGTATGTATCTCTATCTCGTCTTCTATGCAGTAAGTGCCCTGTTCAACTTCGCGCTTTACGTTCTCCCTTTCCCACCTGAACCAGTCGGGAATGTGGGTAAACCTTGTATTGCCGTCGTGCGCTTCAAGCTTGCCGTATTCGGTCATCTCCCACTTTTTGCCGCAGTGCCTGCATTCAAGCGTACTGCCTTCGGAATACATTTCAAATTCGGTGCCGCATTCACAGCACTGGTAAAGGATGTGGTGCAGCCCCTTTGCCCGCTGCGGGTATGTGAGCGAAATTTTCTTATCGTACTGGTATTGCAGATCGTCGTATACAAAATTTTCTGCAATGCGTTTATTCAGCTCTTCGTAAGAGAGTGCGTTTACTTCTTCTGCCGTAGCAACGCATACAAGCTTAGATTCTACGTGGGCAGGGCGGAGTTTGAACTTACCTTTATTCCACTGCGGACAGCAGATAAAGTTACCGTAAGATATCAGCACCACTACGGGGAGTTTTAACAGTTTTGCCATTTTACCCAATGCCGGCGGAAGGTAACTTGTAGTGCCGTCAAAGGTGTACCGCGCTTCTGGGTAAACACATACGGCGTTTTTGTAATTTTCGGCACAGTACTTTAAATTACGGATAAGGTGCATATCCTGTATGAACTTGCGCTTTGCAATGCCGCCCGCCATGCGCATTAAGGTGATGGTGTTGTCGTGCATGGCGTCTATTGCAACTACATAGTTCATATTGTCGGGATATATGCTTTTGTACAGTATGCGGAAATCCATTTCGCTTGCGTGGTTACAGAGCAAAAAATACGGCGGTTTAATGCCTTCCATATTGATTTTTTTGCAGGTGAAACCAAGCCCTTTTATGGGCATAAGCCCGAAAAGCTTTATTATACGCATGTATAATTTGCTTGGATTTTTGGGCTTTATCGAAAAATCGTAACGTTTGATATTGTCTTTTTCCATTTCTCTCATCCAAAAGTTTATTTTGTAATTTCAGTTTACCATACTTTTATATAGCCGTCAATAATATTTCAAAAATTTGAGATAAATATTTGGATAAGGGGTAGCAACCTTAATCTTTGCAAAGCGAAAGGAGTTTTTGTTTTAAGGCGGTGATGTAATTGCCCGCTACTTTGGGCGGGATCACGCTGCTGTTTAAAAGCTTTTTGCCAAGAGCTTCTACTTCGCTGCAAGCCTGCTTTACACTTTCCTTAAGTTCATCGCCCGCAAAGCCGTTTTCTGTAATAAACTTTATA
Organism: Clostridia bacterium; assembly: GCA_021202395.1. Taxonomy (GTDB): domain Bacteria; phylum Bacillota; class Clostridia; order Christensenellales; family Borkfalkiaceae; genus Coproplasma. The sequence continues at coordinate 12,537 of JAJQDC010000005.1, read as the reverse complement.
GTGTACTCCACATACTCGTCAAGCTCGTCCATGCTGCCTACGTAGCCGTCCTGCCCGCGGTGAAGGGCTACCAGCTCTTCGTTGGCAGCCATTTTGTTTATTATGCTCTTTACCGTTCTTTCAAGAATGCCCCCTTCGGCGTAGTCGGCAGGCATAAGGTAGTTTATACGGTTCTGCTTTAACAGACGGCGTACCCTGTCTACATTACCCGTTTCGGGGTTGTACACGCCGATGGACGCACCGCCGCCGTTTTTTATAATCTTCATTGCGGGTATATCCGTTTCGCTGTCGCCGATGTAGATAAAATTCCTTAGCGGTATGCGCCGTTCGTTTTCAGGCTGGAATTCGTTTACGCTGTCTTCGTTGCTAAGGTCAAGACAGTTTTTATTTATCCTGAAAAGGTACTGCGTTTTTGTGGTGTAGTTGACCACCTGTTTGGGCCATACGGGCTGACCGTAGGCGTTAAAGTAAAACGATGATGCGTAGATGCCAGTAAACTCTTTGGCGATAGAAGTTCCCTGTATAATCTCTTTAAGGCCTGCAGAAATTATGTAGTGTTCTGTTTTTACGCCCACCGAAGCGGCGTAATTATTTATACGCCCGAACCACGTCTGCACGCCGTTGAACAGCTCTATATTCTTGCCCATATCGTTAAAGTCGCTTTCGCGCAGGCATATACGGTTGGCGTTTGCCTTTTCGGTAATAAGCAGCATGTACGACAAAATTTTATCCATCCCCTGCTGCGTTGCAAGAACGTTAGATTCCCGCCAGAACTCAGCGGTATCGCAGTTGAGTTTTGGTATAAGCGAATAGCTTTGCATATCTTCGGGAGACAGAGTTTTATCAAAGTCGTAACATAACGCTATTACGGGCAGTTCATCTTTATTCATAATGGTATTCCTTTTGTAAAGTTTATTGATGCTGTAAAATGGGGTTACACCCCGTGATATAGCTTATCTATTGCGTCGCCGCCAAGTTCGCATACGGCGTCTGCAGATATAATTTTGCCGTCTGAAAATACGAGCTCGCGGCTGTAGCTGTTTATCTTACTTAAATTGCCCGTAAAACGGGCATATCTGCCGCCCGATTTATTTTCGTCGGGTATAAAGAAAACTACCGTTATCTGCGGCCCGTCCTGCAAAATACCCCGCAGTATGCCCAATTTAACGTCAAGTTCAGCCCGCTTGTCTTCGTCAAGGTCTACCCTGCCGTCTGTGATGCGGGCTACCTCTTCTACCGCCGCCTCATACCCCTTTAATGCGGCGAAAGAGGCGAACTGCGCCGCCCTGTCTGCCACCGGCATCTGCGGATGCTTTTGCGAAACATGGTGCGGAAGGTTGATAATTTTTTCGTAATCTTTCATGCCTTGTGCCCGCCTATCTGCCCGTTGCGCTCTTTTGCGGTAGCGCCTTCTTCAAAGTCGGTGCCCTTTAAAATGGCGTTTTTGCCGTACTTCTTTTTTATCTCTAACTCGGCAGCCTGCCTTCTTTTTTCCTTTTCAAGCTCCTTTTCTTCCTGCTGGCGCTGCCTTTCAAGCTGTTCGTTGTCAGAGAACATATCAAGCTGTATATCCTTTACCGCCGCACTGCTCTGCCCTTCGGTTTTGTTTGCTACAATATTGAGCCGCCTTATGGTAAGGTTTTTATCCGTTATGCGGTCGTAAAGCTTTAGCGCAGCCTGCGTAATAAGTCTTGAAGATGACGTTGACCTGTCTAAATTTTCTGTACCGTGGGCATGTTTTGGTATCTTCCTGCCGTAGCGGTCAGATTTAAATTCACCCTTATAATCAATATTTTCGGCATCGTAGCCTACGGTAAGCACAATCTGGTCGGTTACAAGCCCCTTATCCATAAGTTCCAGGGCAAGCTCTTCTGCCATCTCTTTTACCACTATACGGGCTTTTGCATTGCTGTACGGGCTCTGCAGCACCTGGCCTGAACTTAAACTTGTAGACGACGGCTTGTATGCCTTTATGTCGGCAATGGTGCACGGCTCCCACCCCCAGGCGTGGTCAATGAGCAGCTCTGCATTCACGCCGAATGTTTTGTATAATATCTCTTCGTTGTACGGATCGTACGGCTTGCCTACAGAACACTGTGCGATGTCGCCCATTGTGTACAGCCCCATATTCTCTAACTTTTCGGCATAGCCCTTACCTACCCGCCAGAAATCGGTGAGCGGGCGGTGGCTCCACAAAGTTTTACGGTAAGACATTTCGTCAAGTTCGGCAATCCTTACGCCGTCTTCGTCGGCAGGAATGTGCTTTGCCACTACGTCCATCGCCACCTTGCAAAGGTAAAGATTGGTACCGATGCCCGCCGTTGCGGTTATACCCGTCTCTTTAAGGACGTCTTTAATCATCTTCATGGCAAAGTCCCGCGCCGTCGTTTTGTATAGCTTTAAGTAGCTTGTGGCGTCTATAAACACTTCGTCTATAGAATAGACGTGGATGTCTTCGGCAGAGACGTATTTAAGATAAATTTCGTAAATTTTAGAGCTGTACTCTATATAGTACGCCATGCGCGGCTGGGCGATGATGTAATCTACCCCCACGTTTAAGGTAGCCCTTACCACCTTGTCGTCGTAAGAATACCCTATAAGCTTGCGCCCTGCGGCAGCCGCCCTTTTGGCAGAGTTTATTTGCTTTACCTTTTGCACCACTTCAAACAGTCTTGGTCTGCCAGGGATGCCGTACGCTTTTAAAGACGGAGAAACGGCAAGACAGATTGTTTTTTCTGTCCTGCTTTCATCCGCCACTACAAGATTTGTGGTAAGTGGGTCAAGCTTGCGCTCGGCACACTCTACCGAAGCGTAAAAAGATTTTAAATCTATGGCGATATAAATTTTTTCCTTTACATTGCTTTGCATACTAAGATTATTATCCTTTGGCAAAAAGATATCCCGTTTATGTATTACAAAATGCCGCTAAGCTGCACTGCAAGAACGGGTAAATCTTTGTTAACCATATCGTAAATTACAGAGATGTCTACATCGCCGTATTCGTGGACAATGCGGTTTCTCATACCCTTGATAGCGCGCCACGGTATGGTATTGTATCTTGCTTTAAAGTCTGCCGTAAGTTTGTCAGAATTTTCTGAAATCTGTATCAGGCGGAACATAACGGAATCTAATAACACTTCGTTTTGGGCAAGCTGTAATTGCGTCAACCCGCCTGTGTGCAACAAAACAAAATCTATATCGGCAACTATTTTGCTTATATAATATTTATCGGTCTTTTTGTTATCCATAAATTTTTATCCCGTCCTGCAAAATTTCGTTTACCAGTTCAAAATTATCCTTAATCTGGTTCTGGTTTAAAACGTCTACCTTCTTTTTTAAACCTTCCCGCAGAGACTCTACCAATTCAAAATAAAGCATCCCCGAAAGTTCGGTAGAAACAAATAAGTCTACATCGCTCGATTCGGTGGCGTTACCTTTAGCGTATGAACCGAAAAGATAACAGTATTTAACTTTGTGCTCAGTTAATATCGGTTCGCATATCTGCTTTATTTTGTCAACAGTCAAAATACCGTGTTCATCGTCTACCAGCCCTATCTGCTGTAATTTTTCGAACAGAAAACGGTATTTTATTGACTGCGTGTTTACATCGTCCCTTTCATAATTCTGGTAGGTGCGTAAAGGTACGCCAAGTACTTTAGCGCACTCTTCCTGCGTTAAATTAAGTTGTTTACGTAATTCCTTTAAAGTCATATTGTTGCCTCGTAAAAGATTATAACATATAAAAATCAGCTTTGCAATATTTTACGCAAGTTTTGCGTACTTTTTTAAAATAAATACGCAGGTTTTGCGTGTTTGCAAAAAATAAAATACGCAAGTTTTGCGTGCTTTACAGATTTATACAATTCTGCATTGGCATCAACAGCTTTCAAAAAATTTTAAAATTAACGGTTTGCTTAATTGCCATATCCTGCACGGTTTGGTATAATAGCCGTATGAAATGTTTTGTAATTGCTTTGCAGAGCGAAGCGCAACCCTTTATATCCGCCATGAGCGGCGTAGAAGTTACCGAAGCCTGCCGCAAAAAAATCTATAATGGCTACATGTACGGCATAAAAACCGCAATAATCGTTTGCGGTGTGGGCAAAGTGAACGCCGCCTGCAGCACGCAGTACGCAATAGACGTTCTTAAAGCAGACTGCATAATAAACGTTGGCATGGCAGGCGCTCTTAACAGAAGCTGCACCGTTGCAGGCATATACGAAATTGAAAAGGCTGTACAGTACGACTTTGACCTTGTACAGCTTAACGGTACGCCCATAGGCACGCTCAACGAATTTAAAACCCGCTGGCTGAGCCTTAGGACTGCGGATATTTTCCCCCGTAAATCGCTTGCTACGGGAGACCGCTTTAACGACAGCCCGTTTGACTATATGCTGCTTACTTCTGACATCGGCGCCGATATACGCGATATGGAAGGCGGCGCCATAGCGCAGGTTTGCCTGCATGCAGGAGTACCCTTTTACAGCTTTAAAGCTATATCCGATATAGCTGGCAGCGGCAGCACTACCGACCAGTTTACAGCCAACACCAAAGCCTGCGCAGACGCACTTTCTAAAGCGGCGGAAGATATATTTTTTGGCGCGAGGTAATTATGATAGCTTTAGGCGGCGGCTGGGACGAAAAACTTAAACGGCTTTTTGAAGACGAAAGGTACCTTAAGATAAGGGAATTTTTAAAGCAGGAATACAGCACCAGAGTTATATACCCCGATATGTACGACCTTTACAACTGCTTCCGCTTTACTCCCTTTGATAAACTTAAAGCGGTGATACTTGGGCAGGACCCCTACCACGAACCGGGGCAGGCACACGGTTTATGCTTTTCGGTAAAAAAAGGCGTTGACCTTCCCCCTTCGCTCAAAAATATTTTTAAAGAGATAGAAAGCGATTTAGGTATAAAAGAGCCTGACTGCGGCGACCTTACAAAATGGGCGCAGGAAGGAATACTGCTTTTGAACACCACCCTTACCGTACGTGAACATGCGGCAAACAGCCACAGTAAATGCGGCTGGGCGTGGTTTACTGACGAAGTAATAAAAATAGTTTCCGGCCAGACAGAAAATACCGTATTTATCTTATGGGGCGGCAACGCTCGCAGCAAAGCCTGCCTTATAGATAAAAGCAAGCACCTTGTGCTTGAAAGCGCACACCCTTCTCCGCTGTCGGCGTATAACGGCTTTTTCGGCAGTAAATGTTTTTCAAAAACGAACGCTTATCTTACGGAACACGGAAAACAACCCATAGACTGGGATTTAAATAACTAAAATTTTCAGAGGTATATAATTATGAAATACGTAGTAGTTTTAGGCGACGGAATGGCTGACTACAAGCTTGACGCGCTCGGCGGCAAAACCTGCCTTGAATACGCAAAGACGCCCAACCTTGACTCGCTGGCGCCCAACGCCGAAGTGGGGCTTTGCAAAACGGTGCCCCAGGGGCTTAAACCGGGCAGCGACGTTGCGAACATGTCGGTAATGGGCTTCAACCCCAAAAAGTTTTATACCGGGCGTTCCCCTATAGAAGCGGTTGCCATGGGGATATCCCTTAAAGAAACGGACGTAACGCTGCGCGCCAACATTGTTACTCTTTCCGGCGAAGAGCGCTACGAAGACAAAACCATGGTAGACTACTCTGCAGGAGAAATAACTACGGCAGAAGCAAAAGAGCTTATAGAATACTTAAAGACTAAACTTGACGACGACGTTTTTAAACTTTACCCAGGTGTTTCTTACAGGCACTGCCTTGTGGTAGACGGCGGCGTTACGGGGCATGACCTTACCCCGCCGCACGATATATCTGACAGAAAGATTACTGAGTACCTGCCTAAGGGGCCCTATGCAGAAAAGTACCTTGACATCATGAAAAAGAGCTATGAGCTATTAAAGGACCACCCCGTTAACAGAGCGCGCATAGCGGCAGGCAAAAACCCCGCCAACAGTTTATGGCTGTGGGGAGAAGGCACCAAGCCGATGCTCGATAACTTTAACCGCAAAACAGGGCTGAAGGGGGGCGTAATATCTGCCGTTGACCTTGTAAAGGGCATTGCAATGCTGGCAGGGATGAAGTTTATACCCGTAAAGGGCGCAACGGGCAACTACGATACCGACTTTAAAGCAAAGGCAAACGCCGCCGCAGACGAACTGTTGGGCGGGTTAGATTACGTATATATCCATATGGAAGGTCCCGATGAATGCGGGCACCACGGCGACTACAGGCATAAGGTATTTTCTATTGAACAGATAGACGGGCTTGTGGTAAAAACGCTTAAAGAGCGGTTAGAAGCAGCAGGCGAAGACTACGCAATGCTCGTCTGCCCCGACCATCCTACCCCCTGCACGATTAAAACGCATATATCCGACCCCATACCTTACCTTTTGTATACCAACGTTAAAAACCTTGGCAACGGCGCAAAACGCTATACCGAAGATGAAGCGGCAAAAACAGGTAAATTTATACCCGACGGCTATATGCTTATAGATGAGATGTTAGACATTGTAAAGTAAATTGGTGCGGCAATATACCGCAATTAACGTACTCCGCCCCGCACGGCTTACCGTGCGGGGCGGAGTTTTATTTATAAAATATTGTAAGCATTATCCCCTCATCCGCCACTATGTGGCACCCCATAAAAGGGGAAGGCAAGAAATAAGGTAGCATTATTTAAGACATATTGTCTTTAAACATCGCTTCTGCCGCCATACCTGCTGGTCGCCAGTTCTGGCGGGATTGCCACGCGGTAGAGCCCGCTCGCAATGACAAAGAATATTCGGTCGTTTATAATAGGGTAAGATTTTTAGAATAACCCCTCAACCGTCAGCTAACGCCCTTCCCTTACAGGGACGGCAAGGGGTGGGTAATGTGCTCCACTACCCCACGAGAAAGGCAAGGGGTGTAGCAATATACAAGTTGCTCTTATGGTAGGAGATCTCTCCACGCGTTCGCTATCGCTCACTTGGTCGAGATGACATCTCTACGAGTTGTACAGCCCCGCATGGCTGTCATTTCGCGTGAGCAATAGTGCACGCATTATAAAATTCCAAATAATAACTGCGCAAACTGAAGCAAAGCGAAATGGAGAAAACTCCTACCATTCTACACTTTGCTTTAGTGCAACGTATGTTGCAAATACTTCGCACAACTTTTAAACAATTCTTCGCTTACGCTCTGAATGACAGACGGCGATACCGCCAGTACAGCCCCGCAGGGCTGTCATTTCGACCAAACGAGCAGCGCGAGTGCGTGGAGAAATCTCCTACCATTCTACTTTATCTGCTGTTTTTACAAGCGTTTACAAAGGCGGAAAAAATCTTTTGGGAATTGACGTCGCTTTTATAACTGAATTCGGGGTGCCACTGCAAGCCCCATACAAACGGCTTATCTTTAAGATACACCGCCTCTGCAAGTCCGTCTTCTGACGTTGCCATAACAGTCAAATCTTTTGCAACGTTTTTTATCGCCTGGTGATGATAACTGTTTACACCTATACGCTCTGTCTGTAAAACTTTGTACAGCGGGCTGCCTTTTACTATATTTACGTAGTGGCATACCCTGTCGTAAGGCGGCTGCATATGGTGGTTTACAGGTGAATCAAACTCCGTAGGCAGATCCTGATAAAGCGTACCGCCGTACATCACGGCATTCATAAGCTGTATACCGCGGCAGATACCAAGAACGGGCTTGCCGTCTTTTACCGCCTGACCGAATAAAAACGGCTCAATCTTATCGCGGGCAGCACATTCATCACCGCATGCTTCCCTTTTTTCTTCCCCGTACATACGGGGAGCACAGTCATGCCCGCCCGTAAGTAACAGTCCGTTGCACATAGAAAGAATATGGAACAGATCTTTAAGACTGGAATTCAGCGGTAAAATTATCGGTACGCCGCCAGCCTGCGTTATGCCGTCCATATAACCGGGCAGCATCCATATGCTTTGTCTTTCGTCGTCCCACAGCGGGGTTACTGCAATTACAGGTCTCATTAAAAAATTTCCGTTTTACTGATTTTATCCCGCTCTCTCATAAAAATCAGTCTTCGCGGAGTACGTCTGACTTCCAGCCGACGGCTACAGCATCGGGGCCGAGATGGGAACCTATTACAGGTCCCATTATTACAATTTCCGGCTTTATGCCGAATTTATTTTCTATCATACCGGCAAGAACTTCTGCATCCTTTTCGGCATCGGTATGCACTACAAAAATCATACTGTTTGTTGTGGAAGGCGGGTACTTTTCCATCTTTTCTATAGTAAAATCAAGAGCCTTGCGCATACCGCGTATCTTGTTTGTAACTACAAGTTTACCTTCTTTATTAAAGGATAGTACGGGCTTAATTCCGAGCATGGTGCCCGCCATTGCAGAAAGTGCAGACACCCTGCCGCCCCTTTTAAGGTAGTTGAGATCGTTTGCTATAACCGAGTACTGAATTTTGTACTTTAAATCGTTTACGCTGTCAAAAGCCTGTTTTGCGGTGCCGCCTTCATCACGTATACGGAGCGCTTCCCGAACAAGCATACCCTGCCCTATGGTGGCAGAAAGGGAATCTACCGCATACAGATTAAAATCGGGATAGTCTTTTTTTACGTCTGCGGCAGCCTTTTCGGCAACCGTTACCGTAGGTGAAAGACCGCTTGATATGGTGAAATGAACTACGTCTCTGGCGCCATTTTTTGCAAGGTTGATAAAGTGGTTATAGTGGCTTTCGTAGTTGAGCATAGACGTTCGGGAAAGCCCGCCGCTGCGCAGTTTAGCATAAAAATCTGTATACTGGCTGTATTCGGTAAAATTATCTTTACCTTCGTAAATACTGCCGTCGGAATTTTCTATTGTGTAGTTAAGGCTTACAAAGGCGATATCGTTAGCCTTTACAAACTCTGCATACAAATCGCAAGTGGAATCGGTGGAGACAATAAATTTTTTATCCATCGTAAATACCTCCTTTTCGTACTCTTTTTTGCTTTTTTATAAATATAAAAATATTATACTACATTTGTTGCAAAATTGCAACATAATTATTTTATACGTAAATATCCCCCGCGGCAGGATGCCGCGGGGGAATAAATATAACAGCAATTTAATTTTTTTGTTTATACTTTGTTTAACATTTATTTGATTAAATTTTTGATAATTCCGTCGGCTTTGCGGATGTCGGCTTTGCCCTGCGTTGCACGCTTTATATAGCCGTACAGTGCGGAAATAGCCTTCTCTTTGCCGTTTTTATAGTCGGCTACCGCGGCGGGGTTTGCTTCTATTGCCTGCCTGCAAAGCTCAGTCAGGTCGTCCTGCGAAACACCTGCAAGGTCTTCTTCCTTTATATAATCAGAATACGGCTTGCCGCTTTGCAGCATTTTTGAGAGCGTCATCTGCGCAAGCGTGATATTTATTTTACCTTCATCTGCAAGCTTCACAAGGTCAGCCATATCCCTTGCCGTTACCTTTATGTTAAACAGCTCCTTCTCTTCTTCAGTGCCGAGTGTGGAATATATGGTGCCCAATATAAGGTTGGCGGTATTTTTTACCCCCGCGCCGTAAGACAAGCACTCTTCAAAAAAGTCGCACACAGCCTTGTACTTATACAAAAGCTTTGCGTTTGCAGGGTTGATGCCCAGTTCAGCCGTATAGCGTTTGTACTTTTCAAGCGGCAGTTCTGGCAGGTTTTCAGCAATAGCGTTTACCACGCTCTGCGGAATTACGACTTCAAGCAAATCAGGTTCGGGGAAGTAGCGGTAATCTTGTGCGTCTTCCTTAGTGCGCATTACGTACGTTTCGCCCGTAGACTCGTCAAAGCGCATGGTAGCCTGTTCCACTTTGCCGCCGTCGTCAAGAATTTCTGCCTGGCGCTCAGCTTCGTACCGCATAGCCTTTTCTATATGGCTAATAGAATTCATGTTCTTTATTTCGGTACGGGTGCCAAGTTTATCCGACCCCCTTTCTTTAAGGGAGATATTGACGTCGCAGCGCATAGAGCCTTCCTGCATTTTGCAGTCAGAAACGCCGATATACCGCATGGTGAGCTGTAATTTTTCTACGTACTCCCTTGCTTCTTCGGGGGAAGAAATATCGGGTTCCGACACAATTTCTATAAGCGGGACGCCGCCGCGGTTGTAGTCTATAAAAGACGTACCCCTTTCGTGTATGAGCTTGCCTGCGTCTTCTTCTATATGGATGCGTAAAATGCGGATACGTTTGCCGCTTTCAAGCTCTACATAGCCGTGTTCGCACAGGGGCTTATCAAACTGAGATATCTGGTAAGCTTTGGGAAGGTCGGGGTAGCAGTAATTTTTACGGTCTAAATGGGTTGTGGTATTTATTGTACAGTGAAGGGCAAGCCCTGCGCGGATGGCGTATTCCACCACCTTTTTATTGAGTACGGGTAAACTGCCCGGTTGCCCCGTACATATGGGGCAGCAATGCGTGTTGGGCGCACCGCCGAAAGCCGTTGTACAGCCGCAAAAAATTTTTGTAGCCGTAGCAAGTTCCACATGGGTTTCAAAACCCGAAACAAGTTCGTATCTCACAGCAAACCACCCCCGTTTTCAATCACTATTCCTGCGGCTTCTTCGTAAAAGCAGGCGGCGGACAGCGCGGCAGCGTCGCACTGTCTGTTTGCAATTACCTGCATACCTATGGGCAGACCGTTTTTATCTTTGCCGCAGGGCAATGAAACAGCGGGAAGCCCCGCTATGTTTACTGGTACGGTGCATACGTCAGAAAGGTACATTTCTATCGGATTGCCCCCCGAATATCCCAAAGGGAACGCCGTATTTGGTGCGGCGGGCGCAATTAAAATATCGCAGTCAGAAAACACCTTGTCAAAGTCGGCAATAATCTGTTTTCTTATTAAACAAGCCTTTTTGTAGTAGGCGTCAAAATATCCGCTGGAAAGCACATATGTGCCAAGCATTATGCGCTTTTTAACTTCTTTGCCAAAGCCTTGGGTGCGGGTTTTTACCACCATGTCGTCTATGCTTGCATAGTCGGGGGCGCGGTAGCCGTAGCGGATACCGTCGTACCTGCCAAGGTTAGAAGAAGCTTCTGCGCAGGCGATAATGTAATATACGGGAAGGGCAGATTTAAGTGCCGGCACGCTTATGCGCTTTACCTGCGCTCCGCCCCGTTCGTAAAGGGATATTGCCGCTTCAATCGCATTTTTTATCTCGGAATTTATACCCGTAAAAAACTCTTCGGCAACGCCGATTTTAAGCCCCTTTACGTCTTTGGAAAGGACTGTTGCGCCGCACGGCGTCTGCACCGAAGTCTGGTCCTTTTCGTCTTTGCCGCGGATGGCGTCGTACACGACAGCCGCATCCTGCACCGACGTGGTTAAGGGGCCTATCTGGTCTAACGAAGAGCCGTAGGCTATAAGCCCGTAGCGGGACACCGCGCCGTAAGTAGGTTTAAAGCCCACTGCGCCGCAGAATGCCGCAGGCTGGCGGATGGAGCCGCCCGTATCGGAGCCAAGGGCGTAGACCGCCATATCCGCCTTTACCGAAGCGGCAGCGCCGCCCGAAGAGCCGCCCGTTACACGGGATGTGTTTACGGGGTTTAACGGTGCGCCGTAACAGGATGTCTCTGAGGTGGAGCCCATGGCAAATTCATCCATATTTGTTTTACCCAGAAGCACCGCCCCCTGCGCCTTTAACTTTGACCATACGATTGCGTCGTAATAGGGCTTGTACCCCTGAAGTATTTTTGAACAGCAGGTGGTTGAAAGCCCGTCGGTAGAGATATTGTCTTTTAAAGACATAGGTATACCGGTAAGGGGCGTACCCTTGCCCTGTGCAATCAATCCGTCGGCATATTCGGCATTTTTTAAGGCGTAGTCAAACGTGCTGCACACGTACGCATTGAGCGTGGGGTTGAGCTTTTCTATGCGGGAGATATATTCCTTTGTAAGTTCCTGCGAAGATATTTTTCTGCTTTGCAAAGCGGCAGACAGCTGCGTAATTTTACCAATCATCTTACCACCCTTTTTACGGCAAAGCAGCCGTTTTCGCCCTGCACGTTAGAAAGTATCTTTTCGTTGGGTAAACTTTCGGTAACGCCGTCTTTGCGTAAATTTTCGTAATCTATCTGCGCAGAGCCTACTTCTCTTATGCTGGCGGCGTCGCCCTGCACAGCGCTGTTTATGCTGTCGCAGAATTCTATCATCTCTTCAAACTCGCCTTTAAAGGCGGCAAGCTCTTCTTCGGGGAAGTCTAACCGCGCCAGGCGGGCAAATTGTTTTAACTGTTTTTCGGTAACAGACATATGGTTTGTTTTCCTTTTATTGATTTTTATTGTAATAATGTGGTGAGTTCTACTTTTTATCGAAAATAAACCCTTCCCCCACTACGTGGTCCCCCTTCCCTTACAGGGACGGCAAGATGTGGTAATGTGCTCTCTTACCACACCGGGACTGCAAGATGTGGCAGACAATGTACTCTTACGGTTGGAGATCTCTCCATTCCGCTACGCTCCAGTCGAGATGACAGCCTTACAGGCTGTACAGTGCCAAAGGCACTGTCATTTCGAGCGTAGT
>JAJQDC010000026.1 GCA_021202395.1 Clostridia bacterium | reverse complement strand
TTCAAGCACAATCGTGAATACTCTATTCGACTTAGTCTCGTTGTGTCTGATAGGTGTATAAGATTCAGCGATTATTGGTATGTAACAATAAATGAAGGCGCAACAAGTGGTAAAACTTTATCGTGTTCTGATTTAGCAGACCCTTCTATTGCGGCTACCTATCTTACAGATATTCATTGTAACTACTATTGGTATAACACAAATTTATAAAAAAATAAACACTTCAAAATGGCGGCATAAGCCGCCTTTTTTGTGCCTTTTTTATTCACTTATTCAGGCTTAAAACCTGTCCGCTTTTGTCCGCTCTTTTTCCTTGCTTTTTTGTACTGTTACGATGTATAATAATATTGCAAATAGTGGTAGCAGAATATGTCAAATAAAATATCTATAAGATTTTACAATAACAGAGAAGTGCGGGCTGTTTGGGATGATGAGCAATCCAAATGGCGTTTCGGTGTGCTTGATATTATCGGTGCTATCCGCGGCGAAGACGATTACACTAAATGCCGCAACTATTGGAAGTATCTAAAAAACAAGTTAAAGAAAGAGAGTAATCAGTTGGTTAGTAGCACTATCCAACTCAAAATGACAGCCGCTGACGGCAAGAAATATCTAACTGACACCTTGGATATGGAAGGCGTGGTAGAGCTTGCAACTGTGTTCCCTGGCAACGGCGGCGCGAAGTTTATTCAGTGGTTTACCCGTTCGGACGATACAATAGATGGCAAGAGCAAGCAAAAGGCGTATGCGCTTTTTGAAAGCTCGTTTATAGACGAAATTGAAGTAGGCACGGTTAAGGGATTGCAGCAGATTCACTCGTACCTTTTCGGTGGCTTGTATGATTTTGCAGGGCAGATCCGTAAACTTAACATTTCAAAGGGCGGTTTTATGTTTGCCCCAGCAATCTATCTTGACGAAACACTAAAAAATATAGAAAATATGCCCGAAGATACTCTCGAAAACATCATGGCAAAGTACGTTGAAATGAACGTTGCACATCCGTTTATGGAGGGCAACGGCAGAAGCACCCGAATATGGCTTGACCTTATTTTAAAGAAAAATCTAAAACTTTGTGTTGACTGGAGCAAGATAGATAAACGCTCGTATCTGGATGCAATGAAACATAGTTCAACCGACGGTAGTGAAATATATACTTTAATAAAAAATGCTTTGACTGACCGCATATCAGATAGGGAAATATTTATGAAAGGCATAGATTATTCGTACTACTACGAAGAAGTGGGGTAAATAATAATATTGTTTTTATGGAAAAGATATGTTATTATATAATATATAATGCTACGCAGAAAAACGGGGGTAGAGATGACTGAGCTGGAGAAGGTGGAGTACACAAAATCTTTTATAGACAAGCTTGCCGAAGGGGTAAACCCGCTTACGGATGAACAGATACCCGACGGCGATTTGCTGAATAACGTAAGGATTTCCCGCTGCATGTTCTATGTATCGGGCATACTTGACGGCGTTATATCACAGATGAAAAACCCCAAGCCGCTTAAAAAAATCAGGAATGCGGACAAAAAGCCTTTCTGTATAGGCGATGGCGATATGGGTAAATATACATATAGCGACAACCTGTGTACAGTGGGCGATATTGCAAACCAGCTGAACTCTTTTATAGATTTAAATATTATGCAGCGCATCAAGGTAAAAACAATTTACGATTGGCTGGTAAGCAAAGAGTATCTTTATAACGTAGACGGCTCTGAAAAGGTTTACAGAAGGTCTGCCGAAAAGGGCAGGGCTGCGGGGTTTACCGACAGCCAGCGGGTAAGCGCAAAGGGGTTAAGTTATACGGTAATACTCTGCAATAAAAACGCTCAGAAGATAATAGTGGAAAATGCAAACCTTATTGCGCAAAGCGACTCCGCGCAAAATGGTGAGCATTCTGGTACGGCATGGACGGAAGAGCAGGATAAAAACCTTACCGATATGTTCAATAACGGGCTTACGTCAGCCGCTATGGCTAAAGAGACCGGCAGAACGCCTACGGCGGTAAAGGCAAGGCTGGTGCGGCTTGGGTTAATTAAAAACCGCAGTGATATTATCTGATATTTTTATAATATACAAAGTAAAAAGCAGTACGTGGATGTACTGCTTTTATAATGTACTTAAAAATTATCTTCTGCCGCCGGGGCCGCCGCCACGCGGTCCGCCGCCGGGACCGCCCATTCCGCCGCCGGGACCGCCCATTCCGCCACGCGGTCCGCCCATTCCGCCGCGGGGACCACCCATTCCGCCACGCGGTCCGCCCATAGGTCTGGGACCGGGACCAATCATGCGGTGCGGACCGATTATACCGCCGCCCATATAGGGCCTGCGGCAGTAGGGGTCAAGGAAGTACCTTCCGCCATAGTAGTATAAGTTACGTGTAAGCCCAGAAGCAAGCGTTACCGCAACAAGAGTTCCCAATACGCCTGTAGCCGCACCTGAAGAAGATGTAGCCGTCTGCGTGTTGTAATTTGTATTATTGTTTGTGGCATTTAACGCTGCACCGCAGTTGGGGCAGTAGCTGTCGCCGGAAGAAACCGCAGTTCCACAGTATGAACAGTAGTTAGCCATATTACACCTCACATAAAAATCTCTTACAATTATATTATAAACATTTTAGGTATTTACGAAACACTTTGCCTTATGCGGCATACCGTTATAAATATAATCAGGTTAAGTGAAAGAAATAAGTTTTTACGGTATAAATAAGGTAAAAATCTTTTCCCTTTACATTGTAACATAAAACGGCAGTGCTGTCAAGGGCGGGTTGGTAAATATGGCTGTAATGCGGTAAAAAGCATTTGCAACTGGTTGCACGGTAGCAGTGTGTGGAAGGATAGGAGATTTCTCCATTCCGCTTTGCTCCAGTCGAAATGACAGCCAAGCGGGGCTGTACAACTCGTAGAATTGCCTGTGGGATATAAAGTTTAATTATAATGCGGTAGAAAGCATTGAATGGTCGGAAATGCTATTCGGGCGCCAGCCGCTGCGCTCACGCAGTCAACAAGTTGACAGCTCCCCCCAAGGGAGCCAAGGGCGGGACGATATATTTACTTCATACAAAATAAAAACCCCTGAGGAGAAATCTCCGCAGGGGTATCTATAATTTGCTATCAATAGTTAACTTTAAATCTTAAATTTAAATCTTACTTTTGCTCATCATCGTTCTTTCTCTTGCGTTTGCCGGCGCCTGAAGAATAGCCTATATAGCCCACACCGGCAATAACAAGCACTACAATAATTATTACAATGCAGACGGCAACAATTACGTCGTCTTCGCTGTAGTCGTCGGAATATTCAGCTTCGCCAAACTCTCCGTCTTCGGCGGTAAAGTAATACTCAGTAATAAAATTGCTTGCCACATATCCTTCAATTACCGTGCCGTCATCAGCCGTATAGCTTACGTAAGCAAACCCGCACTGCAGCGTATCGTCGCTGTAAAGCCCGTTTACCTGCACTATATCGTCAAATTCAAGGCTGCCGATAATGGTTGCATCAGCCATATATGCCCGTGAATACACGTTTGTGGCGGTGTTCAGATAAGCGTAAGAAGAAGTGTAAGCTTCCTGCTCCGCTGCCGCAGGGGTATTGCCGCTTTTGGTAAGGTATATGTCGCTGCCAAGGGCAAGCACGTCTACGCCGCCCGTGGTGCAAAGGTACAGCATTTTTGTATCAGCCGAAAGTGCAAACGTGCCGCTTTCCCCCGTTTTAAAGTAAGTTCCGCTAAGGTCTGAAATGTCTGCCTGCGTAACGTAAGTGCCTGCCGCAAGCGTTACCGTTTTTACTTCCTGGCTTACTGCCGAAAGATACTGCGCGGTGTCGCCCGTTAAAATCGTCTCTCCCTGCGAAAGGTCTACATACTCAAACGTAAGCGGCGTTACGGCAATACTTTCTAACGAGCTGCCTTCTACCACGCACAGCTCGCTGCCGCGCAAAACGTAGATTGTGCCGCTGCACACCTTTAAGCAGGAATAGGCCTGGTCGTTGAACGTAACCGAACTGCCCGACTGGTAAACGTACATCGCGCCGCCGGACATGCTTATCAGAAGCCCGTCCCCAAGGTCTACGGTAGAAAGGGTGGCAAACGCATAGCTGTATTCAACGGCTTTGCCGTCTGCCAGGGAATAGGTGGCGGTGCCGTCGGTAAACACTATGCTGTCGCCGTCAAATTCAATCCCCGTAACGGCGCTGCCGTGTTCGTAGCAGTACATTGCGCTGCCGTCATTTTCCAGCGTGCCGCTGTAGTAGTAATCGCTTACTTTAGTTCCGTCATAAACATAAATATAATTGCCCTGTGCAAAAGCAAAGCGGCTCTGGTCTTCGTTTACGCCGTAGGCATCAAGGCTGTCAAACGCCAGTACCGACGCAAGGTCGGGGTAAGAAGGCGAGCTGCCGCTCTGCCCGTCTTCGGCATAGACAGCCGTACCTGCCGTAAAAGAAAACGCCGCAAGGGCTGTTGTTAGTAGTACAGCTAATTTTTTCACGATAAAATTATAGCACATTACGGGTGCGGTTGTAAACATTTTTAAAAAGTTTGCTTTTATCTTTTATTTTATTATGGCTGCGTATTTTGTCAGATTATACATTTTTTACGGCACGCTTAGTCTGCGTACAGTTTTTTCACAACAAAAAAGTTGAAAATTTATAAATTTATTTTTTAAATATGCAGGTTTTGTCATATTTAGGCGGTTATAATAAAACTACAAAAGCAAACAAACGTTTGTATTTTTACGGCAGGCACGGCGCTGCGGCGGGCTGCGGGGACGGGAGAGTGAAGGTAAAAAAGTTACTTAAATTTTATTTTGATGCACAAAGGGCGGTAGACGGGCTGGACAGGCTGATTTTAAAAAGGGCGGCGTCGCCCGATTACTGCCGTACGGCGCTTGCGTGTGCAGAAAGGGTGATAGAACTTATAGAAAAGAAGCAGGCGGTGTGTTCGCTGTGGCATTATCTTGACGGGGTTATGGGTACGTTTAATGGGGAAGAGAAAGAAATTTTAAAGGGCTACGCATTTTCCTGCAGGGCGGCAGAGAGCAGGGCGGCGCGCAGCATGGCGGTAAAATTTACCCGTAGGGCAAGGGCGGGCATAGCGCGCCACGGCAGGGGGATAGAAGTTGTAAAGGAATATTATTATATGTGTTAAACTACCCGTCCTGCCCCCTGTACTTGTTTTTGCGCCCCGATAAAAATACAAGCACAAGGGCTGCAGCCGCCGATACGCCGAGCACCACGCCCGCAATTACCTTTCCGTTTGCAGAAGAAGTGCTGCCGCCCTGCTGTTCTTCTTCGCCGCCGCTTTCTGTCTGTACAAGGTCGTAATTTTCCGTTGCCCCCGCAATATACCCGAACGAACCCTGGCAGAGCACGTAGGAATAGCCGCTTGCGCCGCTGTAGTAGTTGCCGTAAAAGGCTGCCTGGGCGGTAATATCGCTAAGGGTGGGAAGGTACCCCTGCGAGCTTTGCGAATACGTTACGGTAAGCGTGTAGTAAAGCCATACCGTTTCGGGCGCGGTATCAAGAAGGGTAAGGCGGCTTTTTAACACATAGCCGTAAACGGCGCGGTAAACGCCGCTGTCTTCGGCATACTGAACGTAGTACCATATGCCTTCTTCGCTTATGACGCGCACGCTGTAGGTGTAGGGTATGGCAAACAGCGCAGCCGTAAGGTCGGCTTCGCTGCATATGTAGGCGTCGGTTACTTCGGCGCGGGCGTAGGTGTAAGAGCCGCTTTCTGCGGCGGCGGAATATGCCGTCGGCAGCGAAAAGCATAACGCGGCAATGGCAGCCGCAATCGCGCACAAAACTTTCATACGCGCCATTATAATAAATACGGCGCAGAAAAAAATAATTTATTTTGTAATATTTGGTCTTATGCAAAGGGAAGAGATAATTTCGGAATTATTAAAGGTAGAAGCCGAGCTGCAGCAGCGGCGTGCGGCGGATAAACTGGGTTTTTACAACACGGGTAAAAAGAAGCACAAAAAGCAGCTTGCGTTCCATAAATGCAAAAAGCGCAACAGGTGGGTTTTCGGCGGCAACCGTTCGGGCAAAACGGAGTGCGGCGCGGTGGAAGCGCTGTGGCTTGCACGGGGCATACACCCCTACCGCAAGAACAAGAAAGACGTCTTCGGCTGGGTGGTATCCCTTTCGCAGCAGGTGCAGCGCGACGTTGCGCAGAAAAAGATTTTATACTACCTGCCAAAAAGCTGGGTAGAAGATATAGTGATGCTTTCAGGCCGCAAAGACAGCCCTTCGGGCGGGGTTATAGACCAGATAAAAATAAAAAACGTATTCGGCGGAATATCTACCATCGGCTTTAAAAGCTGCGACCAGGGGCGGGAAAAGTTCCAGGGGAGCTCGTTAGATTTTGTGTGGTTTGACGAAGAGCCGCCGCAGGACGTTTACGAAGAATGCCTTATGCGCGTTATGGATAAAAAGGGGGATATATTCGGCACGATGACTCCGCTTAAGGGGCTCACCTTTATATACAGCGAAATTGTGCAGAACCGCAGCGGCAACCCAGAAGTGTGGTACGAGTTCGTAAACTGGCAGGACAACCCCTTTTTGCCCGCAAGCGAAGTAAAACTTTTAGAAGGCACCCTTTCCGCCGCCGCGTTAGACAGCCGCAAGTATGGCAGGTTTTCCACGGGCAGCGGGCTGGTATACCCCGAGTTTGACGAGAGCGTGCACGTTATAGAGCCGTTTGCCGTGCCGCCCGACTGGCAGGATATTATTTCTATAGACCCCGGGCTTAATAACCCGCTTGCGGCGCACTGGTACTGCATGGACTGGGACGGTAATATCTACGTTGTGGCAGAGCACTATGCCGCAGGCAGGGATATAGATTTCCACGCCCGTTCAATAAAGGATATATCCCGCCGAATCGGCTGGCATACAGACGTAAAGGGCAGGCTCAACGCCATAATAGACAGCGCCGCCGACCAGCACACGCTTGCCGCAACAAAGTCTGTTGCAGAGCTATTCCGCGAAAACGGGATACTTGTAAACACTTCGGTAAACAAAGACGTATTTGCGGGAATATCACGCGTAAAAAGTTACCTTGGCGGCGAAGGGGCAAAGCTGTATATCTTTAACTGCTGCACCCACATGATAGCCGAATTCAGGGGCTACTTCTGGGGAAGCGGCGACAGCCCTGTAAAGAAAGACGACCACTGCATGGACGAGCTAAGGTATTACGTTATGTCCAAGCCTAAAAAGCCTGTTGCGGCAGTAAAGAGCGCCGTTACGCTTGACAAAGAGAGAAGGATAAGGAGGACTGATAAAAAAATTGAAAGATGACGAAGGGCTTAAGGTCGCCCTGCTTAAATGTGCCGTAGGTTTTGACACCAGCGAAGTGGTGGAAGAGTATACGGTAGACAACGGCGAAATGAAGCTTGTTAAGCGCAAGGTAACAAAAAGGGACGTCCCGCCCGATATAAAGGCGGTAAAGCTTATTTTAGACGGCGAAGCAGACGTTCATGACATGAGCGACGAAGAGCTTTTAAAGCAGCGCGAAAAACTTATTGCTATTTTAAAGGAGGAAGGAATTGAAGACGGAAATTAATCTTTCGGCAACCGAAAGCGAAAGAGCCAAAGAGCGTGAGCATGAGCTTGCCGAAGAAGTTACGCAAGATTTTTACAGGCGGCAGCGTGAACGCAAAAAGTACGAAACGGTGTGGAAGCTGAATATGAACTTTGTGCAGGGCAGGCAGTACTGCGGCATCAACGCCGCAGGCGAGATAGAAGACGAAGAAGCGGGCTATCGCTGGCAGCCCAAAAGGGTGTTCAACCATATAGCGCCCATAGTAGAGCTGCGGTGCGCAAAGCTTTCGCGCGTAAAGCCTGTCCTTGCGGTAAGGGCAGCCACGGGGGAAGAGAGCGACCTTAACGCGGCAAAACTTTCGGCGGCGGTGCTTAACGCCGCCTGTGAAAGATCGGATATGGAAAACGCCCTTTCGCAGGCAACCATGTGGTCAGAGACGTGCGGCACAGCCTTTTACAAAATTTTGTGGGACAACTACGGCGGCAACGAAGTGGGGCTTACCGACGAAGGGGAAAAGGTTTACGAAGGGGATGTACGCATTACCGTTTTGTCTCCCTTTGAAATTTACCCCTATTCGCTTGACGAAGAGAGCATTGAATCCCAGCCGTCGTTGATCCATGCAAGAGCGGTGCCCGTACAGGATATTTATTCTGCGTACGGCGTAAAGCTAAAGGGTAAAAATTTAAAGCAGTTTTCTTTATACAATTTTACCCTTCCCGCTGCGGGCGAAGAAAGGGAAGAAGACGGCGGGTACGAGCTTGTTATAGAGCGGTACGAACGCCCCACCGCCGATATGCCTGACGGCAGGTTTACCGTGGCGGCTGGCGGCGAGCTGCTGTACGACGGCGCGCTGCCATACACAAACGGGGCGTCGGGCGGCAGAAGCTATCCCTTTGTAAAACAGACAAGCCTGCGGGTACCAGGCAGCTTTTTCGGTACCAGCGTGGTAGAAAGGATGATACCCGTGCAGCGGGCTTACAACGCGGTAAGGAACCGCAAGCATGAATTTCTTAACAGAATTTCTATGGGTACCGTAGCTGTGGAAGACGGCTCTGTGGATGCGGACGAGCTGGCAGAAGACGGGCTGCGCCCCGGCAAGATTATTGTTTACAGGCAGGGCGGCAAACCGCCCGAAATGCTTACGCTCGGCACCGTGCCCGACGCCTTTGACAACGAAGAAGAAACCCTGCAGGATGAATTTTACAACATATCGGGAACGGGCGACCTTACGCAAAACGGCGACAACTTTTCTTCTGTAACGTCGGCAACGGGGCTTCAGCTTATTATAGAGCAGGACGAATCGCGCCTGACCGTCTGCTACGAAAGCATCAAAAGCGCCCTTAAAAGCGCGGGCAGGCAGATATTAAGGCTGTACAGGCAGTTCGCAACGGATGCAAGGTTGCTTAAATGTGCAGGCGAAAACGGCGCCATAAAGCTTTACTACTTTAAGGGCAGCGACATCACTGCGGAAGACGTTGTGCTTGAATCGGACAGCGATCTTAACCTTACCCCTGCCGAAAAGCGTTCGGTAGTGTTTGAGTTGATAGAAAAAGGCTTGTTGAACGGCGACGACGGCAAGATGTCCCGTTCGGTAAAAAACCGCGTTCTGCAGTTTATCGGCTACGACAAGTTTGCGGGGGAAAGAGATTTAAACGGAATGCACGCCGCGCGGGCGGGCGACGAAAATATCGCAATGCGCACGCAGGCGGCGGAAGTGAAAGATTACGACGACCACGAAATACATATAAAGGAACATACTGCGTTCCTTTTGAGCGAAAAGCTTGAAGGGGAGCAGGAAGAGCGCATATGCGCACACATACAAAACCATAAATTAAAATTAAAGGAGAATGATAATGGATAACCTTACGGAAAATTTACAGGGCACGGCAAACACCGCGCAGGCGGAAGAAGGTAAAAGCGTTGCGGCAGACCTGGGGAAATTTAAGGACGTACAGGCCCTTTTAAACGCCTACAACAATTTAGAAGCTGAATTTACCCGACGCAGCCAGCGTTTAAAGGAGTTGGAAGAACGGAGCAATCTTACGCCGCCCGCACAGGCGGCAAACGGCGGAGATTCCGCGGCGGAAATATCAGAAGCCGAGCTGTACGGCAAGGCTTCGCAAAGCGCAGCCGTAAAAGATCGCATTATAGGCGACTATCTTAAAACGGTTTCGCAGAACAAGGGCGCGCCGTACGTTACGGGCGGCGTTCTTGTGGCAACGCCCAGGCTTAAGCCCGCCAGCATAAGGGAAGCGGGCGCTCTTGCGGCAGAGCTATTTAAACAGTAACGCAAAAACATTAAAGGAGAATTTTTAAATTGATTACTATTTCAAGTGCAGACGCAGCATTAAAAACCTATTATCTGGACGCGGTTACGGCGCAGTTAGACAGCGTTTCGCCCTTTTATGCGGCGATAGATAAGCACAGCGAAAGTGTTTACGGCAAGGAAGTAAAACTTTCGGTAGTGCGCGGTAACCAGGGCAACGTTGCCGCCGGCGGCGAAGACGACGACCTGCCTTCGGCAAGCGGCAACAGGTATTTAACCTTTACCGCGCCCCTTAAAAATATTTACGGCACGATAGAAATTTCTGATAAAGCCCTGCGTGCATCCCGCAGCAGCGACGGTGCGTTTGTAGACCTTCTTAATGCAGAAGTGGAAGGGCTTGTCAGCTGTGCAAAGGTGAACTTTTCGCGCATGCTGTTCGGCGACGGCAACGGCTATCTTGCGGCAATAAGCAAGGTGAGCGGCACCACTTTTACCGTAGACAAGGTAAACTGCTTTTACGCAGGCATGAGCGTAGACCTTTACAGCGACGAAGGGGCCATAACCGCAGGCGCCGGCATGACTGTAACCGCGGTTGATTACGGCTCTTCTAAGATTACCGTAGACAATTCTGAAAGCGGCGCGGTGGCGGGCAACTATCTATACCTTAGCGGCGCATACGGCAACGAACTTACCGGGCTTAAATCTATCTTCTTCGGCGATGAAATTTATGGGCTTGACAAGAGCGGCGACAGCTATATGCAGCCCAACGAGTTTGTTATTGCAGAAGACCTTTCAGAAGATATCATAATGGAAAAGATAAACTTTCTGGAAGAATTTTACAACAACCGCCCCAATATGATTTTGTGCTCGTTTTCTACCAGAAGAAAGATAGCAAGCCTTTTGGCGGAAAACAGAAGGCAGGTGGATATGACCGTTTTACAGGGCGGATATTCCGCTGTGCTGTTCGACGGCATACCCGTGGTGGCAGACAGGTTCTGTTCTGACGACGCCGTTTACCTTATAAATACCGAAGACTTCGGCATTTACCAGCTTTGCGACTGGGAATGGTTAGAAGACGAAGACGGCAACATATTAAAGCAGGTACCCGGCAAGGCGGCATATTCGGCTACTCTTGTTAAGTATGCTGAACTTGTTTGCACCAAGCCTTGCGCCCAGGGCGTGATAGTCGGCTTTTAATTGATTTTTTTACGGGAGGTAATATATGATAAAGGTAAAAGACGTTATAATCCTTTCGCTGCAGATGCTCGGCAGGGCAGACGTATCCGCCGCCATGGAACAGGATACGCTCACCGACGAACAGTCGGCGGTTATAAATACCCTTGTGCATTGCTACAACTCGGTAGAAGACGAGCTTGCCCGCGGTTACTTCCCCGTAGCCGCAACGCAGGCGGTAAGCATAAGCGGCGGTAAATTTTATTATACTGCGCTGGAACATACGCCCGTAAAGATAGTGGCGGTAAAATACAAT
This sequence comes from Clostridia bacterium, assembly GCA_021202395.1. Lineage (GTDB taxonomy): Bacteria > Bacillota > Clostridia > Christensenellales > Borkfalkiaceae > Coproplasma. The sequence continues at coordinate 13,117 of JAJQDC010000026.1, read as the reverse complement.
TCAAAGCCGGTAAAATACCGTTTGACCCCGCAGTATATTGCAACGGGCGCACTGTCGGCAGAGATTGAATACCTTTACTGCCCAGAAGCAAAGACCATAGAAGATGACGGCGAATATGACGGCGGCACGGTGAGCGGCAGGCTGCTTGCCTACGGTGTGGCGGCGGAATACTGCCTTATACAGGGTGCGGCGGAAGAGAGCGCCTGCTGGGAAAGCAAGTATAAACTTGCCATAGACGGCGCAAGAAGGCTGTCGCCCGAAAGGCGGTACATCCCGCCCAGGAGGTGGGCATGAGATTTGCCGTAAGGGACATTTCTTTTAAGAGTACAAGCGAAAAGACTTTTGACCTTTTGTCAGGCGATAATGCCGTCGGCAGGGTGTATGGCGCAAAGCTTACAAAAAATGGATTGAGCCCGCAATATGCGGCAATCAACTGCAATTTTACGGGCGTGCCGCAGGGCGTTACGGCGGGCTACGCTTCGGTAAACGGGGATATTTTTCTGTATGCCGAAGGGGTGCTTTACGCAGCGCCGCAGGGACAGACGGAGTTTGCCGCAATAGCACAAGGGTTTGACCGCTGCCCATATTTTGTGGAACGGGGAGCCGATCTGCTTATAGGGGGAAGTTCTGCCGACTATGTTTACAGCGGCGGTACTATTACGCAAAAAGAAGCGCAGGTATCCGCTTACGAAGGCGTTTACCATTACGGCAGGCTGTTCTGTGCGGACGCTGCAGAAGATTATATGGTAAGGTGGTCTGCCGCAGGCAGCGATGACGACTGGTCTTCAGGGTTAAGGTATTCCGGCTGGCTGAAACTGCCGCCAGAACGGGGCAAAATACTGCGCCTTGTGCCGTATAACGACAGGCTTATCGCCGTGCGGGAATTCGGGCTTACCGCAATAAAGGCTTACGGCGAAACGCAGAGCTTCAGGATAGTAAATACCGATACAGGCTTTGCGGCTGTAACCGATGGCACCGCCGCGGTGTGTGCGGATAAACTGTTTTTTGCGGCGGGCAGCGGGCTGTACGCTTACGACGGCTCGGATATAGAGCGCGTGGCGGAGGAAGGGCTTGAAGGCGCGGGTGAAGTTATCTGCGGTGCGGCGTGCGGCAATACGTATTTCGCTGCGGTATATGTGGGCGGCAATAAGGTTACTGCCTGTGTAGACGGCGAAAGCGGGGACGTGGTTTACTGCAACTTTGCCGCCGACTGCATGTTTGCCCGCGGCAAGCTGTATGCGGTATCAGACGGGCAGCTGTACACCCTGGAATATGGCGCAAATAACGCCCTTTACGACAGCGGCTTTACCGACCTTGGCGAGCGCGGCAGAAAGTTTTTGAAGAGCGTTTATATAGATTGCGGCGGCGGCTGCGATCTTACGGTGGAAGGCGGCGGTGCCAGCCGCACGTTCAGCGGCGTTAAGGGCAACGTAAGCGTTAAAATGGCGGGTGAAAAATTCCGCTTTACGCTTAGTGCTGGCTGCGCGGTAAAGAGCATTGCCGCCGTTTACGAAATTTAAGGGGGATATATGAGCCTTACATTTGATATATTGGACCTTTCTGAAGAAGAAGTTGAAGCGCTTACCACCGTACAGCAAAAGCTCTTGCGCACGGCGCAGAAGTCTAAAAACGAGCTGGAGCACCAGCTTGAACTTGACAAACAGACTTTTTTTGACATAGTGGTAAACGATAATATGCTCAATTCAAGCCTGTACGATGACAAGTGCGCCGCCCTTGACGAAGAGTACGAAAGGGAAGTGGAAATTTTAAGGGAGCAGCTAATATTCAACCTTGCATTAAATGAGCCTACTACCGACGAAGAACTTGGCGACGACGGCGGGGACGAAGGCGCGGGGTACATTGTGGACTATTCGCTCTCTTACCTTGAAAGGTACATAATAGTGCGCGATTACTACCTTGCGATAGAAGATGACGACGAGCGCATGGCGCTGTATTCCGCCGACACGGTGGCAATGGCGTACCTTGGCAGTTACTACAACACGCTGTATAATATTCTTGCAACTTACAGCGGATAATTACGGCGGCTTAAAGGCGGGTGTTTGCCCGCCTTTTTGCTTTACTTTTTTTACTTTGTATTGTATAATAGCGTTTATGAAAGTTGCCGATAAATGGAAAGATTACCAGGTCATAGCTACGGGCGACGGTATGAAGCTTGAACGCTGGGGGGATACGGTGCTGCTGCGCCCCGACCCGCAGGTTATTTGGGGGGCTTCCCGCGACCTTTATGCAGACAAAAGCATATGTGCAGTGTACCGCCGTTCGGCAAAGGGCGGCGGTGCGTGGGAATACCGCAAGCCGATGCCCGAAGAATGGCAGATATCTTACGGCGACCTTAACTTTGTGGTAAAGCCTATGGGCTTCAAGCATACGGGGCTGTTCCCCGAGCAGGCGGCAAACTGGGATGTCATGCGTTCGCTTATAAGTAAACGTAAGAGCGCTGATCCCGACGGGCAGATAAAAATTTTGAACCTTTTTGCCTATACGGGCGGCGCTTCCGTTGCGTGCGCAAAGCAGGGTGCTTTGGTTACCCATGTAGACGCTGCAAAGGGCATGGTAGAGCGGGCAGGCAGGAACGCAAGATTAAGCGGTATACAAAGCGGTATACGCTATATTATAGACGACTGCGCAAAGTTCGTACAAAAAGAGATCCGGCGCGGTAACCGCTACGACGGAATTATTATGGACCCGCCCAGCTACGGCAGGGGACCGGGCGGCGAAATGTGGAAGATAGAAGACGACATTTTTGCTTTTGTTAAGGAGTGCGCAAAGCTGCTTGTGCCCGAACCGCTGTTTGTGCTTATAAACAGTTATACCACGGGCTTGCAGCCTACCGTAATAAAAAATATTTTAACGCTTACGCTGGGCGGCTTTAAGGGCAGCGCAGATGCGTACGAGCTGGGTTTGCCCACCGACGAAGGAATAGTGCTCCCCTGCGGCTGCAGCGGAATGTTTATGTAGACGGTTCACGCAAATTTTTTGAGTGGCTGTAAAGAATGTAAAAGCTATTACGTTGTCTCACTCTTGGCTCCCTTATTAGGGGAGCTGCCCATAGGGCTGAGGGGTTCACCTTATTATTGATAACAAAACCCTTCCCCCGCAAGCGGTCCCCCTGTCTCAGCGGCTGTAAGGTCATCAGCCGCTTCGGGCACCGCAAGCACTTGCAATGTGCTTGCTCATCTCGCCGCCATAAATAGCGCATTAGTGCTGTTTAAAGAAATGGCGGCTCGTCCTTACAGGGACGGCAAGAGTGGGACTATGTAGCAGGCAGGACGGCACATAAGTTATTTAAAAATATTAACGTTTTATTCTAAAAAATACGTACCGCACTAATTAACTAAATATTAAGGAAAATATGGAAACAAGCGAACTTATAATTTTATACGAAGACAACCAGATTATTGTTGCGCTTAAGCCGCAGAATGTGGCGTGCTGCCCCGACGAAAGCGGAGACGACAGCCTTTTTGACTGCATAAAGCGCTACATTAAAGAAAAGTACAATAAACCCGGCAACGTGTTCCTTGGGCTGGTACACAGGTTAGACCGCCCCACAGGCGGCGTTATGGTGTTTGCAAAGACGTCTAAGGCGGCTGGCCGCCTTGCCGACCAGATGAAAAACGGCGGGTTTGAAAAAAAGTACTACGCAGTGCTTTGCGGCGTTCCTTCAAGAAAGAAAGCCACGCTGGAAAATTACCTACGAAAAAACAGCATAAACAACACCGTTTACGTATGTACCCAGACGGAAGAAGGCGCAAAGTTTGCATCGCTGGAATATGAAATTCAGGGGGAAGCTTCAGGGCTCAGCCTTGCAGAAATTAAGCTGCATACGGGCAGAACCCACCAGATAAGGGTGCAGACCGCAAGCATCAACACACCCGTGTACGGCGATATGCGCTACGGCGGGCCCAACGCGGTAAAGGGCAAGCTTGCCCTGTGGGCTTACAGCCTTTCGTTTTATCACCCGGTTACGGGCGAAAAGCTTAAGTTTATGGCAGAGCCGCCCCTGGCAGATATGCCGTGGAAGCTGTTTGACATACAAATTAAAGCCTGATTTTCGTAAACTTATAATGAAAAATCTTAATTTATTTGCGACAGCGGATAAAACCGTTTGACAAAGTAATTATTTTAATAGTAAAATTATGCGGTAGACTTTTTAAAGGGGAGAGCCTTTATAAAGAGCTGCTATAAATTATAAATAATGTAAAAGCCTTAAAAGGGTGGCGGATTATGAAATTTAAGACAAATACAAAAAGATATTCAATATTTGCGCTGGCACTTACGTTTATCGTGGCGTTGCTTACTGCGGCGGGATTGCTTATTTCTGACATAGCGGCAAAAGCCGACAGAACGATAACGCTTACGGGCAGCAACTACTTTTACACTTCTAACAATGCAGAAGTAGACGAATACAGTTCTGACGAAGAAACTTACTACACAGGGTTTGTATTCAATTCTGACGACGATTACGTAACTTACCGTAAAAACCTTGCGTTCAAGTGGTATTCAGATACCGATGACGACGGCACGGCAGAAGAAGGCATGTTCTCTATGACGATAGGTTTTGATGAACTTTCCTTTGAAACGTTTACCATCAAGTTCCAGTCGCAGCAGTACACCCTTACCGAAGACGGCGTTACAACAAACTATTTAACCTTTGTTGCCGGTGTGGATGAAGAAAGTGCTGAATGCGTTTACGTTATAGCAGGCACCGAAGAACCTACGGAAGATGATATAAACAACGCAAGTGCAGATTCCCAGGCATTCGGCTACAGCAGCATAACAATAGAATTTACAGGCTATGAACTTGGCACCTATTACGTAAGCGTAAGCGACGGCACGACGGAAGGTTCTTACGAATTAAAGAATATGGGTACTACCTATTCTAAATACGTATCATCTTCTTCAAGCACTTCGGTTATTCCCCTGACGTTCAGCGCAAGCGGCATCAGCGACGGTTCCGCCGCAGAGATGGTGTTATACAGCCTTAACGGGCAGAGCTTTGAACTTTCAGGTTCTTCAGGTTCCATGACGGTAACCGACGACCAGCCCCCCGTACTCTGCCTTGACGAAGACTTTACAACCGTCCGCTACGGCTACGGCATAGAGTTCAGCTATGCGGTAATAGACGTGCTTGCAACATCGCCCAGCACGACAATCAACTATTACATTCTTACCGAAGAACAGGCGGCAGGCGAAATCAACCTTGAAGTAGACACCGAAGACGCCGAAGACGGCGACCCTGCAGTAGAGTTTACGTCGGTAAGCACAAGCGATACCTACGCATTTATAGACTGCAACGGTTACTACGGTTCAACAAGCGAACTTACCGATACAACTTATTACGGCTACACCACAAGGTGCCTTGTTAAAATTTACTTCACCATAAAAGACAGCACCGCTTCTGGCGGCACTTCAGATGACGTTTATATAGAATGGTATGCAGATGACTTCTACCTTGAAACGGTAAACGAAGGCACCGCATACGAAAGCAAGTTTATAAGGGTAACCGAAGATTACGAAGGCGTAAGCTACAGCTACATCCCCTATGACGAGAATGCAGACGGCACTTCGCCGGAAGGCAACTATGTTTACGACAGTTTAGAAGAGCTTATGGCTGCTTACCAGGCTGCTGTGGATATCGCATTTGAAGAACAGAACCCCACCGCGGGCGACGACAACTATTTTTACCTTCCTTCTTTTGAATGGTATGTAACGGATAACCTTGACGGCTACAGAGAGCTTACTTATTCTATATATTATATAGCGGGCGACAGCTCAAGCGTTTCTTCAAGCACGTCGCTTGACTTCAACGAACTTTCGCTGGAACTCACTTCAGACGGCACATACCGCTTTGTAATATTTGCAACCGATTCGCTCAGCAACGACATGTATTACTGGAGCTACGAAGAGCAGGAAGACGGTTCGTTTGAATGGGAAAAGATCACCTTTACATCTTCTGACATTTCAAGCATGTTGTCGGATGCGGAAAGCGAACTGTGGGATTACGTACCCTACTTTGAATTCAGCGTAACGTACGAAGGTCTGGTTGTAAAGGCTACCGAAGCGCAGGATATTGCTTACGTAGATTCTGAATACAGTGCAGATTCGTTTGACATAACGGGGCTTAATTCGGGCTACGAAACGTCTTACACCCTTTATGAATTTGACCGTGCTGCATACACCGAAATGTACGGCACAATCTCTTATTCAGATCTGCTTGCAATGATAAAGGACGCCGACGACGATTACGCAACGTTTGACGCATGGTTCAAAGAAAATTCGCAGTACTTCACTATTATAACGGCGCTTGACGATCTGGAAGAGACGGATGAGTACTACGACGATTACTGCGATTACGAGTGGGATCCCGACAGCCTTTCGTTTATTCCCCAGGAAGAAAACACCTTCTACGTAATAAGGCTGGTAGTTAAAGATACAACGTATATAACCGACAATAAAACGGGTTACCTGGTAATAAGCTCGTCTGCGGCGGCAGAAGAACTTACGGGTGAATCTAAATGGCTTCAGGACAACCTTGCATCAGTTATCCTTCTTGCGGTAGCAGGTGCAGCGCTTATAGGTATTATACTTCTTGTAGTTATCAAACCCAAAGAAAAGGGAGATATAGACGTTATAGACCTTGACGAAGAAGAAAAGAAAACCCGCAAAAAGATTGCAAAAGGCAAAAAGTCAGGCAAAGAATAATTAACTTTTAAACGGCGGCGCAATGCCGCCGTTTGGTTATATTTTAAGGTGATAAAATGAAAGTGATAAAAAAGCAGTTAAACAGCAGAATGTGCGCAGTGTGCGGGCTGGATAACCAATTCGGGCTTAAAGCACCCTTTTATAATATGGAAGACGGCAGCGTGGCAACGCTGTTTGAATACCGCGAAGAACACCAGAGCTACCCCGGCAGGGTACACGGCGGGCTTATTGCCAGCATGTTAGACGAACTTGGCTTACGCGCCATGTGGGCAAAGACGGGTGAAGAGAGCATATGGGGCGTTACAACTTCGTTAGAAGTAAAGTACCGCAAGCCCGTTATTTACGATACAAAGCTTACCGGCAGGGGAGAAGTGGTAAAGGATATGGCTCACTTTTTTACCGTGCACTCAACCATAAAGGCGGGTGGCACTCTGCTTGCCGAAGGCACTGTAACATATTTAAAAATGCCTGTAGAAAAAATCAGCGGCGACGTGCAGGTGCACGAAGAGATGTGCTACCTTATAAACGACGGCGTTACCGAGATAGAAGTTTAAGGTAAAATGGTTTGATGATTTTTTACCATATTAAACCGACAGAACACTTTATGTCATTGCGAGCGGGCTCTACCGCGTGGCAATCCCGCCAGAACTGGCGACCAGCAGGTTCGGCGGCACATAAGTTTTTAAAAATAATAACGTTTTATTTTCTAATAATAAGGAAAGCAATATTATCCCTTCATCCGTCCGTTGTGAACTTGTCTCAGCGGCTGTAAGGACATCAGCCGCTTCGGGCACCGCAAGCACTTGCATATGTGCTTGCTCATCTCGCCGCCATAAACAGCGCACTAGTGCTGTTTAAAGAAATGGTAGCTCGTCCTTACAGGGACGGCTATAAATAAGGTGCGCAAAGTAGTGTTACGCTCACGCGCAATGGCAGCCCTGTCGGGCTGTACAGCTCGCAGAGCTGTCATCTCGCGTGAGCGTAGTGCTACTTTGCGCACCTTAAATATAAAAGGTTTCAGATAATAACTGCGCAAACCGTAGTGGAGAGATCTCCAACCGGAAGAGTAACTTGTATAGTGCAACGTTAGTTGCAAATCATTACAATAACTTAAATATACTTTACATAGCAGGGTGCAGGCTCTGCTTTTTTTGCGTTTAAAATTTTCGCTTATGTGCAAAATTAAATGTGATGCTAAAACATTTTTAATCAAATTTTAACTTTTTATTGTGCTTATCCTTGCAATTATCCACCATATATTGTATAATAAGATGAATGTATTTTACATAACGGCAAAAAACGGAGCAATACAGATATGGCGGCAAAAAAACCAGCGTTAAATAAATACGATGCAGACGACCTTAAAATTCTTGAAGGGTTAGAGGCGGTGCGTATGCGCCCCGGTATGTACGTAGGTTCTACGGGCGTTAAGGGCTTGCATCATATTCTTTGGGAAATTGTAGACAACTCTATAGACGAAGCTGCTAACGGCTTTGCCGACGAAATTACCGTAACCCTTTGCAAAGACGGCTCTGCCTGCGTGGCAGATAACGGCAGGGGCATGCCCACAGACATCAACAAAAAGGCGGGCATAAGCGGCGTAGAATTGATATTTACCAAGCTGCATGCAGGCGGCAAGTTTGACGAAGGCAACTATGCCTTTTCGGGCGGGCTGCACGGCGTGGGTGCGTCTGTTACCAATGCGCTGTCGCGCTGGCTAGAAGTGGAAGTACGGCGCGGTAACGTATACAAAATGCGGTTTACGTCTTCTTACGACAGTGCGCAAAAAAAGTGGCTGTGCGGCATTCCGCAGTCGCCCCTGCAAAACACTGGGGTAAAAGCCCAGGGTAAGGGTACCACCGTACACTTTATGCCCGACGACCGTGTGTTTGAAACGGTTGAATGGAGCTACGACACTATATCCAAACGGCTTAAAGAACTTGCCTTTTTAAATAAAGGCTTAAAGCTCACCCTTATAGACGAGCGCAAGCTGTACCGCACGGTTACATCGGGCGAAGGCGACGACGAAACTGTTACCAAAGAGCTTTTGCCCGCACGGGAGCCCGTAACATACAAATACGACGGCGGGCTTATAGACTTTGTAAATTACCTTAACGACGATAAGCCCAAGGCTTATACCAACCCGCTGTATTACAGCGCGGTAAAGGATATTACGCTTAAGGGCTTCCCCACAGGCAAAATAAAGGTAGAGTTCGCACTCAGCCACACCAAAGACGACGTAGAAAATCTTTACTCGTTTGTAAACAATATCTCTACCGTAGAAGGCGGCTACCACGAGACGGGCTTCAGAAACGGTATTTTAAAATTCATTAACGAATATGCCCGTTCTAACGGCGTTTTAAAGGCTAAAGATCCCGCATTTATTGTGGATGACATAAAGGAAGGTCTTACCGCCGTTTTGACCGTGCAGATGAACAATGTAGAGTTTGAAGGGCAAACCAAGACCAAATTGGGCAACCCCGAAGTGCGCCCCATAGTAGAGCAGGTTGTAACCGAAGGCTTTGCTTCGCTTGTAAACGCAAGGGGCAACAAACCTGTGTTTGACGAGATAGCCCGCAAAGCAAAGTTTGCCGCCGACGACCGCATTAAGCACCGCGCCGAAAGGGACGTAGCCAAAGCCGCTTCAGAAAACGACGGGCTTAACCTTGTGGGCAAGCTTGCCGCATGTTCGGGTAAAAACCCCGATCAGAACGAGCTGTTTATAGTGGAAGGCGACAGTGCGGGCGGTACGGCAAAACAGGCAAGGGTAAGGCAGTTCCAGTCTATACTGCCCCTGCGCGGCAAACCGCTTAACGTACAAAAAAAGTCAGCCCTGCAGGCTCTGCAGAACGAAGAGTTAAAGACGCTTATTTCTGCCATAGGTGCGGGTTTCGGCAAGAATTTTGACATAGACAAAGTTAAATACCGCAAGGTAATAATACTTTCTGATGCCGACCAGGACGGCTTTCATATCCGCTGCATATTGCTTACGTTTTTCTTTAAGTATATGGTAGATCTTATCCGTGCAGGCTGCGTTTATATCGGCATGCCGCCCCTTTACAAGATCTATAAAAAGGACGTGGTAGAGTACGCTTACGACGATGCCGAGCTTGACGAAAAAATCAAAAAAGTAGGTAAGGGCTACCAGATACAGCGCTACAAAGGTCTTGGCGAAATGTCTGCCGACCAGCTTTGGGATACCACCATGAACCCTGCAACAAGGAACCTTATACAGGTGAGCATAGAAGACCGTGCCGAAGCGGCAAACGTGGTAGAAATGCTTATGGGCGACAAGGTAGAAGGCAGAAAGGAATTTTTGGCAACCAATGCCGACTTCAATAAGGTAGACGGGCTTATAGAGCGCGTTAAAATTAAAGACGAAAACGAAAAAGAAAAAGACGACTACGACGATTAATTGCGGCATATTTGCGGTGGTAAACGTTATTGCATTAAAAATAATAATGTTTATTTATAATGCGGTAAAAAAGCATTGAATCGGGGGAATTGCTATTCGGGCGCCAGCCGCTACGCTCTGGCGAGATTGCCACGCTACGCTCGCAATGACGTGCTTAGTTAGCCGATGGTGAAGGGAAGCCAAGAGCAACATATTAAATATAATAATTGCAACCTGCTTGCGGCTTTTGGTAAAGAAGTGAATTTTGCGCATTATAAAATATCTATGCCCCGAGCAAATGCGCAAAAGAGAAGAAAAACATTCGCAGGCTTTTAAGTCAAGAATGGTTGTCTTCTAAAGTCGCTGCAAATGTTTTTGCACAGCAATGCAAAAAGATTTGAGCGAAAAAGAAGAAAGAGAGGTCTTATGGCAAAAAAGAAAAACGAAGATATCCAGACGTCTATACCCCAGGGCAATGTTTTTGTAACCCCTATGGAAGAGGTTATGCCCCAGGCTATGCTGACATATGCAGAATTCGTAATCTTAGACAGGGCGCTGCCCCGCGTAGAAGACGGACTTAAACCCGTCCAGCGCCGTATACTTTATACCATGATGGAAATGGGCTTAACGCCCGATAAGCCCCATAAAAAGTCTGCACGTATAGTCGGCGACTGCATGGGTAAATACCATCCCCATGGCGACAGCTCTGTATACGACGCAATGGTGCGTATGGCGCAAGACTTCAACATGCGTATGACGCTTGTAAACGGGCACGGCAACTTCGGCTCGGTAGACGGCGACCCCGCCGCCGCAATGAGATATACCGAAGCCCGCCTTGAGCCGCTTGCGCTTGAGCTGCTTAAAGATATGGATAAGGAGACTGTACCCTTTTCTTTAAACTTTGACGACAGCCTTCTTGAACCGGACATACTCCCAGGCAGATTCCCCAATCTGCTGGTAAACGGCGCAAACGGCATTGCCGTAGGGCTTGCAACAAACATACCTACGCACAACCTTGGCGAAGTGATAGACGGCGTGTGCGCCTATATAGATAACCCCCGCATATCCCTTAAAGAAATGATGAAAATCATTCCCGGTCCCGATTTTTCTACCGGCGGCTACATCATAGCAAACGAGCTTGTACAAGCCTACGAAACGGGCAGGGGTAAAATTACGCTGCGTGCCAAATATTCGGTAGAAACGGGGCCTATGGGCAAAAAGCTTATAGTGATAACCGAACTGCCTTACCAGACCAACAAGGCGGAACTGCTGCGTAAGATTATGCTTTTAAAGGAAGATAAAAAGGAACTTCTTTCGGGCATAACCGACATCGTGGACGAATCTGACCGCACGGGCATGCGTGCCGTGATAACGTGCAAAAAGGAAGCCGACGTAGACAAGATTATTGCCACTCTGTTCAAGTATACCGATCTGGAGTGCACCTTCGGCATAAACATGGTTGCCATAGCGGGCGGCAAGCCGCAGCAGCTCGGTCTGTTAGATATAATCAAATACTACGTAAATTACCAGCGGCTGGTTGTGCTGCGCAGGGCTAAGTTTGAACTTAAAGAAGCTCTTGCCCGCAAACATATATTGGAAGGGCTTATAATAGGCGTACACAACATAGACGAAGTTGTACGCATTATAAAAACTTCAGAAAGCACCCCCGCGGCAAGAAAGCGCCTTATGGAACGCTTTGACCTTTCTGAACGGCAGGCCCAGGCTATATTAGATTTGCGCCTTGCCCGCTTAGCCAAGTTAGAAGTTACCAAGCTTGAGCAGGAACTTGCCGAGCTGAATAAAAAGATAGATTACTTAAATTCCGTAATTGCAGACAAGAACCTTCAGTGGGGAATTGTAAAGACGGAAATCAAAGAGATAAAGAGCAAATACAAGAGCGAACGCCGTTCGCAGATAGTAAAGGACGGGCAGACGATAGCCGTAAAGCGTGATGACGTAAAGCGCGCCGTAACCGACTGGGCTGTTTCCGTTACTGCGGCAGGCACGCTGCGCTTTACCGAAAAGCCCGATTTTGTAAACCGCTTCAAGCGTCCGCTTGCGGCAACTTCGGCGCTTACCGCAATGCACAAACAGGCGGTGTTCGTAAAGTCAGACGCAACCCTTGTATGCTTTACCAACCTTGGCAACTGCATTTATGTAAATCTTGAAAATATAGATATTACCACGCCAAGGGCTGCGGGCTTTAAGCTAAGGGATATCTGCCCCGACGCACTGCCCAATGAAGTGCCCGTTAAACTGTTTACGCAGGAAGAGCGGCACGGGGATCTTATCTTCTTTACTGCGGGAGGCGCGGTAAAACGTACCCCCTGGGATGAATACAGCCTTGCAAAGGGCTGCTACCAGGCAATCAAGCTCAAAGAAGGCGATACCGTTATAAATGTGGAAAATTATGACGAAGACGAATTTTCTACCATGTTCTTTGTAACCGAAGGCGGTATGTGCCTTAATGCCGTAAAAGACGACGTTCCCGTACACGGCAGGGTGGCGGCAGGCGTGCGCGGTATGAATATAGACGACAACGAAAGGATAATTTTTGCTTCGCAGATAAACGGCGAAGGAGAGATTATTACCGTATCCGCGTCGGGCTATTTCAAGAGAGTAATATCTTCTATAATAGATCCCATAGGCAGGGCGCGCAAGGGTGTAATTATAGCCGACGTAAAGGACTGCGGCAAGCTGCTTTTTGCCGATTACGTAACAATACCTTACACGCTTGCTATAGTTAACGAAGATAAGTCGGTTGCAGAAATCAGCACCGAAGATATCACTATAGAAAACCGCATTTCGCGCGGCAAAAAGATTAAACGCAACCCGCCCCTTGCGCCTGTAAAGATAGTACCGTTAAAGCAAAAGGGCGGCGACGGCGGCAGCGTGCAGTTAAGGTTTTAATTGATAATAAAAGCGGTACAAAAGCATTGAATCGGCGGAATTGCTTTTCGGGCGCGAGTACTCGCGCGCGAGCGTAGCGACACTCTGCGC
>JAJQDC010000052.1:11760-25969 GCA_021202395.1 Clostridia bacterium | reverse complement strand
TAACCTTTTTATTTGATTTCTTCCCTTTGCTTCCTTTATGTAGTTGTCAGTCTTCTATGGCTGAATAGATCAAGTATATTATCGGCTCAATGCCGTTATATAGCCATTCCGGTGATAATTGAGTAGAGGATCCACCTGTTCTCATACCGAACACAGAAGTTAAGCTCTATATCGTCGAAAGTACTAATCTGGACACGGATTGGGAGGATAGAACGTTGCCGGATTTCAAAAAGGAAAGATAGTAACTTTAGTTACTATCTTTCCTTTTTGCAGTTTAGCAGCATTCTCCCAATCCGTGTAACGGTTGGGAGGTCGAAAGCACATTTCTCCAAACAGCACTTATGCGCTGTTTGTGTGCTTGAGATAAGCAAACGCATAATGAAAAGCGTTTGTGTTGACCGAAGGCGCATGTTTTCCTTAATGCGCCTGAGAAGAACGTTGCCGGATTTCAAAATAAACCAGACGGGATATACCCGTCTGGTTTATTTTTATATTTAGTCTTCTTGTTATAAACGCCAGTAGTCTATACGTCATTGCGTGTGAGCATGGCGCTACTTTGCGCACCTTATTTATAGCCGTCCCTGTAAGGGAAGGGGGACCGCTTGCGGTGGAAGGGTTTGCAGATAAATGGGCGCAAAACGGGTTCTACACCTTATTATAAAATGTTTTAGATTATAAGGCGCAGATAACTGGCGACCAGCAGGCAGGACGGCAGAAGCGTTGTTTAAAAATAAAAATGTTCTTTATTTAATAATAGGTATACCGCAATAAAGGCTTCCCCTTGAGGGGAAGCTGTCAGCAAAGCTGACTGCGCGAGCGAAGCGACACTCTGCGCACCTTAATTTAAAAAATTTCAGATAATAAGGCGCAGATGAGGTGTAAAATAATTTATAATAAAACACCTCATCCACCGCAAGCGGGTCTCAACGGCGGCAAGGATAAACCGCCGTTTCGGTCATCGCAAATGCTTTGCATTTTGCATTTGCTCTGTTCGCCAACCCAAACAGCGCATAAGTGCTGTTTGGAGAAATGTTTGCTCACCCCTTCCCCTCAAGGGGAATGCTAAAATGCGGTAAAAAAGCATTGAATGGGCGGTATTACTTAATCGTCCGCGAGTACTCGCGCGCGAGCGAAGCGACACTCTGCGCACCTTATTGTAAAAGGTTTCAGATTATATGGCGCAGATATCCTTCGCTTTGCTCAGGATGACGTACTTGGTAAGCCGACGGTGAAGGGGAGTCAAGAGTACCATCCCTTGCCTTCTCGTGTGGTAGGGTAGCAACGCTACACACCTTGCCTTCCCCTTCTATGGGGGAAGGTGCCACATTGTGGCGGATGAGGGGATAATAACGACGTTATAATCCCCCGTTAATTGCGGTATAGTACCGCACCAATTACTGCATTAATTACCGCACCAATTATATAATTGCTCATATTTTCACATTACCCTTATGCACATACATCAATTGCTCCAAAAATGTTTATCTGCTGAAATTTTGTGGTTTTTGTAAATACCATTTGATTTTGCGGGTTATCGGTGTTATAATCTATCTGTACATATCATTTTTTTGGAGTTCTGCGTGAAAAGCATTATTGAAAGGCTGGAAAATCTTTTAAACAACAATAGCCGCATTGTGCGGACGCAGGTTGCGGTCTCTACTGAAGATATGTATCTTATACATATATATGGCTATGGCGATCACGTTTTCTCGGTAAAAATTGCAACATTTCCCCAGGATATGGTTTGCTTTTTCGGTTACGATAAAGAGATAACTTTACCGCTTGACGATAAAAATTTTGATCAAATTGCCGATCTGATTGACAGTGCGATTAACTTCGGTACAAGGGTAGTTAAGATTTTTAACGGCAAGAACGTCGGTATTTACGAGTTTATTGCAGAAAGCAGATTGACGCCCGACGACGTACTCAATAAGCTTAAGGCTGAAAATGTAAAGTGTGGTAACTGCACGCTTTTCTGTTCAGATTTTTGCGGTAGTAATATGTTTGAGATTGAAACCGCTTAAACCGAAATTATGTAAAATTAAAAAGGGGATATAGTAAAGCCAATGACTTTAGACGAAGAATGTAAGGGCTGCCTTGAAAACAGCCAGATGAAAAAAGTAATGTCGGTGCAGACCGATTCTGTCAAAGTGGAACAGTTCCGAAGGGAAGTGCGTACCTTATGCGACAATGCCAAAAAAGAGAGCTGCGCGCCCCTTTTGATGAAGGATATAGACAACATTCACCGCAGCATATTCGGCGGCGGAATAGATTATACCGAACAGAAAAAGATGTTCAACCTTGCCGTTCTTAATAAGGAAGACGCTATCTATAAAAAAATAATCTCTTCCCCCGACCCGATTGCAGAAGCGGTAAAGTATGCAGCGTCCGCCAACTACATAGATTTTGCCAAGCTTGCCGATTTAAGCGAAAGCAGCCTTGAGTATGTAGACGGCTGTGCCGCGCGCGCCGCCGTAAATGCAGACGTGCTTGCCAAGTTTAAAGAGCGGCTTTCTGCGGCAAAAACTCTTTTGTATATACACGACAACTGCGGCGAGATTGTGTTTGATAAAATTTTTATACGCATAATAAAAGAGCTTTACCCCGCAATTACCGTAACCAGCCTTGTGCGCGGCGGCGATATAATCAACGACGTAACACGCACGGATGCCGCCATGGTAAATTTAAGCGATTACGCTATCATAGAAGACAATGGTTGCGCCATACCCGGCACCTATTTAAAGGAAGTAAACGCCAAAACGCTCAATCTTTTAAGCGAAAGCGACGTAATAATTTCTAAGGGGCTGGGTAACCTTGAAACGCTTTACGGCGAAGGCTACAGTATTTTTTATATATTCATGTGTAAATGTGAACACATAGCAAAGCGCTTTAAATGTGGCCTGTGGCAGACGGCGTTTGTTTACGAAGGGTAATATCAAAAATAAGCATAAAATTATAAAATTGTGATTTTTAATGCCTGTTGTATATGTTTTTTACTTAAAAAAGTTGCAACGGGGCAGATAACCGTGCTATAATTGCAGTATAAAGAGGTAAACAATGAAAGGAAAAATTTTAACAATTTGTACTCTCTGTTTAGTACCCGTACTTATTTTCAGCTTAGCGGGCTGTAAAAAGGAAGCAGGCTCTAACAGCGGCTACGTGTTGCAGGATACCAACGTATATCCCGCCGTATCCGCCCCTTACGAAAGTGAGAGCAAGTCTGCCATAAGCGAATATCTTTCGGTAGCAAACAGCCACCTTGTTAAGGGGGAAGTTGATACCGAAAATACCGAAGTGCAGGCAGCGGCAAAGACGGCAGCTGCAAAGCTGTATGCTTACGCCTGCTACAACGAAGAATATATTGATAAGTACGTATATTTTTCTGACCAGCTCGGCAATACCGACCTTGGTTCTTTGGGCTCTTCTACGGCAACCAAGCAGGACTATAAGCTGATTATCAACAAAAGCGATGAGACTGAAGGCTACAAATACCACTACACCATAAAGAATGTAGACAGTGCAAAGGGCACCGTTTCTGCAATGAAGAGTGCGTTTGAAAGCTGTAAACTGCGCTTTGTAAAGGATACGAATGTGCTTTACCGCTTTTCCGGCAGCGACGTGCAGTACGATGTGGAAGGCTACTTAACGTGCACATGGAACGTAGATAACTCTGACTGGGGCACGCAGGACAACCCCATACAGAAGGCAGAAGGCGACCAACTCAGTTTAGACGGCATTGCCGATGATATAGTGGCTGTTGCCGCTGACAACCCTTCTGACGCAGTGGTGCACGGTAATATAAATATTCTTGCAGACGATATTATAAGCAGTGCATACATAAGCGAAGGCGAACTGTGGGATGGCGGTGATAACGGTTACATCGTAATTTTGACTATAGATCCCGATGTTGCCAATGCCGACGAAGCGTCTCACGCAATGCTGTGTGAATCTAACTCTTCTGACGACTGCGAATGGCAGAGCCTTGCAATAATATTCCGTGTGTGGGATAACGGCTTGTTCTATTCTTATACCATAAGCGAATTGTGGGACGGCTCTATATCAGGTTTTTCAGTTTCGGTATCATCCACTACCGAAGTAACCTATAGCTATTCTGACAGAGATACAGACATTACCGACAAGCTTGCCATGCTTGAAACTGCCATAGAAAGTTACGGCGGTTAAAATAATTAAATGGTAAATATTTGATATTGATAAAAGTACACGGCACCGCCGTGTATTTTTCTGTATCGTAATGATTAGCAACTGTGTTGCTCTGTACAAAATAATAATGCGGTAAAAAGCATTGAACTGTCGGAATTACACTACTGCCGCCCGTTCGGGCGAGATTGCCACGCTTACGTTACACTACGCTCGCAATGACATACTTGGTAAGCCGATAGAATAAGAGTGGAACGACGTAGTTGCTTTTTTTGTCATTCAGAGCGAAGCGAAGAATCGTATAAAAGTCGTGATAAACATTGCAACTTGCGTTGCAAATGCTTTTTACCGCCTTATAGCCGTCCCTGTAAGGACGGCAAGGTATGGTAATGCTCACGCACAATGACGGATAGCAACTTACCACGTTCTTATTTTACTACAAATATTCAAAACATATATTGACATTGTTTGCCTTGTTTGATAAAATTAATATAAGGCGGCTAAGGTAATTGCGCCTTGGGGGAAAATTATGGAAGATGATGAGGAATATTCATACTCTGCTTATTCCGCAGGTACGGCAAAACGGCTGCGCAGCGGCGCTATAGGCGGCGACGAAGAAGAGCTTGCCTATACAGGCTATGCCGACGCTGAACTTGCCGAAGAGGAAGAAGAGCGCGTCAGCTACGGCGATTTTATAATAGAAGAATTTTCTTCGGAAGTAAACGTACCGCGTGTGTCTAAAATGATGCGTCTGCCGCGGGGTTTGGTTACATACCTTTTTTCTGCATTGTACCTTGTGGTGGGCATACTTTGCGTAACGCTTACCGACACGGTGCAGTACGTTCTGCCCTATATAGTCGGCTCCGCAATGTGCATACTCGGCTTGGGCAGGTTTATTGCCGCATTGGTAAATAAAGAATACCGCACGGTAAAAACCAACCAGACGGCAACTTCTTTAATCATAGTCGCAATGGGCGTAATGATTTTGGTAGAAAATGACTGGGCGCTTGAGTTTATTTCCATCATATGGGGCGTGCTGGGGCTGTTTGAAGCTGCTCATGCGCTCAACCATGCCTTTAGTAAAATAGCTGCATCAGAGCGGTGCATATCACATATCATTAAGGCGCTGGTAGAAGGCGTGCTTGCATTCATGCTATTATACGAGCCTTCTCACCATATATCGCTGCATATAATGGTGTTCGGCATAAACCTTATTTTGGACGCGGTATCTATGCTGCCGTGGGTAAAGCGCCACCTTAGCATGGAATAATTGCGCCATATATACGGGGTAATTGTGAAAAGGAGATTCAATGGCTATAACCAGGTGGGATTTATTAAAGCTTTCTGCTGCGTTTGACGGCGACTTTGATGAAAGCGATTTTTCTGAAGAAGAGCTTGAAGATATGTTGGGGCTTGCCGCAACCGAAGGCGGCATAGAGCTTATACGGGAAAAGTATTTTGCCTACCACGACGACGTAAAAGACCGTACGCTTGACAAGCACAAGTGGAGCGATTAAGTAATTACAGCAATAAAAGTGTATTCAATTCAATGCAAAATAAAATCGGGCGGAAGACCGCCCGATAACTTTTTTATTAAGCTTATTACATTACCACTATATCGTTCTGTTCAAACAGCGCCTTGTATTCACGGGGGAATACGTCGTCGGTAATAAGTACGTCTATATCTTCTATCTGGGCAAAGGTATAGGGGTTAATCTTGCCGATTTTAGAACTGTCTAACATCATATAAACGTGGCGTGCCTTTTTAAATACCTGCATCAAAAGGTCGCTTTCTATCTGGCTGTTGCAGGTAAACCCGTGTTCGGGCGTAAACGCCGTTGCAGATACTATGGCAAGTTCAAAGTTGGTGTGCATAAAGTATTCTTTTGCGGCGGGCGCTGCGGTAGAAAGATTGTCTTTCATAAGCTGGCCGCCTACCACGGTGATATTCACATTCTTCTTCTGTGCAAGCTCCATTGCAACGGCAATGCCGTTGGTGAATATATTGCACTTTATATCGGGCATTTCCTTAGAAAGGTACATAGCGGTGGTACCGCCGGCTATGAACACGCTTGAGCCTTCGTCTATAAGGGTGGCAGCCTTTTGGGCTATTACTATTTTAGCGTCCATATTTACGGTAGCCTTTTGCGTATAAACTTCACCGGAAATCTTTTGAACTTCTTTAACGGACATTGCGCCGCCGCGCACGCGGATAATCCTTCCGTCGCTTTCAAGCTGGGTAAGGTCGCGGCGCAGAGTCATCTGCGATACGTCGGGAAAAGCTTCTTCAAGCTGTTCTAATGTCATTTTGCCGCGTTTATCAATAATTTCAGCGACTTCTTCCAATCTTTCACGCTTCAATTTAGTGTTCTCCTTTGTTAAGAAATAACATTTGTAATTATTATTATCACTATTATAGTATATATGATAAATAATGTCAAGATAATTGACGGCATTATTTAACATTTTCACAAAATTTGTGTTAAAACGTTTCATAAACATAACAGTAGTGCAATATAGTTGTAGTATGCGTATCCCGTCTTGATTTTTTTGCCGTTATGTGATATAATAACCATATACGCCGTAAATGCGGCTTTTTAAAAAGATTATTATGAAACTTAAAAAACCTAAAATAAGACCTGTAGCTTTGGTTGCATTGAGCTTTGTGCTTATAATCGGCGTGGGAACGGGGCTGTTGTGCCTGCCGTTTGCGGTAAAAAGCGGTTCGGCAAATTTTGTTACCGCACTGTTTACCGCAACAAGCGCCACCTGCGTAACCGGGCTTACGGTAGCAGAAATTTACAGTACGTTTACCACCTTCGGGCAGGCGGTAATACTTGTGCTTATACAGATAGGCGGTCTGGGCTTTATAACCTTTATATCGCTGTTGTTGCTGTTCGTAAAAAAGAACGTAACCCTTTCTGACAAAAAGCTTATAATGCAGTCGGCGGGCGGTTTGCAGCGTACGGGGCTTAAGCCTTTGCTTAAGTGTATTTTTATCGGCACGTTTATATTTGAATTTTTGGGGGCAGTCCTTCTTTGCATAAGCTTTGTGCCCGCCGCAGGCTGGGGCAAGGGAATATGGTTTTCGGTGTTCACTTCCATATCGTCTTTCTGCAATGCAGGCTTCGCCCTTACCGACGCCCTTGGGCAGCAGTCGCTGTGCGGCTTTGCAAGCGACCCGCTTGTGCTGCTTGTCGTGTCTGCCCTTATAGTAACAGGCGGCTCTGGCTTTTTTGTATGGTACGACGTGGTGGAACACAAACACCACATATCGCGCTATTCGCTGCACGCTAAAATCGCCTTAAGCACAACGGGCATACTTATACTTGGCGGCTGGGTGCTGTTTTTGCTTTTTGAGTGGAACAACAGCGCGACCGTGGGCGATATGGGCGTTATAGATAAAATAGTAAACTGCCTGTTTATGGCAATTACTCCGCGTACGGCTGGCTTTAATTCGGTAAACATGAACGGGCTTTCAGACGGCGGCTACCTGCTTACCGTGGTGCTTATGTTCATCGGCGGCGGCAGCGGCTCTACTGCGGGCGGCATAAAGGTTACTACGCTTGCCGTTCTGGTGCTTACCATGATAGCTTCTTCCCGCCGCAACAAGCAGGTAAGCGTGTTTAAACGCAGTATAGAGCCTTCTGATATATACAGCGCCATTGCCATTGCCGTTATATACATGCTGGCTGCCATAGTAAGCGTGCTGCTCATTTGCGGCGTAGACGGCGGAAGGGTGGCGGCAGACGGCACCGCGATAGATATAAAGAGCATACTTTTTGAAGTTGTATCTGCCATATCCGCAACGGGGCTCTCTATGGGTATAACGTCGTCGCTTACATTATTCTCTAAGCTGATGCTTATAGTGCTTATGTACTTCGGCAGGATAGGCGGCTATGCGCTTGTTTTAATCTTTTCAGAAAACAGGCGTCCCCCGGCGGTTACCCGTCTGTCAGAGCACATAATGGTAGGATAGTTACAGCTTAACATTCACCATGCAATACTGTGTCAAATAAGGTGAACCCTTCAGTCGCTACGCGCCAGCTTTCTCAACGGCGGCAATGATAAACCGCCGAAAATTGCGCAGTTATTATCTGAAACCTTTTATGATAATGTGCGCAAAGTGTCGCTACGCTCGCGCGGGCACCGTTTGCGCATTGCATTATGCGCAAACTCATCTCGTAATGCAGCAATAGCGCGTAAGTGCTATTGCAAGAACTGCATTACTCGTCCTAATAAGGGAGCCAAGAGCGGGGTACCACACCTTGCCGTCCCTGTAAGGGAAGGGGGACCGCTTGCGGGGGAAGGGTTTAAAATTCAACACCAAATATAAAGGTAAATTATGAAAAAGAACATACTGATAATAGGAATGGGCAGGTTTGGTACCAGGCTTGCCGAAAAGTTACAGGACCTTGGGCACGACATTATGATCGTAGATAAAAACGAAAAGGCGGTAGAACGCCTTGCCATGCGCTTTGCCGACGCCCAGATTGGCGACTACACGTCAGAAGATATCCTTTCGCAGCTGGATATTCCATCGTTTGACTACGTGGTAATTACCATAGGGGACAACCTTGAAGACTCTATGATTACCACCATGATGTTAAAGCGGCTGGGTGCAAGGTTTGTATTCACCCGCGCACGCAGCGATACCGAGTGCGAGCTGCTTAAAAAGATCGGTGCAGACGACGTTATTTATGCCGACGGCGACGCTACCGATAAGCTTGCTGTGCGCCTTGGCGGCAACAACCTTTACGACTATATACAGCTTTCTTACGGCTACGCCATATTTGAAGTACCCATTTTAAAGTTCTGGGAAGGTAAAACGCTTATAGAGCTGGATATCCGCCGTAAGTATAAAATAAATATAGTTGCCATAAAAAACGACAAGATGTTAGACCCCACGCCGTCGCCCGAATACCGCTTCAGGCAAGACGACCATATTCTTGTAATAGGCAACTCCCGCGACGTATTCAAGTTTGATTCCAAAACCTGATAAGAATAGTACATTTTGCTTTCCATGTGGAGTAGCGGCTCAATTTGTCATCCTGAGCGGCAGCGAAGGATTGTATAAAAGTGGTGTAATAGTATAAGCAACTTTCGTTGCTTTGGTACAATAAGCGAAGAATGGTAGGAGATTTCTCCATTCCGCTTTGCTCCAGTTTGCGCCGTAATTATCTGCAAACCCTTCCACCGCAGGCGGTTCCCCTTCCCTTACAGGGACGGCTATAAACAAGGTGCGCAAAGTAGCGCTACGCTCCAGTCGAAATGACAGCCCTGTGGGCTGTACAGGCGGTACCGCCGCCTGTCATCTCGACCGTAGTGGAGAGATCTCCAACCAGAAGAGTAACTTGTACATTACTACCCTTGCCTTCCCCATGTGGGGGGGGTAGGGGAGCACATTACCACCCTTGCCTTCCCCCTGCGGGGGAAGGTGCCACATAGTGGCGGATGAGGGGATAATAAAGTATACCTTATTATAAGCGACCGAACGCACCGTATTGTAGGTTTCAGATAAATGTGCGCAGATAGCAGCATCGAGCTGCGGACTTCGCGAGCTTGTAGCCTTGCGCACTTTGTGCGCAAACCAGCAGGTACGGCGCCACGAAAGTTATTTATAAATAAGAACGTTTATAAATACTTTACCTTATTATAAAGCAATATAAACCGCTGAAAATAATGTGGTTAAAATCGCTTGCAAATAAACCGCCGATATATTATAATTTATAAAAATTAAATAAAAGCCGAATGACGGAAACATCTTTAACTTTACCCTATACAGAGAATAAGATCTAAGCTGAAAGTCTTTTAAGGTAAATAAAGTGGCTGCGCCGTCTGCACATCAAGGCATCTTTTACCGTTAATCACGCATTTGCGTAGCAAATCGTGGCTATTTGTAATTAATAGTGTTGCGAAGGTGTAGCTTTGCCTCACCGAAGCGCCCCTATTTGCTACAACCTACTTGTAGCTTACGGTAAAGAAGTGAATTTTGCGCATTATATAATATTTATGCTTTGAGCAAATGCGCAAAAGAAAGAAAAAACAACCGTGGCATTTATGCAAGGTTGGTTTGTCTTTAAGAATCACGGCAAAGATTTTTGAACAGCAATTCAAAAAGATTTGCGTGAGCATAAATTTGTGTGTGCAAGGTCGGGCTTAATACCCCGCGGGTGTCTCCCGTAACAGAGATAAAATAAGACCGCTATATACGGCGGTAAAGTAAAGTGGAACAGCGGTAAAGCGCCTTTGCATAGTATATATGCACGGCGCTTTTTTGTTTCAGATAAGAGAGATATGAATAAAAGCGAAGTGAATTATCTGCCGTACCGCAAGACAGCGGACGGGCGGGAACTCAACACACTGCGCAACACAAGAAATTACGGGCTGGATATTTTGCGCGTTATAGCCATGCTGTTTATCGTGGCGCACCACCTTACAAAGAGCAACATCTGGGGAACGGTAACAGAAAGTCTGCTTTTTAAAGCGCTTTCTTTAAACATCACCGCCGCCTTTATAGATTGCTTTGTAATAGTGGGGGTAAACGTCTTTTTTCTGCTTTCGGGCTGGCTTAAAATAAACCTGCGGGCGGGCAAAGTGGTAAGCCTGTTGGCCGAGTGCTGGGCAATAGGCATAATATCCGTATGCCTTGCGGCGGCGCTGGATACGGCATACTATGCGTCCTTTGCAGATGCCGCACTGGATGCGGTGCTGTTTCCGTTTACCCATTGGTTTGTACCTGCATACCTTTTGCTGTGCCTGCTGTCGCCCATACTGAACAGAATTACAGATAATTTATCGGGCAAGTCGGCGCTGTACGCGCTTATAGTAATGCTTGTAATCTTCTGCATTGTGGGCTTTGCCGGCGACTACGTATACGTAAACGGCATGCAGGACGGCGGCGTTACCGTTAAGGTATCTTACACCGGCACAAATGCAGGTTATTCCGTTATATGGGCTTGCGTGTGCTACGTTACGGGCAGGATAATACGTATGCACCCCGTGCATAAACTGCAAAAGGCAAGCGTGTGCTTTGCGCTTTACCTTTTGTGCTGTATGGTAAATTTTGCCGTTCTGTGCGTAACTATGGCTGTTTTTCATGACGCCGAAGTTACAAAATGGTATATTTACTGCTACAATAACCCGTTTACTTTTGTCGGCTCGGCATTCCTTTTGTGCGCCTTTGCAAAGGTTAAGGTAAAAGAGAGTGCGGGCAGGTTCTTTGCATTTTTGTCTGCCCATACGTTTGCGGTGTATATAATACATTCGGATAACCCTTTTGTTACGCCCTACCGCGATTACATTCTTGACATTGCCGAAGGCAACCTGTTGCGGCAGGTGCAGTTGCTTCCGTTTAACACGATAGCACTGTTTATTGCGGGCATTGCGGTAAGCGTACTCTATTTTGCCACCATAGGTTTAGCCGTAAGCAGGCTGTGCAGGTATTTTAAAGATAAAAGAGAAAAGAAACTTTTGTAGGAATATATAATGTTTTTTAAAAAATTAAGGGCGGATATAAACGCCGCCAAACAAAACGACCCCGCCGCAAGAAGCAAGTTCGAAATATGGCTTACCTATTCGGGCGTGCACGCACTGTCCTGGCACAGGGCGGCGGCGTTCTTTTACAAAATCAAATTAAAGCTGATTGCCCGCATAATCAGCCAGTGGGCGCGCAAGCGTACGGGGATAGAAATTCACCCCGCTGCAAAAATTGCCCCCGGAGTATTTATCGATCACGGCTCGGGGGTGGTAATAGGCGAAACTGCCGAAGTGGGCGAAGGTACCATATTGTACCAGGGCTGCACTCTTGGCGGTACGGGCAAAGAGACGGGCAAGCGGCACCCTACCATAGGCAAAAACTGCGTAATATCTGCAGGTGCCAAAGTTCTTGGTAACATAACCGTAGGCGACTATGCAAAGGTGGGCGCTGGTGCGGTAGTGCTTAAAGACGTTCCGCCGCATGCCACGGTGGTGGGCGTACCCGCCCGTATAGTGCGCATCGGCGGCAGCAAAGACGGCATAGATTTGTACCAGGAAAAGGAAGACTCCTACCAGACGAACATAACGTATCTGCTAAAAAAGACGGAGTATTTGCAGGATATGCTGGTGTCTCTGGCAAAAGAGTGCGGCAAAACCGTACCTGAAAAATTTACCCTTCCCGAACAGAAAGAAGGGGATGGCGAAGAAAATTTACAAGAGAGCATAAAGGAGTAACATATGCGTATATATAACACACTTACAAGGCAGAAAGAAGAGTTTGTACCTTTGGAAGAAGGCAAAGTAAAGATGTACGCCTGCGGCATTACCGTGTCTGGCGAGGCGCACATAGGACATGCGTTCCAGGCGCTTATTTATGATATAATGCGCAAGTATCTGCAAAAGATCGGGTACAAAGTAAAGTATGCACGCAACTACACCGACGTAGACGACAAGATTATCGCAAAGAGCAAAGAGACGGGCATACCTGCCGATAAGTATGCCGAAATGATGATAAAAAAGACTGACGAAGTAATGCGTAAGTTTGACGTATCCGACCCCGACGTGTGGCTTAAGGCTACCGAAAATATCGGCAACATACAGGACTTTATACAAAAACTTATTGAAAAGGGGCACGCATATGCGGCAGACAGCGGCAACGTGTACTTTGACGTGTCCTCTTTCCCCGCGTACGGCTGTCTTTCTAACCGTTCCCCCGAAGATATGCTTGACGGAGTAAGGGTAGAAAATGCCGACGAAAAGCGCAACCCCGCCGATTTCGCCCTTTGGAAGGCTGCAAAGGAAGGGGAGATTTACTGGAATTCCCCCTGGGGCAACGGCAGGCCCGGCTGGCATATAGAGTGCTCCGCAATGAACCGCGCCGCGTTCGGCGAGCAGATAGATATACACGGCGGCGGCAGAGACCTTATATTCCCCCACCACGAAAACGAGATTGCGCAGACGGAAGCTTTAACGGGCAAAAGGTTTGTAAAGTACTGGACGCACAACGGGCTTATAAAGGTAAACGGACAAAAGATGTCCAAGTCTTTGGGCAACAGCCTGCTGCTTGAAGATTTGCTTGAAAAATACACCAACGAAGCCATAAAATTTGCCCTGCTTGAAACCAACTACCGCAACGACATAAACATTACCGACAACCTTTTCCCCGAAGCCGAAAGGCACCTTACCGAATTTTATAAGGTAATCAAGGCGGTGGAAGAAAAGTTCGGCAATGGCGGTAATGGCAATGCAGAGATAGATAATGAGTTCAACCGCTGCATGGACGACGACTTTAACACCGCGCTTGCGCTTTCGCTGTTGTATGGGTTCTTTAAAAAGGTTTCTGCAAAACTTGCCGCAGGCGACGCAACGGCTGCTGGCGACGTATGGCAGATAAAAAAGACTTACTCGCTGCTGGGGCTTTTTACCAAGGATGCGGATGGGTACCTTAAAGAAGTAGCCGATAAAAATAAGGAAGAGATTCCTGCGGACATAGTGGAGCTTGCAGAGCGCCGCTGGCAGGCTAAAAAGAACAAGGAGTGGGCTCTGGCAGATACTCTGCGTGCAGAGCTTGACGGCAGGGGCTACGCCGTAAAGGACGGCAAAGACGGCTACGAAGTTTATAAAAAACAGAATTAAATCAAGTTGAAAATAGAATTAAATCAAATTGACCGCGTTTTGGCTTGCCAAAACGCGGATTATATTCTAAAATAATAAAGGTTGAATTGAAATTGATATTGAAAGTTTCTTTTCTCTTGCCTTCCCCTTTTATGGGGGAAGGTGGCTCCCGTAGGGAGACGGATGAGGGGATGATTTACACTTTATTAAATGGTGGTAGAGCATAAGCAACTGCCGTTGCTTTGGTACAAGTTACACTGACGGTAGGAGATTTCTCGATTACTCTATGCTCCACTCGAAATGACAGTGCCAAAGGCACTGTACAGCCCCGCAGGGGCTGTCATCTCGACCAAGTGAGCGTTAGCGAACGCGTGGAGAGATCTCCAAACCCTAAAAGCATAAAAGCAATAAACTAAAATGGTAGTAGAGCATAAGCAACTGCCGTTGCTTTGGTACA
>JAJQDC010000052.1:0-11660 GCA_021202395.1 Clostridia bacterium | reverse complement strand
AAACCCTAAAAGCATAAAAGCAATAAACTAAAATGGTAGTAGAGCATAAGCAACTACCGTTGCTTTGGTACAAGTTACGCTGACGATAGGAGATTTCTCGATTACGCTATGCTCCACTCGAAATGACAGTGCCAAAGGCACTGTACAGCCCCGCAGGGGCTGTCATCTCGACCAAGTGAGCGTTAGCGAACGCGTGGAGAGATCTCCAAACCCTGAAAGCATATAAGCAATAAACTAAAATGGTAGTAGAGCATAAGCAACTGCCGTTGCTTTGGTACAAGTTACGCTGACGATAGGAGATTTCTCGATTACGCTATGCTCCACTCGAAATGACAGTGCCAAAGGCACTGTACAGCCCCGCAGGGGCTGTCATCTCGACCAAGTGAGCGTTAGCGAACGCGTGGAGAGATCTCCAAACCCTGAAAGCATAAAAGCAATAAACTATAAAATAATATTATAATCATTAATATAATAATATGGAAATAAAGAATATGGAACAAAAGATATTTACATCAGAATCTTTAAGACAACTATATTTGGACTTTTTTAAATCTAAGGGGCACGCCGTAATACCTTCGGCATCGCTTATACCCGAAAACGACCCCACGGTGCTGTTCACTACGGCAGGCATGCATCCGCTCGTACCCTACCTGCTGGGTGAACGCCATCCCTCAGGCACACGCCTTACCGACGTGCAGAAGTGCGTCCGTACGGGCGATATAGACGAAGTGGGCGACGAAGCGCACTGCACCTTCTTTGAAATGCTGGGCAACTGGTCTTTGGGCGACTACTTTAAAAAGGAGATGATCCCCTGGTCTTTTGAGTTTTTAACTTCACCCGAATACCTTGGCATCCCCGTAGACGACATAGCCGTAACCTGCTTTGCGGGCGACGCCGACTGTCCCAAGGATGAAGAGAGCGCTATGCTCTGGCAGCAGTGCGGCATAAAGCCTTCCCACATATTCTTTTTACCCAAGTCTGGCAACTGGTGGGGCCCCGCGGGTACAACAGGCCCCTGCGGTCCCGATACCGAAATGCACATTATACGTAACCATGCGGAAGCGGACAAACTCGGCCCCTACGACTTTGACAACGCCCCCAAGGGTACGTTCCTTGAAATATGGAACGACGTATTCATGCAGTACAACAAAAATGAAGAAGGCAAATACGAGCCGTTAAAACAGCGCAACGTGGATACAGGTATGGGCTTAGAGCGCACACTTTGCATATTAAACGGCAAGGCAAGCGTCTACGAAACGGATATATTTGAAAACGCTATAGCTAAAATAGAAGAGCTTACGGGTAAAAAGTACGGTGAAAGTGCAGAAGTTACAAAGGCATTCCGCGTTATACTTGACCACACCCGTACGGCAACCTTTATGCTCGGCGACGTACACGGCATAGTTCCTTCAAACACCGACCAGGGATATATTTTAAGGAGAGTTATCCGCCGCGCTGTGCGCTACGGCAGGAACATAAACCTTCCTGCAGGCGCGCTTAACGAAGTATCTAAAACCATAATAAATAAATACGCACACGTTTACCCCGAACTTGTTGCAAACGCTGCAAAGATAGAAGAGGAGCTCAACAAAGAGGAAGAAAAGTTCTCTAAAACGCTTCAGCAGGGCTTGAAAGAGTTTGAAAAGGTAGCGGCAAACCTTTCTGCAGGCGGCGAAATAGACGGCGCTTCTGCGTTCCGCCTGTACGATACCTACGGCTTCCCCGTAGAAATTACAAGCGAGATGGCGGCAGAAAAGGGGCTCACGGTAGATATAAAGGGTTACGAAGCGGCGTTTGCAGCCCACCAGGAAAAGTCCCGTGCGGGCAGCGAGCAGAAATTTGCCTGCGGGCTTGCCGACCATAAGGAAGAAACCACAAGGCTTCACACGGCAACCCACCTGCTGCACGCAGCACTTAAAAAGGTGTGCTCAGAAGATATCAACCAGAAGGGCAGCAACATTACCGAAGAGCGCCTTCGCTTTGACTTTAACTTTGTGCGCAAGCTTACGCCCGAAGAAGTAAAGGCGGTAGAAGATATGGTAAATTCCGTAATTGCGCAGGACATCCCCGTTGTCATGAAAGAGATGCCTTTGGAAGAAGCTAAGGCACAGGGCTTTACGGGGCTTTTTGAAAGCAAGTACGGCGAAATGGTAAAAACTTATACCATAGGCGATTTTTCAAAAGAGATTTGCGGCGGCCCGCATGCGCAAAGCACGGGCGAGCTGGGCACTTTTAAAATTGTAAAGCAGGAAAATGTTTCGGCAGGGGTAAAAAGAATAAAGGCTGTGCTTACCCGTTAAAGGGCATGGCGGCAGTTATTACGATATAATTTTACCGTAAACAGGTAAAAAACGGCAGAAAATGCGCCAAGCCAATTCTTTTTTAAAATTTTCTTAAAAACTTTACTAACCAAACATAAAACGGCTTGACATAAATTTTATAAAATAATAAAATAAATCTACATTGCGGCTGAAAAAATAAGATTAAGCATAAAAAACGCATTTTATACACTATAATTGGAGTTACAAGAATGAAAACCTACATGGCAAACGCCCAAACAGTAGAAAGAAAGTGGTATGTAGTCGATGCGGCAGGGGTTCCCCTGGGCAGGCTTGCATCCAAAGTGGCGGCGATTCTTCGCGGTAAAAATAAACCCACTTTCACGCCCAACGTAGACACGGGCGATTTCGTCATAATCGTAAATTCCGACAAGGTTGTACTTACCGGCAAAAAGTTAGACGATAAAATCTATCGTTACCACACAGGCTATATCGGCGGTTTAAAAGAAGTTACTTATAAAAAACTTCTTGCCGAAAAAAGCGACGTTGCCGTATACGAAGCCGTACGCGGAATGCTCCCTAAAAATTCACTGGGCAGGGATATGATTAAAAAGTTAAGAGTCTACAAAGGCGCAGAACACAATCACGCAGCGCAGAAGCCCGAAGAGCTTAAATTATTCTAAGGCGGGAGGACGTTGATAAATGGCAAAGACTACTATTAAGAAAAAGATACAGTTCTGGGGTACCGGCAGGCGCAAAAAGGCTATAGCCCGCGTTCGCCTTATACCCGCAGGAAGCGGCAATATCGTAATCAACGACAGAACTTTTGAAGATTACTTCCCCCAGGCAGTTTTACGCTATGACGTAATGCAGCCCTTAAACCTTCTTGGCGCCGAAAGCAAGTACGACGTATATGTAAACGTATACGGCGGCGGCCTTACAGGTCAGGCAGGCGCAATACGCCTTGGCATTTCTCGTGCCCTTTTACAGGCAGAGCCCGATTGCCGTGCGGCATTAAAGAAGGCTGGCTTCTTAACGCGCGATCCCAGAGTAAAAGAGCGCAAGAAGTATGGCTTAAAGAAAGCACGCCGTGCTCCCCAGTTCTCAAAGAGATAATTTTTATCTTACGCAAGAAGCAAAAACGCAGCATTCAGCTGCGTTTTTTTGTATGTTAAAAGTATTGCGACTGTAAAAAAGGCGGTAAGTATTTGCAACTTACGTTGCATTGTAGCTGAGCGCAGAATAGCAGGAGATTTCTCGGCTTCGCTCGAAATGACAGCCCTGCGGGACTGTACAATCTGTTATAAAATAACATTTTTTGTTAAAAACTAAAATATTTTATTTTTGTATTGATTTTTTCAGATACATATGTTATAATCTACAAGACGGGGATATCTCTTGTTTCCGTTAATATTTTATTTTGTCAAAAAATCAAAACCAAGGGGGAACAATTTTACATGAAAAACGTAATTGTCGGGCAATCAGGCGGACCTACCGCAGTAATCAATTCAAGCCTTTTAGGCGTTTACAAAACGGCTAAAGACAGGGGTGCCGATATCGTTTACGGTTTGGTACACGGCATTAAGGGCCTTTTAGACAGGGATATGGTAGACCTTTCTACACAGGTTAAAAACGACCTTGATATGGACCTTTTAAAAAGAACTCCTTCTTCTTTCTTAGGCTCCTGCCGTTATAAATTACCCGATATAAAGGGCAATGAAAGCACGTATGAAGAAATTTTTAAAATTCTTAAAGAATACGAAATTTACGCTTTCTTTTACATCGGCGGCAACGACTCGATGGATACAATCAAAAAACTTTCTGACTACGGCGAAAAAATAAAGAGCCCCATCCGCTTTATGGGTGTTCCCAAAACGATAGACAACGACCTTGCCATAACCGACCATACACCCGGCTACGGCAGCGCCGCAAAATACATAGCTGCTACGACAAAAGAAATTATCCGTGATGGCCTTGTATACGACTACCCCGTTGTTTCTGTAATAGAATTAATGGGCCGTAACGCAGGCTGGCTTACGGCTGCTACCGCCCTTGCTGCAGGCGAAGACTGCGAAGGCGTAGATATGATATTCCTTCCTGAAAGAATATTCGATCTTGACAAGTTCCTTGACAAGGTTGGTGAACTTTACAAACAGAAACGTTCTGTGGTTATAGCCGTTTCAGAAGGCGTTAAGGTTGCAGACGGCAGATACGTCTGCGAACTTGCCGACCACGTAGACTACGTAGACGCATTCGGCCATAAACAGCTGGCTGGTACCGCACGCTTCCTTGCAGGCAAGGTTGCAGAAAAGTACGGCGTTAAAACAAGGGCTATTGAACTTTCTTCACTTCAGCGCTGCGCTGCACACATCACTTCGCGTATAGACGTAACCGAAGCATTCAATACCGGCGGTTCTGCAGTTAAGGCTGCATTCGAAGGTATGAGTGGCCAGGTTATTACCTTAAAGCGTGTATCGGAAGATCCGTATATGTGCATAACAGAATCTGCAGACGTTCACTTTATTGCTAACGTAGAAAAGAAGGTTCCCGACGAATGGATCAACAAAGACGGTACAAATATACTTGAACCCCTTGTTCACTATATCCGCCCCCTTATACAGTCAGAAATCACTCCTTTGTGGGTTGACGGTCTTCCCCGCCATCTGATTCTGCAGAAATAAGCCTATTTCCCGCGGCAGGGAAGTTTTCTCTTGCCGTTCTCCTTTTTAAAATTATAATAAAATCAGCGGCAGACGCAAAACTATTTGCGCCTGCCGTTGGTTTGCTTTTGGGGAATTGCAGTAGGATAATAGGGTGAACCCTATTATTAAACGCCAGTAGCCCAGCCGTCATTGCGAGCGGGCTCTACCGCGTGGCAATCCCGCCAGAACTGGCGAACAGCAGGTTGGACGGCAGAAGAGTTGTTTAAAAATAATAATGTTCTTTATTGAATAATAGGTATACCGCAATAAAGGCTTCCCCTTGAGGGGAAGCTGTCAGCAAAGCTGACTGCGTGAGCGTCAGCGCTACTCTGCGCACCTTAGTATAAAAGGTTTCAGATATTAATTGCGCAAAAGCGGCTGATGCCCTTACAGCCGCTGAGACGTGGGACCACGAAGTGGGGGAAGGGTTTGTACTGTAAAAATAAGGTGAACCCCACAGGCGCTATGCGCCAGCCTTCTCAACGGCGGCAAGGATAAACCGCCGTTTCTGGCACCGTTTGCGCCTTGCATTATGCGCAAACTCATCTCGTAATGCAGCAATAGCGCATGAGTGCTATTGCAAGAACTGTATTACTCGTCCTAATAAGGGAGCCAAGGGTGGGACGACGTATTTGCCTTCTGTCATTCAGAAAAATCGTATAAAAGTGGTGCGACCGCTATACTACGATTGCCACGCCTGCGGCTCGCAATGGCAACACCATATCTTATCCCCGTTACATTTTCTTGTTTTTGTGCAGGCGGTTAGAAATTTTGTCATGCCGCTCTATCACGCCTGCAAGTACGTTGGTGCGCTCGCTGCCGCCGTCGGCAGGTATGTTTGTGTTTCCGCTGCTGTCTGCGTATGTGTCTGCCTTAATGTTACCGCTGTTTTCGGTAGTGGTGGCAGACGTTTCATCGGGCATCGGGGCAATGCCGTCCTGCCCGTACGGCTCTCCGCTTTGTTCACTCTGACCCGAAAGCGCCCGTATAAGATTTAATAAACCAAATTTTTCCGTATTTTTGTTCTCCATTTTTTTCAAATTTTCTTTAAATCAAGTTGTTTTTAATTGATTAACGCCGTCTTTTGGTATATAATAATTTAGACTGATAAAAAATAGAAGAAATTTACATTTCGTACTATTGGAGTATAAAATGCGCAGTAAAGTAAAAAAAGCATTGTGCTGTGCCGCAGCAATAGCGGCAGCGGCAGGTATAGCGGCGGTATCGGGCTGCAGCGATTACTATAAATCGGATGCCCTTGATGCAGACAACAGCTATACAAACGTATCGTCTAACGGCGGCTTTGCCGTAGAAACGGGAGACTATATATATTTTATTAACGGCGTGGAATCTTATGACGCCGACAACACCTACGGCGATGTAGAAAAGGGTTCTATAGTAAGGATCAAAAAGACCGACTACGCCGCAGGCAACTACTCTACAGTAGAAACGGTAGTGCCCTTGATAGCCTATTCCGGCAGTTATGATTCAGGTATTTACATTTACGGCGAATACATCTATTATTCTACGCCTTCTACCAACCGCGACGGCTCGGGTGAAATTTTAAATTCCCAGCTGGAATTCAAAAGGACCAAGCTTGACGGTACCGAGACCATGAAGGACTGCTATATAAACATAACAGATTCTTCTGTAGAATATCGCTATGTGCAGGATACCAGCGGCGACGTATATTTATTATATGTTGTAAGCGAAAATATTTTTGAAGACACAACTTCTTCGGTAACAAATATCCATTCG
Source organism: Clostridia bacterium (assembly GCA_021202395.1). GTDB lineage: Bacteria > Bacillota > Clostridia > Christensenellales > Borkfalkiaceae > Coproplasma. Next base: position 4,921 of record JAJQDC010000052.1, on the reverse strand, counting down.
CTTAAGCTTACGGGCGACAACGCAGGTACAAACACATTGCTTGCTTACGACGTGGACGAATATGTATTTGATTCTTCTGACCTGGAAAGCCCTTATGTATATTATACTATGGCTGTAACCTATAACCTTGGTACGGGCTACGACGGCGAAAGTACAGACTACAGCACCGAAGCCGACTACAACCAGGTATACAGGGTATCTGCATTTGAAACTGAAGCAAACAGCTACGACTTTTCTTATGTAGAAGATTACGACTACGATTCAAATCCCCTTTACGTAAACTGCGGCGATCTTATATTTGACGGCGTAGGCGCATACTCTCAGCTCACACAGTTCAACTACGGCTGGGAAGAATATGCAAGCGCTAACGGGTACACCGCAGGCGACGCCATAACGCAGTACTATACCGACGCATCGTCCCTTTCGGGCTACAGCTACTCGCTTACTGATTATTCAGACGGCACGTTATATTATACCCGTTCGTATTATTCTTCAGACAGCAGCTCAACGCCCATCTGGTTCTACCTGTCTGACAGCGAAATTACAAGCAGCTGGAATGCGGTAGACGAAAACCCTGCAGTGCTCAACGGCACAGAAGCAGGCGCAGCTGCAGCTACAAGCGCTGCCGATATAGAAGAACATACCCTTTTGTTGGATGGCAGCAGCGTATCTGATTACACAATATATACGGGCGAAAACAACACGACGCCCACATACGTAATGTATGTAGAAAGCGCAACGTCCGGTTACGCCATGATGTGGGCTTCGTTCGACAGCGGCAAGCTTACGGATAAATACGTTATAACCAACACCGATTCTGACGTAACTTACCTTTTAACCAACGAAGAGACGGTAGACGGCACCGACTATACATTCTTATATTATTCGGTAAGCGACGAAGCAAATTCCTATTCGGTACACCGCATCGCGCTTTACGGCTCGCAGGAAAATTATGTGCAGTACCCCAAATATCAGGACTACACAGGCGAAGATGAAACAATGATAGCCGCACGTGCGGCAGAGAGCAACTATATAGACGTACAGATACTTGACCTTGACGTTGCAAGCTGGTATATGCCCGAAATAATAGAAGGGCAGTTCATGTTTGCATCGGCTAACGACGATATGTCTGATTACAACTATATAATGGTCTGTGATTTAAGATCTTCTTCATCTTCAGAAACCATGAGCAACTACGACATAAAAGAGCTTAACGAGCTGTACGACGACGTAATTGCAGAAATAGACGACACCGACGAAGATAACTACGAAAATCTTCTCAACGCATTGTACTACGTATTCTACACCCGCGACAGCGAGTATCTTGCAGAACTTGTCCAGCTTTGGGTGGATGAAGACGAAGATGAAGAATATCTGTATTCAAAGGAATCTCAGCAGCTGTATCTTGACTTCTATAATGCGGAAGGCGACTACGCAGACTACGGCGCAGACAGCGGCTATACAAAGACAATAAACGGTGAAGAAGTTCACGCAACATCCCGTGATTACTACTATACGCTTATCGGCTATATGTCAGAAGACGACGCAGAAGATTATATAGACGGCATGCGCGATACCTACATGCAGGCAGAGCCCGAAGAAGAAAGCTGGTGGGACGGCCTTGAAACATGGGTAAAGGTAATATTCATAGTTGGCGTATCTCTTGCAGGTCTTCTTATCATAGCTGCGGCAGTGCTTATACCTATATTTGTGATACGTAAAAAGCACAAGAAGTTACCTTCTTACTCTAAGTCAAAGATAAAGGTAGACACCACCGACGACATGGATATAGACGTATACGGCACCGAAGAAGACGAAACCGAAGGCGGAGATGATTTGCCCGAAGACGGCTCTAAGGAATAAAAAAATAACAACAGATAAAAGCAGGCTTGCAAAAAGCCTGCTTTTTTGCGTAACGGAACGGTGTATATATGTAAAAATTGTGTCAATAAAATAAAAAGCTAAAAATTTCTTTAAATTTATTTATCAAAACGGTTTACAAACGGAATAAATATTAATATAATGTTAGTGTTTATAAAAATCTGTTATATGCGCAATTTATTTGTGCTGCAGGCAGTTACCCTTTTATTTTTCGGGTTATATTATAAACGGAGGTTACAATTAAATGGTAAAGTATATAAAGTGCCCCAGGTGCGAGCTTAATTATATAGACAGCGAAAAGCAGGAATACTGCGACGTGTGTATTGCAGAGATGAAGGGCAACAGGCTGCAGTTTGCCGACTTTGACGAAGATGAAGACGATTTAGAAAGCAAGCTTGAACTTTGCCCCATATGCGGCATAAACACCGTGCGCTACGGCGAAAAGATGTGCGACGCCTGCAAAAAGGCAAGCGAGTACGAAGACGAGCAGGAAGTAAACCTGGATACGGACGAAGAGTGGAAGAACTATCTTGAAGACGACGAGGACCTTACCCTTGACGACGAAGAGATAGACGAAGAACTTTCTGAAGAGCTTGACGCCGAATTTGCCGATGACGACGAAGAAGAGGACGAAGACTTTGACGATGACGACGATGATGATGAAGAAGACGATGACGACGACGATTTGTTTTGATTGATAAAATTTGTAATCAGTAAGTAATAACACCCCCGCAGTTCCCCTGCGGGGGTGTTTTGGGTAACATTATAAAAGCGGTAAAAAAGCATTGAATGGGCGGAATTGCTTTATGGGCGCCAGCCGCTACGCTCTGGCGAGATTGCCACGCTATGCTCGCAATGACCAGCTTGGTAATCCGAATGGCATAAGAATAAGGAAAGGCAGGAATATCCCCTCATCAGTCCCTACGGGACAGCTTCCCCCATAGAAGGGGAAGCCAAGAAAAAAACGACCGAACACTATACGTCATTGCGAGCGGTCTCTACCGCGTGGCAATCCCGCCAGGACTGGCAAACCAGCAGGTTGTGCGGCACATAAGTTATTTAAAATTAATAACGTTTATTCTTATATCATTTTAACCTTTTTAAAATAACGCATAAATTTTTAAATTTGGTAAAAACTGTTTTTATGATTAAACCCCATTCAGGAGCGGATGCCGGCTCTGTAAAACTTTTAGTGGAGCGCTGCTACAACAAGCCCGTTACGGTAAAATTAAACCTTGGCAGGAATAAATACGTAACTTTTCCCGCAACGGTAAACGGCGTTTACCCGTCGCTTTTTACCGTCTGCCCGGAAGATAAAAACTTTTTAGGCAAAACTGCATACTCTTATTCAGAAGTAGTGTGCGGCAGGGTAAAACTTTCTGCAAGAACGTAAAATCTGGTAATAAAAGCGCATGTTGCGGCATACAATATCTTTGAATTAAAACGCAAGGAGTATATTATGTCTATAAACGCGCAAAGCGTAACCGAAAGTTTTGTTAAACGTCTTACAGTAATTACGTCGCAGTCGGCGGTAGAGTGCCGCTTTTCGGGCAGCGACGGCGCTAACGATATTTTAGCCGTATGTCCGCAGGTGGTTCTGTCTTCCTGCGAAGTATCTTCGGGCAGGGTAAACTACGGTGGCAGGCTTATCTGTACGGCTGTATCCTGCGGCACGGGCGGCACGTTGAGCCGTATCCAGAAGGGTGCAGAATTTACCCACTACGCCGATAACGATTTGCTTGCCCCTGCGCAGACCGCCATATGTGCGCTGTCCTGCGAAAGGGCTTCCGTCCGCAGGGACGGTTCGTCTTTTGTGGTAACCGTAATCATCTCTGCAAGAATATCCGTTTACGGCAATGCGGAGCGCAGTTACATTTCTTCGGCAGAAGGGGCGGTGTGTCGCACTCAGGCGGTAAACATGTGCAGCGCGGTTACCTTTTCGGGCAGCGGCGAAGTGGAAGATGACTTTGACGCGGCTGGTATTTCGGATATACTTATGCACGATGCAAAGGTGCTTACTTACGGCTGCCGCTGCGGTGCGGGCGAAATACAGATAAACGGCGACGTTTACCTTTCTATGCTTGCCCTGCGGGACGGGGAGCCTGTTGCGTTAGACAGGGTTATACCCTTTTCTTCTGAAATAGTGTGCGACAACGCCGTTTTTGCGCGCAAGGCAGACTGCCTTACGTCTTTAAGCGAAACGGCTGTTACTGCGCAGGTAGACGAAGACCGCGGCAGGTGCAGCATACGCTTTACCGCGCAGCTGGCGTTTGCAGGTTCGTTTACCGAAGACCGCGAAGTGCAGGCTGTAACAGACGCATTCTGCACCGACAGCGAAACGGAGACAGAGACGTTTTGCGAGCTTACCCCCGTGTGTGAAGACATAAAGCTCTACACCGAGCGGGTGGGCGGCAGCTGTGCTGCGGGCGCAAAGATAGATTACGGCTGTTCATTTAAGGCGGTGGCGTCTCCCAAGGCGGAATGTACCTACTCGGCAGAAACGGGCATGCTTGAAGGGGCGGTTACGTCTGTACTTATCTATTCCAAAGACGGCGAAACGCACAGTACCGATGTAACTTTGCCCTTTTCGGTAAAACTGAACGGGCTGGGCGGCGACGCCCGCATAGACGTAGCCGTTATAGGCGTAAGCGTAAGGCAGCGGTCAGAAGGGCAGTGCGAAGGGGAAGCTACATTAAAAATAGCTGCAGCCGACCATGCGGTAAAGGAATGTGTTTGCGTAAGCGATATATCCCGTACGTGCGACGCGCCCTGCCCCGCCGTAACCGTGCTTGTACCAACAGCGGGCGATACCCTTTGGGATATAGCCAAAAAATTAAAGCGCAAGCCGCAGGACATTACCGATGCCTGCCCCAACCTTACGTTCCCCTTAAGCGGCGGCGAAAGGGTGGTAATATACCGCAGCAAAAATACATAGATGGTTTAATTATCTTAAATGCGGTAAAAAGCATTGAATGGGCGGAATTACTATTCGGGCGCCAGCCGCTACGCTCTGGCGAGATTGCCACGCTACGCTCGCAAT
>JAJQDC010000015.1:75349-110403 GCA_021202395.1 Clostridia bacterium | reverse complement strand
GCATTGCGCCGCCCGATAATTTAAAATCTGGTTTTAACCTTATACTAAAAATTTAATCAAAGCTTATATTTGTTGATATTTTTAACACCGTGTGATATAATTTAAAAGTAATTTGCTTAAATTTAAATTCGGACTTTTATGAATCTTGTATTTTTTGATATCGAGTGCGCCAGCGTATATAAAACCATGGCTAAAATTTGTGCATTCGGGTACGTCCTTTGCGACGAACAATTCAATATAATCAAAAAGGAAGATATCCTTATAAACCCCCGCGGCGCCTTTCACCTTACCGACAGCAAAGGGGAAAAGGGGATAGTCCTTCCGTATAAATACAACGAATTTAAAAAACATCCCGATTTCCGTTCGGCATACCCCGTAATCAAAGCCCTGTTAGAAGATAAAGATAACATAGTGGCGGGGCATGCAACGTGCAACGACGTAAACTATTTAAATTTAGAAACAAAAAGATTTTCTTTGCCTTCTTTCAAATTTAAATTTTCTGATACACAGCTTATTTATATGACCAAAGTAGGCGGCTTTGCGCGCCAGTTCGGGCTTGAATACATTACCAAAGACCTTAATATAGAGTTCACACCCCACCGTGCGGCAGACGATGCCTACGCAACAATGCGCATCGCGCAGGAGTTTTGCAAGGCGGAAAATTGTACCTTTGCCCAGCTTGAAAAAAATTTAAAAATCACCCGCGGCAGTATAGAAGATTACCGTATAACAAAACCCCGTTCGCAGGGTTCGGTAGAATATCTTGCCAGGATAAAGGCAGAAAAGGAAGAGCGTTCCAAAGTAAGAAGAGAATTTTTTATTTACCTTTCACGCAAAAAAAAGAAGGCAAACGGCGTATTGAGCGGTAAAAAATTCAACTTTTCCCGCAATATAGAAGATGACCTTACCCTTTCTACCGGGCTGTTAGACGCCATCTATTCCAAGGGCGGCGTATACACCCAGCGGCTTGCTGACTGCAATATATACGTTCCTGCTGCCGAAGATTCAACCACCCGCACGCGCATTGCGCTCAGTACCGAAGGGTTAGAAATTTTGAGCCTGCAAGGCTTGCAGGAGCTTTTAAAATGAACGTACCGCAGGACTTTTTAAACAGAATAAAAGCCCGTATGCCGGCAGAATACGGCGATTTTGCCGCCGTTTACGGCAACCCTGCTGTGCGCGGTATAAGGGTTAATACGCTTAAAATTCCAGCAGAAGAGTTTGCAAAAGTCTCTCCGTTTGCCGTCGCTCCCGTTCCGTGGGAGAAAGACGGCTTTTACATTACCGAAGAAAAACCCGGTAAATTTATAGAGCATTTTGCAGGGCTTTACTACGTGCAGGAACCTTCTGCCATGTGTGCGGCGCCGCTGTTGAACGTAAAGGGCGGCGAAGCCGTGCTCGATTTATGTTCCGCACCAGGCGGCAAGGGTACGCAGCTTGCGCAGTCTATGGGCGGCAAGGGTATAATTTTTTTAAATGAAATCAACTTTTCCCGCGCAAAAATTCTTTCGCAGAATGCAGAACGTATGGGTATACGCAACGCAGTTGTAACGGTTGCCAGCCCCGCCGCTCTTGCTGATAAGTATGCAGGCTGTTTTGATAAAATTCTTGTGGACGCACCCTGTTCGGGTGAAGGCATGTTCCGCAAGGAAGAAGCAGCCGTAAGCGAATGGTCCCTTAAAAATGTAGAGATGTGTGCCGCCCGCCAGCGTGAAATTTTAAATTGCGCACATAAACTTTTAAAAGACGGCGGCAGTATAGTTTACTCTACATGTACGTTTGCCGAAGAAGAAGACGAGTGGCAACTAAACAGCTTTTTGTCTGAACACGCAGAATACAAGCTTGAGCGGCAGGAAAAGCTTTACCCGCACAAGGTTCTTGGGGAAGGGCATTTTGCCGCTTTAATGAGCAAATGCGGCGGCGAAACAAACAGCTTTACCGCGGCCCCCGTTTTTAAAGATAAACAAAAAGAAAAGCTGTACCGCGCCTTTGAAAGTGATTATCTTACTGAAAGGTTTGATAATTTGTACCTTGCTGGCGGCGTATTGTATTCCTTGCCGTACGGCTGCCCCGTGCCGCAAGTGCAGACGCTGCGTGCAGGCGTTCGCCTTGGCGAGTTTGTAAACGGCAGATTCACCCCGTCTCATTCACTTGCAATGTGCCTTGGCAGAAATGTAAGCGGCGTAGAGCTTTCTGAAGGGCAGGCTTACGACTACTTAAAGGGGCTTACAGTAGCTTGCAGCCCGTCTGCAAGCGGCTGGCAGGCGGTAACCTACAAGGGCTTTCCGCTCGGCTGGGGCAAGTGTTCTGGCGGCGTAGCCAAAAACCATTACCCCAAAGGTTTAAGAATTTTATCAAAATAAAAAGATTTAGAATAATTACAAAAAAGGAACTGCTTGCAGTTCCTGTTTTTGTACCTTATAAAACGGCAGTAGCTTATAAAGCTGTTTTTTGTAAAGGCGCAATGCACTCACCCTTGCCTTCCCCTTTTATGGGGGAAGGGCGAGCCGACATTTCCCCAAACAGCACTTATGCGCTGTTTGGGTTGGCGAGCAGAGCAAGCACATTCGCAAGGTGCTTGCGATGACTGAAACGGCGGTTTTTACTTTGCCGCCGTTGAGAGCGGCATAGCCGACGGATGAGGGGACTACTCTTACCGCATTGAGTAGCTCAATAACAGAAAAATAAGGAAAGGCAGAATATCCCCTCATCTGCGCCATATTATAGAACAATTTATAATGTGGTGCGCAGAGTTTCGCTACGCTCACGCAGTCAACAAGTTGACAGCTTCCCCCGTAGGGGGAAGCCAAGAGTGGACAAATGACCGCTTGTAATAACAGGCGGCGTTGATGCCTGTCATAGAGAAGCGTAAGCGAAGAGTCGTACTGTAAAAAGAGTAAGTAAAAATTAGTTATAGAAAAAACCAGCCCGAAACTTAGTTTCGGGCTGGCTCTCTTTTTCAGCTTAAAGCCGTTTATTCTGTTTTGCCTTCGCCGTCGGTGCCGTCATCTTCTGCAGGTGTTTCTTCGGCAGAAGTTTCTTCAGGTTCCGCAGTTTCTTCGGGCTGTTCAGCTTCTTCAGCTTCTTCTTCCTTTTCAGGTTCAGAAGTTTCTTCAGCTTCTTCAGGCTCTTCGGTTGTTTCGGTAAGACCAAGCTTCCTTATATAGTGCTTACGCTTGCCGGAATAAACATTCTTAACGTTAACTCTCTTGCGGCGTATTCTCTTAACAATGTCGCGGATAAGGATAGAGATCATTGTAAGTATAAGCACTACTGCAAGTATTATGGATGCTACCAACAGCCATACGTTAAGCGTTGAATCGCTGTCTTCGTCTTCTTCTTCCTCGTCGGCAGCAACACCGCTTTCTACAGTTACGTCTACCGCGCTGTAATCTACAAACGTTACATAGTTTCCTGTATAGGTGTTGTATTTGTCATCTGCATAGCTGCCTGTGCTGTAGCTTAAGAATGAAAGAGTTTCTTCATAATCGTCCACCGAATAGGTGTAGCCCGTTTCGTCGTCTTCGGCTGTCTCTGCGTTAAACGGTACGTAGCCTGCGTCGTCGTAAAGGGAGTAGGTGTAGTAAACAACGCTCCTTATGTTGTTTATTATTCTCCAGTAAGAATATGTGCTCTCGTCAGACTTCAGTGCGTCTTCATCAATCGTTCCGTCGGCAACAAGTCCGTCGTAAAGGTTCTTGTAGTAAGATAAGTTCTGTTCGTTATCTTTAATGCTAAGGTTGCCCGTTGCATTCAAAAGCCTTACGTAAGCGTCTATAATTTCGTCGGTATATTCTTCAAGCAGGTCTGCGTAAGAATCTTCGTCTACGGTAACGCTGCTGTAATCAAACACCACAAACGAACCTTCAAGGCTCGCCGCTTCACTTTCTTCGCTTATAATCACGTTGCCGTCTTCGTCAACGCCGGTGGTCGTCCTTGCGCCGCTCCAGAGTTCAAGCGTGTAATCGTAACTTGTATCGCCCGTGTGGATATAGAAGTTTACGGTCTGCCATGTGTCAGCAACGTAGTTGCCGTTTTTGTCGTAACCAGCGTCTGCAATAGTAGTAGCCAACTCACCGCTTGAAGTATACCTTGCGTCTATCACAACGTACATTTCAGAATCGGCTGCGGTGTTGTCGTACCTTATCATTTCATCAGTTACGTCAAAGTTTGCAACTGCGTCAGAATATGTTACGTATTCTTCGTCATCGTCGTCCGTCTCTGTAATTATATAATGGTAACTGCTGTCGCCAAAGTAGCTGTAGTCGTAACGGAATACCCTTGTGTAGCTGCCGTCGCTGTCGTAAGCTATAAGGTAGTGTGCCGACTGGGTGGTGTAGGTGGTGTCTGTGTAATAAATCGTGTCGCTGTCAAGTTCTTCGTAAAGGGTTGCCTGCGTTGCGCCTTCTTCGTAGTACGTTGCCTGCTGGTCGTAGTACATACGCGAGTAGTTGCTAAGGTTTGCAAACAGGTTGCCGTCTTTATCTTCATACAGCCCGTCGTCGCGCAGGTAGTAAACAATGTGTTCGCTTACCTTGTAGCTGTCGTCGTCGTAGTCGGGTTCGCCGTCAAGCACGTTGCCCTGGCTGTCATACCACAGGTTGTAATCGGGCAGGTCAAGCGACATAACTTCGCTGCTGTTGCCGTCCTTTTCGGTAAGGTATACATACGCAACCGCACCCTTGCTTACATAAACTTTAACAGTTATAATTTCGTAGCTGTCAGAAGATACGCTGGTAGCCGAGTTAGCTATATAGCCGTAGTTCATTGCGTAAGACGTTTCATCTTCGCTGTTTACGTATGTCCTTACTGTGTTTGCAATAAGAAGGGGCTGTATAGAAGTGCTGCCGAATACGTCGCTCCAACTTGCTATTGAAATTAAAGCGTCGTTTAGGTAGCAGCCTTTATATTCAAGTATAAGCTTCAGCCATTCATAACCTGAACTACCATTTGTTAGACCATTAACATAATTATCCCAGTAGTCCTGGTTCAGCAGGCCGGAATTGCCGTTGCTGTTCCTTGAATCTAAGCCGCTGCTGTCTATATCGCTCTTATAAACTACCGATGCGCTTCCGCCGTTTACACCCGTGTAAGAAGTGGTGGATGTAATATTGCTCTCTATATCGTTAGAGTTAACGGCAGCGGTGGTATCAAAGTAGTTATTTTCCCTTGAATCGCTTGTAGACATCGTGAACGAAGCTGCATAATCGCTTGTGGATGCAAGGCTGAATATGTCTTCGTCTACGTCCATAGTCTGTATATTAGTTACCGCAAGGTAACCTGCTTTGTAGTCAGAAGCGGTGGTGTCCTTAATGGTAGTGTTGCCGAAGCCGATCTGCATTTCAAACGTAATGTCGTAATCGGTGGTGTTTTCCACGTAGAAGAAGCACTGTACCCAGCCGCCGTAAATATCTTCTTCGTCGCCTGCGTCAAACGTTACGCTCGATGTATCCAGCGCCAGCGAAGATACCATGCTTGTATCTATAACCGCCTTTGTAATATCCGTCGTGATATTTCCTTCGGCGTCTAACAGGTTGCCGTCCGCATCGTACTTGTAAGCGTAAAGCGATACGGTAGCGGCGGTAAAGCCCGCCATGTCAGAAGTTTTAAGCCAGAAAGATACAATCTTGTATTCACCTGAATTTACGGTAAAATTATCCGTATCGGTTACTGTGGCGGTGTATGCCGCGCCGTAAGCCGATAAAATCATAAGCGCGTAGTCGTTGTCTTCGTCGCTGTAGTTGGGCAGCGTTGTCGCCCCTTCAAGCACAGACTGTATGGTGTCGCTGTAATAGCTGTAACCCGCTCCCGAAGAAAAAGCGTTTTTAATATCTGTTTCAAGGTCGTTTAAATCAAATATGCCTAAAACGTCGTATCCGGTATTAAGCGTAGCCGTTGTCAAAAGATTATATTTGTATGTGCTGCCTGCCGTATACTTTGTACTGCTTTCTATGTTGTATCCGTTTATTGTATCGTTAGAAACAATATAATAATCGGAATCTCTTGTGTAATCAACCGAAACGGTAGAAGTGGAGCCTGAATTAAGTTTGGTGTCTACGTGATCCGCCTGCGAAGAAAGGTCTATAAGGTAGTAGCTGGTGCTGTCGTCTGCAACCTTGTCTTCTATCTTGAATATCTTTTCGTCTTCTTCGCTGGTAAGGTCGCAGGAGTTGATTGTGTATCCTGCGTCTTCGGTGTCAGCTAAAGATGTTTTTGTAAGACTGGAATATACTGTGCACTTTACGTCGTCAAAGAATGCGTAACCTTCGCAGACTTCGCTGTAATCGCTTGAGCTTTCAGCCTGTCCCAAACCTACGGTTACGGTAACGGTGCTCGTTGCAAAGTCGCAGCCGTTGACGTAAATTGTGTATTTAACCCAGCCGTTGTTATCCGTTACGCCGTCAGTCCTTATATTTTCTATATATAAGGAATCTACTGCCGAGCCGCCTACCGTCTGTTCAATTTCAATGTAAGCACCGCGGCCTTCATAAATTTCACTGCCGTTTCTGTCGTAAATAAGTTCGCTTGTCTTAACCCATACGCTCAGTTCCGCCGCCGTGTTGGGCTCAAGCGAAACGCTGGTAGAAGAGGTGTAGCTCTGCGCCGTGCCGTAACGGGTGTCGTCGTTAACGTAATTATGGATCATCAGAACGTGGCTTTCGTATTCATATTCAAAGTCAGCGTCGTAGTAGTAGTTGCCGTCGTCGTCTGCATAAAGCAATACTTTGTCGCCCGCTTCATAATCAGTTTTAGCGTGCGTTTCGGCGGTATCTGCCACATAGTATGCGTCGTATTCTTCACCCGAAACGGTGGTAATCACGTTGTGCGTCTGGGGGTTGTCCACTATAGATTTAATGTAAACAACATCGCCGTTTTCGTCGGTGCAAACGCCCGTAGTTTCGTCGTAGAATACGGTAACCTGTTCGTCGCTGTCGTTAAGAACATAGTAGCCGCTTTTTTCATCGCCGTAAAGGGTGTAGTACGTGTCGTTGCCGTCAAGCGATTCCCCGTTGATTCCTGCATAGGTGTTCTTATAAGGTATATCTCTTGACTTCATCCCGTTGTAGTCTACATACTCGTCGTCGTAGTCATCGTCGTCTTCGTCAAGGCTGTTGTTATAATCAAGCGTTGCCGCAAGGTCGGGGTCGGTTATCCTGCTCCAGCCTGCGTCAGACGTGTCAACTATGCCGTTCATTACATAGTTGGTAGAACCCGACGTGGTAGAAGACCAGCTGTTCGGCGTGTAGATAATATAAGTTTCGTCGTCGCTGTCCGAGAAGAATTCAAAATTGCCGTTCAGAATAGTCTGCGTGTCGCTGGTAGAAGTGGTTTTCTCTGTATCGTCGTCATCGTCGTCAGAGCAAGCCGCCGCAAAAAACAGCGACATCGCCATAATTATACTGAGCAGCATAATCATAGCCATTCTGAATTTTGATTTCAAGTAATATCTTTTACTGTACATAAAAACACCTGCAAAATTTTTTGTGTATATATCTATATTTAAAATCGTACCGTAATCGTACTTTATTATTTTAATATAAAAGCAGGTTATACGCAAGCAATTTTTCGCACAATTTGCAGAAAATAAAGTTAATTTTATTTTTATTGCGCAAAATGTCTTAAAAGGAGAGCGCCTTAAAAAGGGCGCAATGCACACTTTATGGCAGTAAATAACAAAACAATGCGCAAAATTGTTTGCGGCGGTGCGGTGGGTGCGGCAAACGGGCTTTTCGGCGGTGGCGGCGGAATGATAGCCGTACCAATGCTTTCAGGCTTTCTGGGTTATAAAGACAAAGCTGCCCACGCAACGGCAATTTCTGTAATAGCCCCCGTCTGCCTTGCAAGCGCAGCCGTTTACTGGGCGGCAGGCTATGCAGATTTTTCGGTAATCATCCCTGCGGCGCTGGGTATGACGGCTGGCGGCGCGCTGGGCGCACTGCTTTTAAATAAACTTCCTTTAACGGTTGTAAAGGTAATTTTTATAGCCGTTATGTTTGCCGCAGGCGTAAGGATGGTTTTATGAGCTTTAATCTTATTTTGCTTTTTGCGCTTTTATCCGGTCTGCTTGGCGGTATGGGTATGGGCGGCGGCACCATTCTTATACCCGCAATTACAATATTTTTAGGTATAGAGCAGCACGTTGCTCAGGCGGCAAACCTGTTCGCCTTTTTGCCTATGGCGGCAATAAGCCTTAAAATACATGCAGATAACGGGCTTATAAAGCCAAAAGGCATACTTGCGGTAATCGTGCCCGCCGTAATAATATCCGCCCTTGGCGCGGCGCTCGCCGCCTTTATACCGTCGGGCGCTCTGCAAAAGCTCTTCGGTGCGTTCCTTATCGCCCTTGCAATAAAACAGACTTACGATTTAAAATCTGCCATAAAACAAAAGTAAAACACCCGTATACCTTCCCCTTTTAGTAGCCGATGATTAATATCATAAAATCTTGCCTTCACCTTGCGTGAGTGTAAAAATGCCCTTCCCTTGCCTTCCCCTTTTATGTGGGGGAAGGTGTCCCGAAGGGACGGATGAGGGGATAACAACTCAAAATTCCTTTTGTTATTATAAAGCAGATTTACCTTTTCTGCCTTTCCTTTTATTTAAAATACCTTTAAGCGGTTCAAGCGTGTACATCTTTGCAATGTACATAAAGGCAAGCGTAAACGCAGCCACCGCAACCCCGCCCACGGCGAGCACTGCAATTTGCGGAAGGAACTTTTGTATAAGGCTTACAAACAGCCAGCCGAACGCACAGCACGCCGCACACACGGCAATTCCTTTTAATATAAAGTTAAATATCTTTACGCCCCTGCAAAGTTTTTTCAGCAGCCTTAAATTCAAAGCTGCTGTAACAACAAAACTTGCTCCAAGACCTGTTACATAAGAATATATACCTGCAAAAGAAGTAAACGCCGCAATGCAGGCTATCATGGCGGCAGCCCCTGCAAAGTAATAAATAAGCGTCTGCTTTTCCCTGTTCATGCTGTTGAGTATAGTGTTTGTTATCATAGAAATACACATCGGCAGTAAAATTATACAGCAGTTTTTTACAATCTCTCCGCTAAGGCTGTCAGAAAACAGAACGTTCCCCATCGTAACTCCCAAAGAAAATAAAAGCGGTATAAGCAAAAAGGCTATAAATACCGCCGCCCGTAAAGATTTTTCTACGTCGTCTTTCAGTCTTTCCGTCTTGTTGCGGTAAAAATTTTCCGAAAGTTCGGGTGCAAGCACAACGGCAATGGAACCTATTAAAGAAGACGGTATAAATAAAATCGGTATGCTCATCCCCGCCGCAACGCCGTATAAGCTTACCGCGTCGCTATTGGTCATATTGCATATCCTTACAAGTAAAAAGGGCATTAAAACGGCTACAAGCGAGTTTAAAAGCGAAGTTGAAGTGCGCATTGCCGTAATGGGCAGCGAGCTTGCAAGCAGCGGCTTAAGCTGTTTTTTTGGGTTTACAAGCCTTCCGCCCTTGTGGAAATACCAGCCCAGCGAAACTATAAAAGAAAATATGTAAGATACAAACACGGCAATGGCAGCCCGCGACGCACCGTCCGCCGCATCGGTTGCACCCGTTATAAGGATGCAGCCGAGCACAACCATAAATGCGTCTTCGGCAAGTTCAATAAGGCTGTACGGCAAAAAATCTTTGTTGCCCCAGAAAGTACCACGCATTACCGAATAAACAGACGTAAGTATCAGCCCGGGTAAAATAATAAGGAATACGTTTAAACACCTGCTGTCAGAAAATAAAAAGCCGAAAAAGTTTCTTCCGGCAAAAATAATTATGCAGGCGGGCACGGTAAACATAAGCGTGCTCACTATCCCTGCGGTTACAACGGCGTGCCTGCTGCCGCCGCCCACGGCGTTCTGCTTAGTAATAAGTCTTGAAACGGTTACGGGTACCCCGCTTGAAGCCGCCGTAAGGAATACGGCAAAAACCGAAAGCGCTATCTGGTAAATGCCGACGCCTTCCGCGCCGATCACGCGCGAAAGCACTATGCGGTATAAAAAGCTGATTGACTTTTCTATTATAGAAAATATGGTAACCTGGGCAGTTGTGCGGTAAATATTATTGTTCATCAACAATATTCTACAAATTATTTGCTTTAAATATGAGCGGCTTTACGTAAATAAAATTTTTGGCAGACCGTCTTAACGGCAAAACGGCAGCATATCTTATATAAATGTATCAGTTGGTTTTAGAAAAAAGCAAATACTACAGGGTAAAAAAGGGGCAGACCGCTTTAATGATAGAAAAAGCTTTTTCCGTTCCCGTTAACGGCAATGTTTACGAAGGCATGATAATTGCCCTGCCGCAGCAAACCTTTACCGTTTACCGCGCCGCCGCGGGCGACACCTATAAATCGGTAGCGGCAAAATTCGGGGTGGATGAAGAGCTGCTTAAAAGCGTAAACGGCAACAGAGCGGTTTATCCCACCTGCAGGCTTTACATACCGCGGTAAATTAATTTGCCCTTAAAACATATAATAAAATAAAAGCAAACTTGTGCGCAAGCTTTTGCGCAATTTTAACGGAGGTAAAAAAGAATGTCATTTTTTTCTAATTTCCAGTCAGACAAATGTCCGGGTGCAATAAACGGCAGCCCGCTTAACGGTCTGGGCGAAAAGGTGTGCATACAGGCGCAAAAAATTTTTGACGCCTGCATCAAGCAGGTGCAGCTTGAAAATTACACGCTTACCCTTACAGACCTTCAGCCAGAAGACCCTACATACCCGCTTACTTTCATAAGCGCAAAATCTCTCTCTTCCGAAGGAACGGTTACTTCTTTAAGCGTAGACAGGTTGGCAGATAAACCGGGCTGCGCAAGGGTGCAGGCTACTGTCAGCATCCCCGTTGAAGTACTGTATACCGACGGCGGTGGTACGGAAGGGAGTGCGTCTTCTGTAATAAGCGTAAAGCAGGATGTGCTCCTGTTTATACCTGCGCCTTCCATAATGCCATACAAAATAACGGCAGAAGTAAGCGCAGTCTGCGCCGAAGGTACTTTTAATGAAGACGCAAACACCTTTTCGGTAAACGCCTGCGTAACGATTATTTTAAAAGTTTCCACTAACGTACAGCTTCTTATCCCAAGTTACGGGTACTGCACAATTCCGCCCGCACAGGACTATTCTCAGGAAGTGTGTGCAGGCTTTTTTGAACTTCCGCTGTATCCGCGGGGTAAAAACGGTCAAAAATAAAGGGCAGGCTTTGCTATTTGTAAAGGCGGTGCAGGTGTACCCTGCATCGCCTGTTTACTGTAAAATATTATAAATAATATACAAATAACACCTATAATCATAGTACTATGTCAGACATAAAAGCTTATTTTTAACCTAAATACTGCTGAAAATTTTTCAAAGCGATAACGGCAAATTAATACAAAATCGCTTTTGTTTTGCCGCAGGTTATGATATTATAGTAAAGGTATGAACGTTTATGCTATAAGCGACCTTCACTTATCGGGCGCAGTTACAAAACCTATGGATATTTTCGGCAACAAGTGGCTCGGCCATTTTGAAAAGATTTGCGCCGACTGGAACAGCAGGGTATGCGACGGGGACGTGGTTCTTGTCTGCGGAGATATCAGCTGGGGCAACGTCCTTTCGGAAGGGCTTTACGATTTAAACAGGCTTAAGGGGCTAAAGGGTACAAAAATATTTATAAAGGGCAACCACGACTTCTGGTGGAACGGCATTACCAAACTTCGCGACAGCCGCCCCGACGACAGCTTTATTTTTTTGCAGAACGACAGCGTAAAAATCGGCGATATTGTCTTTTGCGGCTCCCGCGGGTGGACGTGCCCGGGCAGTACAGACTACACCGAACAGGACAATAAAATTTACCTTCGCGAAGCGGAGCGCTTTAAACTCTGCTTCCGCTCGGCAGAAAAACTGCGCACCGAAGGGGATAAGCTTTACGCTTTGATACACTATCCGCCGTACAGCCTTAAACAGCCCGACACTTTATTTACCGAACAGTTTGAAGCAAACGGCGTAAACAAAGTTATTTTCGGGCACCTTCACGGCGATGCGTACTTTCCGTTAAAGTCAGAGCGCAACGGCATAGAATACTACCTTACGTCCTGCGACAAAACGGGATTTATGCTCACAAGAATATCGTAACATATTTATTTATTTGTTAAAGCAGGCTTATTAAATTTTTCTAAATTTTAAATAAATACTTTACTTTGCCGTACGTTTATGTTATACTTATCTGCGGAATAAAAAGTATGGCATTTGCCCCGCGTGCGGCGGCAAAATTATAGTGCCCTTACCATTCAAGAGATAACTTTATGGCGGATTTTTCGGCTGTTGCGGCAGGGGAACCCTTCCCCGAAAGATAATAAATAATTAAAGCGGGTTTACTGCGTGGTCTTTTGCCATTGCAGCATAGCCGCTTTTTTTCTGTAAACAAAGCAAAATCTGCCTTTTGGGGAGAAAGTTTAATGTTAAAAAGTAAAGATTTGCTCGGTCTGCTTCATACCGACGGTCAGGAAATTACCGAAATTTTAGATAAAGCTGCCGAGCTGAAGGTCTTTTTGTGCGGCGGTAAAAAGTGTGCCGACAGTTTAAAGGGCAGGACGCTCATCACGCTCTTTTACGAAAACAGCACCCGTACGCGCACTTCGTTCGAGCTTGCGGGTAAATACCTTGGCGCAAACGAAGTAAATATTTCCGCTTCTTCAAGCTCCGTCCAAAAAGGGGAAACGCTTATAGACACGGGTAAAACGTTAGACGCAATGAAGATAGATTACATCGCAATGCGCCATCCCATGTCGGGTGCGCCTTACCTTCTTGCCCGCAACGTAAAGGCATCTGTGCTCAACGCAGGCGACGGCATGAACGAACACCCCACGCAGGCGCTGTTAGATATGTTTACTCTGCGTGAACACTTCGGCACGTTAAGCGGCTTAAAAGTGGCAATTCTCGGCGATATAAAGCACAGCAGGGTGGCAAAGTCTAACCTGTTCGGCCTTACAAAACTTGGTGCTGAAGTGTGGCTTTATTCCCCCGCAACGCTTATGCCTAAAGATATAGATAAGCTCGGTGCCCACGTTGCCCGCTCTATGGAAGAAGCTATAGACGGCGCCCATGGCGTAATGGGGCTGCGTATCCAGCTTGAAAGGCAGCAGGGCGGGCTATTCCCCTCTCTGTCAGAATACAGCAGGTTCTACGGCGTAAAAGACAGTATGTTAAAGTACGCCGCCAAGGATGCGATAGTGCTTCACCCCGGCCCCGTAAACAGGGGGATAGAACTTACACCCACGCTTATAGACGGCGAAACAAGCCGTATAGAAGAGCAGGTTACAAACGGCGTTGCCGTGCGTATGGCAATACTTACCCTTCTTAATGAATACAGGGAGAACAATTTATGAAACTTTTAATAAAAAACGGCAACGTGGTTTTTCCCGACGGGGTAAAAAAACGCGATATTTTAATAGAAAACGGCAAAATTTCCGCCATCGGCAATAAAATTACCGAAGACTGCACAGTAATAGACGCAAGCGGCAAGCACGTTTTTCCCGGGCTTATAGATATGCACGTCCATCTCCGTGAACCCGGCTTTGAAGGTAAAGAAGATATCGAAAGCGGCAGCAAGGCGGCGGTAGCGGGCGGCTTTACGCAGGTATGCTGCATGCCCAATACCAACCCTGTATGCGACAACGCAGTCGTTGTTACTTACGTTAAGCACCGCGCGGCGGAAGTCAACCTTTGCAAGGTGAACCCCATCGGCAGCATCTCCCGCGGAGAAAAAGGGGAAGAGCTTTCCGACATCGGTAAAATGGCAAAAGCCGGTGCCGTAGCTTTAAGCGACGACGGCAGGTCGGTAATGGATTCAAAAATAATGTGTCTTGCAATGCAGTACGCAAATGACTTCGGTTTAAAGTGCCTTGCCCACTGCGAAGACGCCAACCTTGTAGACGGCGGTCTTGTAAACGAAGGGCGCAATTCAACGCTGACAGGTCTTAAAGGCAGCATAAGGGCGGTAGAAGATATTATGATTGCAAGGGAAATCTGCCTTTCAGAAAGCCTTTCTGTCCCCGTGCACATCTGCCACGTTTCCACTTACAGCGGCGTACAGCTGATACGTGAAGCCAAAGCAAGGGGAGTAAAAGTTACGGCAGAAACCTGCCCCCATTATTTTTCGCTTACCGACGATATAATTACGGACTTTGACACAAATACAAAAGTCAACCCGCCCATAAGGGAAGATATAGACAGGCAGGCTGTAATAGCAGGTCTTAAAGACGGCACGCTTGACTGCATAGTAACTGACCATGCACCCCATGCCGCAAAGGACAAGCAGGTAGAATACGCCCTTGCTGCGTTCGGCATAAGCGGGATAGAAACGAGCTTTGCATTGAGCTATACAAAACTTGTAAAATCAGGCATACTCACCCTGCCCGAACTTGCCGCAAGAATGAGCGCCGCACCCGCAGAAATATTGAATCTTGACGGCGGCAAAATAGAAGAAAGCGGCGTAGCTGATATAACCATAGCCGACCTTGAAGAAAAGTACGTGATAGATTCAAACCGGTTCCTGTCTAAGGGTAAAAATACTCCGTTCAACGGCACCGAAGTTTACGGCAAAATAGTATATACAATAGTAGACGGCGAAATTAAATTTTGCAGCCGGCAATAAAATGAGAGGGTAATTATTATGATAGATAAACTTATTAAAAAAATAATCGATATGCAAAACCCGACCTGCATCGGGTTAGACACAAGTTTTGACTATCTCCCCGACAATTTAAAGGAAGATATAGCCACATTCGAAGGCGTGTCAGAAGTCATCACAGAGTTCAATATGAACATCATAGATAAAACCTGCGATATCGTTCCCGCCGTAAAAATACAGGTAGCTTACTACGAAATGTACGGCTACGAAGGTTTAAGGGCATTTAACCTTACGGCAAACTACGCAATGGGCAGGGGTATGATGGTAATTGCCGACTGCAAGCGCAACGACATCGGCTCTACCGCAGGATGCTACGCTACAGCCTTTCTGGGCAAGACCAAAATAAACGATAAACAGATTAAGGCGTTCCCCGCCGACATGCTTACCGTAAACGGCTACCTTGGCACCGACGGCATACAGCCCTTTGCAGACCAGTGCAAACAGAGCGACAAAGGTATTTTTGTCCTTGTAAAAACTTCCAACCCTTCCAGCGGCGAAGTGCAGGACTTAAAGCTTGAAAACGGCAAAACCGTTTACGAGCACATGGGCGACCTTGTGGCAGGCTGGGGTAAAGATACAATAGGCAAATACGGCTATTCAGACGTGGGCGCAGTAGTGGGGGCAACCTATCCCGAACAGGGTGCAGCCCTTCGCAAGCGCCTTCCCAATACGTTCTTTCTTATCCCCGGATACGGCGCACAGGGCGGCACGGCAGAAATGCTCCGCGGCTGCTTTGACGGACGCGGTCTCGGCGGCATAGTAAACAATTCACGCGGCATACTCTGCGCCTACAAAAAACCCCGCTACAGCGGTATGGAATATTACGAGGCAGCCCGTACAGCCTGCCTTGACATGAGGGACGACCTTCGCAAAACTTTGGGCAAAATGGGTTAATTACACACGGGTAAAATTATGAACCAGCAACGTGCAACAGTAAAAGAAAATATCGCCATAGCGCAAAATATTTACGCAATAACGTTAACACTCTCTAAGGATGCGGGTAAAATAACGGGCGGCCAGTTTGCAAACATCTCTGTGGGGCAGGGTAAATTTCTGCTTAAACGCCCCCTTGGCATCTGCAAGGTAAACGGCTCAGACATAACGCTCTGTTACCAGCTTAAAGGGGAAGGCACCAGAACCCTTTCGCAGGCAAAATGCGGCGACGGGCTTGACATTTTGCTCCCCTTGGGCAACGGCTTTATAATTCCGCAAGGCGTAAAAAACGTTGCCGTAATAGGCGGCGGCGTGGGAATTTTTCCCCTTATTTCAGTAATAAACGGACATCCCGATATAAATTTTTATTCCTTTATAGGTTTCCGCAATAAGGACGCGGTATGCCTTCTGGATGAATTTAAAAAGAGCAAGTCGCTTACCATAACTACCGACGATGGCAGCTTCGGGCAAAAGGGCAACGCAGTATCTGCCTATATGGCAGGCGCAAAAGACGTACCTGCAGACCTTATTATAGCCTGCGGTCCGCCCGTAATGTTAAGGGTACTTAAGGAGCAGCTTACAAAAAATAATATAACAACGCCCTGCCTTGTGTCTTTAGAAGAAAGAATGGGCTGCGGCGTGGGGGCATGCCTTGTGTGCGTATGCAAAAAGGCAGACGGTTCCAACGCAAGGGTGTGCAAAGACGGCCCCGTGTTCAATATTAACGAGGTTGAACTTTAATAAATGGAAGAATTGGTTGCAGTCAAACAGGATAAAATCATATCAAAATTTGTTGTGCTTCTTGTTCTGAGCGCAGCATGTTTTTTTATCGCGGCAGCATTTTACAGCACAAATATCGTTACGGCGGTATTGCTTGCCGTGGTGTTTTCATTGTGCATTATAATCTGTATAGCAGTAATAATTTTTTACGCGGCAACGCCTGAAGATATTGTGCTTTACCACGGCGGAAGGCTTTATTTTAAAAATTTTTCCTGCAAGCCGCAGGAAGTAGAAAAGATAGACTACCGCAGTTACCGCAGCAGGTATTTTGGCATGAACAACGGCAGCTTGACAGTTTATTACGGCGGCAAAAAACATAAATACCAGTTTGTTGCAGACATAAGGTCAACATACGAACGGCTTACCGAAATTATAGAAGCAGACAATAATTCAGCTCTTAAAAAGAGTGAAGGGGAACAAAATGGCTGATTTAAGCGTAGACATTTGCGGAGTAAAGTTTAAAAATCCCGTAATTGCGGCAAGCGGCACATTCGGCTTCGGCAGGGAATTTAACGAACTGTACGACATATCGCTTACGGGCGGCATAAGCACCAAAGGGCTTACAATGGAACCAAGGAACGGCAACCCCGTTCCGCGCATTGCCGAAGGCAGCAGCGTCATATTGAATGCAGTAGGCTTGCAAAACCCCGGCGTAGACCATTTTATAAAATACGACCTTGATTTTTTAAAGAGTAAAAATACCGTAATTATAGCCAATGTGGCGGGCAGAACGCTGGAAGATTACCAGAACATCTGCGCTAAATTAGACGGTCTTGTAGATATGATAGAGCTGAACATCTCCTGCCCCAACGTGCGTGCGGGCGGTATGGCTCTTGGTATAAAGCCGGCAAACGTGCAGGAAGTAACTTCCCTTTGCAAAGAGAAGTTAAATAAAACGCCGCTGATTGTAAAACTTTCCCCCAATGTAGAAAGTATTGCCGTCAACGCCCAGGCTGCGCAAAATGGCGGTGCAGACTGCATTTCGCTTATAAACACGCTTACGGGCATGGTAATCGACATAGAAAAACGTAAACCCGTAATAGCCAACAACACCGGCGGCGTGTCGGGTGCAGGTATAATGCCCATCGCGCTCAGAATGGTTTACGAAGCGTCTCACGCCGTAAACATTCCCGTGATAGGAATGGGCGGTATAACGACGGGGCAGGACGCAATAGCCTTTATGATGGCTGGCGCAAGGGCTGTGCAGGTGGGCACTGCAAACTTTACCGACGTTTACGCAATACCAAGAATTGCGCAAGAGATGGACAGCTGGCTTACAAGCCACAATATAAATTCTGTAAACGAAGTAGTAGATACTTTAAAAATGAACTAACGGGAGCAATATAAAAATGGAACTTACTTACAAAGAAAAATTTATTAAATTCATGGTAGAAAACGGTGTGCTCACTTTTGGTGAATTTACGCTTAAAAGCGGCAGAAAGGCACCTTACTTTATAAACACGGGCAACTATAAAAAGGGAGCCCAGCTTGCAAAGCTCGGCGAATACTACGCCGAATGTATAATCTCTAACGGTATAGAAGGCGAAACGCTTGTGGGACCCGCTTACAAGGGTATACCGCTTGCGGTTGCCACGGCAATAGCTCTTTCTAACAACCACGGCAAAGACCTTAATTACTGCTTTGACCGCAAAGAAGTAAAAGACCACGGCGAAGGCGGTCTGTTTGTGGGCAAACAGCTTACCGACGGCGAAAGGGTTATTCTGATAGAAGACGTAATGACTTCCGGCAAAGCGTTAAGGGAGATGCTCCCCAAGCTTGAAGCTGCCGCCAACGTAAAGGTGGCAGGCATGGTAATCAGCGTAGACCGTATGGAAAAGGGTTTGAACAGCGACCTTTCTGCCGTACAGGAAGTGTATAAGGAATTCGGCGTAAAGGTATATTCTATAGTAACCATGGCAGATATTATCTCCGCTATAGAAAACGGCGTTATAGAAGGCAAAGAATACCTTGCAAAAATGAAGGAATACCGCACCCAATACGGCGTGTAATAATTTGTAACCAAAATTAAGCCTTCTCAGTGGGGTATGGTAGCACATTACCACATCTTGCCGTCCCCTAAAGGGGAATGCTATAGTGCGGTAAAAAAGCATTTGCAATTTACATTGCACGAAAGCAGAGCGAAGAAGGGTAGGAGATTTCTCGATTACGCTATGCTTCATTTTGCGCAGTTATTATATAGAACCTTTTATATTAAGGTGCGCAAAGTAGCGCTATCGCTCACGCGAAATGACAGCCCCGTGGGGCTGTACAGGCGGTGCTGCCGCCTGTCATCTCGACCAAGTGAGCAGAGCGAACGCGTGGAGAGATCTCCAATTTATAACAAAAAAAAGGGGAGCACACTTGCTCCCCTTTAACAATATTAAATATTAAAAGTTGTCTCCGTTTATTCTTATGCTGTAAACATTGCTCAACCTTTCACGCACAAACATCTTATATTTTGCACCTGCAGATTCAAATAAAACGTAAACCTTGTTGTTAACCGTGCAAAGCCCTTCGCTCATGCTGGGTATCTCGTAATCGTTTACCAGGCAAGAGCTGTCAAGCTGGTATGTGGTAAGCGCTTTGCTTTCACTTCCGTCGGTAGAATAGAAAGTGATGGTAGAAGAATTTACCGAAGAAGTGGTGAACTTATACGTAAGCAGATGAGAATTAGAAAGCCCGTAACTTTGCGAAAGCGTTATGTACGTCGTAGAAGACGAGCTGCCCGAAGTTATAGCCATGCCCTGTATAAGCCCCGTTATGGAATAAGCCCTTCCCGGTGTGGTGGAAGAAACTCCCGTTGTGCTCGTAGCCGAAGTGCTTGCCGTAAAGCGCATTATAACGGCTTTGTTTTCGTCGCCTGCATCCGTTGTAATGTGGTGTATTTCATCCGTTTCGTAGTTGCCTTCGCGGTAAAATTCACCTACGTAAAAATAAGTTCCGTCGTAGTAGCAAAAACTTGCTTCGTTATAGGCGTCAAAGCTGCCCGTTATGGTAACGGTGCCGTTTTCTGCCGCAGCGGCTACAACGTCGTCGTAAGCCATTGCATAAACAGTTCCGTCAGAACACAGCCAAACTCTCATCCCGTCGGTGGCAACGCCGCTCGCATGCCCTTCGTAAGTGGTTTCTTCGTCAAGCATTACGGTTACGTAGCCGATGCTTTCGCCGCCTTCTATAACGTAAATTCTTGAAGCGCCGCCTTTATTCATATAGCCGCTTACCAGAAATACCGTGTCAGAAGAAGAGCTGGAATCGCTGTTTGTATAATTGCCCATCCCCTGCGGTATAAACCCTTCGTCAAGGCCGGGTATCGCAAATTCTTTATTGAAATCTTCAAAGTCTTCATACCTGTCGCCGCAGAACCAGTAAATAAGAAAAGCTGCAAGCGACATAAGTATAGCCGCAACAACAATCAGTGCGACGCATAATTTAAGATGCTTTTTCAATGTGCACCTCCGTAACGTGTTATATTACAATTTTAGCAGATTAATTTAAATAATGCAATACATTTTAAGTACGGCGGTGCAAAAAATCGCAAGTGCTGCGCAGTTTTTGTTTATGGCAGCCGCTCAGCCGAATATGCCCTTTAACATAAGCCCGAAAATAAACGTCGCAAGCGCGCTTATAAACGCAAGAAATATTTTAAAATTTACATCGCGCCGCTTCTGCTTTTGCGTACGTTTAAAAGAGTAACCGCTTTCAGTAAGCGTTATTACGTACATTTTTTCGCCCTTGCGTTCAGAAGATATTATATCAAAGTAGCCGTCGCAGTGCAGCCCGAAAAGTATGTCTTCAAGCACGTCGGCGCCGCATTTGAACTTACGCGGTATTAAAGACAGTATGTCCGCACCCGAAACAAGGCAGCTGTCAGTCCCGTCGCAAAGCTCGTATACAGCGCGCATTACTTCGCTTTCCCTTTTGCCGAGCATGCTACAGCGCCGCCGCTATAATGCAGACAATAAGGCTGCCCGCCGCACCGCCTAAAAAGGCAGAAAGGGAGTAGAATGCAAGGCAGCGCTTGTTCATCTTTTCCTTTACCTGAATAACGGTGGTACACGGCTCTTCTGCTTTTGGTTCTTCGGGCAGCGCCGCTTTAAGCGGGCAAACGCAGTAAAGGTTACCGCGGGCATACTTTAAATCTATGCAGCCGGTTTTTTGTAAGTACTTAAGCGCGCTTTCCACTTCGCCTATTGCTTTGCGCCCGCCGTCTGGAATGGCGTCAAAAAACTCTGCGCTGTCTATAATAGCGTATCCCCCGCCGCTGCAAGAGGATAAAATTTTTTCAAATACGGCAGTATATATTGCGTCCATTATATTTAATTTTTGCGCAAAAACAGTAATTTTATACTAAAAAAGCGGCAAACGCCGCCTTTTAAAAAAATTATTTTACGCAACTGAGCCGTATATGATACCTGCCACCATAAATGCAACGCCCGCAATAAGCAGTATGTAGCCTGCTATATCTACGTATTTACCCCATTTTACGGGGTTTTTCTTTTTCTGCGTGCGGCTGAAGCCCAGTGCTGCAATTTCAAAAACTATGCCTGCAATAAGCCCGTAAATGCTTATTACCGTAAACATCAGACCGTAAAACACCGCCCCAAGGCATGCGCATGCAATGGCTGCGTAAATGTATGCTTTGGTGGTTACGGGAGTTTCTTCCATAGGTTCGGGCAGATGTTTCTTTTTACTCATAAGTTTCTTCCTTAAGTTCCGTGTGGGCGTCGGGCTGCGCCACGGCTGTTTTGTAATCGGTGTAGGTAACAAAGCCTGCTTTTGCTGCGTTCGGCTTTTTTACATATTTTTTTAAAGTGTAATCAACGGGCACTTTGCCGCTGTCCCTTGCTTCAGAGTAGTAGGCGCAGATCTCTGCGGCAACTTTAATAACTTCGTCGGGAACGGTTTTGCCGCCGCTGAGTATGCCCACGTGGGAAGAGTGGTACTTTTGCGTGTGCAGCCATACGTCGCTTTCGGCAAGTCCTTTGGTAAGCCGCTCGTTCTGCAGGTTGTTCCGCCCTGCAATAATCTTAAACCCGCCGTAAGCAAACTGCCTGAAGTTGGCAGGTTCGTCCTGCTTTTTCTTCTTTTTTTTGTCGACGGCAAGTTTTATCAGCCCTGCCGCCGCAAGTTCGGTCTCTATGCCGTCAAAGTCCTTTTCGTCGTCGGCGCCGTCTATGTGGCAGCGTATGCTTGCAAGGTAAGCTTTTTCCCTTTCGGCGTCCCTTTGCTGCTCGTCAAGGGCGGCAACCGTTCGCTTCATTTTTGCGTATTTTTTGTAGTATCTTTGCGCGTTCTGCGCAGGGGTAAGCCTGCTGTCTAACGCAATGGTTATTTTGCCGCAGTTTTCGTCGTAATAGTTTACCGCTTCAAAGCTCGCCATACCCCGTTCAATCGCATATATGTTGGCGGTAATCAGTTCTCCCTTAAGCTTAACTTCTTCCATATCTTCGCATTCCGTCCGTTTGGAATATATGGCAGCAAGCCGCTTTTCGCACTTCTTTTCAGCCGCTTTAAGCGCGCTGTCCATCCGCCGTTTTTTATCTTCAAAATTCTTTTTGCGGTAAACGTAGTTGTAGTACGCCGTCTGCGCCTGCAAAAGGGTGGGGTAGTCCTTTTTATTGCCGCTTAAACTTCTTACCTTAAAATCAGACGGTACGCCGTTTTCGTATGTAACGCACGGGCTGGTATCTTTGCCTGTTACGTAGCCGTAAACGTCGTCTGCCGTAACCGTGCCGCCGTAAGTTTTTTCCATCTCAAGGGCGGTAGAGTAGCATATCCCCAGCACTCGGGAAGAGATAAATTTTGCAGCGTTTTCGCCGCACTGCGGCATAACGGCTTCAAGGGCCTGCCAGTCAAGCGGGTTAACTTTGTCCTGCGGCGGCGGCAGGCGGTACTGTGCTCCCGCAAGCAGCAGTCTGTGCGTTCCGTCGTCTATGCCAGAAGTTTTTAGCGCACCTAAAATTTTACCGTTTTCGGTTAAAATTACGTTACTGTACTTGCCCATAATTTCGCAGTACAGCGTGCGCTGTGCGCTTTCAAACTCGTCCGCAAATAAAAAGTCTATGGCGGCTATGCGTTCAAAACCTATCTGGTAAACTTTAAGCACCTGTGCGTTCTGTAAATGTTTTCTTAAAAGCATGCAAAAATTGGGTGCGCTCTGCGGGTTTTCCTTGACGGCGGAACCTATGCTTACCCTGCAATTTTGCGCCTGCGCGCAAATTTCAAGTTTAACGTTGCCCTTTGCGGTGTATATTAAAAATGTAAGCTCGTCTTTGGCGGGCTGGTTTATCCGGGATATTTTGCCGCCCGTAAGCAAAGCGTCAAGCTCAGTTATAACGTGTTTTAATGTGAATGCGTCCTGCGGCATAAATTTTTCCGTAAAAGCGGCTTAAAGCCGCCGAGTTGCTGTTTTTTACGTAAATTATACCCTATCGCAAGCCAAAAGTAAACCAAATATTTTGCATTAGTCAAACAAATTGCTTTTAAAACGCTTTGCAAAATTAAAGTATTGTGGTAAACTGTAATATACGCAATTATGGCAATTTTGCTCCCCTTGGCAATAACAGGGGCATAAATAATACAGAGAATAAAATTTTATACGGAGAAATTTACAATGAACTACAAGACAGAACCCTCAGAAAAGAGCACGGTAAAAGTAACCATAACCTATTCAAAAGAAGAATGGGACGACGCCGTAAATAAGGCTTACGCCAAAACCAGGGGCAAGTACACTGTTCCCGGATTCAGGAAGGGCAAGGCTCCCAAAGCCGTCCTTGAAAATTTTTACGGCAAGGGAGTGTTCTTTGACGAAGCGTTTAACATTGTTTTTTCAGCAAGCTATCCCAACATTATAGAAAGTGAAAAAGACAATTTTACCGCAGTAGGCGATCCCGACCTTGCGGTAGACAGTATAGACGACAACGGCGTGGTGGTAATTGCTACCGTTCCCGTTAAACCCGATGTAGAAATAGGAAGCTACAAAGGTTTAAAAATCAAAGCTTATGAGTATAATGTAACGGAAGAAGACGTCAAGAAAGAAGTGCAAAAGATTGCTGCAGGCAAGGCAGAGACGATAGAAGTAACCGACAGACCTTGCCAGAACGGCGATACCGTTATTATAGACTTTGCAGGCACGGTAGACGGCGTTGCGTTTGCAGGCGGCTCGGCAGAAGATTACGAGCTTGAACTTGGCAGCGGCGCATTCATCCCCGGGTTTGAAGAGCAGGTTGCCGGCATGGCAATAGGCGAAAAGAAGGATATCAACGTAAACTTCCCCGAAGATTACCAGGCAGACGACCTTAAGGGCAAAGCCGCAGTGTTTGCAATCAATTTAAAGGGCATCAAGGGCAAGGTTTA
This sequence comes from Clostridia bacterium, assembly GCA_021202395.1. Lineage (GTDB taxonomy): Bacteria > Bacillota > Clostridia > Christensenellales > Borkfalkiaceae > Coproplasma. The sequence goes on along the minus strand of JAJQDC010000015.1, from coordinate 86,646 downwards.
CCCCGAAATAACCGACGAGTTTGTAAAGGTAAACGCCGGTGCCGAAAGTGTGGAAGCATACACCGCTAAGTGCCGCGAAAGGTTAGAAAAGCAGGCGGCAGACCGCAGCAGGAACGAAACTGAAAACAGCATTATAAAAGCAATCTGCGATACAGCCAAGGCAGAAATCCCCCAGGCGATGATAGAATCAGAAATAGATAAGCTTGCCCAGGACTTTTCTTACAGGCTTATGTACCAGGGTATCAGCATGGACGACTACCTTAAATACCTTGGCATAGATATGAAAGAGTTCCGTGCGCAGTTCACAAGCACGGCAACTTCCCGCGTTATGTCTACCCTTGTAATAGATAAGATAGTGCGTGAAGAAGGCTTAAAAGCTTCTACCGAAGAAGTGGACGCCAAAATAGCAGAGCAGGCTGCTTCTGTAGAAAAAACGGCGGAAGAATACAAAAAGAGCATAGATCCCCGCCAGATAGACTATATCGAAAGCGATATTATAGTAAGCAAGCTGTTCGACTTCCTTAAAGCCAACAACGAGCTTTATACCGAAGAATAATTTTAACCGTAATATTTTCAGCAATAAAAATATTTAATTTTTATCAGGAGCTATAAATTGAACAACATTAACGAAAGGGGCGCGCTTGTCCCTTACATCGTAGAACAGACCTCGCGCGGCGAGCGTTCTTATGACATTTACAGCCGCCTTTTAGAAGACAGAATTATCTTTTTAAGCGGCGAAATAGACGATGCTACTGCAAATACAGTAGTAGCCCAGCTTATCTACCTTGAAGCGAAAGATCCTTCCAAGGATATTTCCCTTTACATCAACAGCCCCGGCGGCTCAGTTTCTGCAGGGCTGGCAATTTACGATACAATGAATTATATCAAATGCGACGTATCCACCATATGTATAGGTATGGCGGCTTCTATGGGCGCATTCCTTCTTTCAAGCGGGCAAAAGGGCAAACGTTACGCCCTGCCCAACAGCGAGATTATGATTCACCAGCCTTTGGGCGGAGCCCAGGGGCAGGCAAGCGATATCAAAATTGCAGCCGAGCACATTCTTCGCACAAAGCGTAAACTTAACGAAATTCTTTCTTCAAACACGGGTAAACCGCTTGAACAGATAGAAAGGGATACCGACAGGGATAATTATCTTACCGCCCAGCAGGCGCTTGAATACGGACTTATAGACAAAGTATTCGTAAAGCGCTGAAAGTTTAAGGGCGGCGCGCCGCCATAAACTTTTGTATGCGGCTCCGCCGCTACATATTTGCGCGGGGCAACCCGCGCAGGGAGGTGTCAATGAAAGAAAAAAAGTACTGTTCTTTCTGCGGTAAGGCAGAAGACCAGGTAAGAAGGCTTATCGTCGGGCAGCACGACGCTTGCATCTGCGATGAGTGTATAGAAATCAGCCACGATATGATAGCGGAAGAAGGGGAAGATTCCTTTACCCCTGTGCCGCTTAAAAAACCTGCCGAAATAAAGGCTGAGCTTGATAAATATATCGTCGGCCAGGACGAAGCTAAAAAAGTATTGTCCGTTGCCGTATACAACCATTACAAGCGCATAAACAATATGGCTAAGCCTTCTGCACATGACGACGAAATAGAAATAGAAAAGAGCAACATACTTTTGCTCGGCCCCACGGGGTGCGGCAAAACGCTTCTTGCAAGAACGCTTGCCAAAATACTCAACGTACCGTTTGCAACTACCGACGCAACCACGCTTACCGAAGCGGGCTATGTCGGCGAAGACGTAGAAAATATTTTGCTCAAACTTATACAGAATGCAGACTACAATATAGAGCGCGCCCAGCGTGGCATTATCTATATAGACGAAATAGATAAAATTGCCCGCAAAGGCGAAAACGTTTCCATCACAAGGGACGTATCCGGCGAAGGGGTGCAGCAGGCGCTTTTAAAAATAATAGAAAGCACCGTTGCAAACGTTCCACCGCAGGGCGGCAGAAAGCATCCCCAGCAGGAGTGCCTGCGCATAGACACAACCGACATATTATTCATATGCGGCGGTGCGTTTGTAGGGCTGGATAAAATTGTACAAAAGCGTAAAGATACAACGTCTTTAGGTTTCGGCGGCGAAGTAAAACTTGGCGAAAACGAAGTTTCGTACGAAATGCTTGCCGACGTAAAACCTCAGGATCTTACCAAATACGGCCTTATACCGGAATTCGTAGGCAGGGTACCTATAGTCGTAAGTCTTCATCCCCTTAACGAAGACGCGCTGGTAAGCATTCTTACCGAACCGCGCAATGCGATTATAAAGCAGTACCAGAAGCTTATTGCCTTAGACGGCATCAAGCTTACCGTACAGGACGCCGCAGTAAGAGAAATAGCCAACACGGCTATCCGCCTTAAAACGGGCGCAAGGGGATTGCGTACTATAATAGAAGGATTTATGACACCCGTCATGTATAAACTTCCTTCCGAAAAGAACGTAGAAGAAGTGGTGGTAACTTCTGACTGCGTTACCCGCAACGCAGAACCCATAATAATTTATAAACAGTCGGCATAATACGGCTGACATAAATTGCACATATTATGGCAGAGGGGAGTTTTATTAATTTCCCTCTGCTTTTAAGGTAAAATATGCCACAGAAAAATTATAAAAATATACCCGTAATACCCATGCGCGGCAGGGTATTGTTCCCCAATACCACAGTATCTTTTGATGCAGGCAGGCTTGTTTCTCTGTCTGCCGTAAAGCGTGCTTCCGAAGGCGATATGTTAATTCTTGCATGCCTTCAGGCAGATTCTTCCAAAGACGAAATCACCGCGCAGGACATTGCCACCGCAGGTACGGTGCTTAAAATAAAACAGGTAACCCGCCTTCCGTCAAACAATATAAGAATATTGGCAGAAGGGCTTCACCGCGCAAGGGTTTATTCCTTTACTTCAGAAGAATGTTTTCTTGCCGACGCCGACGAAATTATACCTTCCCACGGGGATGAAACGTTAGAAGAAGCTTACTTCCGTACGGCAAAAGACATAATGCGCGATATTGCGCAAAGCGATACCCACTTTTCAAAGGATGCCGCATCACGGTTAGAGCGCTGCGGCGACATAGAAGAATTTATAAACGTTGCCGCACACAACCTTAACGTGCAGGATGCGGTAAAGCAGGAACTGTTAGAAGAAGAGTTCGTACCCGAACGTCTGCGCAGGCTGGAAAAGTGCCTTAATGACGAGCTTGAAATTATCCGCTTAGAGCGCAAAATAAATGCCGCCGTAAGGCAGAGCATAGACAAAAACCAGCGTGAATACTATCTGCGCGAACAGCTAAAGGCTATACATGCCGAACTCGGCGACGACGAAGACGAACGCCTTGCGTTAGAAGACAAGGTAAAAGCTAAAAAAATGCCGCAGGAGATAGAAGAAAAGGCTTTAAAAGAACTTGCCCGTATGGACAAAATGCCTTCTTCTTCCCCCGAATACACTGTAATACGCAATTATATAGACTGGTTAATAGACCTTCCCTGGACGGAGCAGACTACCGATACCGAAGATCTGAAGGATGCGGTAGCCATTTTAAACGAAGACCATTACGGGCTTGAAAAAATTAAAGAGCGCATAACGGAATACCTTGCCGTATTAAAACTTACGCAGAGCATGAATGCGCCCATACTGTGTTTTGTAGGTCCCCCGGGTGTAGGTAAAACGTCTATAGCGTCTTCCGTAGCCCGCGCCCTTGGCAGAAAGTTCGTAAGGATGAGCCTTGGCGGGCTTAAAGACGAAGCCGAAATAAGGGGGCACCGCCGCACGTACATCGGCTCTATGCCGGGCAGAATCATTTATGCTCTTAAAAATGCGGGTACAATTAACCCCGTGTTCCTTCTTGACGAGATAGACAAGCTCTCTTCCGATATGAGGGGAGATCCCGCAAGCGCACTGTTAGAAGTATTGGACCCCGCACAGAATTCTACGTTCCGCGACAGGTATCTTGAAGTTCCTTACGATTTAAGCAAAGTTCTGTTTATAACCACGGCAAACAGCGTAGATTCTATTCCCGCGCCCCTGTTAGACAGAATGGAGCTTATAGAAATAAGCGGTTACACCCGTGAAGAAAAGGTGCAGATAGCAAAACGCTATCTTATACCCAAGCGCATGCAGGCTAACGGGCTTAAAGAAGGTGATATAGAAATTTCCGGCGAGGCGCTGCAAAGCGTTATAGACGGCTATACTATGGAAGCGGGCGTGCGTACGTTAGAGCGCCGTATAGACGGCATCTGCCGCAAAGCGGCTGTAAAGCATGCCGAAGGCGAAGCTTCGGGCGATAAAGTAACACCCGGAAATCTGCACGATTACCTGGGTGCGCCACGCTATCTGCGCGATAAAGACAAGCCTAAAGAAAGTGAAGTAGGCGCAGCCACAGGGCTTGCCTGGACGGCGGTAGGCGGCACAACGCTTACCATAGAAGTTTCTGCCATGCACGGCAAGGGCGACATACAGCTTACAGGCAAACTCGGCGACGTCATGAAGGAAAGCGCCAGGGCGGCAATCAGCTATATACGCTCCAACTCAGAAGAGTACGGCATAAATGACGACGTGTTCGATAAAACGGATATACACATCCACGTACCCGAAGGGGCTACCCCCAAAGACGGACCCAGCGCAGGTATAACAATGGCTACGGCTATACTTTCTGCCTTTACAAAAAAACCCGTCCGCGGCGATATAGCCATGACGGGCGAGATTACCCTGCTCGGCAATGTGCTTCCCATAGGCGGGCTTAAAGAAAAGGCTCTTGCCGCCTACCGCAGGGGGGTTAAAAATATAATTATTCCCAGGGATAACGAAAAAGATTTAGAAGAAGTTCCAAAAGACGTTTTGCAGGAGCTAAACTTTATACCTGTTACGTCCGTTAAAACGGTCTTTGAAAACGCCATAATAGGGCTTTAAAAATACAAAAGGGCGGCACATATGCTTAAAATAACCGATGCTGTATACCTTACAAGCGCAGTAAGCAAAGCACAGTTTTTAAAAACGGGTAAACCGGTAATAGCCGTAAGCGGAAAGTCTAACGTGGGCAAAAGCAGCTTTATAAATATGCTTGCAAACCGCAAAAAACTTGCAAGGGTATCCAAAGACCCCGGCAGGACAAGGATGGTAAACTACTTTGATTTCGGCAGTTTTATTCTTGCAGATTTACCGGGCTACGGCTATGCCAAAGTTTCCCATGCAGAAAAACTACGCTGGGCAAAGCTGATGCAAGATTTTTTTGCGGACAGCTCTAACGTAACCCACGTTTTAGCGCTGTGCGATATCCGCCATCCGCCCACGCAGGACGATAAAGATATGATAAATTTTCTTTATGCGTCGCTTATACCGTTTACCATTGTTGCTACCAAGGCAGATAAAGTTTCCCGTTCGGCAGCGCAAAACGGCGCTAAACTTATAGCCAACACCTTTGCGTGCGGCGTAGATAACGTAATAATAACTTCGTCAGAAAGCCGTTACGGCAAAGAAGCGGTGCTTGACAGGATAGAAGGCGTTATCCAGCTTTACGCACAAAATATATCTGATTTATCGGAAGAAGAAACCTGAAGGGTAGGTAATTTTATGTCTTTTATACAATTTTTAAACAGCGGGTGGGGCATAGCTCTGTTTACCGTAATAGCAATAGCGGTAATTTTATTTGTACTTGCAGTATGGTACCGCGCGTTTGCCAAAGCCGTTTTAGACTTTTTGTCAGCTCTTATAGCAACCATAGTACTTTCACCTTGCATGGCGGTCTGTGCTATAATAGTAAAAGTAAAAACGGGCAAGGTGCTTACACGGCAGTACTGCATGGGTAAGGGCGGCAATGTAATTTATCTGCATACCTTTAATTATTACGAAAAGGAAGAGGGCGTGCCTTCCTGCATATCAGGTTCGTCCCTTGCAAGGTTGCCTTATCTTTTCGGCGTGCTTGCAGGTAAACTTTCTATAGTAGGTCCCGCCGTGGTAAGCGTTAAAGACAGCTGCTTTATAGATGACGAACAGTTTGCCCGCTTTGACGTACGCCCCGGTATAATTAATCCCGCTATAACAAAAGTTAAAGAGCGTCCGGAATACGACGAGCTGTTTGAATTAGAGTGCGGCTACGCAAAGAAGTACGGACTGTTTAAAGATATCGGGGTAGTGCTGTATACATTGCTCTGCATAGTAAGGGGAGACAATATAGATCTTTCCTGCCGTAAAATAAGCTATTCAGACGAACTGCTTGAACAGGGCAGAATCACAAAAGAAGACATCGCCGAAGCTGAAGAAAACGAAACGCAGTCTATATTAGACTCCGGACGCGCAAAGTACCGCATTAATACAAATACCAATAACCAATAAATAAAACCGACCACACGGTCGGTTTTTTTAACTTTCTATAAACGGGTAATCAACGTTTATCTGTGCTATTACCGTATCGTCTTCCCTGCGTATAAATTCAATTACTTTGCTTTTAGCCACGTCTGCGCTCAGCTTTAAGTCAAAGGGGAGTATCATATCAAAGTAAATAATTTTTAAGCCGTCGTCTTCGGTATACTGCAAATCGTGAATTTCTACCCTGGGATCAAGTGATTTTGCCGCCTTTTCTGCAAGATTTTTCATCTTTTCTGTCATTTCATCTTTAATAACTGGGTCGGCGTGTATAACTGCGTCTATATTGAATTTTTCTTTAATTTCACGCTCTATATGGTCGGCAAGCGAGTGTGCGTCTACCAGAGTCATATCGCTTGGAACTTCTATATGAAAGCTTACTATCGCCCGTCCAGGCCCGTAGTCGTGGTAAACAAGGTCGTGCACGCCCAAAATATTTTCGTGCTCAAGCGCAAGATTGTCTACTTGTTTTGCAAGTTCCCTGTTCATTGGTCTGCCCAAAAGGGGTGCCTGCGTGCTCTTTACCGCATCAATTCCCGCTTTTAATATAAACAGCGCTACAATAAGCCCTGCTACGCCGTCTATAGGGAAGTCGGTGTATTGCCCTGCAATAAGCGAAGCTAAAACAACGGAAGTTGCTAATACGTCGTAAAGCGAGTCGGTAGCCGTCGCCTTTAAAGATGATGAGTTTATTATTTTGGCAAGCCTGCGGTTAAAGTAAAACAGCCAGAGTTTTATCAAAATGGCGGCAATAAGTATGCCTAAGGCTACGTAAGAAAATTGCGTCTTTTCGGGCGAGATAATCTTTTCTACCGAAGAGTACCCCAGTTCAAAAGCCATAAAAATTATGAGTACCGAAACTATAAGCCCCGTAACGTACTCAATTCTTCCGTGCCCGAAGGGGTGTTCCTTATCAGGCTTTTGCGATGCAAGCTTAAAGCCTGCAAGCGTTACGGCAGAAGATGCTGCGTCAGACAGGTTGTTTACTGCGTCGGCAATCATCGCAACAGAGCCGGTTACAATGCCAAGAGTAAGCTTACCCGACACAAGAAGGATATTTAATATAATTCCTACCACGCCGGAAAGTATCCCGCACCTTGCATGCCGTTCGCCTTCCGTGGCGTTTTTGGGGATAAAAAATTTTATTAAAAGCCCGCTCATCAGCATCTCCATAAAAATATTTCGCTCATTTTATCATATGAAACCCAAAAAGTAAAGCGTGAACAGCGTGGTGTATCAAATTTTTGTAATATTATTTTAACCTGTAACCTATAAATTCCGTTTAAACTGTTGAATTTAAATTAAAGTTGTGGTAAAATCAAATTGGTGCTACAAGTTAATATTTTTTAGAATGCGGATACTATACAGGCATATTAGTATCCTTATATCTGCATTCCAGAAAATATTGTAGCGCCAAAAAACAATCGTGGGATACTAGTGCAGGCGTCCCTGATTGGGGCGCTTTATTTATGCTTTTTACCATAAGTAAAACGTTACCACAAATAACTGACAAAGTCTGCAAAAAAAATTTATGAAGGAGAAATTTTGGCTTATGAAAAGAAAGATTTTAATTATCTTGCTTTCAATCATGTCTGCTGTGTGTCTTTGTATCGGCTTTGCTGCGTGCGACTTGTTTACAAATACAACCACACTTACAGATGAACACACGCACACATTGACCCATTACGAAGAAAATGCCGCAACAGAAACGACCGACGGCAACACCGAGTACTGGTATTGCGCAGGCTGCGGTAAGTACTTTTCTGACTCAAACGGTAAAACCGAAATCAGCCAGTCAGAAACGGTAATTCCCGCCACTGGCACTGGTAGTACTGATTCCGGCAGCAGCGGTTCCGGCGACAGTTCTACAGAAGGTGGTAGTACGGAAGGCGGCAGCACTGAAGGTGGCAGTACTGAAGGTGGCAGTACTGAAGGCGGCTCTACAGAAGGTGGCAGCACTGAAAGTGGCTCTACAGAAGGTGGTTCCACTGAAGGCGGTTCAACTGAAGGCGGCTCTACAGAGACTACCTTTGCTTATGCTGATAAAACCTTTGACCTTTATTCCGGTGAAATAACATTCTACTTAAATGGTACTACAGTATCTGGCGGAATGTCGGATGAATTAAGTTCCGAAGGCTTTACTGTTTCACTTACCGTTATTTTTAATTCTGATGGTACAGGTGAATGTTTTCAGGGCATTACTTATAGCGGCATTGAAATAAATGCAGTTACAATTTCATTTAATTATACCATAGCAGAGTGCACTTCGCTTGCGGTAAATTATGATGATGGTACTATTCAATACAGCGGCAGTGTAGAATTTTCTGGCTATAAATTAGTTGTCAGCAACTGCAAATACATACAATATATTTATAATTTAGAAGATAGCCTTAGTTCAAGGACTGATGAACAGGCGGCAACAGATATGTCGATGCTTGCCTTTGGGTATAACGATTCCGGTTTATATATTTACGGTATAGAAGGCTATTCCGCTACCGATACCGATACGGATATTTATATAGTGTACGGCAAGTTGGCAGACATATCGGGCGGCTCAACCGAAGGCGGCTCCGGCGATAGCGGTACTACGCACACCCATTCTTTAACATACGTTGAGCCTCAGTCTGCCACTTGCGGCGCGGACGGTAACATTGGTTATTGGTACTGCTCCGGCTGTGAAAAATATTTTTCTGACAGCGAAGCCGCAACCGAAATCGAGCTTGCCGACACAGTTATTGCAGCTACAGGAAAACATGTTCCTATAACAATATCTGCAACAGAAAATCTTGTTGAAGCCACATGTACTACCGATGGCTCATACGATATTGTAATTTATTGTTCTGTTTGCGGTGTAGAATTAAGCCGTGAAGCAGCAACCATACCCGCATCACATACCCCTGCAGATGCGGTGCAGGAAAATGTTGTTGAAGCAACTTGCTTAGTTGATGGTTCGTATGATAGCGTAGTTTATTGCTATGTGTGCGGCAAGCAAATAAGTAGGGAAAGTAAAACTATTTACGCCTTGGGAAGTCATACCCCCGCGGAAGCGGTCGCTGAGAATATCGTTGAAGGTACTTGCGGTAAAAACGGCTCATACGAAAGTGTGGTTTATTGTTCTATTTGCGGCGAGGAAATCAGCAGAGAAACATTAACTATTACGGCAACCGGCGAACATTCTTACGGCGAAGATAATATATGCACCGTTTGCGGTATGAAAAAACCGAGCGAAGGGCTTAAATTTACCCTTTCATCCGACAAAACATATTATACCGTAAGCGGTATAGGCGAATGTACCGATACGGATATTGTTATTCCTTCAACTTACAATAATTTGCCTGTAACGGCAATAGCAAGTAGTGCATTCAGCGGACAGACGCAAATAATCAGCATTTATGTTCCCGATAGCGTAACATCAATAGGCAGCGGTGCCTTTGCAGGCTGTTCTTCTCTTGTAAGCATAACCCTGCCGTTTGAAGGTTCAAGCGCAAGCGCGACAAGCGCGTCAAAGTCAACATTATTCGGCTATATCTTTGGCACAAGCAATTATACGGGCGGCACTTCAACGAAGCAGTATTATGATAGTGGTAGCTCTAAATACACAACGTATTATATACCCACTACATTGACAACGGTAACAATAACGGGCGGCAATATCCTTTACGGCGCGTTCTATAACTGCACAAACATTACAAGCGTAACTATAGGTAACGGCGTAACTTCTATCGGTGAATATTCGTTCTATTATTGCACATCGCTTACAAGTTTTACCATACCCGACAGTGTAACTTCTATCGGTGAAGGGGCATTCAGTAAATGCACCTCGCTTGAAAGTGTATACTACAGTGGCACGGCTTCCCAGTGGGCAAGTATTACATTTAATGATAGTTATGCTAATCCTTTGTATTCCACGGGTAATTTATATCTTAACGGAACGCTTGCTATCGATATAACGTTAGAAGGTATAACAGCTATTAATGATTATGTGTTCTATGGTTGCACCTCGCTTACAAGCGTTACCATACCAAACAGCGTTACTTCTATTGGTAATTATGCGTTCTATGGTTGCACGGCAGAAATAATATGGGACAATAATCCAACCATAACGGAAATAGGCAGTTACGCTTTTGCTTACTATATGGGAACAAGCATAACTATACCGTCAAGCGTAACTTCTATCGGCGATTATGCGTTCTATGGTTGCACCGCCCTAACAGTGATTAACTTTAACGCAACGGCAATGGATGAGTTATCTGGAAATAATTATGTATTCGCTTACGCAGGGCAAAGCGGCGACGGAATAACGGTAACAATAGGCGCAAACGTAACAAAAATTCCTGCTTATCTGTTCTATCTTTATTATTTTTCAAGAGGTTATGCACCTAATATAACAAGCGTTGTATTCGAAGACGACAGTGTTTGCACAAGCATAGACACTTCTGCGTTCTATGGTTGCATATCGCTTACAAGCATAACCATACCCAACAGCGTAACTTCTATCAGCAGTTCTGTGTTCTATGGTTGCACATCGCTTACAAGCGTATATTACAATGGCACAGCTTCCCAGTGGGCAAGTATTTCGTTTGGTGATAATGCTGCCAATCCTTTGTATTCCGCTGGTAATTTATATCTTAGCGGAACGCTTGCCACGGATATAACTATAGAAAATATAACGTCTATTAACGATTATGCATTCTATGGTTGCATATCGCTTGAAAGTGTAACCATTGGCAACGGCGTAACTTCCATTGGTACCCATGCGTTCTGGTATTGTACATCGCTTGAAAGTGTAACCATAGGCAGCGGCGTAACTTCTATCGGCGAGAATGCGTTCTTTGATTGCACATCGCTTGAAAGCGTAACCATCCCCGGCAGCGTAACTTCTATCGGCGAGAATGCGTTCTTTGATTGCACATCGCTTACAAGCGT
>JAJQDC010000015.1:47469-75249 GCA_021202395.1 Clostridia bacterium | reverse complement strand
GCGTAACTTCTATCGGCGAGAATGCGTTCTTTGATTGCACATCGCTTACAAGCGTAACTATAGGCGATGGCGTAGCTTCTATTGGTGAAAGAGCGTTCTACTATTGCACTTCGCTTGCAAGTATAGTAATTCCCGACAGCGTAACTTCTATTGGTGATTATGCGTTCCTTGAATGTAGCTCGCTTACAAGTGTTTACTACAATGGTACTTCAGAAGAGTGGAATGCAATTACAATAGAAACTGATAATGAATATCTTACATCAGCAACGCTCTATTACTACAGTGAAACGGAGCCTGATTATACTGACGGTTACAATTACTGGCACTATGTAAATGGCGAAATTGTTATTTGGACAAATGAATAAACAAAACCAAAATAGCAGGGGCGGCGCGATGCGCCGCCCCATTATGCTACTATAAAAAAATAGCGGCAGTAAACCGCTATTTTAATTCACAATATTTATAAAATTACTTAATTTCCCTTATCCAGCCGTCGGGTGCTTCTATAGTGCCCATCTGTATTCCCGTAAGGGTGTCATAAAGTTTTTGGGTAATCTCGCCCATTGCGCTCATTCCTGAAGGAAGGCAAATTTCCTTACCGTGGTCATAAATTTTACCAACGGGAGATATAACCGCAGCGGTGCCGCAAAGCCCGCATTCGGCAAAATCTTTAACTTCTTCCAGAGCAACCTTTCTGTGTTCTACCGTAAGCCCAAGGTAGTGCTCCGCAACGTAGCATATAGACCTTCTTGTAATAGAAGGAAGAATTGAGTCAGAAAGGGGAGTAACAACCTTTTTATCTTTGGTAATAAAAATGAAGTTGGCGCCGCCCGTTTCTTCTACATATGTTCTTGTAGCAGCGTCAAGGTACATATTTTCATCAAAGCCGTTGTTGTGTGCGTCAACAATGGCATGCAGGCTCATTGCGTAGTTAAGACCGGCTTTAATGTGTCCCGTGCCGCGCGGTGCCGCCCTGTCAAAGTCGCTAACCCTGATAGTAATGGGCTTTACCCCGCCCTTAAAATAAGGTCCTACAGGCGTACAAAACAGCCTGAACTGGTAATCTTTAGCGGGTTTTACGCCTATAACTTCAGAAGAGCCGAATAAATACGGTCTTAAATAAAGCGTTGCCCCGCTGCCGTAAGGGGGGACGTAATCTCTGTTTGCGGCAACAACTTTATCAACTGCGTCCAAAAATCTTTCTTCGGGGAAGACGGGTATTTCCAGCCGTTTTGCAGAACTTACCAATCTTTCTGCATTAAGGTCGGGGCGGAAGGTTACTATCCTGCCGTCTGCCGTAGTGTACGCTTTAAGCCCTTCAAATACCGTCTGTGCGTACTGCAATACGCCTGCACATTCCGAAAGTACTATCTTGTCGTCTTCGGTAAGGCAGCCTTCGTCCCACTTGCCGCCGGTAAAGTTGCTTACATAGCGGTAAGGCGTTTTAATGTATGCAAAGCTTAAATTGCCCCAATCAAGGTTTGCGCTCATTTTTAATTACCTCTGTAAATAATTTATTACCATTAATTATACAACCACAAAAAAGCAATGTCAAATGTGTGCATTGACAAAAATGTACGTAAATGCTAAAATAGATAAAACAAATGTAAAAGTGAGCAACAATTATGCCAGAGATTACTTCTATAGAGCCGCAAAAAAAAGATAAAAACCGCTGTAGCGTATATATAGACGGCAGATTTTACTGCGGGCTTACGTTAGAAGCAGCCGTGAAATTCCATTTAAAAGCGGGCATGCCCGTAGAAAAAAAACTGTTGGACGAAATACAGCTTGAAACCGATAAGAACACCGCTTTGGATAAAGCGCTTACGCACATATCAGCGACACGCAAAACAGAAAAACAGGTAGCCGATTTTTTAGCAAAAAAGGGCTACACCCAGGCAGTCTGCGACTATGTTCTTGAAAAGCTGCATTACTACAATTTTATAGATGACTACGCTTACTGCAAAGCATACGTTGCCGAGTGCCGCGGCAGGGGCAAAAAACTTATAGAAGCAGATTTAATAAAGCGCGGTGCAAAAAAAGAAGCGATAGAAGCAGTACTTTCAGAATCGGAAGAAGATGAAGAAGAAGCAAAAGCCGTTGCAGAAAAATATCTGCGCGGTAAAGAAAAATCTAAAGAAAATATCTATAAGGCTTTTAAATATCTGCTGTCGCGCGGTTACGGTTATGACACTGCAAAAAGCGCGGTAGACGGCTTGGGTGAAGATTTATGAAAATAATAAATTTTGACCGCATAGACAGCACAAACGAGTTTTTAAAAACTTACGAACCGCACGGCGACGTTATAGCCGTTGCAAAAATGCAGACGGGCGGCAAGGGCACCAAGGGCAGAAGTTTTGTGTCTGCAAGCGGCGGGCTTTACCTTTCGGTAAGGCGTGAATATCGGGACTATCCTGCGCGCGATGCCTTTAAAATTATGGTAAACGCCTGTGTGGCGGTTTGCCGCACGGTAGAGTATTTTGGTGCAAAACCAGTCATACGGTGGGCTAACGACGTCTTATGCGGCGGTAAAAAAATCTGCGGTACGCTTATAGAAAACACCCTTTCAAACGGGCATATTGCCCGCTCAATCGTGGGGATCGGTCTTAATGTAACCAATGAACTCCCCGATGAATTAAAGCCTATAGCAACAAATTTATACGAGCAGACGGGAAGGGCTGAAGAGGTTTTAAAGGTAGAGCAGGTGCTTATAAATAATCTTGAAAAAACTTTTACAATAAAAGATTATAAAAGTTATATAAACTGGTTCGGCCAGGATATAACGTTAAAGTTTGCCGACAGCGAAGTTGCTGCCGTTGCAGCCGATGTGGATGCAGAAGGCAGGCTGATCTGTAACATAAACGGCAAAACTACAGCGGTAAGTTCTGCAGAAGTATCTTTAAGGTTTTAGGGGGCAAAAGTGCAAAAATATCTTACTAACGCACAGATGCGTGCGGCGGACGAATATACTATAAACACTCTCGGCGTGCCGTCAGAAGTTCTTATGCGGCGGGCGGGCTGCGCCATCGCAGAAGAAGTTTTTGCAGTAGCGGATGGTAAAAGCGTATTGGTAGTGTGCGGAACGGGCAACAACGGCGGCGACGGCTATGTTTGTGCGGAAGCCCTTATAAACAAAGGTGTGAATGTTGCCGTGTATGCAATGCATGGCAGGCTGTCCGCCGACTGCAAAAGGGAAAAGAACTGTTATACGGGCAGATTTACTGATAACATAGAAGGAGACGTAATAGTAGATTGTATCTTCGGTACGGGGCTTGCCCGCGAAGTTACTGGCAGCTTTGCCGATGTTATAAATAAAATAAATTCAAGCGGCGCGCTGGTAGTTTCTGCCGATATCCCCAGCGGCATAAATGGCGATAACGGCACCGTATGCGGCGTTGCCGTAAAGGCAGATATTACCGTTGCAATAGCCGAATACAAACTCGGGCATATCCTTGGCGACGGTATAGACTATTGCGGCAGGGTTATAAAAAAAGACATAGGGATATGCCTTAACGAAACAGATTTTGCCCAAAGTTTTGACAGGGAAGATGTTGCAAAAATTTTTCCCGTAAGGGCAAGAAATTCCCACAAGGGCACGTATGGCACCGCTATGCTTATAAGCGGCAGTACCCGCTATGTCGGCGCACCTGTTCTTGCTACCGAAGCAGCTCTTCGTTCCGGTTGCGGCTATGTAAAGCTCGCATGCTCTGCGGCGGTAAAAAGGGCTGTTGCACCCGTTTTACCACAAACGGTTTTTTCAGAAGAAGGCGGTGCGCAGGCTATAGCCATAGGTATGGGCAGCGGCGTAAGCAAGAGCCTTTACGGTAAAATTACAACTCTTTTAAAAAGTTTTTCGGGAACTCTTATTATCGATGCCGACGGGCTTAACACCCTTGCAAAATATGGCGTTGACATATTAAAAGAAAAAAAGTGCAGCGTAATTTTAACCCCGCATGTAAAAGAATTTTCCCGCCTTACCGGCGTAGCGGTAAAGGATATTCTCGCTTCGCCTGCAGAGTATGCAAAAAAATTTTCCGCTGAATACGGCGTGGTGCTTTTGCTTAAAGGGGCGGCAAGCGTCATTTGCGGCAACGGTAAAACTTATATTAATACCACAGGCTGCAGTGCGCTTGCAAAAGCGGGCAGCGGAGATATGCTTTCGGGCTATATGTGCGGCATTGCTGCAATGGGGGCAGACGCATTGCATGCGGCTGTGTGCGCGCAGTACGTAATGGGTTTTGCTGCCCAGGTTGCTGCAAAAGAGCAGACCGATTACACTGTTATTGCCGCTGATATAATAAAGTGCCTGCCGCAGGCGGTAAAAATAATTATCGGTGAAATAAATTAAATTTAATGGTATAAAACACTGCACTTTGGCAACAATACCTTTAAGGCGGTACATATAATAGAATATAAAGGCTGCCATAAGAGAGGTTGATATGGATATTAAGCGCGGTGAACTGTACTACGCCGACCTGTCGCCCGTAGTGGGCAGCGAGCAGGGCGGGATACGCCCCGTTCTTATAGTTCAGAACGACGTAGGTAACAAGTATTCCCCTACGGTGATTGCCGCCGCGGTAACAAGCAAAATTAACAAGGCAAAGCTGCCTACCCATATAGAGCTGCCAAAAAGCTCTTACGGTCTGCAAAAAGATTCTGTAATTTTGTTGGAGCAGATACGCACGCTTGATAAAAGAAGGCTTAAAGAGCGTATCGGTGAACTTAACGAAAATACTATGTCCCGTGTAGACAGAGCCATTTTAATAAGTCTTGGGTTTAATGGTAACTAAAAACAGCGCGTCCGTTTCGGGCGCGTTATTTTTTTAGCGTCTTGCCGTACGTCCATTATTAATAATAAAGTGAACCCATCTGCGCCCATTTATCTGAATATTTTATAATGCGGTGCGCAGTGTTTCGCTACGCTCACGCAGGCGCTATGCGCCAGCCTTCTCAACGGTGCCAGAAACGGCTGATGCCCTTATAGCCGCTGAGACAGGTGCCCATCGGGCGGATGAGAGGATAATAACGACAACCTTATTTCTAACCGTCCCTGTAAAGTAAGTGGGGGAAGGGTTTTCCCGCCAACGCAACAACTCACTTTTTGTTCACAAAAAATTAATTGATTATATCAGGTAATAGTGGTATAATGGTTGCAGTCAACCTAAGGTGAATTATGTTAAAGGGTAAATTTAAGATACAATTTTCAAAAAAGAGCATCATTTTTATTGTTATTTTTGCAATAATTTTAACTGTAGATCTTATAACAAAATACTACGCAAAGCTCAACGACTGGGATTTTAATATAATAAAAGGCGTGTTAGAAGTCCACTATACCAAAAACGACGGTATGGCTTTTTCTCTTTTAGAAGGTAAAAGCGTATTTTTGATTTTGTTTTCTTCCGTCATGATAGCGGTGGTAGTATTGCTGCTGCTGTTCATCCCCGAACGGTTTACCATTTTAAAGCTGTCTTTATATATGATTCTTGCGGGCGCAATAGGCAACCTTATAGACCGTGCTTATTACGGCTACGTGCGTGATTTTTTGTGGATGGTAATACCCGGTGCAACCTGCAATGTGGCGGATATTTTTATAGTGGTAGGCACCTTTCTCGCTATAATAGATTTGCTGTTTTTGAATGAGTGGGCGGCGTTCCCCCTTACAAAAAAAGCAAAAGCTGCCCAGGCAGAAAAAAAGAAAAAGGAAGAAGAAGAAAAATTATCTGAGCAGGCTGAACCTGTACAAGGCAGCGAACAGCCGCAGGAAAACGCAACCCCGCCAGACGACATTGCAGGGCAGGACAAGGTGGAATAAATGGCACAAAAAACGTTCACTGCCGATGGCGACTATGCCCGCCTTGATGTATATCTGGCGGCACATATGCCCGAATTAACGCGCTCTGCAATCAAAAAAATAATAGACGGCGGCAACGTAACTATTGGCGGTAAAATTGCCAAAGCGTCGCAGCCCGTAAAGTGCGGAGACGCGGTAATAGCCGACATTCCCCCCGCGCAGGAATACTTTGCAAAGCCTGAAAATATCCCGCTTGATATAATCTGGCAGGATGAAAATTTAGCAGTTATAAACAAGCCCCAGGGCATGACCGTTCACATGGGCAACGGCAATTACGAAGGTACGCTTGTAAACGCCCTTTTGTATAACCTTGATAATTTAAGCGGTATAAACGGCGTC
This sequence comes from Clostridia bacterium, assembly GCA_021202395.1. Lineage (GTDB taxonomy): Bacteria > Bacillota > Clostridia > Christensenellales > Borkfalkiaceae > Coproplasma. Next base: position 69,059 of record JAJQDC010000015.1, on the reverse strand, counting down.
ATCCGCCCGGGGATAGTCCACCGCATAGATAAAGATACATCTGGTTTGCTGGTGGTTGCAAAAAACGATAACGCCCACCTGAACCTTTCTAAACAGATAGAAGATAAAACCTGCAAGCGGCAGTACGTCGCTTTGTTAGAAGGTAATTTAAAGCAAGACAGCGGCACTGTTACAACCTATATAGGAAGGGACCCCCGCGACCGCGTTAAAATGGCGGTAGTGGCAGAAGGTAAAGGCAAACTTGCTATTACCGATTACGAAGTTATAACAAGGTACGTCGGCTACACGCTATGTAAATTTAATTTAAAGACTGGCAGAACGCACCAGATAAGGGTGCACGCAAAGTACCTTGGGCACCCCGTGGTGGGCGACCCTGTATACGGTATAAAAAAGCAGAAGTTTGACTTGAACGGCCAGCTTCTTCACGCGCAGCGGCTGGAACTTACCCACCCCGTAACGGGCGAGCGGATGACCTTTGAAGCCCCCCTGCCGCAATATTTTACTGATGTTTTAAATAAACTTAAAGAGCTTTAATAAAATAAAATCGGGTGTGCACCGCACACCCGATTTTAAAATTTAAATTTTAGTCGCTGACTTTGTACCAGTAAAGACCAACGTAAGTATCTGTAAAGTACGTTGCATTTGTGCTTGCATCAGACAAATCTGTACTTGTACCGTTTGTAAATGTGTTTTCATCCGTTCTGTACCAGTTTGCCGAGCTGCTGAATAAAACTTCATTAAGAGCAGTGCAACGGTTGAATACCGAACCGCCTACTATTGTTACGCTGCTTGCAATGGTAACTGAAGTAAGTTCTGTGCAGTCTTCAAATGCACGGGATGCTATTACTGTAGTACCGGCTTTAACGGTGTAAGAACCGCTTATGGTTGTTTTTGCCCTTAAAAGGTAGGTGCCCAAATAAAGCACTCCGTCTTCGTAATTGCTTTCATCGCTATAAAAAGCCGTATCGGTGAAGGCGTTAGATCCTATAAGTTTAATATTGGTGCTTATGGTTATATCTTTAAGTGATGTGCAGCCAAAGAATGCCTGTATGCCGATATAAACCACGTTATCAGGAATGGTAATTTCTGTAATGGTGGTGCAGTCAGTAAACGCGTTTCTGCCTATAGAAACAACGCCCGTTCCAAACGTAATGCTTGCAACATTTGTGCAGCCGTAAAAAGCATATTCGCCTATTGATGTAACGCTGTTGGGTATTGTGATTTTTGTAAGTGCAGAGCAACCGTAAAAGGCGTAAGCGTCTATACTTTCTATACCTTCAGATATGGTAACACTGGTAAGAGATGAGCAGCCGTTAAATGCGTAAGAACCGATACTTGTAATTGTGTCGGGTAAAATAATTTCTTTTAATGAGCTGCAGCCATTAAACGCACTATCACCGATACTAATAATACTGCTTGGCAGGTTAATTTCTTCAAGTGCTGAGCAACCGCTGAAAGCACCTTCTCCTATATTTTGCACGCCTTTAGAAGTTGTAACTTTGGTAAGCTCAAAGCAGTTCGTGAAAGCATACTCTCCTATATTCATAACGGTGCCGGGAATTGTAATATCTGTAATAGATCTGCCATAAAATACCCAAGCAGCAATTACTGTTGTTCCGTCTTTTACGGTATAGCTTCCAGATAGTGCAAGTTTAGTTGCTACAAGGCAATTTCCTACATATAAAACACGGTTCTCCCAATTAGAAGAGGTGTTATAGTAAAGTGTATTATAAAAAGCTTCTTGTCCCAAAGAAGTGATTGTACCATTAATAGTTATGTCGCTAAGCGAAGTACAACTTTCAAATGCATAACTGCCAATAGTGGTAACATTATTATCAATTATAACAGTTTCGATGTTATAGCAAGACTCAAAAGCCCAATCAGGTATTATTGATCCCGTAACGGTTACTTTGGCAAGTGCAGCGGGAACATATACGTAATTATAGATATAATCATTTCCACCAAATAAATAACCAATATAGCTTGTACTATCATAGTTGAAAGAGAATGTCAATGATTGAAGAAAATCACAGCCGTAAAGCACGCCCTTACCCATAGAAGTAACTCCTTCGGGCAGCACAATGCTTTCTAACATAGAGCAGTTATAAAAAGCGTAATTGCCGATAGATGTAACGCTTTCGGGTATGGTAATGTCTTCAAGGTAAATGCAGTTTGCAAACGCCTTGCTGCCTATTGCGGTAACAGCTTTTTCGTTATACGTAGCGGGGATTTCTACGCTGGTTGCGTTTCTGTTGCTTATGCCCGTTACGGTGTAGCCGCTGTCATTTTCTTCGTAAGTAAGGGTATAGTCTGCAGAAGTCTGCTCTGCATTGGTTACGGTAAAGGTATATTCTTTGCCGTTAGTAAGGGTAATGGTATATGTATCAACATTGCCGTTTGTTGCGGTAAGTTCTACAGATTCAATACCAACGCCGTCGTTGCCGTCATTGCCGTCGTTGCCGTCTGCACCCTTAATGTTGCCAATTTTTGACCATGCGCCTTCTGTTTTGGTATAAATATCGTAGCTTTGCGTGTCAAGGTACAAATCGCCGTCGTTGCCGTTTTCGTTATCGGGCACTCCGCTGCCGGTAAGCCATGTGCTTCCGTCAGCACCGTCAACGCCGTCAGTACCGTCTTCCCCTGTAACTTTGCCAAGGTATAAGTTGTTCCCTGTGGAAAGGGTTACAACCAATTCCCCGTCAGAGTTTATGTAAACAGAGCTGATGCCCGTGCCGTCTTCGCCCTGTATGCTGGCTAAAAATTCTTCTAACGTGCCGCTGTAGCCAAGTTCCTGCGCTTCGGCGTAAGCTGTTTCTACAGTGTATACGCTGCCCCAGCCGTCTTCATTGCTGCTGTCGCAAGCGGCAAGTCCTGCTGCAAGGCATACCGAAGCCACTGCGCCAAGCAAAATAGCAAAAATTTTACGTTTACCTTTCATATGATTTCCTCCGTATAATTTACTTGTAAATTATCACACTTTAAAGGTACACCAAAAATTGCTTTGTGTCAAGCAGCTACAACAATTTAGTGGCAAATTGCAAGCCGCTTTTTCTTTACAAATTTGCTCTTTTACATTATAATAAACGGGAAATAAGTTTTAAAGGTAATTTTTATGGCAAAACCGCTTGTAGCTATAGTCGGCAGACCAAACGTGGGCAAAAGCACCTTCTTCAACAAGGTTGCCGGCAGAAAAATTTCAATAACAGAAGACAGACCGGGCGTTACCCGCGACAGGCTTTACGCCGACGGCGAGTGGAACGGCAGACAGTTTTCTATGGTAGATACCGGCGGTATAGAGCTTAAATCTCAGGACACAATGTGGCGTGAGATTAAAAAGCAGGCAGAAGTAGCCATAGAAACGGCTCAGGTAATACTATTTTTTGTAGACGGAAGGGAAGGGCTTACCGCGTCTGACTACGACGTAGCCGACATGCTCCGCCGCAGCAAAAAGCCCGTTATTCTTGTAGTAAACAAGATGGACAACCACGAGCCGGACAAACTCTACGATTTTTTCGCACTCGGCTTGGGCGACCCTTACGCGGTATCTTCTGAACACGGCACGGGACTGGGCGATTTGCTTGACGAAGTTGTTACCCTTTTCGGCGACTGCGAAGAAGAAGACGATGAAAGCATTAAAATAGCCGTAGTGGGCAAGCCCAATGCGGGCAAGTCCAGCCTGGTAAATAAACTTCTCGGCTTTCAGCGTACAATCGTAACCGACATTGCAGGCACCACGCGCGACGCGATAGACACCCGTTTTACCGCGCCCGACGGGCAGGCTTATACCATAATAGACACGGCGGGCATCCGCAAAAAGAGCAGGGTAGACGACGATGTTGAATACTACTCCGTAATGCGTGCCTTTGACGCGGTGCGCCGTGCGGACGTATGCCTTTTAGTGGTAGACAGTACCGAAAAGATTACCGAACAGGATACAAAAATAGTAGGTTACGTCCACGAACAGGGCAAACCTTCGGTAGTGGTTATGAACAAGTGGGACCTTATAGAAAAGGATACCAACACCATAAACAAATTCCAGAGCGAACTTAAAGAAGATTTAAAGTTTATGGACTATTTCCGTTCGGTATACGTATCTGCAAAAACAGGCCAGCGTACAGATAAAATTCTTGCCGCCGCCAAAGAAGTATACGACAATTCCCACCGAAGGGTACAGACGGGCATTTTAAACGACGTAATAAGCTCAGCAGTGCGGGCAAACGAACCGCCTTCGTACAACGGCAGACGGCTTAAAATATACTACAGCACGCAGATTGCAGAAGCGCCGCCCACGTTTGCGCTTTTTGTAAACGACGGCAACCTTATGCACTTTTCCTACGAACGCTTTTTAGAAAATACATTGCGCTCTGCGTTCGATTTTTCGGGTACGCCAATAAAGATTGTTACCCGTGATAAAAAGGAATAACTTTTGGTTTTATGAAAGATTTTTATATATCAGAGATGTGGTGGGCGTTTGTTGTAGCCGCGGTACTTTGTTACTTTATCGGATGCTTCAACTTTGCCGTACTCATCTCGCGCTTAAAAAAGAATGATATCCGAACAATCGGCAGCGGCAACCCCGGCACAATGAATATGATGCGTTCGTTCGGGCTAAAAGTGGGTATTTTCAATTTTGTGTGCGACGCGCTTAAAGGCGGCGTACCTGTTTTAATTGCCTACTTCGTTTTCCGCGGTTACGTTTTTGCAGGTACAGATATCTGCGTAGCCGACTTTGCCCGCTATTTTTGCGGAGTATTTGTTGTAATCGGGCACATTTTCCCCGTAACGATGAAATTTAAGGGCGGCAAGGGTATAGCTTCTACCCTGGGGCTTTTCTGGTTTTCTCTCGCCTGCGAAACATGGTGGTTTATCTTTATAGGGCTGGGCATACTTCTTTTGGTGCTTGTTTACATAGCTCTGTCAGAGTGGGGCTCTATGGGTTCCCTTCTCGGCGTGTCAATCTTTTCCGTATGGCAGGCGGCTACATTTTATTTAAGGTATTCCGCAAACATTTCGCAGGGCTGGGTAATAGCCTGCTTTATGATGCTTGTGGCAATAAACCTTTTAACGTGGATAGCTCACCACAAAAACCTTTACAAACTTCTGGGCGGGGAAGAGCACCGTACTTCCATAAAGCGGATGATCGGCAAAAAACTTCATAAAAAGGAAAATTAAATTTTTTATTATTACAACCCCGTAATGTCGTGCAATTATGGGGTTGTTTTATTTTTGTATGTATGCTAAAATAAATTGATTAGTACGTTCAGGGGGATATTACTACGGCTGGTTCAGGTAAACTTTTTAAAAAATATAACAAAGGGGAGTGGGCACTGTCGGCAGCTGCCGCAATCTTTTGTGTTCTGTCTTTTGCGCTTGCATTTGCTTACGGTGTAACGGATGCGGGCGGCAACGGGCGGCAGGCATACCTTATTGCTATAGATATGCAGGTCGGCGGTTTATACTTTAACGGGCTTGCATTCTTTGCGTACGTTCTTGCCCTTGTGTGCGCAATATTTGCGTTTATTCCATTTAAAAGGGGGTGGACGTCTGTAATTTTTACCGTTATATTAATTTTTTGCGCAGTTGTGCAGATGAATATGTGCAATGTTTACCTTATAAAATACTCAGCCGACGTAAGGCAGATGTACATGGCGGCTGGCGTGGTAACGTCCGTTTATGCCTACCTTGCAGGTGCGTCCAGCCTGGCGGCTGCAATTACTTTTATACTTAAATGGCTTTACCCCGTTTACCTTCGTAAAGGAGGCTTGCAATGAAAAAGTTTTTTACCTGTTTGGCTTTGGCGGCGGCGTTTGCAATAGCCGCCTGCCTGCCCGCCTGCGCTGAAGGTGAATATACTCTTGAAATAGATGATGGCACCACTTACCAGACGGTAAACGGCTGGGGTGCGTCATCCGCATGGTGGTCGCAGGAAGTGCCGCAAAACAGCTCTGCCGCTGCAACCCTTGCAGGCGAGCTGTACAGCGAAAGCGGCATGGGGCTTACCATTTACCGCTACAACATCGGCGGCGGCTCTGCCGATCTTGGCGAATACGGCGGCAATACGGCAACACAGTCTGCATTTATTGCAGAAAATTACGACTACAACAAATCTGCCCTTGAAAATTTTTCCGACCCCGACAACTACGACTTTTCCCGCGACGGCAACGCTATAGAATTTTTAAAACTGTGCTGCAGCCAAAGCGGCTCCACAGTGCAGCGCATTGTGCTCTTTTGCAACTCGCCGCATTACCTTTTAACGCAGTCCGGCACAACGCACGGTGCGTATGAATACCAAAATAATTTACCCGAAGAAAATTATGAAGCATTCTCCGCTTACATTTTAATGTACGTAGATTATTTTAACAGTCTTGGTTATTCCGTATATTCCGTCAGCCCCGTAAACGAACCGCAGAACAGGTGGAACGGCGTTTCTTCTGTGCAGGAAGGCTGCCACTTTGAGCCGGAAAATCTTGCAGCGTTTTACAATGTTTTTACGCAAGAATTGAGCGATTACAACGCTTTGAACGGTACAAACATAAAGACGGACGTGTTAGAAAGTTCAAATTACAATGTATACGACAGTAAGGGCAGGATAATGGAATACATTTACGAGATGAGCGGCTATTCTTATTTTGACAGCCTTTCGTCCATCTCCGTCCATTCCTATGCAGACGATACCTTATCGCAAGAGACAAGAAAATCTTTTGTATACATGCTTACAAACCTTTACGGCGATAAGTTAGAAATTGATATGAGCGAAGTGTGCCAGATGTCTGCCGACGTAGATAACGGTATGGGTTCAGGTATGTGGCTTGCTCAGCTTATTAATCTTGATATGACCATTTTAAATGCTTCTTCGTGGAGCTGGTGGCTCGGCACGGGCGACGGCACTTATAACGACGGACTTTTAAACTGGGACAGGCAGAGCGGCGAAATAACGTATACTAAAAGATATTATGTTTTAAGCCAGTACTCATCTTTCATAAAAAGCGGTTACACCCGTTGCGGGGCAGAAGTATCTTCCGCAAAAGATATTGCGGTAAGCTGTTACACATCGGGCAGCGGCAAAACGGTGGCGGTAGTGGTAAATACCGGTAAGGCGGCAACGCTCACCCTGCCGCAGAATTATTCTTATTTATCTGTAACTGTAACCGATGAAAATTACAGCAAGCAGGAACTGTATTCGGGCGCAATGGTAAACGATATAACCCTTACCGCCCAAAGCGTAACCACCCTTGTTTTTGAGTAATATAAGATGTATATTTTTAATATATTTTTTAAATAAATCAAAAAAATACTTGTATTAATGTAGCTGTTATGTTATTATTGGTGCAGGTTTGGGGTATTAGCGCAGTTGGTAGCGCGTTTGAATGGCATTCAAAAGGTCAGCGGTTCGAATCCGCTATGCTCCACCAAAAAAGGCGTCCGCAGCATCGGACGCCTTTTGGCATATAAGAATATTTTTCTGAAAATAACCATTGACTTTTTATGTGCGTTTACTTATAATAAATATACAGGAGAGAGCCATGTTTAATATTTCTATGACCGCCGTAAACGCAATACTTCCCATAGTGCTGCTTATCGTTCTCGGCTATGTTTTAAAAAGAATAAAATTTCTTACGGGTGAGTTCTTAAAAATAGGTAACAAGCTCGTCTTCAACGTATGCCTGCCTGCAATGCTCTTTGTAAACGTATACAGCATCGGCGACCTTTCAGACGTTAACTGGGGGCTGATAATTTATTGCGTTGTCGCCATATTCATTATTTATTTTATTGGACTTTTAGTAAGTATTTTAACCACAAAAGATAACCGCAGAAGGGGAGTAATTCTGCAGTGTACATACCGCAGCAACTTTGCCATAATAGGGGTATCGCTTGCCGCGTCGCTTGCAGGTACCGCCGCAGGCGCTGCCGACACGGTAAACGCCGTTGTAGCAATCATCCAGGCGCTTGCGATACCTATATTTAACATTCTTGCAGTAATTTCCCTTTCAATCTTCACGGGGCAGGAAGGGCAGCGGTTAGATGAAAACGGCATGCTTGCCGCCCCCGTAAAAAAACATACAAGCGTAAAAAAGATACTTTTGGGCATTGTAAAAAATCCGCTTATAATTGCAATTTTTTCAGGTCTTGTTTGCGTGGGTATTCGCTATGCCGAAACGGCAATATGGGGATATGCACCCTTTACCATATCAGACGATTTATCATTTTTATACAGAGTGTTAACCAGCCTTAAATCTATGGCAACGCCGCTTGCTTTAATAGTGCTTGGCGGACAGTTTGAATTTTCTGCCGTAAGGGGAATGACTAAAGAAATTGTTGTTGCAACTGTATTCCGCCTTATAATTGCGCCCTTAATAGGCGTGGGCGGCGCTGTTCTGTTAAGCGAATGTACTTCTTTGGTATCTTTCGGGCAGACGGAATATCCCGCTCTTATAGCCCTTTTCGGTACGCCCGTTGCGGTGTCAAGCGCCATAATGGCAGGCGAAATGGGTGCCGACGACAAGCTTGCAGGCCAGCTTGTCGTCTGGACGAGCATCTGCTCTATATTCACGCTGTTTATGACGGTGTTCCTTCTTATGACGGTGGGGCTGCTTGCCGTATAAATTTTTGCCGTAAAAAAATAAGCCCCTGAACAGGGCTGTAAAATAATAAAAGGGTTCAATCGTCCAGCCCGAGCAGGTAGTCAACCGAAACATCATAAAATGCGGCTATGTCTGCCAATAGCTGTAAAGAAGGTTCCCTTTGTTCCTTTTCGTACCGCATATATGTTACGGCAGAAATATGTAGTTGTTGCGCTACCTCTTTTTGGGTAAGCCCGTTTTCCCGCCGCAGTTCTTTAAGCTGTCTGCCCAAAGTAATTTTCATACAGCAATACACCTTCGTATGGGCGATGATATAAATAATTATAACATCTGATTACTATATATAATAAATAACTTGCAGTGCATTAACTTTAAAATTACCAATTTGGTTAGTTTAAATTTTTACTTCCTTTCATCATTTATACTTTAAATGGGTGAAATTATATTTTGCACCCGGACATATGATAGGAGGTAAAATGATGCAAACAAAACATCACAAAATCAGTACGGCTTTCGTCTACTTTTTTGTCGCAATTATTATGTTTACAGGCATAATTTTTGCTGCAGGGTGCGATAGCACGACAGACGACGTTTACTATACCGTTACGTTTGTTACCAACGGCGGCAACGATATAGACAGCGTCCAGGTAAAGGAAGGGGAAAAGCTTACCGCGCCCACAACGCCCGTAAAAGACGGGTACGAATTTGTAGGCTGGTACACAGATTCTTCCCTTTCAACAGTTTACAGCTTCACGCAAAACGTAACGGAAAGTTTTACCCTTTACGCCAAGTGGGAAGAAGAGGAGGTAGTATCTTCGGTGGTAACGCAAATAACGTACGACGGACAAACGATAACGCTGTCTGCTTCGGCGCTTTATGTAGACCAGTCTTTAACAGCCGACCAGCTTTCTTCTTACGCATTCAATTCGTTAGAAGATTGCGTTGCCGCTGCTAAAGAAGGAACAGCGGATAACCCTACCGTAATTTATCTTGCCGCAGACGTTTATTGGACAGACGATCCCGATGACGAAGCTGTAAGGGGTTCCGATGAACTTATCGGGCTTGAAATTCCCCAGTCGTACATAACTTTAATAGGTATGACCGGCAATTACGACGACGTTATAATCGCCTCTAATCGCGGGCAGAATACGGGTGCAAACGGCAACTTCAACACCCTTGGCATCGGCGACCATTTTTCTGCATACGGCGTTACGTTCGGCAACTACTGCAACGTAGACCTTGTTTATGCACGCGATACTTCTAAAAACAGAGAAAAGCGTGCCGAAGGCATTGTGCAGGCGCAGACAATTATAGACGCAACGGGCGTAAGCAACGCAACCGAACGCTACTACGAAAATTGCGCCTTTGTTTCCCGCCTTAACTGTATATTCACCACGGGCGACCGTGCGGTATACAACGGCTGCCATATAGAGTGCACCGACGATTCGTTGGGTATGGGTAACATAACCGTATTTATGAACTGCGACTTAGATTTTTACAGCTCTACGCCAGTAGGCAGCGGCGGCAGGATAATGATGTCTTTCTTAGGCTGCCAAATAACAACGCACTTTGAAGGCACCATAGATTTCAGCAAACACACTTATTATTATACTTTTATAGATACCGAATTTTACGGCAGCATCACGGGTATGAACTGGGTTAACAGCAACACCACAATGTCTGCCGATATAAGAAATATTGTGTATAACAATACGTTAAACGGCAGTGCGTTCGATATAGCAACGGCTTACCCCGATTGTTCCGTTACGCCCGATAAAGAAACGCTTTTGGCATTTAAAGTAGGTGAAGAGTACAATGTTTATAACCTTGTAAACTGTGCAAACGATTATGATGAGTGGGATCCGTTGAACCAGAAAGACAGGCTGATGCTTTACAGCTCACCCTGGAACGTAATACTTTCTGCCGACAGCGACGTGCTTATGGGCGACGGTACAAGCGAGCTTGTAATTTCTGCCACTATATGCGGCTATTCAGAACCGTACACGCTTACGTGGACTGCCGATAACGATATGGTAACCCTTAAAGACAATAAAGACGGCACTGTAACCGTAACAGGTTTAAACTATGACTTTGTTGATACCGACGTTACAATAACCGCCACAATGGGCAACGGGCTTGCAAAGGTAATAACAATTTCCGTTACGTCCCCCACGCTCAGCGCACCCGAAGTTACGTCGGGCAGCACGTCCCTTACCGTAAGCGGCGGCTACGCCAGCCTTACATATGCGCTTTCCGCAAACGAAGTAACTGCAGAGCTTAACCCCGATATGTCTGTAATATCGTGGTACCGCAGCACCAATGCAGACGGTTCGGGCGCTAAAATTACAGCTACAACCACTTACGAAAAGGACGGCTCTACGCCTTACACAAATTATTATATAACATCCGGCGACGTCGGCTATTACCTTGTAGCCGTTATTACTCCGCAGTATAAATACAGCTATGCGGGCGAAACGGTAACTGTTGTAACTTCCGCCAAGATTACAGAAAGCGACGTTACAGATTCTTCCGTTTACTCAACCGATTTTACAAATCTTGCCTATGTTGACGCAACGTATAACGAAGATTACACCGCATGGACAAACACTTTGGAAAGCGGCTTCTGGTACGGCGGCTTCTACAGCCCTGCAGAGTATGCTGAAGGCGGCAAGTACGAAGCTAAGTCGTTTGACTATGTAGAAGGGGAGGCTGCTTATACGTATATGTCAGGTTCCGGTGCTCTTGCAAACACCTACGGATTCTACACAACAACGCAGGGCGCAAGGCTTGTATATGCAGACAGCAACGACTATACCGATTACGATATCACCATGACGGTAAATATCGGCGCTACAAAATCGGCTGCGCAGGGCTTTGGCAGTGCAAGGCAGTTCTTAGACATTTACTTTAAATACGATGCAACTACAATGACGGGTTACGGCTTAAGAATTCTCAGGATAGACAGCACTGAAGCGGCAGAGCTTTTAGAAGCTTATCCCGACTGCAACATAGACGCAACGTACGTATCGTCTGCATGCGTATTCCAGCTTATGAGTTACGAAAACGGAGTGGCAACAGCCATAACGTCCCCCGTAATGTCTACGGCATTTTTGCAGGATGTAACCGTTACGTTCACCATTTCCGGCAGCACGCTTAACTGCAGCGTAACAACCACAAGCGACGTGCCCGTTCTTTCTTCGGGTACCTATCCCGATACGATTCCCCATTCGGTATCGCTTTCGGCAACGCTTACAAGCGTAAATTCCTACGGCGGTTTCGGCTTCCAGCATACAGGTACAGCTGGTTCTGGTAAATCTGGCAACAGAACGGTAATTTCTGGCTTAAAGGTTACTTATACCAAAAAGTAATACCGTAAAAATTTAAAACAAAAGGTACTGCCCCAAGGTTTCCTGGGGCAGTATTTTTAAACTATTTCTGCTTTTATCCTTTTTAATGCGTTCTTTTCAAGGCGCGATACCTGCGCCTGCGAAATGCCTACCTGGCCAGATATCTCCGTCTGGGTTTTGCCTTCAAAATACCGCAGATAGAGTATGCTCTTTTCCCGTTCGTCAAGCTTTTGCATGGCTTCGTACAGCGCCGCTTTTTCCGTCCATATTTCGTCGTTGTTCTTTTCGTCAAATATCTGGTCCATCAAAAGCAGGGTGTCGCCCGCCTTGTTGTAAACAGGGTCATATAAAGATACGGGGTCAGAAATTGCGTCAAGCGCATAAGCCACTTCCGAAACGGCGATATTCATCTCTTTAGCAATTTTATCGTATGTTACGCCGTCTTCTTTTTCTTCAAGTTCTTCCCTGACCTTTAAAATGCGGTAGGCGGTGTCGCGTATGCTGCGTGAAACCCTTAAAGAATTTCCGTCCCGCAGAAATCTTTTAATTTCACCAAGTATCATCGGCACTGCGTAGGTAGAAAATTTAACCCCCACCGAAAGGTCAAAGTTATCTATGGCTTTTATAAGCCCCACACAGCCCGCCTGGAACACGTCGTCTGCATTTGCCTTTTTAGCCCAAAACCGCTTTACAAGCGATAAAACAAGCCTCATGTTGCCCACAATAAATTTATCCCTTGCCGCTTTGTCGCCCGCTTTAAGTTTTATCATAAGCTCGCTCTGTTCCTTTGCGGTAAGCAGCGGCAGCCCCGATGTGTCAACCCCGCAAATTACAACTTTCTGCAACAAAATTCCACCTCCTAAAAGTTATGTAAATACCCGTTAATTAAGGCATAGTGTGGGGGCAATTAAAAAATTTCTCTTATTAAGTATTTGCCTAAAACGACGAATTTATGCAGGAGAGAGCCAACTTTAAAACATATTTGTGTATATTGACAATTATAACCATAAGCTGTATAATATAACTATGAAACCTGTTGTACAGTCAAGGTGGAAGGTAATCGGCGGCAGGCTTGTTTACTACGGCATAAGAAAAGCGCCTTTCACTTTTAAAAACAGCATAAAGGTAAGTAAAAAAGAAGCTGAAGTTTTAAGCGGTTTAAACGGCACACGTACGCTTGAAGAATACGGCAAAAAGCGGGTTATAAAAAAATTTATCCGTAAAGGCGTGGTGGTGGACGTTTCAGAAAAAATTATTTTACCCCAAAGTCTGTCAAAAGCCCGCTACTGCAAAAAATGTGTTGCCGACGATTTTACTATTCCCGGGATAGAGTTTGATAATAACGGGCTTTGCCCTATGTGCGCAAGCAAAATTAACTTTTCTTCCCGCCGTGCAATCATGCCAGTGAAAGTTGATATTCCTTACAATAAAAAGGGTAAGTACGACGTTGCTCTGTTTTATACCGGCGGTAAAGACTCTTCATATCTTTTGTATTACCTTGCAGTAGTAAAAAAGCTCCGCGTGCTTGCTATGACGTGGCAGATGCCTTTTATGTCTAAAAATGCCTTGCAGAGCATACAGAATGCCAAAGATAAGCTTAAAAACGTCAGCTTTGTATCGCTTAAAGCAAGCGATGACGTAACGTCTGCAATTTACGCAAAACATTTTCAGCTTGCAGGTAACACCTGTATGTGCCCTTCATTTGCTTACGTTCTGTTTTATCCGATGCTTGTAAAAGAAAGGGTGCCGTACGTTGTACTCGGCAACGAACCGGTGCAGATGCAAAACCTGGTTTTTAATAACATTTCTCCGTCTTATGCGTTTATACCTGCATTGCAGGGGTTAGCCCGTTTTTGCGTAAATATTTTAAGGGCGCTAACTTTACGCAAACCGTTTAAGGGCGGGCAGATGCAGATGTACTTTACCGTTAAGGCCTTATCGGGCGGCAAAATTCCTTTTAAAGGTAACGGCAAATACCACAATGAACAGGTTGCAAATGTGTGCAAGGCGCTAAGTACACAGCCCGAATTTATGCAGCCGTTTAAAGAATGTGTAAATAAAAGCGCAACGCGCGGCTTTATACCGCAGCTTGTACATATAGATTTTGATAAAGCGCTTGGCGGCGTGTATAACTGGCAGCAGGTAAAGGAGCTTTTGAAGGAACAGATCGGCTGGGTGGACTGTGAAGAAATGGATAAGGCGCTTCATACATCCTGCGTTATAGAAAAATGTAAGGAATATACCCAGTTAAACAACTTTAAAAATATGTATGGCAGAACCATACCGTATTCGGCAATAGAACTTTCTCTTGCCGTATCTTCAGGCTGTATCACGCGAGAAGAAGCTATAAAAGAGCTGCAAACTGCCTGCGGCTTTTGCGGCTGCCAAAGCGAAATGCAGGTAATGCTGTCGTCATTTAAGTAAAAGTAAAAAACATATCTTCCCTTGTTTTACAGTTTAAATTAATAAAAACAGCGGGCAGGGGAGTAAAAAATTTTATGTGCCTTGCGCCGCAGGGGCATGCTTTTACGCACGCTCCGCAAAGTATGCAATCTTTATTGCTCTTATAATCACAGCCTATGGCGTTTACGGGGCAGACCTGCACACATTGCCCGCAGCCGCTGCACTTTTTATTTACAACGCACTTGCCCGTAAATTTTTTTAAACCCGCCTGATTTTCCCAGCCTTTCGGCTTGGAAGATATTTTTAGTTTATTACCCGTATCATTATCAAATAAATTTTCGTTAATTAGATTCAACCGCTTATCGTCAAGCTGATTTATTTTCTTTTTGCAATAAGTATGCGGTGCTGCAATATAAGCTCCCCGCAAAGGTACAAATTTAGAAATTTTAAGTAAGCCTGCTGCGTTTTGCAGCGCTTTGCCCCTGTAAACACCGCCGTAAACACAAACAACGTAAGCATGCTTGCCGCCGCCGTCAAGCTGTTTTATGTACTCAGCGCATACGGCAGGTATGGCGCCGTTGTAAACCGGCAGAACAAACAGGCAACTACCGTATACGTTATAATTTTTTCTTTCTTCAGTATCAGATAAATTAATTGTAACGGCGCTTAATTTGTCTGCCAAAAAGTCTGCAATCTTTTTGCAACTGCCTGTTGCGGAAAAATATATAATTGTGTTTACGTAAGCTTTCATACAACAATTATATCACGTAAACGCACATATTGCAATGCTCTATTAAATTGACTAAACGGCTTTGCAGTGGTAAAATTTAAAGTATGAAGAAAGAGATAAAAGTCGTAGGTGCAGCCTTTATATCAAACGGCAAGCTTTTTGCCGCAAGGCGCAGCTATGGCAGCGAGTACGTCATTCATAAATACGAGTTTGTCGGCGGTAAAATTAAAGACGGCGAAACGCCGCAACAGGCTATTGTGCGCGAGTGTGCCGAAGAGCTTTCGGTGAAGACAGCGGTAGTGCGCCCTGTCGGCAGAACTGTTTACGAATATCCAGATGTGATAGTAGATCTGCAGGTGTTTGAATGTAAAGCCGAAGGCGGTTTTGCCCCTTTGGAACACGAAGAAACAAAATGGCTTTCGGCAGAAGAGATTGACCCCGACGACTGGGCGCCAGCAGACAGGCAGATTTTATTTGCGGTAAAGCGCAGCCTTACGGCAAGCTACACTTTAATAACGGGCGCAACAGGCGTGCTCGGCGGCGAGTTCTGCATGCAGTGCGCCGAACGAAGAGAAAATCTTTACTTAACGGGCAGAAGTAAAGAAAAATTGCAATCTTTGCATAGTACTATTGCAGAAAAATTCCCCGATATAAATATAGTTACTATGCCCTGTAATCTTGACGACGAACATTCCCGCGCAGAACTTTTTGCGGACGCAGCAAATTACAAGTTCAGCCATCTGGTAAACTGTGCTGGTGCCGACATACAAAAGGCTTTTTGCGAATATGACGAAAAGAAGCTTGTATTTCAGATAAGGGGGCTGTACGAAGGGGCAGTATCTCTTTCCCGTTTCTGCATAGAACACCGTGCAGCAAGCCTTTCTATAATAAATATTTCAAGCGTTTCGGGCATTTACCCAATGCCTTATTTTGCTGTTTACAGTTCGCTTAAAGGTGCGCTTACTTCCTTTTCGGTTGCGCTTGCGGCAGAACTTAAAGGGAGCGGCGTAACGGTAACGGCAGTGCTCCCAGGTGCAATTTACACCCGTCCCGATGTAAAGGAGTATATAAAAGAACAGGGCTTGTGGGGTAAAATTGCGGCAAAGAATCCCGCTTTTGTGGTAAAAAAATCGCTTAAAGCCGCCGCCAAAGGCAAAGTAAAATATATACCCGGTTTTGCCAATAAACTTATGAACATAACAACAAAGCTTGTACCCGCCAGCCTGCGTACAAAATTTATAGCGGCTAAATGGGCAAATAAAAGCAAAGACGCATTTACCGTTAATTGACTTTAACGCACATAAATGTTACAATAACCAAAACAAGGGAGGAATTTATTTATGAGCCTTGCAGATGATATTTTTGTTGCCAACATGCAGGATATTTTGGATAACGGCGTGTGGGATACGGAACTTGAAGTCCGCCCCAGGTGGAGCGACGGCACGCCCGCCCACACGGTAAAAAAATTCGGTATAGTAAACCGTTACGATTTAAGCAAAGAATTTCCCGTTTTAACGGTAAGAAAAACTTATCTGCGTTCCTGCATAGACGAACTTTTATGGATCTGGCAAAAGAAGAGCAATAACGTAAAAGATTTACATTCCCACATCTGGGACCAGTGGGCGGATGAAAACGGCAGCATCGGCAAGGCATACGGCTACCAGCTTGGCGTTAAGCATAAGTATAAAGAAGGGGAATTTGACCAGGTAGACAGGGTGCTTTACGATTTAAAGCACAACCCCGCCAGCCGCCGCATTATGACAAATATTTATACGTTTGCCGACCTTCACGAAATGAATCTTTACCCCTGCGCTTATTCCATGACCTTTAACGTTTCGGGCGACACATTAAACGGCATTTTAAACCAGCGGTCTAACGATATGCTCACGGCAAACAACTGGAACGTTGCGCAGTACGCAATTCTTTTAATAATGTTTGCTCAGGTATCGGGCTTAAAAGCGGGCGAGCTTGTTCACGTTATTGCCGACGCCCACATATACGACAGGCATATCCCCATTGTAAAAGAAATTATGCAGGCGGTGCGCTTCCCCGCGCCCGTGCTGGAAGTGGATAAGAGCATTACAAACTTCTATGATTTTACCGTAGACAGTTTTAAACTCACCGATTATAAATGCAACACAAAAAAATATACGATACCGGTTGCCGAGTAAGGGTTTTTTATGAAAGCAATTTTACACGCAGATAAAGAATGGGGTATAGGTAAAAGCAATTCGCTTATGTTTTCTATCCCCGCAGATATGAAATTTTTCAGGGAGACGACTACGGGCAACGTTGTTGTAATGGGCAGCAACACGCTTAAATCTTTCCCAGGCGGCAGGCCGCTTAAAAACAGGGTAAACATAGTTTTGTATCCCGGCGGCGAAGAGCGGGAAGATTGCAAAATTGTACATTCCCTGCAGGAACTTTTTGCCGAAGTAAAAAAATACGACGGCGACAAAGTGTTTGTAATAGGCGGAGCAATGATGTATAAAACGCTTTTGCCCTATTGCAGCGAAGTATTGGTAACCAAAGTAGATGCCGTAGGCGGTGCCGATACATTCTTTGAAAATTTAGACAAGAATGAAAATTTTGAGTTGGTTTACCAGTCTGAACCGGAAGAAACCAACGGCTATACAATAAGGTTTACAACTTACAAAAATAAAAACGTAAAAGAATATTAACGGCAGTCGGCGCAAAATAGCGCCGACACTTTTTTATCCCGCACCTTCATAAAATGGGTAGTAAGTACTACTTTTAGTAATCGATTTAAATTTACCTTTTCTCTTGGCTTCCCCCTGTGGGGGAAGCTGGCGGCGTAAGCCGACTGATGAGGGGATAATAAGTTTATACCTTGATTTTAAAAATAAGGTAGAATAGTCCCCTCATTCGTCTCTGCGGGACACCTTCCCCCATAAAAGGGGAAGGCAAGGGTTGGTGCAATTTACGGGAGAAAAACATCGTGCAGTGGTTTTATGATTTATGCGGCTGGCAGCAGGCTCTTATAGCTACGGTATTTACATGGGCGCTTACTGCGGCGGGCGCGTCGCTCGTATTTTTGTGTAAAAAAATAACTAAAAACGCTTTTTGTTTTATGATGAGCGGGGCAGCGGGCATCATGCTTGCTTCTACGTTCTTTTCTCTTTTATTGCCTGCTCTGGAATACGAGCAGAATTTTTTGTACCTGATTTTAACCGCAGGGTTTGTTTCTGGCGGGCTGCTTATAATTCTTACCGACATAATAATTGGTAAATTCGGTACTTTTTCAAACGATAAAAAAAAGAAGTGTGCGGTAATGTGTATTGCAGTAACGGCGCACAACGTGCCCGAAGGGCTTGCAATAGGCGTAGCTTTGGGTGCGTCTGCAGGCGGCGGCGCGGCAAGCCTTGCGGCAATTATGCTTGCCGTAGGCATCGGCATACAGAACTTTCCTGAAGGGATATGCGTTTCTTTTCCGTTAAGGGCTAACGGAATGGGTAGGTTTAAAAGTTTTATGGCGGGCCAGCTGTCTGGCGCGGTAGAAATTATTGCCGGCGTAACAGGTGCGCTTGCCGTGTCTTTTATAAACGATATTCTGCCGTTTGCGCTGTCATTTTCTGCAGGCGCAATGCTTGCCGTGGTCTGCTCTGAACTTATACCCGAAAGTTTTGAAAACGGCAAAGTAAAAGCCACCATAGGCGTAATTGCAGGTTTTGCCATAATGATGATTCTTGATATTGCCTTCGGCTGAATAAAATTCTTTATATTACGTAAAAATATAGGTATGGAAAATTTTATCCGCCAGGAGCGGACTGCAATAATTATAGGCGCAAGTTCTGGTATCGGCTGCGAAACGGCGTCCCGCCTTACGTCGGGCGGCTGGAAGGTATTCAATATATCCCGTACCCCGTGCGAAAATAAGCTTGTGAATAACATCTGTGCCGATGTAACGTGTGGGCAAGACGCTTACATCGGCATAAAACTTACTGCCGAAAAGTACGGAGTAGACCTTTTGGTTTACTGCGCGGGCTGCTCTATGGCTGCCCCTATAGAACACGTACAGGAGAGCGACTATAAGTATTTATTCGAGGTAAATTTTTTCGGTGCGCTTAAGGCGGTGCAGGCTGCCGTACCGTATATGAAGCAAAAGGGCGGGCACATAATTTTAGTGGGCTCGCTCGGCGGCGACATACCTATTATTTTTGATAGTTTTTATTCAGCTTCTAAGGCGGCTTTAGAAATGTTTGCCCGCTCGGCGCACAGCGAGCTTAAACCTTACAATATAAAGGTTACAGCCGTACTGCCAGGCGGCACGGCAACGGGTTTTACGTTCAAGCGCAAAGTGTATTCCGAAGAAAAAAACGGTGCCTATGCAGGCGATGTAAACAGGGCGGTAGACGCACTTGCGCATATGGAACAAGGCGGCATGAGCGCCGCCGACGTAGCTGTGGAAATATATAAAACCGCACTAATGGACAGTCCGCCCGTAATAAAAACGTGCGGTGCAAAAAATTCCGCATACAGAATGCTCAGCAGGGTTATGCCCGAAAAATTTACGCTTTATATGGCGGAAAGGATGTACAGGCAATAATGAAAAGGGATATAGATTTATCGCGCCGCAACGAGCGTGAAAGCTGTTTTAAAGGTATAAAACAAGGCGGTACAAAAAATGTCAAAAAAGACGGCGGCATACAGTAACACCAATTATTTAAACTATGTAAAGCGCCTGGATCCGCCCACAAAGCACTTTAAAAATTGTCTTTCGGCTTTCGGCGTAGGCGGGCTTATCTGCTCCATAGGGCAGTTTTTCCGCTATATGCTTGAATATGCAGGTCTTTCGGGGGACGAGCTTGCTGGTACTGTGTCGGTAATATTAATATTTTTCGGCTGCCTTTTAACGGGGCTCGGCGTGTACGACCGCATAGGCAGGCGTGCGGGCGCCGGCTCCATTGTGCCAATTACGGGCTTTGCAAACTCTGTTACTTCGCCCGCCATAGAGTTCAAAACCGAAGGGTTTATTTACGGCACTGCGGCAAAAATGTTTACCGTGGCTGGGGCAATTATAGTTTACGGCGTTTTTTCAGGGGTAATAGTAGGCATAATTTATTGCATTATTTAATATGAGATCAGGCAACACAATATTTTTTAACAACAAGCCAAGGGTAACTTCTTTTGCCGCAGTGTGCGGTTCCAAAGAATGTGAAGGCATTATAGGCAGTTATGCCGATATTACGCTTAAAGACGACATGTATGGCGAAAGTACTTACGAAAAGGCGGAATGTAAAATGCTATCTTCAGCAATAAGTACAGCAGTAGCTAAAGGCGGCTTTACCGAAGAAGATATAGATCTTTTGGCTTCAGGCGACCTGTTGAACCAGATAATTTCTGCAAGTTTTTCTGCCCGCCAGTTCCGTTTCCCCTTTTTGGGCGTGTACAGCGCATGTTCCACCATGAGTGAAAGTATGCTTGTGGGCGCCATGGCGGTAGACGGCGGCTACGCACGCACTGCGGCTGCTGCAACGGGCAGCCACTTTGCGTCGGCAGAAAGGCAATACCGTTACCCGCTTGAACTTGGCACTACAAGGCCGCCTCAGGCGCAGTGGACGGTAACGGGTGCCGGATGCTGCGTAATATCTGCAAAAGGTAAAATAAAAATAAACAGTGCAACCATAGGCAAAGTGTGCGACTGGGGCGTAACCGACGTAAACAATATGGGTGCCGCTATGGCGCCTGCCGCCTGCTCAACGCTTATACAGCATTTTAAAGATACAAAAACTTTGCCGTGTGATTACGACATTATTGTAACGGGCGACCTTGGCGCGCTTGGCAGCAGGATATTAAAAGACCTTATGTGGGAAAAGGGCTACGATATTTCATCTAACCATGTAGACTGCGGCGAAATAATTTATAAGGTTATAGAAGACGAGTTCCAGGGCGGCAGCGGCGCAGGGTGCAGCGCAGTTGTAATGAACTCTTATATTCTTACAAAGATGCAGGCGGGGCTCTATAAAAAGGTGCTGTTTGCTGCAACGGGCGCTTTGCTTTCTACCGTGTCGTCGGGGCAGGGTGAATCTATCCCGTGTATCAGCCATGCTGTAGAGCTGGAGGTGGAATAAATTTGGCTGCTGAAATTTTAGATATACTTTTTATGTATATAAAGGCGTTTGCCGTGGGCGGCGCAATATGCGTAATAGCGCAGATAATTATAAATTTTACCGATTTAACTTCCGGTAAAATTCTTGTGTACTTTATGCTTGCTGGCGTTGTTCTCACTGCAATAGGGGTGTACCAGCCGCTTGTAGATTTTGCGGGTGCAGGTGCAACCGTGCCCATCAGCGGCTTTGGGTATCTTTTGGCAAACGGAGCTATAAAGGGGGCGGAAAAGGGAATTTTTTATGCCGTAACAGGGCCATTGACTGCAGCCAGTGCAGGGGTATCTGCCGCAGTGGTATTTTCTTTTATAATGTCCCTTTTATTTCATTCTAAAACCAAACGTAACTGAATTTACAAAGTACTATGTCTGACATAATATATTAAAATTATTAATTTTTG
>JAJQDC010000015.1:0-47459 GCA_021202395.1 Clostridia bacterium | reverse complement strand
GTTAAAAACGTTAAATTAACTGTTTTTGACCTTTTTTGTTATTTTAATGTAAAATTGGTTAACATCGCAGAAGAATAGTGGTAAAATATAAATAATCTCAAAAAATTGAGCTTTATGGAGAAAAATTTATGAATAACAACTTACTTACACAGATGATTTACCGCATCGTATTATGCTGTGTGTCTGCACTTGCCGTGCTTTTGTCTTTTAACGTATTTTACGCAGGGCAGGGCGCAAATGACTTAACGTGGGAATTTTTAAAGTACTACACAAACATCTCTAACTACTTTGTTTTTGCAGTAAGCGTTATTGTGCTTGCCGACAACGTAAAAAGGGTAAGGTCAGGCGAAAAATACGGCTACAACAAAAAGATCAAAAACCTTAAGTTTATGACAACGGTTATGATTCTTGTAACCTTCCTTGTTTACGGCCATCCTTCTCGGGGATCCTATATCGGTAGACTTCTGGCGCAACATCGGCAACTTAAGTTACCATGTTTTTGCACCCGTGCTTTTTATACTTGATTTCTTTTTGTTTGACGAGCATAAAAGCCTTTCCGTTTTTGTACCGCTGTACAGCCTTATAATACCGCTTGTTTACGTTGTATACATATTTATTCTTGATGCGGCGATAGACGGTTTTGAGTACCCCTATTTCTTCCTTGACGTAAACGACCTTGGCTACGGCGGCGTAATGGTTTGGGTGCTTATTCTTCTGGTAGTATTTACAGTGCTCGGTTACATAATGTGGTTCTATAACAGGCTTGTAAAGGTAGACGGCAAGTGGAAGTTTGATTTAAAAAATATTACCAAACCCCAGTCTGCAGCAGTGCAGGAGTGTGCCGTCCAGGATGGCGGCGATGAGCAGGATACCGATAATAATTAAATATAACGCAAAAATAGACGGCGGCGGGCATACAATATTATATGTCTGCCGCTTATTACCGTTTTAAACATAAAAGACGTTTTTGCCGTTTAAAAGTATTAATTTTTGTAATTCTGTCTGTATTTTGTGTGCTTGCCGTATTGTTTTTGCGCAATGCGGCAGGTATACTTATTTCTGTAAGCGAAGCTTATGCCCGCTCTTATACAACCATAGCCGTGGCAGACGACGTAAGCGTAACGCTTAAAGATACTCCTGACTATTCTTCGCTTATGACGGTTACAAGGGATAAAGACGGCAACGTAACAGATATTATCGCAGATGCAGCACTTATAAATTCTATTGCCCGCAGTACGGCTTACCTTACGCAAAAACGGCTTAACGAACTCTCTGCGCAGGGTGTGCAGATTCCTGTCGGCGCCTTTACGGGGATAGACGCTTTAGCCGGTTTCGGCTTTAAAATTACGGTAAAGATTATACCCGTAAGCGCGGTAGAATGTTGCTTTGTATCCCGCTTTACGTCTGCGGGAATTAACCAGACTTTGCATTCGCTGTATATACAGATAGCGTCAGAAGTAAGCATCGTAACCCCTTCCAAAACGGTAAGCGTTGGTGCAACCAACGAAGTGCTTGTGTGCGAAAGCGTTATCGTCGGCGAAATACCCGATATATTTTTAGGTAACGGCTATATAAATTCTTACGGCATATTGGTGCCGCAGTCAGGTTCTTAGCCTTAATTGATGTCTGTTTATTTGTTAATTTGTCATAAGAATTGTTGATTTGTAATAATAATTGCCGCTTAACATTGACAAATTGGTAAAATAAGTATAAAATTTTACTGTGTTATTTGTTAGTGCGGCATAATATTAAGCCGCTGTTTTGTTGAACCGGCTAAAAGAAATAACTACTCCAAGCCCAAAATTCAATTTTGGACTTATAAACTTTTTTTTAACATAAGATGGAGTGCGTCCTGTGCAAAAAATATTTAAAAGCAACAAAAGGGGCTTTACGCTGTATGAGCTTATAATAGTAATGGCAATCACTGCGGTGGCGGGCACCCTTATAGTAGGCTTTATATTATTTATAAATAACCAGGCAAAAAGGGCACAGGGGTACAGCGGTGCAATGTCAGAAATATCTGCCCTTAGGCTTTCGGTTGAAAGGTGGTTTTCCCGCTACGATAATAATGAATACGAATTTATATCCGTCGGCGGCACGCTTACCGCAAGCGGCAATAACGGCTATGAATACAGCGTGTATCTTAAAGATAATGCCGTTTACCTTGAATACGACAGCGGCAGTGAATACGGCAGCTATGACAGCGATGCAGGCTGCAACGTATTATCCCTTAGCGCACAGTATATAACGTCTGTTAGCTTTGAATATAACGGCGGTACGCTTTATAAATGTATTGCCTGTTCAGATTACGGCGATACAACATTTCTTTTAGAGGTACACGTCCAATGAAGGTTTTTATAGGTTTTGATACAACCAACAGTAAAATAAGAATATTGGCGGCAGATAAAAATGCTGAACGGGAGTACGTTTTTGATTATAATTCTCCCGTTTTCAGCGAAGAATTTTTCAGCAAACTTGGTTCAGTTTTGGTTACGTTTGTAAACGGCAACAATATTCCGCACGGCACTGCGGCTTACCTTATACTTCCCGACTGTGCCGTCGGGCTGGAAACGTTCGATCTGCCCTATATGTCCAAGCCGAAAATGTTAAAGGCGTTAGAAACAGAGCTTATTAACGAGTACGGTTCTTTAAAAGACCAAAAGATATCCAGATTTTTTATTTCTTCAACAAAAAAGTATGCAACCTACGGCGTTATTTTTTACGACAGAAAGGTAGTAGTTCGGCTGTATAAAATTATATCAGAAGCTAAGCTTTTGCCGCGTGCCGCAACGTTCGGCGGCAATGCGCTTGTAAACAGCACAATGCACTTTATGCCCCGCACGCGCAGTAAAAATTTTATTGTTGCCGACATACGTAACGGCTATACCCAAATTTCCGTGTGCAGCAAGGGCAGGATGCTCGGTTTTGCAGTTTATCCCCACGGGCTTGAACTTATCCGCTGCGGCGAAGTGTGTGATGAATACAGCATAACAGATCATTCCGCAGCCGAACTCGTTGTTATAAACGCAGCCGAAACGGCAAAAGCAAAATCTTTAACCCTTTCAGAAGCACAGCCGCTTACTGCGGATGATGACGAAGAAGATGAAGAAGATTTTTCTGTAAGCGATAACCAAAACGTTTACGCAGAAAATTCAAAAATTTACCGTAAATCTGTACGCCGCCTGCCTAAAAGCATGCAGCGGGAGATTCCTTCAGACAGCAATGGTATAGCTTACGAGAATTTTCGTATTATTTTAAAGTGGATACTGCTTTACGTAAGGCATTCAAAAATGACGCCTTATATCAATGATGCGGAATACGTAATAGTAAACCTGCCGCAGGATCTGCAGTACCTTATACAAATGGCAAACGAAGAGCAGAACGACATAACGTTGCGCTCTTTTAAAGGGGCAGAAAAACGGTCAGAAGCTCTTATAAATAACCTTGATTTGTACGGCGCCGCCTTTATGCGCAGTTTTAACCGTAACAGCAATTACTGATGCAAACGGGGGGGTAAGATGAAAAAGCTGAATAAGGGGTTTACCGTTGCCGAAGGGGCGGTAGCCCTTGCCGTAACAACAATTATTTCTGCCGCTATAACCGTACTTTGCATATATAGCGCAAAAAAATCGCCCGAAGTTTATGCCGAGTTCCGTGCATACAATATTGCCGCCGATGTTGTAACCTGCTTTAAGTCTGCCTGCGAAGACGGCGGCCAAAGCGCGTTAGAAGATAATCTTTCTTTTTACTCAGGTCAGTCTGTAGAAAATACCGCAGGCAGCGCAGACGGTTATTTATACTACGAATTTAACTGCGGCAATGTGTCGGTATGCACATATGCTTATCTCGAAGAGAAAAAGGTTACGGTAAATTTATACTATGCTTCTTCGGGCGGACTTTTGTATTCTTATACCTATACCGCAGGTGAAGAATTATGAAAAGGCTGAATTTATTAAAAAGAAGCAAAAGGGGTGCGGTTCTTGCAACTGCCGTAATATTTATGGCGGTAGCCGTATCTCTCTGTGCCATGGTTACAACGTATATTCTTTTAATGTCAAAAACATCTTCGGCTTACAAAAGCCTTAACCAGACAAAACTTGCCGCCGACGAAATCGTTGCTGCGTATAAAAATTATCTTGAAGAAGGTAGTACTTTTTACGGTTCATACGGCGGCTGTACGGCGGAATACACATTAAAGGCGGACGGGGTAACCGAATACACCTGTACGGTTTATAAAGACGGCGAAGACAAGCCCGTACTTACGGCTGTTCTTGTATACGAAAGTTCAAGCGGCACCTATAAATACAGCGGATATGAATACGGTAACATCTGATGGAAACTTTTTACCTTGTAGTAACATACGTTTTTGCCGGGATACTTGGCTTGTGTATAGGCAGTTTTTTAAACGTGCTTATCTACCGCCTGCCGCGCGGTATCAATATTGCCAAACCGCCTTCCCATTGCCCGCAGTGCGGGTACAGGCTTAAGTGGTACGACAACATACCGCTTTTATCATACATAATTTTAAAAGGCAGGTGCAGTAGCTGCGGCAAACATATTTCCTTCCGCTATCCGCTTACAGAAGTTTTAACCTGCCTTTTGTGGGTAGCCTGCGTGGCGTGCTTTTACCGTTACGGCGTATGGATAGTGGCTATAGCCTGCATAGCGGTATCTGCATTAGTGGTGGTATTTTTTGCCGATGCAGAAACTCTTACCGTACCCGACAGTATGGTAATAACAATAGCGCTATGCGGCACAGCTCTTCTTGTGCTTGAAATTTTTGGCTTGGGCTGCGGTGTAGGCTGGGCACAAAGGCTGACAGGTCTTGCAGCAGGTTTCGGCTTTTTTGCGCTGTTTTACTTCGGCTACCTGCTTATTACCAAAAAAGAAGGGATGGGCTTTGGCGACGTAAAGCTTGCTGGTGCCTGCGGTCTGTTGCTCGGCATTAAAGCTATGTTTCTTTGCATAATAATAGCCGCAATAACCGCAGCGGCAGTAATACTTATATGCAGGCTCAAAAATAAGCAAAAGGGCAAAGAGTACCCGTATGCGCCGTTTATAAGCGCGTCTGCCGTATTCTGCCTGTTTTTCGGCAATATGATAGCAGAACTATATTTAAGCTGGCTTGGTATCTGACAGTGAAAAAATTTAAATATAAAGCCGTAAATTTATACGGTAAAAAATTCAGCGGTACGTTCCTTGCGGAAAATGAGCAGGATCTGCGCGAACAGCTTGCCATTCAGAACCTGTATCTTGTATCGGCAAAAACAACGGGAGACAGAACGCCCAACGCGTTCTTCAGCGTTTCGGGCAAAGTGGGCGTTGCCGAAATGTCTGCCTTCTGCCGCCAGTTTGCCATAATGTTAAGTTCGGGTACAGCCATTACCGACGCTCTTGATATTTTAAGCGGACAAGATTTTTCTAAATATTTCTGTAAAACGTTGAGCCTTGTCTGTGCCGACGTAAAATCTGGTCTTTTGCTGAGCGAAGCGCTTTCCAAACACAAGAGAATTTTCCCCGATATATTAAGGAGCATGGTGCGGGTAGGCGAAGTTTCAGGCTCGCTTGACGCAGTTATGTCTTCGGTAGCAGACTACTTTGAAGCGGACAGCAAGCTTAAGGCAACGGTAAAGTCTGCAATGGCTTACCCTGCGGTGCTCATCCTTATGGCTATAGGCATCGTGCTTCTTCTGGTGCTGTTTGTAATCCCCACGTTTATGGATACTTTTTCTTCTATAGATGTCCAGATGCCAAAAATTACCGTGGCTCTGTATTCTTTCAGCAGGTGGGTATCTTCTTATTGGGAATTTATAGTTGTTGCGATTGTTGCCGTGGCGGCGGCATGGATACTGTTTTTAAAAACAAAAAGGGGAAGGTACGCCTGGGATAAATGTAAATTCCATATGCCTTTTATTGGTAAAATAATAAAATATAACATTTCCGCAAGGTTCTGCAGGGCTTTTTCTTTGCTTGTTTCAGGCGGAATGGATATCGTTGATGCGTTAGACGAAACGGCGTTGGCTTTAGGCAACGCATATGCAGCAAAGCTATTAAACAAAGTTTCTGCCGATGTCCGCCAGGGTAAAACGCTTACTGCGGCACTGCAAAAATATAAAATTTTTCCTTCTATACTTGTACAGATGGTATCGGTCGGCGAGCGGACCGGTGAAATAGATATTGTAACAGGCAAATCAACATCCTTTTTTGAAACACAAGCACAAAGGTCGGTATCTTCGTTTACAAACATATTACAGCCGGTAATCTTGATATTTATAGGCGTAGCCGTATGCTTTTTATTCTATGCAGTCTATTCGCCTATGTTGCAGATAATTAATACGTTGTAAAAGGTGTATTATGGATATTAACTACGAAATTTTACAATTTTACGCTTATAAAAAGATAATAAAGCGCAAACAGGTTAAATACATATACGACGACTGCATCCGCCTTGATATGGCTGCAGAAGATTATATGTTGGCAAAAGGTTACTGTACGCAGGTAACGGCTCTTGCCGCACTGGGTGAATTTTTTTGTATGCCTTACTGCGAAATGGGCATGCTTGAACCGGATAAGTCTTTGCTCGGCGGCGTATCGTATGTTTTTATGCGCAAGCATAAAATTGTGCCCGTTTCTAAAGATAAAAACGACGTTATGGTTTTTGCCGTTGCCCGCCCGCCTGATATGAGCGCAATGTCTATGGTAAGCCGTATTTATTGCGGGCCGTGCGATTTTATACTTGTGCCTTCCGTGCAGATAGATATATTTATAGATTCTATGGCAGCGGTGCAGTCTACAGCAAATGCATTGCAGGATCTGCAGCAAAACGGCGGTAAAACGGATACAAAGCCCGTACAGAAAAACGAGCTTAACCAGGTAGAAGAAAACGATGACGTTATAAATAACCCTTCGGTGCGGCTGGTAGATTCCATTATAAGGGAAGCAATTCCGTTCAGGGCAAGCGATATACATATAGAACCCTTTGAAAAGACGGTAAAAGTGCGCTACCGCATAGACGGCGATCTGCAGCTTCGGGCAGAATTTTCCATAGAAAGCTATCCTGCCATATGCGCAAGGCTGAAAATTCTTTCAGGTATTTCCATTGCAGAAAGAAGGGTACCGCAGGACGGGCGTATAAGCATGGTAATAAACGATACCGATTACGACTTCCGTGTTTCAACCCTGCCCACCGTTTACGGCGAAAAGTTCGACATAAGAATTCTTGATAAAAGAGCGTTTGGTTTTACAAGGGAAGAGCTTGGCTTTACTGAAGAAGAAAATGTAGTGGTAGACAGAATTCTTGCCCATTCCTGCGGAATAGTCCTTCTTACCGGACCTACGGGATGCGGCAAATCAACTACTTTATATTCCTTTTTAAGGGAACTAAACCGCCCCGAAGTAAACGTAATAACGGTAGAAGATCCCGTAGAATATACCCTGCACGGCGTAAACCAGGTACAGGTTAACACAAAGGCAAACCTTACGTTTGCAGAAGCGTTAAGGAGTATACTCCGCCAGGATCCCGATATTATAATGGTAGGGGAGATAAGGGACGAAGATACTGCAGAAATTGCCATAAGGGCGGCAATAACGGGGCATCTTGTGCTCTCTACCCTGCACACAAACGACGCCACGGGCGCAATTATCCGCCTTGTGGATATGAAGATATCAGATTACCTTGTAGCGGACGCGGTAGTAGGCGTAATAGCCCAAAGGCTGGTAAAACGGCTTTGCCCTGTATGTAAAAAGCGCGGCAGGGCTAACGAAGCCGAAATGAAGATTCTGGGTATAAGCGAACCCGTTACGCTTTTCCGCTCGCAGGGCTGCCGCTATTGCGGCAACACGGGCTATAAAGGGCGCATTGCCGTACACGAGATTTTACATATGACCGACGATATTAAAAGGGCGGTTTCTGACGGGCTGCCTGCCGAAAAAATACGTCTGCTTGCCGAAGAGGGCGGCATGGTAAGGCTGTGGGACAGCTGTAAAAATCTTGTCTATAAGGGTATAACCGACGTAAGCGAACTTATGACTATTTACAATGAATAACGCTATTTTGTGAATAATCAATGAAATTTACTTGTAATTTAAGGTAAAGATGTTTATTTCTGCCGTTTAAATGTTATTTTATAACCGAATACATTTATCAGGAGGTCGGCTATATGGACAGGCAGGAATTAACAGAAGAATACTATAAGGCATTGGGAAACATCAAATTAAGAAGAGTATCCGATGTGTTAAACGATAATTTAAGGGGTACTTACGTAATTTTAAGGGCTATAAAGCGGTCAGAAAAAGATGTTGCCGCAGGCGATATAGCAAAACAGCTTGGCATAAGCACAGCCCGCGTGGCGGTAGCGCTTAATATGCTTGACCAGAAGGGTTACATAAAAAAGGAACGCAGCCATCACGATGCCCGCAAGACAAATGTTCATATTACCGAAGAAGGGCTTAAAATTCTTTCAGCATGGGAAAATAAAATTTATTCCGAACTGGGGCTGCTGTTAGACCGTCTTACGCAGGAAGAAGCTGTTGAGCTGTTAAAAATAATTAAAAAATTGTCAGAATAAATAAATTTTATTTATAAAAATATAAATTGAAGGAGAAATTTTTATGGAAGAAAAGGTACTTGAAGCTTTATGTAACCGCCGCTCTATAAGGGCTTACAAAAGTGAACAGATAAAGGACGAAGAGCTTAATGCCGTACTTAAAGCGGGCACATACGCACCTACTGCGCGCGGTATGCAAAGCCCCACGATAGTTGCCGTACAGGATGCCGAAACGGTTACCCTGTTAGACAAAATGAATGCAGAAGTAATCGGCGATACGTCTAAACACCCGTACTACGGCGCACCTACAATAATACTTGTGATGGGACCTTCTGATAATCCCATGACGGTGTACGACTGTTCGCTTGTTACGGGTAATATACTGAATGCTGCGTATGCCGCAGGGCTTGGCAGCTGCTGGATTTTCCGTTCAGAAGTAATGTTTAATTCCCCGCAGGGCAAAGAGCTGTTAAAAAAGTGGGGGTTGCCGCAGGATATGCGCTGTGTATCTTCGGTAGCGCTTGGCTATGCCGACTGCCCGCAGCCTGCAGCAAAAGAGCGCAAAAGCGATTATATAAAAATTATAAAATAATGACAGCGGGGCAGGCCTTTCGGCTTGCCCCATAAATTTTTTATAAAGGGGTAAAAAAGATTGATTTTTTTTAAATGATATTGTATTATAAGTATGTTGCAACAAACTTGGTATGCTTCCGTAGTTAAATGGATATAACAGCCCCCTCCTAAGGGGCCGTTGTGGGTTCGATTCCCGCCGGGAGTACCAAATTTCCCAGACCAGCACAAGCTGGTCTGGGAAATTTTATATACGACCAATGCGGGAATCGAGGGGAGGCGAGCGTAGCGAAGGTCGGCGGAATCGACCGCCGACTTAACCGTGTAGTACACGGTTAACCGTGCGCCCTGCTCAAAGGGAGATTCCCGCCGGGAGTACCAAATTCCCCAGACCAGCACAAGCTGGTCTGGGGAATTTTATATGCGACCAATGCAGGTAGATATTGTATTTATACTATAAAATAAGATATTTTATCTATATTATATCACGCATAGTACTTTGCAAACAGTGCAATATTATCAAATTTTTAAGGATTTTTATCTTTTTTACTGCAAAATGCTTTAATATATGATATAATGCAGATATGTTACCGCTTAGCAAAAAAAGGCGTTACGGCAGGCTTTACATTGCCGCCGTACTGCTTTTAACATTGTGCGTTATATATCTGTTGGCAAACATCCCGATATTTGCGGAATACCTTTTTGCCAGGGGAATAACGAGATTTTTCAGCGCACTGATAAATTGTATAACAAATACCGTTGCCCTTTCTCTTTACGAAATGGCGGCAGTGCTGCTCGTTTGCAGCGGCATTTGTTTTGCCGTCTGCGAAATTGTATTTTTGGTGAGAAAAAACTTTCATACGGCGGCTGTGTGGCTGTACAGGCTTTTTATTGCGGTGCTTGGCGTTCTTATCGCCTTCGGCGTGCTGTATGCACCCCTGTACAACAGACAGTCGGTTAATGGTGCCTTGGGGCTTGACGTGCAGTCTGTTTCAGAAGAAGAGGTGTGCTCTGCTGCAGAATATTTTATTTCTGTGCTGAACGATATTTCTGATTCTTTTGAACGTGATGAAAGCGTCAATATCACGACGGAATATTCTTTTGACAATGTTGCAAACCTTATTAACAGCGAATATGACGGCATAAATTCTTCTTACTTTGCGTCTTACAATGTAAACCCCAAACAGGTGGTGTTGTCAGACGCCATGAGTTACCTTGGCATTACGGGTATATATTTTCCTTTTTTTGCTGAAGCAAACGTAAATATAAATATACTTTCTTACGAGCTTCCCGTTATTATGGCGCATGAAATGGCGCACGCAAAGGGGGTAGCTTCAGAAACGGAAGCAAACGTAACGGCTTACGTAATCTGCATCCGTTCAGAAAATTTGTATCTTAAATACAGCGGTCTTATGCACGCTGTGGCAAACCTTGTAAATAATTCCGGCGATAATTTTTATGCACTGCGTTCAAAAATCAGTGCAGAAGTTCTTACGGAATATGCCAACGCTTCTGCAAACTATGCGCAGTACGAGGGCTGGTTAGACAGTGTTTCTTCCTTTTTCAACAATCTTTTTTTAAAAGCTAACGGTGTTTCAAGCGGAACAAAAAGCTATGGAGAAACCACTCAAAGCCTTGTAGCTCTTTATTACAGCCTTACGGGTAACTAAAATAAACCTGCCTACAATATTTTTTGTCGGCAGGTTTTAAGTTAATCGTCTTTATCTTTACGTTTTTTATAGAATATTTTATATCTTAATCTGTACAGCACAATGGCAGCTACAATAACCACAATTACTATTGCGATAATTATTACAAGCGTTACGCTTATATCTTTAACGTCAAGGCAGCGTACGTTTATCCACATCTGGTTAATTTTGGTAAGGTCATCGCCGAAATCTTGCATTATTACGCTTCTTTCAATCACTTCGGTGGTGGGGTACTGCGCAAACACCTGCCTTCCGGAACTTATTGTTCCGCCTGCATAAACGGTATAGCCGCTTACGTATTCATCGTCGCTGAATTCCGCCGTTACGTCTGCCGCACCGTCAACGTTTACGCTATCCATGTCTATATAGATATAGCTGTCTTCGCCAAAGAAGAAACTTACGTCGTAAACGTAAATATTTTCAAATTCGTAGTAATCTTCACTTTTTTCGTCTGTTACCACGCCGTAACACCAGTCAAAATATTCAAATACAAGATCGTCTGCAATGGAAGAGGTGTAGCCGATGTAGTACATATTTCTCACCGCAGTGTCAGGGCGGGAAAGGTAGTTTATAAACGCTTCTGCGGCGGTCTGTCTGTTTTTATCGCCGTTTATGCCGTCTTTAAGCATTACCCAACCGTCAAACCAAAGGTCGGTGCTCTCTTCGGGGACGGAATACCACAATTCGGTATCGTTTGCATCCGCTTCATCCATTATGTAAACGGCATCGCCCGACCACTGGAAGTTTGCCGTAACCTTACCCGTTACCATGTCGCTTTTGCCGCTGTCCGTTTCAAATGAGTAAACGTTGTCTTTAATATCCTTTAAAATATCTTCTGCGGCGGCAATAGTGTCTTCATCTGTGGCGTTAAGCAGCAGGCTGCGTGCTTCGGCTTTTTCGTCTTCCGTCATCTGAGTATCGGCGTTTATATCGTTAAGCTCATCTGCATACAGGATAGAAAGCGCCGCAAAGTAAGCGTCCCGCACGTTGTCTTTTACTGTAACGGCTTTATTGTAGTCGGTGTTAGTAAGAATAGACCAAGTGCTTACGTCTTCTTCGTTTATAAGTTTATCGGGGGTGTATACAAGGCCCGTTGTGCCCCACATGTAGCAGGCGGCGTAGTCCGTCCAGCCGTTCTCTTCAAAAATTCCGCTTATGTAATCAGATACCCCGCAGGTGTAATAATTGCTTTCTGCGGTTTCGTCTTTGAATTCTTCAGAAAAGGGCTGTATTTTATCTTCTGCCAGAAGCTTCATAATCATGTAGTCAGAAGGGCATACAAGGTCGTATTCATCCCCTAAATTCAGCTGGTTATACAAATCTTCGTTGGTGCCGAAGGTAGAGTATTCTACGCTTACTTTAAAGCCGTAATCTTGCGAGTTGAACCATTCGGTAAAATCATCCACAACGCTGTTTTCACCGTAAATATCTCCGCTTTCAAGGTCTATAACTTCGTCTTCGCCCCAGCCGCCAAGGTCTATATATTCTTCCCAGTTGGCTACCCTTAATACAACAGTGTCTTCGCTGCCCGAACAGCCGGATAGCGGTATGGCGCACAGTGCGCAAGCCGCGGTAAGAAGAATTGCCGTAAGCTTAAATTTCTTGTTCATATATTGCGTTCCTCCTTCTGTCTGCGTTTGGAAAGAACGTTCATCAGTACAACAATTACTACAACAATTATAAATATCACAGTAGA
Source organism: Clostridia bacterium (assembly GCA_021202395.1). Classification (GTDB taxonomy): domain Bacteria; phylum Bacillota; class Clostridia; order Christensenellales; family Borkfalkiaceae; genus Coproplasma. The sequence continues at coordinate 34,938 of JAJQDC010000015.1, read as the reverse complement.
TAAAGCCCACAGCGCCGTTTTAATCTCTGTTTGGCTGCCCTTTGTAGCGTTTACAACGTAGGTGCTTATCGTGTCAAAGGTAGAAGGTTTTGTGTACGTCGTTATAAAGTAATCGTCTAAAGAAAGCGTAATTGCAAGCATAAAGCCCGATAATATACCGGATAACAGCTGTGGTATAACCACTTTAAACAGCGCCTGCGAAGGGGTTGCCCCAAGGTCTAACGCCGCTTCGTAAAGGTTGTTATCCATCTGCTTTAAGCGGGGTGTAACCGAAAGATACACAAAGGGGGTGCAGAGTACGGTGTGCCCTATTACAAGGGGGACGTACGTATCTTTGCTTACGCCAAGCATTACGATAAGCAGCACGCATACCGAAAAGCCCGTTACAACGTCGGCATTAACTACGGGTATCTGGTTTGCGTAATTAATAAGGTTGCGCGGTGTTTTGCGTGAATAGAATGCGCCTATCGCGCCGAGTGTGCCCAACACGGTAGAAATTACAGCCGACCCCACGGCAAGCAGCACCGTTCCGAAAATCATGCTGCGCAGCTCTTCGTTTTTAAACAGGTTGACGTAGTTATCAAAAGAAAAACCGCTTATGCTGCCGCCGACCATGCTTGCGTCGGTAAAGCTGTAAAACGCAAGCAGAAGGATGGGTACGTATATAAATGCAAGCACGATGGCTAAAAATAATGCCATGCATATTTTTTTTGCATTTTTCATAACAGCGTCCTCCCCGATGAATCTTCATTGCTGAACCTGTTTGTTACAAGCGTTACTATGAAAATTATAATAAGCAGTATAAGAGAAATCATAGAGCCGTTGTTCCAGTCGTATGCACTGAAGTAACTGCCTATAAGGCTGCCCATTATGTATGTGCTGTTGTAAAGCATATCCAGAACGACGTAGTTTGTCATAGAAGGCAAAAGAACCATCGTTACGCCCGATATTATACCTGGTACTGAAAGTGGTAGTGTAACGCGCATAAACACCGTAAAACCGTTTGCCCCAAGGTCTGCAGCCGCTTCAGAAAGGCTGCCGTCAAGCTTGCTTAAACTTGTATAAAGGGGCAAGATCATAAACGGCAGAAAGTCGTACGTCATCCCTATAACGGTGTTTATAAAGGGATACATAGAGATATTGCCTTCTATCACCGTAAGAATTTCTTTAAGCGCGGTAATGCGCAGTGTAAAGTTTATCCACATCGGCATTACAAAAAGCATTAAAAGCACATATTTCTTTTTTATGTTGCTCTTTGCAAGTATGTATGCAACGGGGTAAGCTATTACAAGGCATACAATGGTGGTTACAATAGCTATTGCAAAGCTGTACAAAAGCGTGCCAAGTGTGTTTGTATTGGTAAAGAATCCCGCAAGGTTGCTCAGCGTAAACGCACCCGTGCCGTCCGTAAAAGCGTAGTAAATAATAACGAGCAGCGGCAGAATTACAAAAAGTATAAGAAATACTGCGTATGGTATGCAAAGCTGCTTGCGGTTAAGCCGTAATTTTGTCATTTTTTATCACCCTGCGCCTTTAAAGTAAGTTTAATTTTATCTTCAGGTATAATAAGGCTTACCGTGTCGCCGATGTTCCACAAGTCTTCACAGGCGAGTATGTAATCTTCTTCGTTTTCTTCGGTACGCACAATGTAGCGGTAGTGGTCGCCCTTGTAAATCATAGAAATTATGTTGCCTTCAGCGCCGCCTTCTTCGCTGTCGTCGCTCATCGTTACGTCGTGCACGTCAACTTCTACGTTTACTTCTGCATTGGTAAGGTCAATCTTTTCTCCGCCGGCGGTTATAAGGTAACCTTCTTCGTCAAGGTGTGAACCTTTATAAAGCTGTGTAACGTCGCAGGCAAATTCGCCGTCGCCGAATTTTACGGTGTTGTTCTTTGTTATAACGCCGTCAAACATGTTTACCGTGTAAACCTTGTTCATTATGTGTATGCCGTCAGGCTCTATGCGCATCCCTATTACGGAACCCGTCTGGGCGTTAGAAGTAGACTGTATAACAATTTCATACTTGCCCACCTTAACGGTTATTTCGTAGTGGACGCCCTTGAACACTGTAGAAATTACGGTGCCCTTAAGCTGACCTTCTTCGGGCGGACAGATTTTAATGTCTTCGGGGCGGACGACAACGTCTACAAGCTGGTTTATTTCAAAGTCGTCAAGGCAGTCAAACGAGGCACCGCAAAACTTTACTTTCATTTTGCCGACCATTGCGCCGTTAAAAATGTTGCTTTCGCCAATAAAGTCTGCAACAAAAGTGTTTACCGGTTCGTTGTAAATGTCGGTGGGGGTACCAATCTGCTGTATCTCGCCGTCGTTTATAACCACAATTTTGTCGCTCATGGTAAGGGCTTCTTCCTGGTCGTGCGTTACATAAATAAATGTAATGCCCAGTTTCCTGTGCATCTCTTTAAGCTCTATCTGCATTTCTTTGCGCATTTTTAAGTCAAGCGCGCCCAAAGGCTCGTCTAAAAGCAGAATCTCAGGTTCGTTGACTATGGCGCGTGCAATGGCAACCCTTTGCTGCTGCCCGCCCGAAAGGGTAGAAACGCTGCGCTTTTCAAAGCCTGCAAGGTCTACTATGTCAAGCACGTGTTTAACCTTTTCGTCTATCTCTTTGCGTGAAAGGTGCACGTTTTTTGTCGTAGTGCCGCCATTTCTTGTTTTAACGGTTACGGGTACCTTTTTAAGCTGTAAGCCGAATGCGATATTGTCGTAAACGTTAAGGTGGGGGAATAGCGCATAGCGCTGGAATACTGTGTTAACGGGGCGCTTGTTGGGCGGCAGGTTGCTTATATCTTTGCCGTTCAGAAGGATCTGCCCCGAAGTGGGCAGGTCAAACCCTGCAATCATGCGCAGCGTGGTTGTTTTGCCGCAGCCGGAAGGTCCTAAAAAGGTAACGAATTCCCCTTTTTGCACGGCAAGGTTAAAGTGTTCTACGGCTATGGTGTCGTCAAAACTTTTGCAAACGTCTATAAGCTCGATGATGTTGCCTGTAGGTGTCATGGTAACTCTCCTTAAATAAATGCGTTTTTAAAAATTGGGGGGCGAAGAAATCCACATGAATTTTGCTGTAGATTTACCCGCATTGGAAATTTTGTGCGGCACGCTCGCCTTGTAGTAAAAGGCTTCGCCCCGTTTGCAGATGTAAGACTTCTTGTCAAGCGTAATCCGTATTTTACCTTCGGTAACATACCCGAATTCTTCGCCTTCGTGGGGGGTGTCTTCACCCGCGTCTGCGCCCGCAAGCAGTTCTACTATAACGGGCTCCATTATGTTTTTTTGTGCGTTGGGAATTATCCATTTTAGCGACATGCCGTCTTCGTGCTTTTCTATAAAGTCGTCTGCACTAAAAACTACCCTTTCGTCGTCTTCCCGCTTAAAAAATTCTGCAAGGTCGGTGCCGAGCGCCGCTAAAATATCGCAAAGTGTTGATATAGAGGGGGAAGTTACGTCGTTTTCCAGCTGAGAGATGTATCCCTTGGTAAGTTCGCACCTGTCGGCAAGTTCGGCTTGCGAAAGGTTAAGCTGAAGCCTCAGCCGCTTTATTTTTCCGCCGATATCCATTAGGTTCTCCTTAATTATTAAACTAAAAGTTTATTTTTATTAAACGGTTAGCAAAAATAAACAAAAAGTTTAGTATAAAAATACTTACCACAAGATTATATAACTTTATATTCTGCAAGTCAATAAAATTAAAGCTTTGAGTAAATATGATAAGATATTACAAAAATACGGAATTTTTGTTAAATTTTTACATTTTTATAAAGACCTTTTTATTTTAATATGGTACGCACGCACGTTGTGCGCGTGCGCAGGCGACAAAAATATTATAAATAAACGGTATAAAATAAAAAAATACCCCTGCGGAAGATTTTCCGCAGGGGGAGTGGCAGGCATTATAAAAGGCGGACTTGTGTATATCCGCCTTGTTTTATTTTGGTTACATTAAGCCATTGCGTTTAATTTTTTAGCCAGACCTGATTTTTTGTTGGCTGCGGTGTTCTTTTTAAGAACGCCCTTGGTTACGGCGCTGTCTATAACAGAGCAGGTTTCGGGATATAAAGCGGTTGCCGCTTCTTTATCACCGCTGTTAACAACGGCAAGGAATTTCTTGATGGAATTCTTAACCTGCGATTTAACAGCCTTGTTCCTTGCAGTCTTTTTTTCGGTTACCAGAACACGTTTCTTAGCTGATTTAATATTAGGCACTTCTTTGTTTCTCCTTTTAAGTGATACATTTAAAATTACCTGACTATTTTAGCATAGAAAATTTTTATTGTAAACTGTTTTTTGCCGTCTTTTATAATTTTTTTCATATATTTTCCCCTGATTAATATTAATATTCTGTATGGATATGCAATTTAATGGCGCAAAACCGCTTATAGCTTTGTTTGATAGCGGCATCGGCGGGCTCAACCTTTTAAAGGTTTGCGTAAAAAAAATACCGCAGGCAGATTTTTGTTATGTTGCCGATAACTTCAACGTGCCGTACGGCAACCTGCCTGCAGGCGAAATAAAGCGGCTTGCTTTTGCGGCGTTCGATAAGATTGCAAAGCTTAACCCTGCAGCGGCGGCGGTGGCATGCAATACCGTTACGGCTGAATGTATAAAAGATTTACGTGCAAGGTATTCCTTCCCGATAGCGGGGGTGCAGCCCGCGGTAAAGCAGGCTGCAGATCTTGGCGGAAGGTTCCTTGTTTTAACCACCGTGGCTACGGCGCACAGCCCGTCGTTTAAAAGCCTTTTGTACCGCTACGGTAAAAATGCAGTGGTAAAGGAGTGCCCTTCGCTTGCTGCCGGAATAGAAAAAAATATATTTGATTTACAGAATTTTTTCCCTGCGGAAGCTTTTGTAAAGGGAGAGTTTTCTTCGGTAGTGCTCGGCTGCACGCACTATATCTTTGTGGCAGATAAGATAAAAAATTATTACGGTGTGCCCGTTTTTGACGGAATGGTAGGGACGGCTGACCACCTTGGGGAAATTTCAGGGATTTTTGACCACCAAACAAATTCACACCCGAATGTGTCCTTTATATCGGGCGATTTTGATAAAAACAGAACAATTTTTGAAAATATTTATCAATAAACAAAAGTTTATTGTGTCAACTAATCGCAAAAATCAGGAACAGTTTAAAAATTTTTTACAAAAAATTAAAAGAAATTGTGTTTAGGGGGTTGACAGTGGTCAAAATTAGTGATATGATAGATGCATAGATTTGGTCAGGTAAAAAATGAACTTCTTCACAGGCGAATACAACCATCAGTTGGACGCGAAAAACCGAATAAGAATTCCTTTCAAGCTCAAAAGGGATCTGGGTGAAAATTATTACTTCACCAAGGGTACGGACGGCTGTTTGTTTATTCTCCCCGAAGAAGTGGCAAAAGAGCAGCTTGAAAAGATTGCGGAGATCAAGATGTCGGACGTGGAAAAACGTCGCGGCGCAAGATCTTTTGCAAAATCATTTGTAGCTGCCGAAGAAGACAACCAGGGCAGGGTAGTGCTGCCCGCCAACTTAAGGGAATTTGCAGGTATCACCAAAGACGTTGTCTTTTGCGGGGTAGGCAAAAGGATAGAGCTTTGGAGTAAAGAAAATTACGACGAATACTTTAACGGCGACGACGAAGAATACGATGCTTTCTTCAATTCGCTTGAAATCTGATATGAGCGGATTTTCCCACTTACCGGTAATGCCGCAGGAGTGCATTAACGGGCTTGACGTAAAAGACGGCGGCGTTTACTTTGACGGAACGCTCGGCGGCGGAGGGCACTCTTACAGAATACTTGAAGCGGCACCTGGCTGCAGGCTTATAGCGACCGATCTTGACAGCGACGCAATAGCGGCGGCAAAAGAAAAATTAAAACCGTTTGAAGGCAGATTTTCCATTCACAAATCAAATTTTAAAAACTTTGAAAACGTTCTTGAAGAAGAAGGCGTAAGCGGTTTAGACGGCGTGATACTTGACTTCGGCGTTTCAAGTTACCAGATAGACTGTGCCGAAAGGGGCTTTTCCTATATGCAGCCCGAAGCACCGCTTGATATGCGTATGGATAAAACTTCTTATCTTACGGCAGAAGCTGTTGTAAATGATTATACAAAACAGCAGCTTACAAAAATACTTAAAGAATACGGCGAAGAACGGTTCGCCCCCGCAATAGCGGATAACATTGTAAAAAAGCGCAGCGAAGGCAGGATAACCACCTGCGGCGAGCTTGCGGAAATCATAGAAAAAAGCATACCTGCAAAATTCCGTCAGAACGGGCCTGCGGCAAGAAAAAGCTTTCAGGCAATCAGGATAGAAGTAAACGGCGAGCTTAACGGTTTATACGAAGCGGTTTTAGGTCTTACCCGAAGGCTTAAAAAGGGCGGAAGGATAGCTGTGCTTACCTTTCATTCACTTGAAGACAGAATTGTAAAACAGGCATTCAGGTTTTTAGAAGCAGATTGCATCTGCCCCAAAGAATTGCCCGTATGCGTATGCGGAAAAAAACAGGAGATTAAAATTATTACAAAAAAGCCAATTACAGCTTCGCCGAAAGAAATAACGGTAAATTCCCGTTCAAGGTCGGCAAAGCTGCGTATAGCAGAAAAGATTATATAAGGGCTTTATATAAGCCGTTTGCGGTCTAAGGAGTAGGTTATGGCAGTCGCAACACCCGTTTTAGAAAGAGATACAGTAAGAGAAAATTTTGGCGGAAGTAATTTTGGTGGAAATAATTTCGGCAGCTATATGACGGCTGACGAACTTCACAATGCATGCATAAAGGATAACTATGCTAAATTAATTAACCCCGACTACAAACTCAGCGATCTTGTTCCCCAGATGGAAAACGTGGTTGCCGATGCACAGCCTGCATCTTACGGTAATACCGCAGTCCGCAATGTGGCAGATAACGGCGTGTATCTTGTAGACGGTGCTCGTGCCGATTCAGATCTGTTCCGCGCAGACAGCCCTTTAAACAGAGCATTTCTTTCGGGTTACGGCGCGCAGGCTGCACAGTCCGCTTTTGTTCCCGAAGGGTACGCTGCACCCGTCCAGGCTGTTATGACGGAAGAGGAAGAGAGCGAAGATTTGCGCCCTACATCCACAACAACGCAGTACCGCACGATAGACGCCAACGGCATACGCATCAGCGACAGCGTGATAAACGCTTACCGCGAAGGCGAGATTTCCCGCCCCGAAGAAGATGCCGATGCTCATTCCAGAATTACATTTTCCAAACGTGAAAAAGTAATAATGGGCGTCATATTGGGGCTTATCCTTTCGGTATTTGTACTTATAATAGTAAACTCTGCTATTATATCGGGTATCAATTCAGATATAGCTTCGCTTGATACAAGGCTTGACGCAGCGCAGCAGACTCTGACCGAAACTATGGACGACTTGGATGAAGCAATGTCTTACGACAGCGTTTACAACTATGCGGTGCAGAACGGTATAATAGACTGATTAAGGCAGGGTATAAGCATTAAAAAATTAATAAAAACAGATAAAACGGGTTTTTCCGTTACAGTTTTACAAAAGAGGTTATTGTCAGCAGGTCTGGCAATAGCCTTTATTTTTTGCGTAATATTTGCAAGATTTTTCTATCTGCAGGTGGTTTACGGCGAAACGCTTGTCATGCGTGCCTGCGACCAGTGGAACAGGGAAATACCCGTAATTGCAGTGCGCGGTACAATAACGGATGCAAACGGCAATGTGCTTGCGGGCAACCTTAACACATATAGCGTTTTTGTCCGCCCGAACGCCGTTACCAATACCGAGTATGCCGCCATAGTGCTTGCAGGAATTTTTGACCTTGACCTTGACGGATTAAGGAGCAAACTTACCAAAAAGGGTGTATCAGAAATTACTTTAGCCCGCAACGCTTCTGCCGAAAAGATAGAACAGCTTATAACTTACGATATAAACGGTGTGTATTTTGCGCGTGATAACAGCCGTTTATATACCTACGGCGATGTGTTGTGCCAGGTTCTTGGCTTTACATCTTCTGACGGCAACGGTATTTCAGGTATAGAAAAATATTACAATTCTCTGCTTGCAGGTACAGACGGGGAAATTTTGTACGCCACCGATATTATCGGAATAGAAACGGAAAACAATGCCGTAATATACAGCCCCGCGACAGACGGTTCAAACATAAGCCTTACCATCGATATAGATATACAGCTTGCCGCAGAGCAGGTTATGAAGGAAGTTTATAATTCTTCAAACGCAAAAAGCGTATCCTGCATAGTGCTTGATCCGCAGAACTTTGAAGTGCTTGCAATGGTAAATTATCCGTCGTACGACCTTAACGATGTTCCAAGGGACGATTCTGAAACGCTTAATTCTTTGTCAAGGAATGCAGTTGTGTGCGATATATACGAACCCGGTTCCACGTTTAAGGTAATCACCGCAGCGGCAAATATAGAAGAATACCTTAACGGCAACAGCAATGCCTTTTCAACTTCTTACATATTCAGCTCGTCAAGAACGCGCACGGTAGACGGCACTACAATAAAATGCTGGTCAGACCACAGCAATGGCAAACACTCTAACCAGACTCTTGCCGATGCGCTGAACAACAGTTGCAACCCGTGCTTTACCGACATCGCGCTTTCTTTGGGCAGCGAAACGTTTTACAAATACCTTACGGCGTTCGGATTCGGTAACGTAACGGGGTTAGATTTTTCCGGCGAAGCGGTAGGAATGCTGTTAAACGAAACGGCGGTGCGCGACTGCGACCTTGCCCGTATCGGCTTCGGGCAGAGCGTGGCCGTTACACAGATACAGCTTGCCTGTGCGGTGGCTGCCGCAGTAAACGGCGGCAATTACTACGTACCGCATTTGTTAAAGAGTATAACCGACGCCAGCGGCAACACTACCGAAATACAGAGTGTGTTCAAAGGTAAAGTGATAAGTGAAAAGGCTTCTTCTATACTCGCTTCTATGTTAGAAGGGGTGGTAACCGAAGGTAGCGGCAAAAAGGCATACATACAGGGTTACAAGGTAGCGGGTAAAACGGGTACGGCGCAAAAATTTGAAAACGGTTCGCTTGCGGCGGGCAAATACGTATCTTCCTTTGTAGGATTTTTCCCTTCAGACAATCCGCAGTACCTTGCGCTTATAACCGTCAACGAACCACAGGGTGTTTATTACGGCAGTGCCGTAGCCGCTCCTGCGGCAAAAGAGATATTTGAAGATATTATAGCAATAAAAAATATTCAGCCGTATGAATAAATAAGACATCGGGGTAAACATGAAACTCAACAAGATTTTAACTGAATGTACGGGGGATGAATACGACTTAGAAATATCGGGGCTTTGCACCGACAGTTCAAAAGTAAATCAGGGAGATCTGTTCTTCTGTTACGAAGGGGAAAGTTTTGATTCCCATTGCTGCGCAGAACAGGCGGCTAAAAGCGGCGCCGCCGCAATAGTATGTGAAAGGAAACTTGATTGCCCGCTGCCGCAGGTAGTGGTAAAAGATGGCAGGGCGGCGGTTGCCCGTGCGGCGCGTGCCTTTTACGGCAATGCCGATGAAAAATTAAAGATAGTGGCGGTTACAGGTACCAACGGCAAAACCACCACAACGTTTATGCTTGCTGAAATTTTTAAAGCAAACGGCAACTCAACGGGTATAATCGGCACGCTCGGCATTATATACTGCAATAAACATATTGCTCCCGAACTTACCACGCCCGATCCCATATATCTTCATTCCGTTCTTAAAGACATGGCAGAAAGCGGGGTAGAGTATGTTTTTATGGAAGTTTCTGCCCACGCGCTGTATTTTGATAAAATTGCAGGAATTACGTTTGCTGCAGGTATTTTTACCAACTGTACGCAGGACCACCTTGATTTTTTCAGCTCCATGAAAGAATACTCCGAATGTAAAAAACTGTTGTTCAAAGGCTGCAGATGCAAACTTTCCGTACTCAATTCCGACGATGCCCTTGGCAGGGAAATTTCCCGCTTTGCGCCCGACCCCGTAATGTACGGTCTTAAAAACCCTGCCGATATTTTTGCCGTAGACATCAGCGACGGAATAGGCGGAATAAGTTTTGTTATAAATATATACGACGAGCTTTACGACGTTAAGCTTAACCTGCCTGCCGAACACAATGTTTACAATGCAATGGCGGCGGCAGCATGCGCCAGCGAAATGGGCGTGGATATCGGCGTTATAGCAAAAGGGCTTTATAACCTTAAAAAGGTAGACGGCAGGTTAGAGCTTGCGGGCAGATACAACGGCGGCGATATTTTTGTAGATTTCGCCCACACGCCAGACGGGCTTGAAAAATCTTTGCAGGCTTTAAAAAAATTGTGTAAGGGCAGGCTGTATTGCCTTTTCGGCTGTGGCGGCAACCGCGATAAATCTAAACGCCCGATAATGGGCGAAGTGGCGGCAAAATACGCAGACTTTTGCATAATTACTTCTGATAACCCCCGTTTTGAAGACCCTTACGAAATTATTACGCAGATAGAAGAAGGGTTGCGTCCTTCGGGTAAATCTTACGTAACCGTAACCGACAGGCAAACGGCAACGGAGTACGCCGTAAAACTTTTAAAGGACGGCGACATTCTGCTTGTTGCAGGCAAGGGCGGGGAAAATTACCAGGAAATTATGGGTATAAAACACAGTTATAACGACAATACAGTAATAAAAAATATTATAAACTGACTAAATGAAGATTATATGTGCCGCCGTGCTTGCGGCTTTCGCCCTTTCGTTTGCACTTTGCCTTATAATAATTCCGCTGTTAAAAAGGCTTAAGGCGGGGCAGTATATACTTGGGTATGTAAAAGAACATAAAAACAAAGGCGGCACGCCCACTATGGGCGGGCTTGCCTTTGTTTGTTCGGCTGTTGCGATGGGGCTGGTATTCTGCGGGCTAGATAATGGCGAAGTGAATTTAACCCTTGTTATTACCACAGGCTACGCACTTATAGGGTTTCTTGACGACTTTTTAAAAATTTACCGCAAGGACAACCTTGGGCTTAAACCATATCAAAAAATTGTATTCCAGGTTTCTATTGCAGCCATTGCCGCCGTTTACTGTTATATCAACGGGCTTACTGCGGTAAACATACCGTTTACTTCTTACAAAGTGAATATAAAATGGGGCATTATTCCCGCGGTTATATTTATTTTTCTTGCAACGGTAAACTGTGTAAACCTTACCGACGGTTTAGACGCTCTTGCCGGCGGAACGTCTGCAGTTTATCTTTTTGTTATGGGTACAATGCTTGCGGTGCAGGGTGTTATCTATTATCTGCTCCCGTTTGTAATGGCAGGTTCTTTGTGTGCTTTTCTTGTTTTTAATACAAACAAGGCTAGCGTGTTTATGGGCGACACCGGCTCGCTTGCCCTTGGCAGCTTTATATCCTGCGTATCCATCTTTTCGGGCAATGCGCTTTATATTCCTTTAATCGGCATAGTATTTGTTATTTCGGGAATATCCGTAATAGCCCAGGTAATATACTATAAAAGGACAAAAAGAAGGATATTTTTAATGGCGCCCTTTCATCATCATCTGCAGATGAAGGGCTATGCCGAAAGTAAAATATCTTACGCTTACGCAGCGGTAACGGCTGCTGTTGGGCTTTTTTGTCTGATTTTTGTGTAGGCAGGCGTAAAAAATGCAATTTTGTAACCAGAATTTTTTTGTGGCAGGTATATCAAAATCGGGCGAAAGTTCAGCCCGTTTTTTACTTAAAAGGGGAGCTAAAGTTTATATTTACGATGATTTTGTAAGCGACAACGTAATGAGTGTAATGCAGTCGCTTGAACAGCTTGGCGCGGTAATCGTAACGGCAGACGCCTACGAAAGCGCAGTGCGCGCAAGCGATGTGCTTGTATTAAGCCCTGGTATTCCTATAGATAACGCCCTGCCCGTAATGTTCCGCAGGCTGGGCAAAGCAATAATAGGGGAAGAAGAGCTTGGCTCGCTTTACCTTCGGGCAACGGCTGTTGCGGTTACGGGTACAAACGGCAAAACAACCACAGTTTCTATGATAAACGATATTTTAAAGCTTGCCGGTAAAAACAGCGTAATGTGCGGCAATATCGGCACGCCCCTTATCGGCGAAGTAGAAAATCTTACTTTCAGCGACTATGCGGTAATAGAAGTTTCTTCTTTTCAGCTTGAAACGCTATCAAGCCTGCGGCCGCACGTGGCAATAATAACAAACATTACCGAAGACCACATTAACAGGCACTACAATATGGAAAATTACGTCTTTTTAAAGAGCAAGCTTATAAGAAACCTGCGTGAAAGCGAATTTGCAATTTTAAATTACGACGACGAGCGGGTACGCAGGCTTGCAGAACTTACAAGGGCAAAGGTAATTTATTTTTCAGCAGAGCGCAGGACGGACGGCGTTTACTATGCCGACGGGGATATTTACTGTTCGGGCGAACGAGTTTTTTCAGTGTCGGATATGCAGGTAGAAGGGATGCATAATATTTACAATGCTCTTGCCTGCATTGCGGCGGCTTACGCCCTGGGTATAGATCTGCAGGTAGCGGCAAAAGCTATCTGTGAATTTAAAGGAATACGCCACAGAATAGAAAAAGTGTACGAAAAGGACGGTAAAACTTACATAAATGACAGCAAGGGTACCAATGTGGACGCAACCCTTAAGGCGGTTGCCTGTATGAATAATGACACGGTAATACTTCTTGGCGGCAAAGACAAGGGTTACGATTACACGCCGCTGTTTGAAAAACTTAAAGAAAGCCGCATTGTACACGCAGTGCTGTACGGCGAAAACAGAATCAAATTATTAAATGCCGCAATAAAGTGCGGATACAATTCGCTTTCTATGTGTTCAGATTTTTACACTGCGGTTTACATAGCTGACCGCACGGCAAAAAGCGGGCAAAACGTACTGTTAAGCCCTGCAAGCTCAAGCTTTGACAGTTTTTCCGGTTACGAAGAGCGCGGCGACGCATTTGTAAAAGCGGTAAAAGCTATTGGATAGGGGCAGGCTTTTAGGCAAAAGAAAGCAAGCGGGAGACATCCCGCTTTTAGTTTGTGTTTCGCTTATGGTGGTGTTCGGCTGCGTAATGATTTATTCTGCAAGCTATTACACAGCCGAAGTGCAGTACGGCGACAGTTTTTACTTTGTAAAAAAACAGGTTATCGGTGCTGTGGCAGGTTTTGCCGCTATGGCTGCCATGTGCTTTGTGCCATACAACAAACTTGAAAAATTTAAATACCCCGCAATAATAATAGCGGCCATATTGCTTTTGCTTGTTTTTGTCCCCGGGGTAGGGGTAACCAACTACGGCGCCACCCGCTGGATAGGTTTCGGTTCTTTTACGATACAGCCTTCAGAAGTGGCAAAATATGCTTACGCCCTTTTTGTGGCGGCATATTTTTCTAAAAATTACAAAAAGGTTAAAACCATAAAGGGCGTGCTGCCCGTTCTTGCGGTCGGCGCGTTATTCTGTCTGCTTGTAATTTTAGAACCAAATATGTCTATAACCATGTGCATCGGCATACTTATGCTTGCGCTTGTATTTTTAAGCGGGGCAAGCATAAAAAATTTTTTGGTTATCCTTGTTCCGTGCGTGATAGCAATACCCGTGCTGATAATAGCCGAACCGTACAGGCTCCAGCGGCTCAGCGCTTTTCTGGATCCGTGGTCATCGCCGTTAGATGAAGGGTATCAGCTTATACAGTCTCTTTACGCATTGGGTAACGGCGGTCTGTTCGGAGTGGGGCTTTTCAACTCTACGCAAAAGTACAGGTTTTTGCCGTTTGCCGAAAGCGACTTTATTCTTTCTGTAATGGGGGAAGAGCTTGGCTTTATAGGTATTACTTTGTTCTTTGCCGCCTGCGGCTTTATAATCTGGCGTGGTTTCAGAATAGCAAAAAGGTGCAAAAACCGTTTCGGTTATCTGCTTGCGGCGGGCTTTACTCTTGTATACGGAATACAGGTTATAATAAACGCCCTTGTTGTAAGCGGCACAATTCCGCCTACAGGGCTACCCCTGCCGCTTATATCCAGCGGCAACACTTCTCTTGTTATAACAATGGCTTCCATGGGGGTGTTATATAACATATCCCGCGGCGGTTAACAATAAAATTTGTTTTGCCGTATAATGGATTATTAAGGCACCGCCATAAAATAATATGCAAAGGTGCTTTAAAATGCGTACCGTCGCGCATTTTTTATATACATACTCGGAGATAATATGGAAAAATATATTATAAACGGAGGTAACAGGCTGTATGGCGGCGTGAATATACAGACGGCAAAAAATTCCGTTTTGCCTATACTCGCGGCGTCGGTGCTTACCGATAAAAAGGTAAGAATATTAAATATTCCGCAGATTACTGACGTAAAAAATATGGTAAAAATACTTGGGTGCCTCGGGTGTAAAACGGCATACAACGGCAACGACATTGTAATAGACAGTTCGTCTGCAAGCTGCTGCGAAATACCAGGGACGCTTGCACACGAGTTAAGGTCGTCTATCTTTTTGCTCGGTCCCGTAATAGCACGCTTCCGCCGCGCAAAAATTGCATACCCCGGCGGCTGCGATATAGGTCTGCGCCCCGTAGATTTACATCTTAACGGACTTAAAAGGCTGGGCGTAAAAATTACCGAACAAAACGGTTACATACTTTGCAGCTGCGAAAAGCTTGCCGGCAACGAAATTATGTTGGACTGCCCCAGTGTGGGCGCAACCGAAAATATTATGCTTGCCGCAGTAAAAGCACAGGGTACTACCGTAATAAAAAACGCAGCCCGTGAGCCGGAGATAGAAGACCTGCAAAAATTTTTAAACTGTATCGGCGGCAGAATAAGCGGTGCGGGAAGCGGAACAATAACGGTGGAAGGGGTAAAAGACCTTGGCGGCTGCAATTATTTACCCATTGCCGACAGGATAGAAGCGGGTACGTTTCTTATTGCCGCAGCCATGTGCGGCGGCGAGATAGAAGCTAAAGGCATATATGCCGAAAATATAAGCTCCCTTTTGCATAAACTTAGGGAAAACGGTTGCAAAATCAGTGTAAAAAATGATAAAATAAATATATGCAGCAAAAGCAGGCTTACGTCGGTAAAATCTATCGAAACGCAGCCTTATCCGGGGTTTCCTACAGACCTTCAGGCTCAGATGACCGCTTTATGCTGTATATGCAACGGCAATTCTATAATTACAGAAAATTTATTTGAAACCCGCTTTAAATACGTTCCCGAACTGCGCAAGATGGGTGCGGATATTACCGTTGCGGGCAGAAGCGCCTTTGTGCGCGGTATAGAAAAATTTAAGGGTGCGTCGGTGGTTTCGTGCGACCTGCGCGGCGGGGCGGCGCTTGTAATTTCTGCCCTTGCGGCAGAAGGTAAAAGCGAAGTTATAGACCTGTCGCATATAGACAGGGGCTACGGGCAGTTTGAATATAAACTGCGCAGCCTTGGTGCAGATATCACCCGTGCCGCCATATAAATACATATTTTTCAGGTTTGATATGAAGTACATAAGAAAAGCAATAGTAATAATGCTTGTTGCGGTGTTTCTTGCAGCTGTCGCAATAGGCGCAAGCGTGGTGCTTGCGGTAAGGAACGTAAACGTTGCCGTGGTAAGTTATTTCTCTTCTGCGGGTATATCTACCGATTTTACCGAAGCTGTTTCAGAAATAAAATCGTCTTTATCGTCTTTGACTGGTAAAAACATTCTCAGCGTAGGCGAAAGCAATGTGCAGTCCCTTATTTCGCAGAGCGGTTACGCAAGGTATGTTTCAACTAAAAAAATATATCCCTGCACGGTTAACGTAACGGTAAAAGAGCGGTTAGAAACTTTTACCGTTGTTTCGGGAGATGGTTCTTACCTTGTTTACGATGAACTCGGCGAATATGTCGTTACCAAAGAGAGCAATGTAAATAATCTTGACGGTTGCCCCAATGTTCTGGTTTCGGCAGAAGAAGGCGACCTTGCCGCCGTTGCGCAGGCGGCAGCTTTGTTCAAAGAAGAATTTTCCGCTTTGCGGTCTGTGGTAAAAAGTATAACCGTAACGGGGTACGCTGCCGAAAACAGCGACGTTCTTGCTTTTACTTTGTACTGCGGCGCAACGCTAAGGCTGGTAAATTATACCGAATACCCGCAGGAAAAGATAGCGGCTTTGCATACAGCTTACCTTACTTTAAGTGATTATGATAAAACTTGCGGGGCGTTAAGCTGCCATTCTGACGGCAACGGAAACCTTTATTTGACGCTGCCGGACGGGACAATAAGCAAAGTTTGATTTAAATTACATAAAAAAAGGCGGTCGTTGCGGCATAGTAGACCGTCTTTTTTAATTTTATGCCATATTTTTTATGATTATTTCGTTGACTTTTTGTACCTTCTATTATATAATAGATTATATAATAGAGTAAAGCAAAAGGCTCTCGGGAAATTTTGTACCGTTAAACCTTTTAAAGGATGTTTATGCTTAGTAAAAGCGTTGCCGTAGTAGACATACGATCGTCAGAAATTACAGCCGTCGTAGCCGAACGCGGCGTTAATAATACGTTTATAATCAAAAGTAAATTTACACATGCGTACGAAGGGTATGCCGAAGGTCAGCTTCTTGACGTAAGAAGTTTTGAAGCGGCTATCCAGAACGTAGTCCAGAGCACGCTTTCCGCCGTTAACGAAAAAGTTAAAACCTTTTACGTCTCTATCCCCGGTGAATTTCTTGACGTGGTAAATACCGATAATGTAATTACATTCCCGTCGTCTAAAAAGGTTACCCGCTCAGATGTAAAAAATCTTGAAGAATCGTCTTTGCCTAAAAATGACAAAATATGGCGGACGGTAGCGGGGGGAAGGTTATTTTTCGTCCTTTCGGACAAGCGTAAAGTCATTAACCCCATAGGTATGCCCACCGACAGCCTTCGCGGCAGAATGTGTTTTTATAGGTGCAAACAGTCTTTTGCGGACTGTGTTACAAATGCGTTCCATCCTTTTTCCGGCGTAACTCACATTAATCTTATTCCCTCTGCCGATGCAGAAGCTATGTATCTTATAGCTCCCGAACGCAGGGATGAATACGCAGTTCTATTTGACTTTGGTTACATATCTTCCACCTTCAGCGTGGTGTGCGGCAACGGCGTCGCATTCTGTGAATCTTTTTCATTGGGTGCAGGCCATATAGCCGTATATCTTATGGAAGCTTTTGATATCCCTTACGACGTAGCTTCTGCCCTGTTAGATAAAGTTAACCTTAACGCAAAAGACGGTTCGGTACCCGAAATAGAAATTTACCAGGACGGCAAACTCTATAAATTTAATGCGCAAGACCTTAAGCAAAAGGTTACTGAAGGGTTAGACGCTATCTGCGAAGCTATAGACGAATGCTTTGCTAATTTTACCGAAAAGAACCTTGACGGCAAACCCATTTACATAACTGGTGAATGCGTAAACACAATAAGGGGGGCGGTAAACCATATCGGCAACCGTCTTGAAAAATCTATCAATATTGCAGCGCCCAGCGTGCCTTACTACGACAAACCGCAGTTCAGTTCGCTTTTCAGCCTTATAGAGTGTGCGCTTAAAGATAAAGAAAGCGCTTCCCTTTTCGGCTCATTTTTAAAATAACAAAAAATCAATATAAATATTCTTTTTATACACAACGGAGGTTGAGATAAATGTTTGACGATATGAACAACAATTATTATTCGCAGCAGCGCCAGAACCCCGGCCCTGACTACGGACAGAACCCTATAGGCAGCAATAATCTTGTAGGCAGAGCCAAAATAAAGGTAATAGGTGTGGGCGGTGCCGGCAACAATGCCGTTAACCGGATGATAGAGGCAGATATAAATTGTGCGGAATATTACGTAGTTAATACCGATGTACAGATTCTTGCCCTTTCGCCCTGCAAAAATAAAATACAGATCGGTATAGAGCTTACCAAAGGTCTTGGTGCAGGTGCCGAACCCGAAGTGGGCAGGCAGGCTGCCGAAGAAAGCAAAGACGTTTTAACCGAAGCGGTAAAAGATACCGACCTTCTGTTTATAACGGCAGGTATGGGCGGCGGTACCGGTACGGGTGCAGCTCCCGTTATAGCAAAAATAGCCCGCGATATGAAGATACTTACCGTAGGCGTTGTAACCGAGCCCTTTGCTTTTGAGGGTAAAACCAGGTTAGACAACACCATCAAAGGGTTAGAAAATCTTAAAAAATACGTAGATACGCTCATAATAATACCTAACGACAAAATACGTACTGTTGTTGCAAAAAACACCCCCGTTAAAGATGCTTTCCGCGTAGCCGACGAAGTGCTTAAACAGGGTATTAAGGGTATAGCAGAACTTATCATCAACCCCGCGCTTATCAACCTTGACTTTGCAGACGTTAAAACTATACTTAAAGACACCGGTATAGCTCACCTGGGCGTTGGTGTTGCCAAAGGCGAAAACAGAATAATAGAAGCGGTAAGGCTTGCAATCAACAGTCCCCTTCTTGAAACAAAGATAGAAGGCGCCCGCGGGCTTATATTAAATATCGTCGGCGGTGAAGATCTGACCTTTGACGAAATTAACAATGCGGCGGAACTTGTGCGCAGTGTGGTAGACGCATCTGCGAATATCATATTCGGCGCAAGGATAGATCCCAACGTTCGCGACGAGGTAGAAATTACTGTAATAGCCACAGGCTTTATCGGTTACGACGGACCTAATAAGAATAACGCTAACAAAGCTATGGGTGTCAGCTATCCCCAGCAGACAAGCCAGAACGGGCTTTCGGTAAACAATCCCGTATATTACGGGCAGACGGCACAGCGTCAGTCTGCGCCTTTGCAGCAGAACAGCGCACAGCTTGCACAAAATAAAGTTCAGTCTCAGTATACCCAGCAGGGGCAGTACGTTCAGCAGCCCCAGTATGCACAGCAGCAATATGTGCAGCAGCCCCAGGGGCAGTATGCTCAGCAGGCACAATATCCCCAGCAGGGCCAGTACCCCCAGCAGGGACAGTTCGTCCAGCAACCGCAATATACACAGCAGCAGTATCCCCAGCAGGGGCAGTACGTGCAAAACGCTGCTGACCAGGGTATAGAGCGCCCTGCCGAAAAAGATGTACCCAAGTTTGCCCAGCTGTTAAAAAACCTTAACAAAAAAGATTAATTTAAAACTATAACGAAAAACGCGGTCCAAACGGACCGCGTTTTTCTTTCCTACAAATCAACTAGTAATTTGCAGAAAACCAAAGAAAGCTCATTTATTGAGTTCGTCGTAGTAAGCCGTAAGGACTGCCTGTTTAATCATGTCGCGCGTTTCAGTGTTTAGTGGATGTGCAATATCCTTATATTCGCCGTCATTTGTTTTTCTGCTCGGCATGGCAATAAATACGCCTTCGTTGCCTTCGATAATCTTGATGTCGTGCACTGCAAAGCAATCATCGATAGTAATCGAAGCAACAGCTTTTAATTTATTGTCCTCCTTGCTGACTAATCTGATTCGTACATCTGAGATTTTCATAACTGTTACCTTCCAGACAATACTTATCCTGCAAACATTGTACATTAAAAGTTCAAAAATTTCAATAGGTTTGTGAGATATTTTCTTAAAATTCTCAAAAAATTTTTTTATTCGTGCTATTTAGCTGTTATTTTTCATAAAATTTATTATGAATCTTAACTTGAATAAAGATATTAATAGTATTTACTTTATCGGCATCGGCGGTATCAGTATGAGCGCCCTGGCAAAATATATGCTTGCGCTCAAAAAAAAGGTGGGCGGCAGCGACACCGTTTTTACCCCCGTAACGGCAGAACTTAAAGCGCTTGGCGCGCTTATAGACGGCGGCACTGCAGATATAAGTTTATACGACACAATAGTTTATACCGATGCAATTAAGCCCGATAACAAGCAGCTTAAACTTGCAAGAAGTCTTAATAAAAACGTAATCCCCCGCGGTAAGTTTTTACGAGAAATCTGTAAAAATTTCAGCTCTGTTACGGCTGTTTGCGGCTGCCACGGCAAGACAACGTGCACTGCAATGCTTGCAAATATTTACTTTTCGGCAGAAAAAAAGTTTATGGCGCACATCGGCGGAAGAGATTTAAATTTTAGTAATTTTTATTACAATGGCAACGATAGTTTAATAACTGAAGCATGCGAATACAAGAAAAATTTTTTGAGCATCAAGGCAGATACAGCTGTTGTTTTAAACACCGGTGCTGACCATCTTGAATGTTATAAAGATGCAGAAGAGTTAAATGAATGTTACCGTAAATTTGCACGGCGCGCCAAAACGTCTGTGTGCCTGTATGGGGCTGGCTGCGATTCTTCCGTTACGTTCGGTCTGCAAAAGGGTGCCGATTTTTCTGCAAAAAATATTCAGTGCAGCGGCAAAGGTATAAGCTTTACCATGCTTTCTTGCGGTAAAACGCTCGGCGATGTTTCTATGCAGGTTTACGGCAGGCACAACGTGCTTAATGCGCTTGCCGCAACGGCTGCGGCAACAGTTGACGGTATAGGCTTTAACGATATAAAAATCGGACTTGAAAGATTTAATGGCGTAGAGCGCAGAATGGAGTGCATCGGTAGCTTTGGCGGTGCAGCTTGTATTGCCGATTATGCACATCATCCAGAAGAAATCAAAGCAGTTTTAAAAACGGTAAAATCTATTGCAGACGGAGAAATTTATGTAATTTTTCAGCCGCACACTTATTCCCGCACAAAAAATTTTTTTGCGCAATTTGTAAGCGTTCTTTCTGCCGTGCGTAACCTTCTTATATACAGAACGTTCGCCGCAAGGGAGTATTACGACGACGCAGGCAGTGCGTTGACTCTTGCCGCTGCCATAAAAAAAGCGCGCTACGGCGAAAGTGGGCAGGATATAGAAAAATTTTTAAAACACGTAAAGGAACAGGATATAATTTTATTTTTAGGCGCGGGTGATATCTATTACATAGCAAAAGACTTTGTTAACAAATAAAGCCGCATTGCTGCGGCTTTAAGTCAGAATTCAATTTTTGTATTTTTCTTCTGGCACGAAAGGGCAAGGTCAACAAACTGCTTTGCCCTGCGCGGCGAGCGGCCGCCTTTGCTTATTGCCCATTTTTCTGCAAGCGCGCAAAGCTCGTCGCTGTCCATTGTAATGCCGCAGTCTTCTGCAAGCTGTTTTATGATGGAAAGGTACTGTTCTTTACCGGTGGAAGAGAACAGCACGGTAATTCCGAATCTGTCAGAAAGGGATAGCTGTTCCTGCATAGAATCGTTGCGGTGTACAGAATCGTCTCTGTCAGAAAAATTTTCTTTAATTATATGCCTGCGGTTAGAAGTGGCAACTATCATCGTGTTGGCAGTACTGCCCGAAACGGATCCTTCAAGTGCCGCTTTTAAACCTGAAATTTTGTCGTCGTTTTCATTCAAAGACAAATCGTCTACAAAAATAATAAATTTAAGCGGGTTGTTTATAAGTTTTTGCCTTATATCGGGCAAATATAACATGTTTTCTTTGTTGATTTCAATAATGCGCAATCCCTTTTTGCAGTACTTATTTAGCATTGCGTGAATGGTAGAAGATTTACCAGTGCCCCTGTCCCCGTACAAAAGCATATTGCAGAAGGGCAGCCCGTCAACAAAGTTTAAAATATTATCTTCTATAATTGCCTTTTCATAGCCGTAATCTTTAAGTTCGCCAAGCGTTATTGCAGAAGGGTTTTCTATCGGCAGCAGATCGCCGCAGGAATAGGTAAACGCACGGTACTTTATAAACTTTCCGTAGCCGTTCTTTTTGTAAAAACGTTTTATTTTTGCATAAAGAACGTCATCAGAAGTGTTTTCGTTAAGGGGATAAGGGGGGCAGCCTATATTAAAGTATCCGTGTGTTTCTGTTTCGGCTGCATAATTTAATATAAGCTTTACGTCCCTAAGGTACGCTTTTTTTGCGTAGGGTGAAGGTTCTTTGCCGCAGGCAAGCGTAACCGAAACGGCGTTTTCGTCGCAAAGAATTTTATCGGCAACGTACTGCATAAAATTATTTTCGCTTCCTGCCGCTATAAGGCTGCCTGCAAAGCAGGCAAAATCTTCTTGTTTGCCGCTATATTTATATTTAACAAACTGCGAAAAAACGTTGTCTGTAAGCACGTTACGCAGAATTATCAATGAATTTATATCTGAATTTTCCATAGTTGCCACCGTAAAAACGTGAATAAATTACTTTTACTAATTGCTACTATTATAAACAATTATGCGAAATAAAGCAATATTTTTGACTGGAATTTTAAATTGCTTGACTTAGTTTTTATTTGTGAATATAATTAAGATTGTATAAAATTCGGAGGTATAAAATTATGTCAAAGATTTACTACCAGTCAGATTGCGATATAAACGCTTTAAAAAATAAAACGGTAGCAATAATAGGTTACGGCAGCCAGGGGCATGCTCATGCGCTTAACCTGCGCGAAAGCGGGGTAAAGGTTATTATAGGTCTGCACGAGGGCGGCAAGTCGTGGCCCAAAGCAGTAGCGGCAGGTTTTGAAGTTTACACCGTTGCAGAAGCTGTTAAAAAGGCAGACGTGGTTATGATTTTAATCAACGACGAGCGCCAGGCTAAAGTTTATAAAGAAAGTATAGAAAAGAACCTTAAAGACGGTGCGGCATTGGCGTTCGCACACGGCTTTAACATTCATTTCAAGCAGATAATTCCCCCCAAGAATATAGACGTATTCATGATCGCACCCAAGGGTCCCGGCCATACGGTACGTTCTGAGTACCAGGATGGTAAGGGTGTTCCCTGCCTTGTTGCTATAGAGCAGGACTATACGGGTAAAGCTCTTGACATAGCGCTCGGCTATGCGGCAGGTATCGGCGGTGCGCGTGCAGGCGTTCTTGAAACCACCTTTAAATGTGAAACTGAAACAGACCTTTTCGGCGAACAGGCTGTGCTCTGCGGCGGCGTAACCGCTCTTATGAAGGCTGGTTTTGAAACGCTTTGCGAAGCAGGCTACGACCCCAAGAATGCATACTTTGAATGTATCCACGAAATGAAGCTTATAGTTGACCTTATATACAAGGGCGGCTTTTCGCTTATGCGTTACTCTATTTCCGATACGGCTGAATTCGGCGATTACGAAACGGGCAAAAGGCTTATAACCGACGAAACCAAGAAAGAGATGAAAAAGGTTCTTGAAGAAATTCAGGACGGTACTTTTGCATCCAAATGGATTGCAGAAAATAACAACGGCAGGGCACACTTTAACGCAAAGCGCGCTCTTGAAGCAGAACAGCCCCTTGAAAAGGTTGGCGCCGAAATCCGCAAAATGTACAGCTGGAATGATGAAGACAGCGTTATAGAAGCGGAAGAAGGCAAGACAAAACTTTAATTAAAAATAATTTTTATCGGGCGGACCGTTGTTTTAGCGGACCGCCCGATTTTTTGCTTTTATATATATTTTAATATATATAAATTTCAAAAAGCCGTTGCTTTTTCTTGTTATTTTCAAAGCAAAATGATATAATTAAAATAAGTGTTTAAATCTGAATAAAAATATCATACATCCATGCGGAGTGCAAATTGAAAAATAAAGGTAAGAATAATAAAGATTCACTTATATTTACAAGAGAAACATTGGGAATGACGCTCTTGCTTTTCTGTGCGATAGTGCTTTTGTCGCTGTTTACCGGCAGAACGGTATTTGCGGGGTTCGGCGGTGCTATATGTACATTTATGTACGGAACGTTCGGCTACGGCAGTTATTTTGTCGTTGCCCTTTTGGCATACCTTGGCGAATGGCTTGCGTTTGAAAAAACTATAAAAATCAAATGGCAGCCTGCGCTGTGGAGTTCGCTTACGGTGGTATGCCTGTTTCTTCTTTTCCATACGGTAACAACCCGCGGCTACGAATTCAATTCTTCTTACATAACGCAGTGCTATACCGCTGCAAAAGATGGGTGGTCTGGCTACACGTTCGGCGGCGTAATTTCTGCCTTGATTGTTTACCCTGTAGTTTATGTTACCAAGCTTATAGGTGCTTATATTATCTTTTCTCTTCTTACGGTATTTTTTGCGTATGTTTCGGTAATGTCCGTAAGGAAGCACTACTTCAAAAAAACTGTTGCTCCCGATAACACAGTGCGCCTTCATGAAGACATTAAAGAGTCCGAGCCGTCGGTGCATACGGTTAACCCTGTTTTTGTCGGCGGGCAGCCCGCGCAGGAAAGTGCCGTAACAGACAATTCTGTATATGAACATGTGCCGCAGGAAGCAAACGTAAACGTATACGGCGGGCAGGCTGACGTATATGAAACCGTTCCGCCCGTGCAGCAGATTTTAGCCCGTGAACCTGTTCCCGCCCAGGGGCAGACACAGGAAATAGACTACAAAACACTTGGTCCCAAGCTTTTGCTTGACGATGATTTTGCTGCTGAAAATTACAGAAGAAACGGCATTTTTGACGAAAATTCTTATTTTAACCACCCCATACATTCTGATGAAGATTACTTAAAAGGTTTTTCTAACGGTAAAAAGGGGTCGGGTACCAACTTACAAAAAACATATTCTTCGGCATACCAGGAAAGTGTGGAACAGCAAAAAACGGGTATGCCCGGCAGCGTTTACTACGGCGACGAACCTACCGATAAGCTTGAAGATTACACCCAGGCAAGCACAGGTGCGTATTCTTCCCAGCCGCAGACAGAAAGCGTAAGCGATGTTAAAGACCTTTACGAAGTGTTCCCTTATGAAACAAATACACAATCAGAGCAGCCTGCAGAAGTTGCAGACGGCGGCGATGCGTTGTTTGGCGGTTATAAAGAACAGCCTGCAGAAGCCCATAGTGAAGGTCAGCCTTATGTACCTGAAGATAACGGCATGGCGCGCCGCGGAGAAGATTTTTCTGCCCGCAGTGCAAGCGGTACCGATGAATTTTCGGGAAAGGGAGACAGTTTGCAAGACGGCAGCCGCAGGCAGGCGGGCTTTGGCGAACGTTCACGCGACGGATCTGTAGAACCCGAAGCAGCAAGCCGCCCTGCCGATGATAACAGCTTTAACGAACTGTATAATCTTTTCGGTTCGGGCAATTCCCGTTTAGGCGAAACAAGGCAAGACGAAAATGAGCGCATTGCTCCCCGCGGTGCAGACCGCGCTATGCCTTCTTCTGAAGAAAATATTTCTCCGCGTGAAAGGGGTAGTTCTAATCTTTTCGGTGGTGAAGACAGAACAGAAGGTCCCCGCCCGCGCAGCAATGCCAATTTATTTGACGAAGATACCCAGCCTGAAAGCAGGAGCGAAAGGGGTACTTCTAACCTTTTCGGTGGCGAAGACAGAACGGAAGGTCCCCGCCAGCGCAGCAATGCCAATTTATTTGACGAAGATACTCAGCCTGAAAGCAGGAGCGAAAGGGGTAGTTCAAATCTTTTCGGCAGCGAAGACAGGACGGAAAGTCCCCGCCAGCGCAGCAACGCAAATTTATTTGACGACGTACCCGAAGAAACAGACAGCACCCCGCAACCGGAGCAAAATGAAGAATTGCCGCCGGTACGTACTTCTGCCGATGAAGAAGTTCCCGTTGCACGCACACCCCTTGTTTCGCCGGTGCACCGCACAGAAATAAAGGAAGAAAAGAAGGAAGAACCCGCTCCGCCCCCCAAGCCGCATGTCTGGAAGAAGTACGTCCGCCCCAGTTATGACCTGTTAGACGACTACCCTGGTTACGGCAGTGCGAATGCCGCAGAAGTGGAAGAAAATAAGCAGATAATAGTAGAAACGTTGGCGAATTTCAATATCGGCAGCGAAATTTCTGACGTAGTTATAGGACCTTCATTAACAAGATACGATGTTATAATTTTAGACAAAACAAACATCAAAAGGTCTTTGAATTATAAAGAAGCTATAGCAATGGCGCTTAAAAAGGACAATTTAAACGCCTACCTTAACTATGCCAAAGGTGCATTGTCTATAGAAGTTCCCAATACAAAGCGCAGCATAGTCGGTCTTAAAAGTATGCTTATGTCGTCAAGCTATATGAATTGTAAGCCAAACTCGCTTACTTTTGCGCTTGGTAAAAATTTAGAGGGCGAACCAATCTGCCCCGATATAACAAAAATGCCTCACCTATTGGTAGCTGGTACCACGGGCAGCGGTAAAAGTATATGTTTAAGCACCCTGCTTATAAGTCTTTTATACAAGTACGGTCCCGAAGAACTGCGGCTGATTCTTGTAGACCCCAAGCAGGTAGAATTTATAAGCTACGATAAATTGCCTCATCTTATGATTAACGAAATAATCTACGATGTAGACAAAGCCATTAAGGCGCTTAACTGGGCTATTAAAGAGATGGAGCGCAGGTACTCGCTGTTTAAAGAGATGACGGAATCGGGTACAAACGCAAAGGGCGGCAAAAAAGTAGCTACCAAAGATTTAAACGAATATAACAGCCACCTTGAAGACGGACTTGAAAAGCTGCCTAAGATTGTTATCATCTTAGACGAATTCGGCGACCTTATGCTTCAGGCTAAAAAGGATATAGAAAGCCGTATTATAAAGCTTGTGCAAAAGGCACGTGCATGCGGCATACACCTTATACTTGCCACGCAGCGCCCTTCGGTAGACTGCATTACCGGTCTTATCAAATCTAACCTGCCTACAAAAATCGGCTTTAAAGTAAGCTCTATAAACGATTCCCAGGTTATATTCGGCAGCGGCGGCGCAGAAAAACTGCTTGGTGCCGGCGATATGTATTACCGTTCGTCAGAACGCCCTGATCTGATAAGAATACAGGGTTGCTTTGTGGGTTCTCAGGAAGTGCAAAAGGTTACCGACTTTATAAAAGAAAACAACGAAACGTACTTTGACCAGAGCGTTTCTGACTTTATCAACAAGGTAGAAGAACCCGAAGTAACTGCATCCATAGGCGACGGCAATGGTTCCGAAATAGAAGAAACCAAGATAGACGACGTATTCTTACGTGCGTTAAAGTACTGTGTAGACAGTAACAAAGCTTCTGTTTCTATGTTGCAGCGCCGTTTCCCCATAGGCTATATGAAGGCTTGTAAGATAATAGACTGGATGGAAAATATGAATTACATAACCAAAGGCGAAGGTCCAAATTCCCGTAAAGTTCTTTTATCGCGCGATGAATTTATAAACACATACGGGGATATAGATGACTGATTTTTCCACAAAAACCTTCGGGCTTATTTCCCTTGGCTGCGATAAAAACAGGGTAGATGCAGAAAAACTGCTTGCAGATATAAAGTCCCGCGGGTATACCGTTTCTGACGAGATAGAAAAGATTAACATTCTTATTATAAACACCTGCTCATTTTTAGGCCAGTCCCGCAAAGAGGCGATAGAAACGGTTATAGACTGTGCTTCGTACAAAGGCGGCTGTTTAGAAAAAATAGTAGTTACAGGCTGCCTTCCGCAAAAGTTTATCGGGGAAATTGCAGACGAGCTTACCGAAGCGGACGTCTTTTTGGGAACGTACGACTACGATAAATTTTTTGAAGCATTAGATTTCTCTTATTCTTACGGCAGGGTAAATTACGTTGGCAAGGGCGATAATAAGTATACACGGCAAAGGGTTGTTACCACGCCGTGCCATTACGCTTACCTTAAAATAGCCGACGGCTGCAACAATAAGTGCACTTACTGCCTTATACCAAAAATAAGGGGCAGATATTTCAGCTACCCCATTGATGAACTTATCGCCGAAGCTGAAGCTTTGGGCGACGTATCGGAACTTATACTTGTTGCTCAGGACGTAACGCGGTATGGAATAGATTTGTACGGCGAAAAAAAACTTTGTGAAATTTTGCAAAAGCTGACAGCTCTTGACAACATTAATAGTGTAAGATTATTGTACTGTTACCCCGAAATGATAGACGACGCCCTTATTGCAGAGATAAAAAACAACGATAAGATAGTAAAATATCTTGATATCCCCTTTCAGCACAGCGAAGACAGAATTTTAAAGCTTATGAACCGTAAAGGTACCAGAGATTCTTATCTTGAACTTATATCCAGATTACGGAGCGAGATTAAAGGAATTGCAATAAGATCTACATTTATTTGCGGCTTTCCTTCTGAAACGGAAGAAGAGAGCGACGCTCTTGCTCAATTTTTACGGCAGGTAAAACTAACCAACTGCGGCTTTTTTGCGTATTCCCGCGAAAAGGATACGCCCGCTTACAAGCTTAAAGGCCAGATACCTTACGCCGTTAAAAAAAGGCGGGTAAAAAATATGTACGCCGTACAAAAAGAAGTTTCTGCAAACTTTTTAAGCAGTTTTGTCGGCAAAAAAATTCGTGTTTTGTGCGACGGAATCAATTACGATAAAAACTGTTTTGAAGGCAGAGCGTACTTCAGCGCACCGGATATAGACGGTAAAGTTTACTTTAATGCGTTCGATGCCGAACAAGGTAAGTTTTACGATATACTAATAACGTCGTCAGACAGTTACGATTTGTACGGCAGAACGGAGGATTACGTTTTATGAGCGAAAACGAAGCAAATAAACAAGCGGAACAGGACGATATAAAAAACACAAAGGGGTATAAATTTGCGGCAGGAAAGGGGGTAATGAACCTTCCCAACAAACTTACTATAAGCCGTATGATTATGATTCCTGTGTTTGTGCTGTTCTTTTATGTGCAGTTTACCGGGCACTATTTTGTTGCCCTTGCCGTGTTTATAATAGCTTCTTTAACCGATATGTTAGACGGCAAGATTGCAAGAAAGTACCACCTTGTAACCAACCTTGGCAAATTTCTTGACCCCATTGCAGATAAAGTGCTTGTTGCAACTGCGTTTATCGTTCTTCTTACCAGGCCGCAGGTGTTTACGGCAAATCTTGGCAGCTGGGCTATAATTGCCGCAGGCTGCGGCGTAGCCGTAATTCTGGGCAGAGAGATTATAGTAAGCGGCTTCAGAACGGTGGCGGCGTCGGCAGGTATAGTAATAGCTGCAGATATGTTCGGTAAATATAAAACAACCTTCCAGGATGTAAGCGTAGCCGTTTTGATTGCGGGTGCAGGCATAGCCGAACTTACCGACCATATAGCGGGCGAGATAATAAACTATATAGGTCTTGCTCTGTTTGCCATAGCCGTTGTGCTCACAATTCTTTCAGGAATAAATTATATAGTAAAAAATATACAAGTTTTAAAACAATAATGAAAAACTGTCTTGTATTTTTAAAAAACAAAAAACTATCAGAAGATATTGTAGATTATTCGCCGTGTGTACGGGCATTTGCATCTGCGGGGTTTTACTTTGAAAAGATTGCGATAATAGCCTTTGACTGCTCAAAAGAGATTGTTACGCAGTTAAAGGAGTGCAAAGAAAGTTTTGAAAATACTGTAATTTTATGCCCTGCCAGAATGGAAACTACGTTAAAGCAATTTCTTGAGCCGCTGTACGGCAGCCGTTTTGACATGGCACGTTCGCTTGATACGCAGGACAGGACGGTATTTTTAAGATTTTACGACGGCGCAAATGCAATAAGTTACCAGGAAGTAACCGATTATATCAGCAAAAAATATCAGCTAAGGTTCGGTAAAAGTTATATAAAGTCGGTAGGTGCGCCCGAAGAAGATATTTTAAACGCCGTAGGCAAGGCAAAAGCGGCTTACCCAGAACTTAACTGCAACGTGTATTCCGATTACGGCGACTGCACTATAGAAATTATCTATTCGCAAGATTCCCCCAAGATGCTGTTAGACGACGCCGTGCGCATCATTTTAAGCGGTATAGACGACTATGTTTACGCATTGGAAGATATAACGCTTGCACAAAGGCTGTTCCAGCTGTTAAAACTGCGGCGTATGAAAATCTGCGTAGCTGAATCTTTTACGGGCGGCGGCGTGGGGCGTAAACTTGTAGAAGTACCCGGCATAAGCGAAGTGTACTTTGAAGGGCTTAATACCTATTCTAACGAATCTAAAATATCGCGGCTGGGCGTAGACGGCATGACCATAAAATCTGCGGGAGCCGTTTCAGAAGAAACCGCCAGAGAGATGGCAGAAGGGCTTATCGCGCAGGGCAACTGCGACGTGGCAATATCAACTACTGGCATTGCGGGGCCGGGGTCAGACAATACCAATAAACCCGTGGGGCTTTGCTACATAGCCGTAGCAACAAAAAACGGAACGTCTGTAAACAAATATGTGCTTAAAGGCGACAGACAAACAATAACAAATACGGCGATAAACTATGCGCTGTTTTTGACATATAAACAGATAAAATAACAGGAGAAAATAATGAACGAAGAAAAACAAAGAGCGCTTAATTCCATGGTTTCTATGATAGAAAAGCAGTACGGTAAGGGTGCTATTATGAAGCTTGGCGACGTAAACGTAAATACCGATCTTGAGGTTATACCTACGGGCTGCCTTTCGTTGGACCTTGCGCTTGGCGTAGGCGGCGTGCCCCGCGGCAGGATACTTGAAATTTACGGACCTGAGTCGTCGGGTAAAACAACCGTGGCTTTGCATATTGTTGCAGAGGCACAGAAGCGCGGCGGCATTGCTGCGTTTATAGACGCAGAACATGCGTTGGATGCAGTGTACGCTAAAAATCTTGGCGTCAATACCGACGAGCTTTACGTATCCCAGCCCGATACCGGCGAGCAGGCGCTTGACATATGCGAATCGCTTGTGCGCTCAAGCGCTGTAGACGTAATAGTGGTAGACTCTGTTGCCGCTTTAACGCCTAAGGCAGAAATAGAAGGGGATATGGGCGACACCCACGTCGGTCTTCTTGCAAGGTTAATGTCTCAGGCACTGCGTAAACTTACGGCTATAACCAGCCGCTCCAAAACATGCGTTATATTCATAAACCAGCTTCGCGAAAAGGTGGGCGTTATGTTCGGCAACCCCGAAACCACGCCCGGCGGCAAGGCGCTTAAATACTTCTCTTCTGTCCGTCTGGATATAAGAAAGTCAGACGCTCTTAAAGACGACGGCGAAATTATAGGTAACAGAACAAAATGCAAGGTAGTAAAAAATAAAGTTGCTCCCCCGTTTAAAGTTGCCGAATTTGACATTATATACGGCAAGGGCATATCGCGCGAAGGCTGCCTTATAGACCTTGGCGTAGAGTACGGAATACTGCAAAAGAGCGGTTCTTGGTTCAGTTATAAAGATGAAAAAATTGCCCAGGGCAGGGAAAAATTACGCGAATACCTTGCCAATAACGAAGAATTCAGCCTTGATGTAGAAATTGCAATAAGGGATGCCTTCAGGGAAGCCCAGGAGAAAAAGGCTTGATACGCCACGGTTTTATAAAAGTATGCTCCGCAACTGCAGAAATTAAAGTTGCGGATGTTGGCTTTAACGTAAATTCAATAGCAAAAGCGGCTGCAGAAGCGTCGCAGAACGGTGCCCAGGTTATAGTTTTCCCGGAGCTGTGTATTTGCGGCTATACCTGCGGAGATCTTTTTAACCAAAGAGTGCTTTTAAACAGCGTGTTAAACGGTATATCCGCTCTGTGTGAACAGCTTAAAAAAATAGACGCTCTGGTCTTTGTAGGCGCCCCTTTAGAAAAGGACGGCAGGCTTTTCAATTGTGCTGTAGCTATAAATTGCGGTAAAGTAATAGGTGTGGTGCCCAAAACTTATTTGCCTACCTACGGTGAATTTTACGAGGGAAGGCACTTTACCCCTGCTGAAAAAGAAAATTCTTATATAGAAATAAACGGTAGCCGGGTTATTTTCGGAACAAAAGTAATCTTTGAACACGAAAAAGAGAAGTTATTTACCGTTGCGGCAGAGCTTTGCGAAGATTTATGGGTGCCCTGCCCGCCTTCGGCAGAGCATGCCGTTGCAGGAGCTAACATTATAGTAAATTTGTCATGCTCAGATGAAATTGCGGGTAAAGCAGAATACCGCCGCGATATGATAAAGATGCACTCTGCACGCCTTTTGTGCGGCTACGTTTACAGTGATGCGGGCAACGGCGAAAGTACTACCGATATGGTTTTTGCGGGGCACGACATCATCTGCGAAAACGGCACGGTGCTTGCAGAAAGCAAGTTGTTTAACAACGGGCTTATTTATGCAGATATAGATGCCGACAAACTTGAAGGGGAGCGCCGCAGGTGCTCCGATACATTTTTTGCCTGCGGCGGAACAAGCGGCTACAGTACGGTAAAATTTTCTGCGGCACAGCCGAAGGGGGAGCCTGACAGAACTTTCCCAAAGCTTCCGTTCGTTCCTGACAGCGATTCAGATCTTAGCGAACGGACGGAGCTGATACTGTCTTTACAGGCAATGGGGCTTGTAAAGCGGCTTAAACATACAGACGCACGTACGGCTGTAATCGGAATATCGGGCGGGCTTGATTCTGCGCTTGCGCTTTTAGTAACATGCAGGGCTTTTGATATTTTACAAAAACAAAGGAAAGATATCATCGCTATAACTATGCCCGGTTTCGGCACTACGGGCAGGACGCTTTCAAGCTCTGTTAAACTTATAAATGCGGTAGGAGCTACCTTTAAACAGGTAGATATAACCGGCAGCGTATTAACTCATTTTAAAGATATAGAGCATGATCCTGATGTGCTTGACGTAACTTACGAAAATGCTCAGGCACGTATGCGCACTATGATACTAATGAATACCGCAAACAAGACTGGCGGGCTTGTAATAGGTACAGGAGATTTAAGTGAACTTGCCCTTGGCTGGGCAACGTATAACGGCGACCATATGTCTATGTATGCGGTAAACAGCTCGGTACCTAAAACGCTTGTACAGCACCTTATACGGCACGAGGCAGAAATTCTTGGCGGCAGTGCGCAGGAAGTGCTTAACGCAATTCTTGATACGGATATAAGTCCCGAACTGCTGCCCCCCGACAAAAGCGGCAAAATAGCGCAAAAGACAGAAGACATAGTGGGGCCTTATATGCTGCATGACTTCTTTTTGTATTATGCGGTAAGGTGGGGCTTTGCGCCCGGAAAGGTAAGGTACCTTGCGTTAAAAACTTTTAAAGAAGATTTTTCTGAAGAAGAGATAGACAAGTGGATGAAAAATTTTTACAAAAGATTTTTTGCACAGCAGTTCAAACGATCCTGCATACCCGACGGGGTAAAGGTAGGTACTGTAACCCTTTCTCCGCGCGGAGACTGGCGTATGCCTTCTGACGCAATGCCTGCAGAATGGCTCAATGATATAAAAAATGGGTAAGGCGGAAATATTTCCGTCTTTTATTTTCACAATTTAACTGTAACTTTTATTATAAAAATTGACTTTGCCGTAATTATGTAGTAAAATAAATAACGGATATAACTTACCCCCATAAAAATTTGGGGTTTTGTATATATTTACAAACTTTATCTCAGGAGGCTTATATGAATTTACAAAGCATAAGCTCCCTGTTTCTTGCAAGCGGCGAAACGGTAGGAATGATTGTCGCAATCATTTTTGCTGTGCTGTTTTTAGCTGCTGCTATAGTAGTTGCTGTCATATATCTTAAATTAAAGAATAAGACAGACAGGGCTAATAAAGAACTCGGCGACGCCGAAGAGCGCGCCAAAAAAATTGTTGCCGATGCTCAGACCGAGAGTAAGGCATTAAAAAAAGAGGCTATATTAGAGGCTAAGGAACAGGAACTTAAACTAAGAAACGACTTTGAACGCGAAACTAAAGAAAAGAAAGCTGAACTTTCTAAGCAGGAACAGCGCCTTACGCAAAAGGAAGACGCTCTTGACAAAAAAGAAGAAACTTATAACAAACGTAGCGACGCGCTTGAACAGCAAAAGAAAGATCTCGCCTTAAAGGAACAGGAGATCATAAAGACGCAGGATAAGGTTAACCACCAGCATGAACTTATGGTACAGGAACTTGAAAAGGTTGCCCAGCTGACCAAAGAAGAAGCTAAAAAACTTTTATCCGAAGAAATTTTAGACGACGTCCGCCACGACGTTGCCATACAGGTAAGGAACATAGAACAGCGCGCCAAAGACGAGGCTAATAACGAAGCAAAAAAAGTAGTAGCTCTTGCAATACAGCGCTGTGCCGCTGACCATACGTCAGAAAATACAGTATCTACGGTATCGCTCCCCAGCGATGACATGAAAGCGAGAATAATCGGTCGAGAGGGCAGAAATATCCGTGCGCTTGAAAATGCTACGGGTATTGAATTTGTAATAGACGACACACCGGAAGTTGTAATACTTTCAGGGTTCGACCCCATAAGAAGAGAAGTTGCAAGGCTTTCGTTAGAAAAACTGATTGCAGACGGAAGAATACATCCCGCGAGAATAGAAGAAACGGTAGAAAAAGTGCGCAAGGAACTTGATGCAGAAATTAAAGCTTCGGGCGAAAGCGCAATGTTTGAAGTTGGAATTTTCGGGCTCCATCCCGAACTTATAAAGCTTATCGGCAGATTAAAATACAGAACAAGCTATGGGCAGAATGTTTACAGGCACTCTATAGAAGTAGCCCAGCTTGCCGGTCTTATGGCTCAGGAACTCGGCTTAGATGTAACGCTTGCAAAGCGTGCAGGTCTGTTACACGATATAGGCAAAGCTGTAGACCACGAGCAGGAAGGCACCCACGTTCAGCTTGGCGCAGATCTTGCTAAAAAATATAAAGAGAGCCCTGCCGTAATAAACGCAATAGCCGCTCACCACGGCGACGTAGAGCCTAAAACGGTAGAAGCCGTTCTTGTAGCCGCTGCCGACGGTATATCCGGCGCAAGGCCTGGCGCAAGGCGCGAAACTGTAACAAACTACGTAAAACGCCTTGAGCGGTTAGAAGAAATTGCGTCAGACTTTGCAGGCGTAGATAAATGTTATGCAATACAGGCAGGCAGGGAAGTGCGCGTTATGGTTAAACCTGAACAGATAGACGACGCCCAGGCACAGTTCCTTGCAAGGGATATAGCAAAGAAAATTGAATCTGAGCTTGAATATCCCGGCCAGATAAAGGTAAACTTTATACGCGAAACAAGAAGCGTAGAATACGCAAAGTAAAAATTAAAAGCAAAAT
>JAJQDC010000038.1 GCA_021202395.1 Clostridia bacterium | reverse complement strand
ATTATTTTATTTTTATTAATATATTAACTACTTATTCTTCAGATAACTCTTTATTTCGGCAAGGTCTTCTGCAGAAATGCCGTCTTTGAATATTACGTGTGCGGTTACCGAATTGGGGTAAAGCGCAATATAATCTTTTTCTTCTTTTATCTTTGCAAGGTCGCGGTAATAAATTTTACTTTCAGAAATCTTTTCCCCCAGACGGGTATCTGTTACCGTCATATAGTATTCTTCAAAAACATATTCAGAGACGTAAGGGGTA
The DNA here is from genome assembly GCA_021202395.1 of Clostridia bacterium. GTDB lineage: Bacteria > Bacillota > Clostridia > Christensenellales > Borkfalkiaceae > Coproplasma. Next base: position 27,671 of record JAJQDC010000038.1, on the reverse strand, counting down.
TTCTGTGCGTTTGCAATATTCTTTTTGATAGCGCTTCTGAAAACAAGCCCAAGGGCGAAAATAACGGCTGACACTATCAGCGCCCAAATGCCGATGCTGTCATAAATTTCTTCGGCTTCGCCGCCGATAAAGGTAGCAACGCCCGTCCAGATGAGAACGGCGGCAATCAGAACTATCCCCACCCAAAAAAGGATGTTGGCAATATTGTAGCTTTTAGCGGAAAATCTTTTCTGCGTTTCGGCGCGGTCGGGCGCAGTGTACTTTACCATATATAATATTCTCCCGTAAGATTTTTTTAATTGTATCATATGAATATTAATTTGTCAATTTTGGTGAGAACATTTTTCTTATTTTTATATTCCCATAAAGGAAAAATGCAAAAAGTTGCAAAAATCCTTTTTAGAAGTACTTGACATTCTTCTTTTATAAGTTATAATAAAAAGGAAAAGTGTAAAAAGTTGCAAAAATCTTTTTTAGCGTGGTGTATGATTATGGAAATCAAACGAGATTTTTATTTAAATAAATTAATAGAAAGGGAGAATAACGGGCTGATAAAGGTTATTACCGGTGTGCGGCGTTGCGGTAAATCTTACCTTTTAAACACAATTTTTAAAAATTATTTGCTCGGTAAAGGGGTAAGCCCTTCCCATATAATAACATTTGCGTTTGATTCGGCAGAAGATTTACAAAAGATCGGAGAAAATCTTATAGACCTTGAACGGGAGAACAGAAAAGCAGATCCTGCAAAATTTATGGCATACGTTCAGTCTTGCATGACAGACGGCGGAATGTACTACCTTTTGCTTGACGAAATTCAGATGCTTGACTGTTTTGAAAGCGTTCTTAACGGATATTTACGTAAAAGTAATCTGGATGTATACGTTACTGGCAGCAATGCCAGATTTTTATCAAAGGATATCATAACTGAATTTTCCGGCAGGGGGGATGAAATACGTTTGTACCCGCTCAGTTTTTCTGAATTTATGTCGGTATACGGCGGTGATAAATATGAAGGTCTTGCTGAATATATGCTGTATGGCGGCATACCGCTTGTTGTGTTAAGGAATGGCAAAGACGATAAAGCCCGCATGTTGAATAACTTGTTTGACGAAATTTACATAAGGGATATAGTAAAGCGAAACGGCTTACGCAATAAAAATGAACTGGATGATTTGCTGAATATTATCTCTTCTTCGGTGGGTTCTTTAACCAACCCCGAAAAGCTGAAAAATACTTTCCGTTCGGTAAAAAATTCTAAAATTACCGCTAATACTATAAAGAAATATCTTGACTGTTTAGAAGATTCTTTTCTTTTAGATTGCGCACAGCGGTATGATATTAAGGGTAAGGCATATATAGAAACCCCGCGCAAGTATTATTTTTGCGATACGGGGCTGCGCAACGCAAGAATAAATTTCAGGCAGTATGAGCAGACTCACCTGATGGAAAACGTTATATACAATGAACTTAAGCGGTGTGGGTTTAATGTGGATGTCGGTATAGTGCCCGTTGCTGAAAAGAATGAAGACGGCGGAGTGCGCAGAAAGCAGTTAGAAGTAGATTTTGTTTGTAACAGCGGCTCTTCGCGCTATTATATACAATCAGCGTACTCTATCCCTGATGCCGAAAAAATGGAACAGGAGATAAGACCTTTTAAAAAGATAGAAGATTCCTTTAAGAAAATAATAATTACAATGGATATCGTTCCTATGTCGTATGACGAAAACGGTATTTTTATCGTCAATATTTACGACTTTCTTCTTAACCCCGATTGTATTTTGTAGCCGTTGATTTCAGTATATTACCGTGTCAATTACGCCGCCGCCAAGGCATTGGCTGCCGTAATACAGTACGGCGTACTGCCCTTCGGTAACGGCTCTCTGCTTTTCGGCAAACTCTATGCGCATACTGTCGCCGCCAAACTGTACCGCAACCTTTTGTTCGGGCTGGCGGTAACGAAATTTTGCGGTACATTCAAAGGTGCCGCGGGGCGGTTCAAAACCTATAAAGTTTAAACCCATTGCCGTGCAGGCGGCAGAATACAGCGGCGTTTCGTCGCCGTGGGATACGTACAGAATATTATTCTGCAGATCTTTTTTTACTACAAACCACCTGCCGTCGCAGTCGGGCGCACCGCCAAGGTTAAGCCCCTTCCGCTGCCCGATAGTATAGTACATAAGCCCGATATGTTCACCTGCTTTTTTGCCGTCAAGCGTGCGTATTTCGCCGCTCTGCGCGGGAAGGTAGTTCTGCAAAAATTTTCTGAAGTTCCGTTCGCCTATAAAGCATATTCCGGTGCTGTCCTTCTTTTCTGCCGTAGCAAGCCCGTTTTCTTCTGCTATAGCCCGCACTTCGGCTTTTGTAAGACCGTCTAAGGGGAACAGTACATTTTCAAGCTGCTGCTCACGCACCTGGTTTAAAAAGTATGTCTGGTCTTTACCGCTGTCTTTTGCCTTTAACAGGCGGTGCCTGCCGCCTTCGTGCGATATTCCGCAGTAGTGCCCCGTTGCAATATAGTCTGCCCCCAATGTGGCTGCGTAGTCGCGGAACGGTCCGAACTTTATCTCTCTGTTGCAAAGCACGTCGGGGTTGGGCGTTCTGCCCGCTTTGTATTCTGATAAAAAGTAGGTAAACACTCTGTCGTAGTATTCCTTTGCAAAGTTTACGGTGTAGTAGGGGATATCAAGCTTGCCGCATACCCTGCGTACGTCGGCAAAGTCCGTCTCTGCCGTGCATGCACCGGATGAGTCGCTCTCTTCCCAGTTGAGCATAAAAAGCCCCGTTACGTCGTAACCCTGCTCTTTTAATAATAATGCGGCAACAGAACTGTCTACCCCGCCGCTCATTCCTACTACAACAGATTTTTTCATCTTAATTCCTTAAAATATAATAGTCTTTTACTCTGCTTTTAGTATATCATAAAAAAAATTAATTGCAAAGCGCGGGCGGGTGTGGTATAATATTTTTCACGTAAAGGGGGTAAAAAAGTGGAATTGCCCACAGACGATTTTATTTTGCTTTCTGTTGTAAATATGAAACTGCGGGACGGCTGCCCGTCGCCGGAAGAGCTTTGCTTTGATGTCGGCTGGGAGTATGATCTGGTAAATGCCAGATTGTCCGCCGCGGGGTATGTTTATAATAAAGAGAATAATAGGTATGAGTAACTACCTGTAGTGCAGCTGGATAACACGTCAGACTCCGACTCTGGAGACCCGCGGTTCGAATCCGCGCAGGTAGACCAAAGGGAACAGATTTTACTGTTCCCTTATTTTTTGCGGTAAAAGAGCATGTAACGCGATTGAGCCTTACGGCTAACAATCGCTACTTAAGTCGCTGCGCTCCTTACGAATCCGCGCAGGTAGACCAAAGGGAACAGATTTACCGCAATTCCCATAGGGAATTTTGGTAATGCCGCCGCCGTAAAAGTTAATGATATAAGGGCGTGGCGTGAAACCACGCCCTTTAACTATATTCAGTTGTTCGGTAAAACTATTATTATATAGTTTGGTTTTAAGTTGCTGTTTGTTTAGCTTTCGTCCTGTGAAAACTCTGTCTGGTAAATGATTTCCTCGTTCTCTGCGAACCAACTCGGCTCGGTCGCGCCTATAAAATTATACACGATTTCTATTGTATGGTGGTAATGCCCGTCAATTTTTGTAAGTTCGTGTATGTAGACCTTATCAATGAACGCCCGCAGAATATCTGGAGTAAGTTCCTCAAAGTCGCTGTATTTGTTTACCAAAGCCATAAATTTTTGAATTTCGTTCTTTTTAGCTCTGGCACGCTCTACTTCGGCTTTATGTGTTTTTACTCTGTCCGTCAATTCCTTTTGTTCGTTCTCATACAACTCGCTCAACTTCAGATAACGTTCTTCAGAAATCTTTTCTTCAACCTTATCTTCATACAGGGATTGTATAATTTTATCCAAAGCCTTAATTCTCTTTTCGGCTTCGTCAATATCCTTAAGGTGAGATGAAAGTTCTTTCTTCGTCGCGGTATCAGCTGTCTTTTCAACCATTTCGTAGAACTGCTGTTTGTATTCTTTAGCGTAATTCACGGTAAAACGCAAATCGTCTAAAATCATTTCCGTTACAGCTTTTACCGTTATCTGATGCGAAGTGCAAGTCTTCTTTTTTTGTTTGCGGTAAGACGAACAGTTAAAGTATTCTGCCTGTTTAATTGTAGTGCATCTGCAAAGATACATTTTCTTTCCACAGTCTGCACAGTATAACATTCCAGATAAAGGACTCATTTCACCCATATCGGTAGGTCTGCGCCGTCCTTCTCGGATTTTCTGCACAGTATCGAAAGTGGCTTGGTCTATAATAGCTTCCTGCGTATTCTCGAAGATAGCCCAGTCTTCTTTTGAGTTCCAGTAGCGTTTCTTCGATTTATAAGATTTTTTATAAGACTTAAAATTTACCGTATGACCGAGATAACTCATATTTGCAAGCATATCGGAAATGGTTTTTTGCGCCCAAAGATCTTGGCCTTCCCGAATAGGCAGGTTAGTCGGTAACCCGTGCTTTCTGTTGAATATGGCTGGCGTATCGTAACCGCGCTCGGTAAATATCCTCGCTATCTGCGTAGGACCGTAGCCCTGCATACAAAGATTAAACGCTTCCCTAACTATAGCCGCCGCTTCTTCGTTGACTATCCATTTTTCCTTGTCATTAGGGTCCTTCATATACCCGAACGGCGGTATAGAAGTGAGATGTTTACCAGAATTGCCTTTAGCTTTCATTACGGCTTTAATCTTTCGGCTGCAGTCTTTGGCGTACATTTCGTTGAGAATGTTCTTGAATGGGGTAATATCGTCATCGGCGTTGACTTCGCTGTCCACCTGGTCGTAAACGGCGATAAATCTGACGTCTGCATCGGGGAAAAGATATTTTGTATAGTAGCCAACCATAATATGGTCTCTGCCAAACCTTGACATATCTTTTACGATAACCGTGGATATTTCTCCATTCTCCACGTCCTCAATCATACGCTTGAAGTCTGGTCTGTCGAAATTGCTTCCCGAATAGCCGTCGTCCACATAGTAGCGTAAATTTCTGAAGTGCTGTTCTTCCGCGTAAGTCGTAAGCATCTGCTTTTGGTTTTTGATACTGTTGCTGTCGCCCTGTAAATCGTCGTCGCAACTTAAACGGCAATACAGAGCTGTGTATTGGGTTTCTGCTTTCTTTATTTTCTTTGTCGATTGCAAATTCATTGTTTATTGCCTCCCGAATTGCAACCTTCAAGCGACTCTGTTGTTTGCGGTTGGTTTATGGCTTCCTGCGCGTTACGCTCTATCAACCGCTTTGTTATGCTCAACGCCGTTTCTTTGGCGTTTTCGCTCTGCCTGGATATTACCGTATATACGGTATTTCCTATTTTTCTTTCTCTCTTTCTTATAAAACAGAACGGATGACCGTCCTCGTAATAATAAACTTTATTTGTGCAGTTTAAATCTTCTTGAGTCATTTTCCTCCGATAATTCATTTCCACGGGTAAGGTTTGCCCGTGTTTATATTCTACAATATTTATTAGTTGAATGCAAGGGATCAGTTAAAATTTTTCCGATCCTTTTTAAAACCTTTCTACATTTCACCTTCCGTCGGCTGTGGACATCAATATCAATTCGGTTCTTATATTTAATTCCGTATTATGTCATAGTAGCCCGAACGGGAAGGGTAGCCGCACCGCGTCAACTTACCGCGGCACGGCTACTATAATAATTTCCGTTTTTGTACGGATACGGAAACCGTTGCGGGCGGCAATTTATTTTTCTCGCCCGCAATCCCTATGAGTACAAAGGGACTATAATATTAAATTTTATATTTTTATATTAAGTTGTAGTTTTTACATACCGCCCTTATCGCTGCGGTTGGACTTGAAAGACGTAGGCTTAAGTCTCTTTTTATCTCTCGACTTGTTGAGCAGGTCGTGGAACTCGGCGGGGTAGACAGATAAAATATCTTTTACCGCCCTGTACGCTGTTCCGTATTTTTCTTCCCGCTCTTTACTCTCCTGCAAGAGTTTAAATAAACTGCCGTTGTCCTTGTTCTTTATGTCAAGTTCATATTTGAGTTTGACGTTTTCCGCCCGCAAAGATTTTATAACTTCGTTCTTGCCGAACATAGGGATAGGCTCGTCCGCCGCAGTTTTCATATCCGACTTTAACCTGGCAAGGTCGTCTATCTCGTCCTGCAACTTTGCCTTTTCATCTTTCATACCATCAAGGGTGATAGCAGTTTTATCGTACTCTTGCTTTTGGATACGGGTCTGTTCGTCTATTTCGGCGGCTCGTTTTTCAGCGGCTTCTATAATCTTTTTGGCTTTAAGTTCCGCCGTTGCAAGATGATGGGCGGTGCTGCCTATAATTCCCCGATCAAGCCCGTACTTTATACCGACCGCCTCGTGAAACTCCGTCTGCAATATAGACAACTTCTTTTTATCGTATAGCGCCTTACTGCATAATCTACCTTCTGTTACGGGTATCATATTCAAATGCAGGTGCGGGGTGGTTTCGCCCATATGTACGATAGCAGAGATTATATTTTCTTCCCCGTATTTCTCCGCAAAAAACTTTACGCTGTCCGAAAAAAATGCCTTCTGTTCCGACGTGGACATTCCTTCAAAAAACTTGCCGTCGCTGCTTATTACAAATGAATTCATAATAACGGCGTCTTTTCTCGGCTTGGTCTTTAAGTTAAGGCTTTTAATTCTATCATTGATAAACTCCGTATAGGACATATCTCTTTTGATGATATGGTAATTTTCGCAAGTGCGGGTGCTGTCTATCTGCGGGTTATCTCCTTGGTAGGTTTCGTCCCGTTCGTTCTCGCGTTCGATAGGGGCGACGTCTGTTTTATGGTATTTCTCCATATGGCATACTAAATAGCTTATATTTGTTTCCTCCGTAAATTTATATATTTTCAGCCGAAAAGCTCTCGGCAGAGCCCACGGCTTTGCGCCAGCAAAGTGTAGTGGGCTACACTTCATAAAATAAAGTTGCAGTCCATAAAAACGCTTTGCTTGACGTTTGTTTCGCTATGTTTTTGTTGTATTTTTGTAATTCAAGGTGGTCTGATTCTCATAATAATTCCTCCGATTTTTGTTTTGTATTTGCTTATATCCACACCGAAAGGTATGGGTATTGTTGCCGTAAAAAGAACGACAAAAAAGCCGCTGACTTTCATCACCGACTTAAATGTAATTTATTAAGTTAGTCTGCCGTTATTATGGCGGCTTTATGCCGTACTCCATAACGACGATTAGCGAGTAAGTTTTGCTCTCGTTTTTGCCACATCTGATTTAAGCGTTATTTACGACTTTAACGCTTAAAACAGGGCTGTTTGGTGTAATTTTGTAATACGGTCTTTGAGTAGCTGTATACACTCAATTCCCATTTTTTCGCTTATTTTTGCGAAAAAATTGTACCACAATAAAGCCCACGTCTTGGCTTCTTTAAAAAAGTAACCAAAACGCCTGCCGCAGAGCATCTGCTCACGGAATCGCGGCAGTCCTTACTTCTGACAGAAATATATATATCCCTGCCGTGGACAGTGGTACTAATAATTTTTCGTACCACAATAAAACCCACGCTTCGGCTTCTTTAAAAAAGTAGTCAAAACGCCTGCCGCAGAGCATACACTCACGGAATCGCGGCAGTCCTTACTTCTGGCAGAAATATTTACAATATTCCTGCCGTGGACAGTGGTACTTATAATTTTGCGTACCACAATAAAACCTATCGCCGTATAGGTTGAAAATCGGATAGAGCTGGGATCGCATTAGGAATAAAATCTCAATAAACAACGTCAACCCCGTCGTTTTCCGAGCAATACTCAACCAAGCGGAGACGCGGCTTTATAAAAAATCGTACACTTATAAAGCCCTTTCTTCGCCCTAAATTTTTCGGCTCAGGTTTACGCCGTGCTTACACGGCAAATAGCAGATACTTTCGTCTGTATTCCGATTATAAAATCGGCTTATCATAGGAGACATTTTTCCCTATACTTATATTATACACCAAAAATGGCATATGTCAAACATTCGTTTTGAAATATTTTAGCCCAAACTTAATATTTGCTAAAATTTAGGTTGTGTTTAACTTGTTTTTCAAGATTATATGCTATAATAAAGCTAACATAATGCGGAAATGTAGTTGTAATGAAAAAGAAGACAATAAAAAACCACATATTTTTGGCTAATACCGCTATGGTCGTAGTGGTGCTTGTGCTGTTTTTGGCTATAGGTATGATAGCGTTAGCTATATATGAATACCTTGAAAAAGATGATGTTATAACCGAAAGCGAACTTGCTTCGGGCACTTCGCAGGCGTGTGTGTTGATAGTAAACACAAATACACTTGAAAAGGACGAACTTGAAGCTCTTGGCGAAAACCTTGAAGACGTCGGCTTTTACGTCTGCGTTATAAACTCGGACGAAATAATTTATACCACTATTAACGATGTTGACGAATGGGACGTTGAAGAAATACAAAAATTTATGTATAACGACGATACTATCCACATTTTTAATTTCGGCGGTTCCACGCTTATAACGAAAGCCAGTACCGACGGCGATTTGCAGGTTTACGCGGTAAGCGAGGATAATATCGTGCAAAGCCTTACCGTGCGTAGATACACGCCCTATATTGTCCTTTTTGTGATATGCGGATCTCTTCTTATCTTAATTCTGTTTGTTGCAAGCTATATCTACGCTAAAAGGCTTACAAAAGCTATTATGCTGCCTTTAAATTCTCTTATAGACGCGTCAAACGACGTAAAAAAGGGCGACCACACAAAGCGCATATCCTACGCGGGTTACTGGGAGTTTGAAGAAGTATGCACATCTTTCAATGATATGAACGCTCAGATCAACAAAGATGAACAACGACGGGAAATTGACGAGCAATCAAGACGGGATATGATAGCGGGCGTGTCGCACGACCTGCGCACTCCTCTTACTGCCATAAGGGGAACTTTAAAAGGTTTGCAGGACGGCGTTGCAAAGACACCCGAAATGCAGCGCAAATTCCTTGATACGGCATACCGCCGCACGCTGGAGATGGACAGGCTTATAGAGCAGTTATTTTACTTTTCTAAAATTGAAACGGGTGATATGCCCGTCCACCCTGAAACTATAGAGTGGAATGCCTTTTTGCTGTCTTACATTGACAATTTAAAAGCTAAAGATGAAGGCGTGTGCAAGTACTGCTTCTATGGCTGTGACAGCGTCTGTTCGGATATAGATGTAAGGCTTATGGAGCGCATACTCGATAACGTGGTAGAAAACGCCAAGAAGTATGCGCAGGCACAAGAACTTATAATAACGTTTAACCTTAAATGCAAAGGCGGCAGCGTGTATTTATGGGTATCGGACAACGGCAACGGCGTTGCGGAAGATAAACTGCCGCATATATTTGAAAAGTTTTACCGCGCCGACGAGTCGCGCGGTCAGACCGAGGGCAACGGGCTGGGTCTTCATATAGTAAAATGTCTTACGGAAAATATGAACGGCACGGTTACGGCGGCAAATAATAACGGGCTTGAGATAAAATTTGTCTTCCCCGCAAAGGAGGAAAATTCAGATGAGCAATAAATACCGTATTCTTATAGTGGAAGACGACAAGGACATAAGTATGATAGAACAGGCTTACCTTGAAAACAGTGGCTACGACACCCATATAGAAAGCGATGGCAAAAATATTATGCAGCTGCTGCGCACGGAAAAGTTTGACCTTATCCTTCTTGACGTTATGTTGCCCTTTAAAAACGGCTTTGAGCTGTGCAGCGAGATAAGAAAGCTGTACTCTATGCCCGTTATAATGGTAACGGCGAAATCGGCAAGTTTCGATAAAGTTTACGGCTTTAATATGGGCGCGGACGACTACCTTACAAAGCCGTTTGACCCCGCCGAACTTGTAGCACGGGTAGGCGCGAATATCCGCCAGTTTAAGCGCGTTTCTTCACGTGAAGAACAGTCTAAAGAGATTATTATAGGCAATATCCGTATCGTGAAAGATGCGAAAAAGGTATTTAAAAACGGCGAGGAAATAAAATTCCCCAACCGCGAGTTCGACCTGCTGTTGTTTTTGGCTGTGAACCCCGATATAGTTTTTACAAAGGAACACCTTTTTGAAAAGATATGGGGTTATGACTATATGAGCGACAGTGCGACGGTAATGGTACATATAAACCGCATACGCGAAAAGATAGAAGACGATTTTAAAAATCCGCAGATTATAGAAACGATACGCGGCGCGGGTTACAGGCTTAACAAATAAACGCAAAAAGGAGATTATAAGAATGAGCGCTTTGATTTTAAAACCGATAACCGACGGCAATTTAAAATATATGTGCGATATATGCACGGCTTCGTTTGAAACACAGCGCAAAAAAGTTTCAAAAAAGCTATTGAGCGAAAATATGGGAAATGAGCTTGAAGAAATGATAAAAGAACCGGAAGTTGAAAGCTGGGCATTTTACGACGGCGGCTCTCTTATAGGCGGCGCAGTAATACGAAAAAATCACGACGCGAGCGGAAGTCTTGAATTGTTTTTCATATCCGCCGATAAAATGGGGGCGGGATACGGCACCAAAGCGTGGTTTGCATTAGAAAATAAATACCCCGAAATAAAATTATGGAAAACGGTAACTCCATATAACGTGAAAGGCAACGTCGCTTTTTATGTAAAGCATTGCGGCTTCCGTATAACAAAAATAAAGACAAACGACGTCCCCGAACCCATATGTGAATTTGAAAAACAACTTTAACAGGTAACTCCCCGAACTTCGGGGAGTTTTGTTTATTATTTGTTTAGCTAACGTTTAGGTTGCTTTACCTCGTATGTTTAAGTGCGCCGCATATAATGTACCCAAATAAAAAGAGCCGCAGACATTGCGGACGAGGTAACGATATGCGTACTAAAGACCATAAACAGCTGGCGTTAATTTATGCCGAAAGAATGAACGGTGTTCCCGCCCTTTACAAAAGAGCCTTTATTTTCGGCAATACAGAACCAGACAGAAATTTTCTTACCTATCTCCACGGTATTAAACACGGCAGTATTTGCGGACACAATTACAAAAACGTGTTAAAAACGTTTTACAGACTGCTGAATAAGTGCAAAGAACAGCCCGAATGTCTTTTAGACTATTACAGGCTCGGTAAGATATTCCACTATGTAGCGGATATATTCACTTACGCACATAACGAAAATTTTAAAGGCGGCTTGATAGACCATAAACATTACGAAGCCAACCTGCATAATTATATAGCCGAATATCTCAAAAACAACGTAGACGGTGCGGAAGAAACAAAGCCGTTGAGCCAAATAAAAACAGGCTTACTGCTTTTGCACGACGAGTATATGCAGCAGACGGGCGGCATTGAAAACGACTGCAAATTTATAACGTCGGCTACCGCTATGCTTTACGGCACATACTTTGCAAACGTTACCGTTAAGGAGAATATCTATGAAAGTGTTGATAACCTCGGATTTTTACCTGTACGCAATTAACGGCGTTACCACGTCCGTATATAACTTAAAACGCGAACTTGAACGCGAAGGGCACGAAGTGATGATAGTTACCCTGTCGGAAAGCCGTAAATCTTATATGGAAGATAACGTTATACATATAGGCTCGGTAAGCGCGAAAAAAATTTATTCCAGTGCGAGGATAAAGTTCGCGCCCTGCCGCAAGTGGATAGATACAATTATAGCGTGGAAGCCCGACGTCGTACACTCTCAATGCGAGTTCAGCACTTTTTCTATCGCAAAGACGGTGGCAAAGAAACTTGATATACCGCTTATACATACCTACCACACCGTCTATGAAGATTACACGCACTACTTCTGCCCGAACAAAAAGTTAGGCAAAAAATTAGTGATATGGTTCACGCGCAGAATATGCAAAAAGGTTGACTGCGTTATAGCGCCCACCGAAAAAATATCCGCGCTTTTAAAAGACTATAAAATAAAATCGGATATTGCCGTGGTTCCCAGCGGGTTACAGCTTGATAAATTTGGCGGTAATAACCACGGAAACACACCGTCAAGACAGCCCGTGCTGTTGTTTTTAGGCAGACTTGCCAGGGAAAAGAACGTGGGCGAAATTATAAATTACCTTAAAGATTATAACGGCGAAGTAACTTTTGTCATCGCGGGCGGCGGACCTTGCGAAGAAGAGCTTAAAAAACAAGCTGAAACTATGCCCGCAAACGTAACGGTGCGCTTTACAGGAATGATACCGCCCGAAAATGTGCCCGAATACTACTCCTCCGCAGACCTTTTTGTATGCGCCTCGCAAAGCGAAACGCAGGGGCTGACATATATAGAAGCCGCCGCGTCGGGTTTGCCCCTTTTATGCAGAAAAGACGACTGCCTTAATTCTGTGATAATGCAGGGCAAAAACGGCTGGACATTTGAAAATGAAGGCGTATTTTTATCCCGCCTTGACGAATTTTTGAAAATGGACGGCGGCGCGAAAAGAAAAATGGGCAAAAATTCAAAGCAAATAGCAAAACAGTTTGACGTTACAAATACCGTGCCGCAGATAGTCAATATATACAAGAAAGCCGTTTATGCAAAGACAGAAAAACAAACATCCGAAAGCAAATATGCAAAATTATATATCCGCGAACACAATTAGTTTAAATAACCGTCTGCATAATCCCAACCTGTGTTCGTGCAGTACGTTCAACACGGTAGTAAAAATCATATCCGTTTCAGGTTTAGCGGCTTGCGTGGGTTTGGTTATCTATCTTTATAACGCGGGTGTGCTTACCTCTACCGAAGCACTGCAAAGCTATGTTCAAAGCATAGGCGCGATGGGCGGCATCGTATTCTTTCTTATTCAGATAGTGCAGGTCATTATTCCCATTATTCCCGGCGGAGTATCCTGCCTCGCGGGGGTAGTGCTTTTCGGCGCGTGGAAAGGCTTTATTTTAAATTACGCGGGCATATGTATAGGCTCGATTATCGTATTCGGCATATCAAAAACTTTCGGGCGCGATATTTTATACAGAATGTTTTCGGTACAGCAGATTACAAAATACGATAAATGGACGCAGACAAAAAACAGGTTTACCAAACTGTTTGCCGCCGCTATATTCCTGCCCGTGGCTCCCGATGATTTTTTGTGCTACCTTGCAGGCACTACTAAAATGAAATGGAAAACTTTTATAACTATTATCGTGCTTGGTAAACCTTTGTCCATAGCCGCGTACAGCTTGGGGCTTACGGTTATCTTTCAGAATATAATATCATTTTTATGACGAGGTTGAATATGGTTGAAATTTATAACGGCGGTTACTCTCTTGTAAAACGCAGCGGCGTCGGTCAGGCGATTTTACATCAGTGCGGCATTTTGGGAAAAATGAATATACAAGCTACGGGCGATTACCAAAGCGGCGAAAAAATCGTCCATATAAACACTATATTTCCCGATTCGGTGTCGGAGGCAAAACGGGCTAAAAAGCGCGGACAAAAAGTTGTGTACTATGCCCATTCCACGCAGGAAGATTTTAAAAACTCGTTTATAGGCTCTAACGCCCTGTCGCTGCTGTTCCGCGTATGGATAAAGCACTGCTATAATAAAGGCGACGTAATAATAACCCCTACCGAATATTCAAAAAAGTTGTTGCTTGCATACGGGATAAAAAAGCCAGTTTACGTTCTGTCTAATGGTGTGGACACCGATTACTTCACGCCGAATTTATTGGCAAGAAAGGCGTTAAGGGATAAATTGAATTTTCGCGAAGATGAAAAGGTAATAATCTCCGTCGGGCATTATATCGAACGCAAGGGGATAATTGAATTTATAGAAACGGCAAAGCGGTTGCCGCAGGTGAAGTTTTTATGGTACGGCTATACCGCCAAGAGGCTTGTAAAGCGGAAGGTAAAAAAGGCTATGAAGTCAGCCCCCGAAAACGTGTACTTTATGGGCTTTACCGACCAAAGCGGACTGCGCGAAGCATATCAGGGTGCGGACGCGTTTTTGTTCCTATCAAAAGAAGAAACTGAAGGAATTGTCGTTTTGGAGGCTCTTGCCTGTAAGACGCCCGTAATTGTAAGCGATATTCCCGTGTACGACGGCTGGCTTACCGATAAAGACAGCGTTTTTAAGGTTAAAGACGTCAATCAAGCCGTTTCAGGTATAAAGAATTTATTTAAAAATGATACGTCCGATTTAACAGCAAAGGGGCGGTTGATAGCCGAAGAACACAACTACGAAATGTTAGGCAAGCAACTGCTTCATATATACGAGTTGGAAGGACTTACAGAAAAGCAATCTTAACGGTTGCTTTTCTTGTGCGATATTTTTATTTTATAAAAAGCGAGCTGCTACCTTTATGGCGCAACTCGTTTTTTCGCTTGAAGTGCAATTACTATAAAATTTTAAAGTTTTAATTTTTTATGTTTCTAAAAATCCCTACGGCAATTGCACATTTACTGTTCCCTTATTTTTTTGCGGAAAAAAGAGCATGTAACGCGATTGAGCCTTGCGGTTGATAGTAAAAGTTGTTTCGATTGGAACAACTTTTATCGTTTTACGGTTAAATTGTTCCTTATGGGACAATTTGTTTGAAATTTAAATAAAGTTGTTCCAAACGGTTAACTTTCTATTGACTATTTTTACTTTTAATGTTATTATAAAAACAGTAAAGGAGTGTGTAGATGTTAAGAAAAGATTACCTTGAAAGGTTATGGAAATTAAAAGATCTTCAGCTTATAAAGGTTGTTACGGGCATAAGGCGGTGCGGCAAATCAACGCTGCTTGCCCAATTTGCCGATATGCTTAAAGAGAGCGGTGTATCTGACGAGCAGATAGTTGCACTCAATTTTGAAGAACTTGAAAATGAAAAGCTGCTGGATTACAACGTTTTATACGATTATCTTAAATCAAGAATGAGCAGCGATAAATATACCTATTACTTTTTGGACGAAATTCAGAAAGTGCCTGCTTACGAAAAAGTGGTAGACAGCCTTTACGTGAAAAAGAACGTGGATATTTATATAACCGGCTCAAATGCCTATCTGTTATCAAGCGAACTGGGCACGTTGCTTTCGGGGCGGTATATAGAAATAAATATGCTGCCGTTATCTTTTTCTGAATACCGAGAAATCATGGGCGGTGAAGACGGAAAGCTGTTTGCCGACTATATGACGTACGGCGGTATGCCGTATGCGGCGCTTATCCGCAAAAACGGGCTGGGCTCGGAAGACGCCTATATAGAAGGTATATACAACACCGTATTTGTAAAGGATATAGAAGACAGACAAAAAAGAAAAGAGCCTGATTTTGCCCGCCGCAGCGTAACGGATATACCGCTGCTGAAAAATATAGCGAAGTATCTTTCGGGGGTAATAGGCAGCCCCGTTTCAATGAAGAAAATAGCCGACTATCTTACGTCTAACGGCAGAAAAACTTCTCACGTTACGGTAGACAGTTACGTTACGGCGCTCACAGAGTCTTACCTGTTTTACAGGGCAGACAGGATGGACGTAAGCGGTAAAGAGATACTAAAGCAAAACAGGAAGTACTATTTGTCTGACCTCGGCTTCAGGCGGCACATATTGGCAAGGCAAAACTACGATATAGGGTTTTCTTTAGAAAATATCGTTTACCTTGAACTTGTACGGCGCGGGTATGAAGTTTACGTAGGCAAGGCGGGCAGTGCAGAAGTGGATTTTGTCGCCTTTAAAGACGGAGTGTACAGTTATTATCAGGTAGCGGCTACGATGATGGAACAGTCAACCCATGAAAGGGAGATGGCGCCGCTGAAGAGTATACAGGATAATTACTCAAAGACAATACTTACGGGCGATACGCTGGGGCTTGGCAATTACAGCGGTATTCAGGTTGTAAACATTATGGACTGGCTTTTGAAAAAGTAATAAATTTTCGGCGGCGGCAGAAATTCTGCCGCCGCCGAATTTGTGATTGCACCCGTAATATGCCGCAAATAACGGCTTTAAACGGGGTGGGTTACCATATTTATAAAGTACTCGTGGATGCGGGTGTCATTTGTAAGTTCAGGGTGGAAGGCTGTTACCAGCTGGTTGCGCTCTCTGGCGGCAACTATGCGGTTATTTACCGTAGCCAGAATTTGAGTACCGCCCCATACATCGGTGATATACGGTGCCCTGATAAACACGGCGTTAAAATCACCTACCCCTTTAAAGCTGGTGGTGGCGGCAAAACTGCCGAGCTGCCTGCCGTAAGCGTTCCGCTCAGCAGCAATATCCATAGTGGCAAGCCCGTTCCTGTTATCGTTGGTTATCTTTTTTGCAAGCAGAATAAGCCCTGCACAGGAGCCGTAGGTGGGCAAGCCGTCTTCTATAAGCCCCTTTACGCCGCTGTACATATTTAAATCAACAAGCAGTTTAGCCATTACGGTAGATTCCCCGCCCGGGATGATAAGCCCGTCTATGCTTTTGTTTAAATCGCTCTTTTTGCGCAGTTCAGCCGTACATATACCAAGACTATCCAGTATTTTTTCGTGTTCGTAAAAAGCCCCTTGCAGGCAGAGTACGCCGATTTTTATCATTTGCCCCTTTCCGCCATTAAAATATTAATCTCTTGCTCGTTGATTCCGACCATGGCTTCGCCAAGGTCTTCAGAAAGCTCTGCAATAAGTTTTGCGTCGGTGTAGTTGGTTACCGCCTGCACGATAGCCCTTGCGCGCTTTGCGGGGTTGCCCGATTTAAAAATGCCGCTGCCGACGAACACGCCTTCTGCGCCCAGCTGCATCATAAGCGAAGCGTCGGCGGGGGTGGCAATTCCGCCTGCGGCAAAGTTTACTACGGGCAGCTTGCCGTTTTTGTGTACGTAAAGCGCCAAATCGTACGGCACCTGCAGCGTTTTTGCCGCTTCGTAAACTTCGTCGTCCGTCATAGATACCAGCCTGCGTATCTCTGCATTCATAGCCCGCATGTGTCTTACCGCCTGTACTACGTCTCCCGTTCCGGGTTCACCCTTGGTGCGTATCATGGCGGCGCCTTCGTTTATTCTTCTTAAAGCTTCGCCAAGGTCTCTTGCTCCGCATACAAAGGGTACGTCAAACTTGCGCTTGTCTATGTGATGTATGTCGTCTGCGGGGGATAGTACTTCAGATTCGTCTATGTAGTCTATTTCTATAGCCTGTAAAATCTGGGCTTCTGCAAAGTGCCCTATGCGGCATTTAGCCATAACGGGGATAGATACCGCCTGCTGTATGCCTTTTATCATTTTGGGGTCAGACATTCTTGAAACGCCGCCTGCGGCACGTATGTCGGCAGGTATGCGTTCAAGAGCCATAACGGCACACGCACCTGCATCTTCAGCAATTTTTGCCTGTTCGGGCGTGGTTACGTCCATGATAACGCCGCCCTTAAGCATCTGTGCAAGATTTTTGTTGAGTTCATAACGGTTGTTTTCCATAATTTTTCACCTTTTTAAGTTATACTGTGTCATAAAGTATAACGGCAGACTGATATTATTAAAATAACCAGAATAAGTAAATTTTATAGTACCAGACAGGGTGGTATATTTTTGCAACCTTATTAAAACGACAGTAACCAATACGTCGAGTGGTCTCTACCGCGTGCGGTAAAAAGCATTGAATGGGCGGAATTGCTTATTCGTTCGCAAGTACTCGCGCGCGAGCGTAGCGACACTCTGCGCACCCTAATATAAAAGGTTTCAGATAATAAGGCGCAGATAGCTTTCGACTTCACTACGTTTCGCTCAAGATGACGAGTTTTGTAACTCGAATTGCAAAAAATAAGGAAAGGCAAATTATCCCCTCATCAGTCGGCTACCGCCGCCAGCTTCCCCCATAGAAGGGGAAGCCAAGAGAAAAAACGACCGTGCACCATACGTCATTGCGAGGGGTCTCTACCCCGTGGCAATCTCGCCAGGACTGGCGACCAGCAGGCAGGACGGCACGCAAGTTGTTTAAAAATAATAGTGTTTTATTCTTGATAATAATGTTAACCGCAATAAGGGCTTCCCCTTGAGGGGAAGCTGTCAGCAAAGCTGACTGATGAGGTGTAAGATAATAACAAGACAACACCTCATCCACCGCAAGCGGTCCCCCTTCCCCTCAAGGGGAATGCTATAATACTTTGTCAGCCGACGGTGAAGGGGAACAAAGAATAGGACTACGTATTAACTCATTTATACTAACCCAAATATTTCCCGACAAAAACAAAATACGGCGTTGACAGGGGAACGGCGATATAGTAAAATATTACTGCAATTATTACTCAATTTAAGGAGCTTATTATGATATATCACAATCCCATTCTGCCTGCAGACTTTTCCGACCCCGACGTTATAAGGGTGGGCAATGATTTTTATATGGTATCTTCAAGCTTTAACTTCAACCCGTGTATCCCTGTTCTTCACTCCGTCAACCTTGTTGAATGGGAACTCATCGGCTACGTAATGGATAACCTTCCTTTGGATATATATAAAAAGGTAGTGCACGGCGGCGGCGTGTGGGCGCCTTCCATAAGGTACCATAACGGCACTTACTACTGCTGTTTTCCCCTGTACGGCTATGGCATATGGGTGTGCGAGACAAAAGATATACACGGCAAATGGTCGGCTCCCCGCCAGCTTTTGACCTTTGAAGGGCTGGAAGACCCCTGCCCCATCTGGACGGACGACGGCAAGTGCTACATGGCGGTAGGTTTTTGTATAAGCAAAGCGGGCTTTAACTCTTACATAGCCGTATACGAAGTCAGCCCCGACCTTACCGAATGTTACGGCGATTATAAGATAGTCTACGACGGACACAACGACAACCCCTGTATAGAAGGTCCAAAGTTTTACAAGCACGGTGATTACTACTACATTTACGCCCCTGCGGGCGGCGTAAAGCACGGCTGGCAGACGGCATTGCGCTCTAAAAATATCTACGGACCGTACGAAAGCAAAATTGTAATGTCCCGTGAAGACAGCGGAATAAACGGCCCCCACCAAGGGGGGCTGGTAGATTTACCAAACGGCAAATGGGCGTTTATACATTTTTCCGACAAAGGCGCATACGGCAGGATAACCTACCTTCAGCCTGCGGAGTGGATAAACGACTGGTGCATCTGCGGCATACCCAAATATAAGGTGCTCAACGGCATACCCGTAAGGGAAGGGGAGTATCCCGTAGATATTACCATGGGGCACAGGATGGACTACAGCGACAGCTTTAAGGGTAAACTTTCGCCCGTATGGCAGACTCCCGCAGTGTGCGGAAGCGACTGGTATTCGGTAGACGACGGCTTAAAAATAGAAGGGTGTGAGCCGACTAACGTTTATTATCTGGATAAATGCCTTACGCAGCGCTTTCCAGCATACTGCTTTAAAGTGAGCGTAAAGGTGCAGGTAGAAGGCGACTGCTATGCAGCGCTCAGCGTTATAGGCAATACCTGCTACAGCTTGTGCCTGTTTAACGACAGGATAGAAAAAAGGGAGAGCGATGCAAACGGGGAAAGGACGGTACTTACGACTTATTACGGGAGCAGTTTTTCTCCATTCAACGGAAGAAAAGACGTGGAAATACCGCCTGAAAATATGGTAAACGGCAAAGCCGAACTGGGCTTGATGGTGCAGAAAATTAACGGAGAAGCGCTGTGTATGTTTACCATAGACGGCAAGTGCTGGAGTGATTTTACCGCAACCGCAGGCAGATGGGTAGGCGCCCGTATCGCCCTTTACTGCATAGGCAGCGGCTCTGCCACGTTTAAAGATTACGCCCTTACCGAACTCCCCGTAGAACCCAAAGAAAATATTTGAATTTTTTCACTTTATAATAAGGTAGAAAGTGCATAAGCAACTATCGTTGCTTTGGTGGTGTAGCGCAGAATGGTAGGAGATTTCTCCATTCCGCTACGCTCCAGTCGAAATGACAGCCCTGTGGGCTGAACAAACAGCTTTGCCGCTCCGCTCGAAATGACAGTGCCTTTGGCACTGTACAACCCGAAGGGTTGTCATCTCGACCAAGTGAGCAGAAGCGAACGCGTGGAGAGATCTCCAACCGTAGGAGTAAATTGTACAGTGCAACATAGTTGCAATCATTAGTACCTTATTATAATGCGGCGGAAGTATTTTCAACTTACGTTGCATGGCAGCGGAGCACAGAAGGGTAGGAGATTTCTCCATTCCGCTACGCTCCAGTCGAAATGACAGCCCTGTGGGCTGAACAAACAGCTTTGCCGCTCCGCTCGAAATGACAGCCCTGTGGGCTGAACAAACAGCTTTGCCGCTCCAGTCGAAATGACAGTGCCTTTGGCACTGTACAACCCGAAGGGTTGTCATCTCGACCAAGTGAGCAGAAGCGAACGCGTGGAGAGATCTCCAACCGTAGGAGTAAATTGTACAGTGCAACATAGTTGCAATCATTAGTACCTTATTATAATGCGGCGGAAGTATTTTCAACTTACGTTGCATGGCAGCGGAGCACAGAAGGGTAGGAGATTTCTCCATTCCGCTACGCTCCAGTCGAAATGACAGCCCTGTGGGCTGGACAAACAGCTTTGCCGCTCCGCTCGAAATGACAGTGCCTTTGGCACTGTACAAACCAAAGGGATGTCATCTCGACAAAGTGAGCAGAAGCGAACGCGTGGAGAGATCTCCAACCGTAAGAGTAAATTGTACACTGCAACACAAGTTGCAATCATTAGTACCTTATTATAAACGGCAGTAGCCTACACGTCATTGCGAGCGGTCTCTACCGCGTGGCAATCTCGCCCGAACGGGCGACCAGCAGGCAGGGCGGCAGAAGAGTTGTTTAAAGATAATAATGTTTTTTATAAATGCGGTAATAAGCATTGAATGGACGGTATTGCTTTTCGGGCGCCAGCCGCTACGCTCTGGCGCGCGAGCGTAGCGACACTCTGCGCACCTTACTATAAAAGGTTTCAGATAAATGTGTGCAGATATTGCCACGCTACGCTCGCAATGACGTACTTGGTCAGCCGAATAGCGAAAGAACAAGGAAGCCAAGGGTTGGCGACGTATTATTACTACACCAACAAAACCCCCGCTCTGTAACGGAGCAGGGGTTACTTTTATAATATTTTTTAATTTACAACGTTTACCTTATATTACAACTCTTCTGCATTGGGGTCCTGGTAGCCCATACCGTATATGTCCTTGGCAGATGTAACAATCATAAAGGCATGGGGGTCTTCCTTTTTAACAATGTCTCTCAGTTTGGGGAAGAAAGCATTTTTGCACACACACATTATAACTTCTTTGCTTGTATTGGTGTAAGCACCCTTGCCTTCCAGAAAGGTAGCGCCGGTGTTTACTTCCGTCATAATGTGCTTGCTCATTGTTTCTACGTCGCATCCGCCCGGTATTATGTAAACGAGTTTAGCTGAGTTGCCGCCGTAAAGCACCAGGTCAAATACTACCATTTCGGTGGCAAGCGATATAACGGAATATACCCAGCGGTCCATATTTGTCATTTCTTCAGAAGGTATAAATATCGCGCCAAGCGTTACGATAATTACGTTTACCGCAAATGATATTTCGCCCGTTCTTATCTGGCGGAATTTTTTACGCAGTATCTTTACTATAATATCGGTGCCGCCGGTAGAAGACTGCGCCCTGAATACAACACCAAGCCCTGTGCCGAACAGTACGCCTGCGGCAAGCGCCGCTATAAGGGGACTGTCGGTAAGGGGCAGCACATTTAAGCATTTTTCGCCGAACAGGTAGCCGAACAGCTCCATAAACAGCGAAGATACCACGGTAGAGTATATGGTGGATAGTATAAGCTTTCTGCCAAGGAATATTGCACCCAATATAAAAATGGGGATATTGAATATTATAATCCAATAGCCGGTAGAAAGTATACCTAACTTTTCAAGCAAAAGGCCGATACCGGTAACCCCGCTTGATGCAAGGTTGTTGGGGCTTAAAAACAGCTCTACGCCCAATGCGTAAAGCGCACAGCCCAGGGTGGCATAAATGTGCCTTACAATAACACGTAATACTTTTTTTCTGTTCATATAAAAATTTATGAAACCTCTTATAAAATTTCCATAGCAGATTATAACACTTTAAAATTTAAAGTCAACACCCTTTTACAAAAAAATTAATAGTAAATATAAAATATTTTAATAAGGGATAAAATTTTTTTGTGTTTTGCGGGTTTTAAATAATTGCAGCAGTAAATTTTTGTACAAACATAACTGCCCGCCCCGTTGACTTTGTAATAAAAAAGTATATAATATAACAAAGTAAAAAGTAAGGGGATTAAGCCGCGTTGAAAAGCGGTAAAAAGCATAGAATCGTCGGAATTACTATTCGGGCGCGAGTTCTCGCGCGTGAGCGATAGCGACACTCTGCGCACCATAATTTAAAATATTTCAGATAATAAGGCGCAGATATTCTTCGACTACGCTCAGAATGACGTAATTGGTAACCCGAATTGCAAAAAATAAGGAAAGGCAAATTATCCCCTCATCAGTCGGCTATCGCCGCCAGCTTCCCCCATAGAAGGGGAAGCCAAGAGAAAAAACGACCGTGCACCATACGTCATTGCGAGCGGGTTCTACCGCGTGGCAATCCCGCCAGGACTGGCGACCAGCAGGCAGGGCGGCAGAAGCGGTGTTTAAAGATAATAACGTTGTTTATAATGCGGTAAAAGCATTGAATTGGCGGAATTGCTATTCGGGCGCCAGCCGCTACGCTCTGGCGGGATTGCCACGCTACGCTCGCAATGACGAACTTGGTAACCCGAATTGCATAAGAAAAAGGGGGAGCCAAGGGCGGGACAACGTATTGGCTTTATTGCCACCTTATTTTAAACGACCGAATACACCGTCGTCCTGAGTGCAAACGAAGGACCCCGCGGGAGCGGCATCGAGCCGCGGCTCGCGACTGGCGGAGTATGTCGGCAGAAGGGTTGTTTAAAGATAATAACGTTAATCTTATTTCTTGCCGTCCTTATTAGGGAAGGGGGACCACGTAGTGGGGGAAGGGTTTTGTTACCGTAAAAATAATGTGAACCCCACAATTAGCTTCAAAATCAATTTTCTTGTTGCGAATTGTTGACAAAGCAATTCCATCGTTATATAATAAAAATAGTTGCGGGCGCAACTGTTGCATAAGCAACTTGTTAATTGCGGCATATTGTGAAGCAATATGAAAAATCGGAGGGTAAAGTTACGGACCAGTCAATTAAAACGGTAAAACAGAAAAAGAAATACAATCTGTTTACCAACAAACAGCTATTGTGGCTGATAATTCCCATAGTGGTGGAATCTATATTCTCTACTTCGCTCGGCATGTTCGACTCTATGATGGTGTCCAACTGGATAAACGACAACGCAGGTAACGCGGTTGGCAACGTAGACGATATAAATAACCTTATAATACAGCTGTTTTCTGCATTCGCCACGGGCGGCGTTATAATAACCAGCCAGTACCTGGGTGCTAAAAAGGTAGAAGAAGCCAACAAAAGCGCAAAACACGTAGTTGTTATAGTATTTATAGCGTCTATGGCTATATGTCTTTTAAGCCTTATATTTAACTATCCGCTGTTAAAACTTTTCTTCGGCGGCGTCAGCGACGAAGTGTTTGAATACCAGCGGCAGTACTTTTATATTACTGCGGCGTCGTTCCCCTTTATAGGTCTGTTTAACGTATGTGCTGCCCTTCTGCGCGCACAGCGCAAGAGCATGGTTACCATGACAAGCGCAGGTTTAAGCCTTGTTGTTAACCTTGTGCTGAACACGCTGTTTATGTACGTGCTTGACTGGGGTGTGATGGGTGCGGCTGCAGCAACGCTTATTTCGCGCATAGTGCCGTCCGTTTACGTAATGTTCCTTATTACAAGAAAGCGTTTTCTTGTACATATAAATATCTTTGAAAAATTCCGCTTCGACTGGAAGATGGTTAAACATATACTTGTCATCGCCATACCCAGCGGCATAGAAAGCTGCCTGTTCCAGCTTGGCAAAGTTATGACAAGTACCTTTGTAAACGCAAGCTGCTATACCACAGCGCTTGCCGACGGCAGTACGGTAAACTTTGAAGCAAACGCCAACACTATGGCTAAATCGCTGAACAACCTGGCGTCTGTCGTGGGAAGCGGCGTAAATAATTCCTGCCTGACGGTAGTGGGGCAGTCTATCGGTACGGGAGATCTCGCCCAGACAAAGTATTATATAAAAAAGATGTTCTTAATATCCTTTATAGCGAATGCCTGCGCGGTAGGCTTTATTATGGGTATAAGCAATGCGGTAGTATATAATATGTACGGCTATTCGGATACGGCAAAAGAAATTGCGATGAGATGTCTGTACCTGTGCCTGTCGTTCCAGTTTGTAACCTACCCGCTGTCGTTTACTTCGCCCGCAGTGCTTAAAGCTACGTCAGACGTGCGCTACGTAATGTTCTGCGCCGTAGGCTCTATGATTATAGTAAGGGTAGGGCTCTGCTGGGTGCTTACCAGTGAGCTCTTCGGGCTGCAGCTTGGTGCGTTGGGCTATTGGATAGCAATGTGCGCCGACTGGTGCATGCGCTCAATACTGTTCATGTCAAGATTGTTTACGGGCAGGTGGAAAAAGGCTTCGGGGCTTATACCAGAAGACGTAGCCGACCGCATAAAGGGCGTTGCAAGGCAGCTATTGCACAAGGGCAAAAAGCTGACTTACACCCCCTATTCCCGCAAAGGCAAACACACCATTAAGGTGAAGTGAAGCGGAGTGAGATATAAACAAGCGGAAAGTAATCAAAAATCGCTCTTTTGCGTAAGCAAAAAGCGGCTTATGACACACTTTTCTTGCCTTCCCTTGAGGGAAGGTGTCGTCGCAGACGACGGATGATGGAAAAAACGTATACCTTATTCTTGCCGTCCTTATTAGGGAAGGGGGACCACTAAGTGGGGGAAGGGTTTGTTGCCGTAAAAGTAAGGTGAACCCCACAGGCGCTATGCGCCAGCTCCCCTAATAAGGGAGCCAAGAGTGGGACGATGTATTGGCTTACCTTATTATAAACGACAGTAGCCAATATGTCATTGCGAGCGGGCTCTACCGCGTGGCAATCTCGCCAGAACTGGCGACCAGCAGGTTGGGCGGTAGAAGCGATGTTTAAAAATAATAATGTTTTATAATGCGGTAAAAAAGCATTGAATCGTCGGAATTGCATTTCGACCGCCAGCCGCTACGCTCTGGCGAGATTGCCGCGCTACGCTCGCAATGACAAGCTTAGTTAGCCGAATAGTAAAGAATAAGAAAAGACAGATTATCTCTTACAAAGTCCCTACGGGACAGCTTCCCCCCCCCAGGGGAAGCCAAGAGTGGGTGTATTTGTTACTAAAAAAGCTTGGTATATTTGCAGCTATACCAACAAAAAATAAAATAAAAATATAAGGAATGGGAAGATGTTTATCCAGATGTACAAAGAGCGCTATATGCGCTTCCCTGAAGGAAGAGAAAAGGCTGTAACTTTCAGTTACGACGACGGCGTTGTTGCCGATAAAAGGCTGGTTGCCCTGTTTAACGGGTACGGTTTAAAAGGTACTTTCAATTTAAACAGCGAGCTGTTTGACATAGTGGGCGAATGGCATGGCAGAATGAGCGAAGAAGACACTTTCAATACCTTTAAAGATAGCGGGCAGGAAGTAGCCATGCACGGCGCCCGCCACATTTTTATGAGCAAAGTGCCCCTTCATATGGCTGTTAAAGAAGTGGCCGACAACCGCGCCTATATGGAACAGAAGTACGGTAAAATAGTAAACGGTATGGCGTACGCCTACGGCGACTTCAACGACGAAGTGGTAGATATCCTGCAAGAGCTTGGCGTTACCTACGCACGTACAACAAAGTCTACACACGGCTTTGCCGTACCCAAAGACTGGCTGTGCCTTAACCCCACATGCCACCATACCGAACCTTGCCTTAACGACCTTTGCGACAGGTTTTTGAACGAAAACCCTTCCGAAGAGATCAAGCAAAGGGAACCAAAACTGTTTTACGTATGGGGGCACTCATTCGAGTTTGACGAGCAGGACAACTGGTACATAATAGAAAATCTTGCAAAAAAGGTCAGCGGCAAAAAGGAAGTGTGGTACGCCACCAACGGGGAAATTTACGATTACGTAAAGTGTTACGAAAGTCTTGTATTTTCTTACGACGGAGAAAGGGTGTACAACCCTTCCCATTCAGACGTCTGGTGCGAAATAAGGGGCAAGGTATACAAAATACCTTCCGGCGCCACCATTGTTTTTGACAGGGTGTAAATTTACATTATCTATATTTACACAGCGCTTTGCGCTGTACAGGCGGCAGCGCCGCCTGTCATTGCGAACGTAGCACCGTAGGTGCGTAGTGTGGCAATCTCGCCAGAGCGCAGCGGCTGGCGCTGTTTAAAAATAATAAAGCAATACCTTTACCGCTTTGATAATGTGAATATTTAAGATTAAACGTATTATTTTAAAATAACTTATGTAGCGTTTGGGCTTGGCTGTCCGCCCGTTCGGGCGAGATTGCCACGCGGTAGAGACCGCTCGCAATGACATTTACATTCCTGTCGTTTACAATAAGGTTTTACATTAGTGCAACGAAGTTGCAATTTTTACTACTACTTTTAACGCTAAATAAAAAATATTTTCAAGGGGGATGCAATAAATTTTGTTTTACCCCTTGAAATGTTTTACAAAATATGGTATTATGTAAAATGCAAAGTATGTATGATTAAGGAGGCAAAATAAAATGATATTAGACCAATTCAGCCTTGCGGGCAAAGTGGCAATAGTTACGGGCAGCAACACAGGGCTTGGGCAGGGCATTTGCCGTGCGTATGCAGAAGCAGGTGCAAAGGTAGTGGGTGTTTCCCGCCGCCCCAGTACCGAAACGGCAGAACTCATCGGCGAAGAAAATTTTTATAACGTAATAGCAGACCTTTCTTCCTGCGACGTTATACCCGAAGTTATTTCTAAAACGCTTGAAAAGTACGGCAGGATAGATATTCTTGTAAATAACGCAGGTATAATCAAAAGGCAAGATTCAATAGAATTTTCTGAAGAGAACTGGGACAGCGTTTTAAACGTAAACTTAAAAACCGTTTTCTTTTTAACGCAGGCAGTGGCTCAGCAGTTCTTAAAGCAGAACAGCGGCGGTAAAATAATAAATATCGCTTCTATGCTTTCATACCAGGGCGGCATAAGGGTTCCTTCTTATACGGCGTCTAAGTCGGCTATAAAGGGGCTTACTATGACGCTTTCTAACGAGTGGGCTAAATACGGTATCAACGTAAACGGCATTGCTCCCGGTTACATGGCTACAAACAACACGCAGCAGCTCCGCCAGGATGAAGAGCGTTCTGCAGACATTCTTGCCCGCATACCTGCAGGCAGATGGGGTACCCCCGCCGATCTGGAAGGTGCGGCAGTGTTCCTTGCGTCGTCTGCATCCGATTACGTAAACGGCTTTACGCTTGCGGTAGACGGCGGCTGGCTGGGCAGGTAACCAAGGTATATCCCTATATTAATCAGGTTTTTCGTTTCATTGTGCGGCATTATGCCGCTAATGTATCTCCATTATGTAGGCACCCGCGTAACTGCGGGTGTTTTTTGTTGTTTTAAAGCGGTATGACCTTATTACTTAGAATAAACCCTTCCCCCGCAAGCGGTCCCCGCTGCGCTGTCAATCAAGTGCAACACAAAATTCGTTAGGA
>JAJQDC010000027.1 GCA_021202395.1 Clostridia bacterium | reverse complement strand
GGGTATAATATTTTAAAGATGTTCTCCCATTTTTAACACTAAAGTTAATATTTGCGGGGCGTAAAAAAATCAATTTATTCTTTTAACAGGAGGAATTCTTATGAAAAAATTTGGGGCGAAAAAGATTGCCGCTCTTGCTGTTGTTATGGCGCTGGTAACAGTCGGCGGCGTGTATGCAACGTGGACGTTTAACAGCGGCACTAAAAGTTCAGGTGTTGGTACCGTGTCTATAGGTATTGCATCTTATCAGGAAACGTCCTCAGCTTCAGCAGGTTCATATAAAATTGAAGCTACTACGGCATCGGGCAAAGTTTACACAGTAGACCAGTATTCAGATGCAATTAAGTATATTAAAGATGGTGCTTATTATTCCACTGGTACAGCAATATATGACTATGTAATAGTAGTTTACGATGGTGTAACATATACGCTCAGCGCAGATACCGATTCAAGTGGTTATCCCAGCGGTATAGACGATCATACAGCTGCGCTTTGCGTGGCTTGTGATTCAAAAATTACCATAACCTTTACTGCAAGTGAAACAGGTTCAAGCGCTTACTATTATGGTATAGATACGCAGTTTTCCTTCTCATGGGATAGCAACAATGTTCCAAAACTTAACGTAGACGAAACCACCCATATGTACAGCTCTTCCGGTACAGAAACCGAAGTTCTCAAGCTTGATACCAGCGTGTATACAATTTATTCTACAGATACATCGGGTGCAACCAAAGTTTGGGAAGAGAGTGGTACAGCAGGCACGTTTACATATGAAATTAAAACGGCAGAGATAGCTACATATCTTACCATGAATGCAGAAATTATTATAGATAATACCACTGCATGGACTGCTCTTAAAAACGCATTAAACGGCACAGAAGTGGTGCTTGACGCTTACGAAGCAGGTACACCCCTTGCCCAGCCTGAAGTTGAAATTGATACTGAAGCCGAGACAATTAAGCTTACAGATACAACAAATTCATCATCTGACGTAGCTTGCTATTATGTAGGGTTTATGTCAAGTGCAACAGACGGCACGGCTGCATATACGGCAACAATAGACACTTCAAGCTTGGATAGTGAAATTGACATTTCTACCCTTATCGGAAGCCTGACAGACGGCACTTATTACATAAGGGTTCGTGCGGTTGCAGATTCAAGTTCAGATGCCGCTAACTCTACATGGACAACCGCAACATACAGCGTAACAATTTCAGAAGGTTCTGTTACATCTGTAGCCCAGTTAGTATTATCAACTAGTGCAGGTTAAAATTATCTGCTATTGGCAGATATGTTAAATTGTAAAGCCTATAGCTTAAACTAAATTATTGTAACATATCCCCGTTGTAATGGCGGGGATATGCTATATAAAAAGCAGGCAGAAAAAATGCCCATTACTTGCCTTAAAAGGACGGCTATAACGCGGTAAAAAGCATTGAATGGGCGGAACTGCTTAATCGTCCGCGAGTACTCGCGCGCGAGCGAAGCAACACTCTGCGCACCGCATTATAAATTGTTCTATAATATGGCGCAGATGAGGGGATAATTAGGTTGTTTTATCATATTTTTATTGAAATAAGGTAGAAAATGTCCCCTCATCCGTCCCTACGGGACACCTTCCCCCATAAAAGGGGAAGGCAAGAGAAAAAACGCCAGTAGCTTACACGTCATTGCGCATGAGCGTAGCGCTACTTTGCGCACTTTATTGTAAAAGGCTTCAGCTAAATGGGCGCAAAACGGTCTCTACCGCGTGGCAATCCCGCCAGGACTGGCGACCAGCAGGTTGGGCGGCACATAAGTTGTTTAAAGATAATAATGTTTATTATAATGCGGTAAAAAGCATTGAATGGACGGAACTACGTTACTGCCGCCCGTTCGGGCGCGCGAGAGAAGCGACACTCTGCGCACCTTATTGTAAAAGGTTTCTGATAATAAGGCGCAGATATTGCCACGCTTACGTTACACTACGCTCGCAATGACCAGCTTTATAACCCGAATGGCAGAAAAATAAGGAAAGGAAAGAATATTCCCCTCATTCGTCAGCTACGGGACACCTGTCTCAACAGCGGTAAGGGCAACCGCTGTTTCGGGCACCGTTTGCGCCTTGCACTATACGCAAACTCATCTCGCCGCCATAAACAGCGCATTAGTGCTGTTTAAAGAAATGGCGGCTCGTCCCATAGAATGGGAAGGCAAGATTTAGTAATGTTGAATTAATCATTGATTATTAATAAGGGAGCCAAGAGCGGGACGACGTATTGACTACTTACCTTCCTTTGTGATATGGTAGCAATGACAACCACGCCTTGCCTTACAGTAAATATAATTATACATAGCAGGAAAAAGGCAATGACCGAATACGAAATTTACGTTCTTATATTGTGCCTTATCGTTTTCGTATTGCTTGTGGCACTTTCTGCAGTGTGCCTTACCGCCATTACAAAAATGTATACGCGGTTGATACGCTGCGGTGAAGAGGACGAAAAATTAATAAAAGAATACGAAAAGCTTAACGGCGGCTGCAGCAAAGCAGGCGACGTTATTGCTATGGTATTTAACGTATTTATATGTATAATTTTTGTTATAGCACTCGGATTTTCGATATATATAAATAATCAGGATGAATCGGTATCTTACACGGTGCCCACATACAGGGTGGTAAAAAGCGATTCCATGTCAGAAAAGTATTCGGGCAACACCTACCTTTACGACAACGGGTTAGACGACCAGTTTGAAACTTTTGATATTCTGTTAACTTATAAAATGCCTGATGAATTTGATCTGCAGCTGTACGACATAGTCGTCTACGAATTCCGCGGTGAGCTGGTTATACACCGCATAGTAGGCATAGAAGAACCCAACGAAGACCACCCCGACAGCCGCCTGTTTATTTTGCAGGGGGATGCAAACGCCTATTCAGATTCTTTAAAAGTAGAATATTCCCAGATGAAGGGTATATACTACGGCGAAAGGATACGCTTTGTTGGCAGCTTTATTCTGTTTATGCAGTCGCCTGCGGGCTGGCTTTGCGTTATATTAATTGTAGCAACGGTAATTTTAACCCCGCTGTTAGAAAATTATATCGGCAGGCAAAAATACAAACGGCTGTGCGAAATAGGTAAAATTAAAGACGCCAAAGTTATGGCAGAACTTAATGCGGCGCAGCAGGCAGCCAAAAAGCAGGATATGCGCGGTGGTTTTTACGACGTTGTGCAGGTACCCGTAAAGGCAAAACCCAAACGTAAAAGGTACAGCGGGCAGGGCTTTTACGACATAGTTGAGCTATATCCCGACGGCAATTACCGCACCATAAAAACAGAAGCAGAGCGTGAAGCTGAAAAGGGGGATAACAAAGAATGAAAGTTGCCTCTAAAATAGCTATAGTTACTGCCGCCGTGGTTGCCGCCGTAAGCGTTGGCGGCGTAAGCGCAACGTGGATATTCAGTTCAGGGACAAAGGCGGGCACCACCGCAGACGTAGGGCTGGATCTGGCAGATTTCAGGTGGACGGGTTCAGAAGTATTGCCTACGGGTGAAGGTTCCAACCACGCAGAGCTGATTGAGCGCATAGTATCTGCCCTTAACGGTGAACTTGATGGTGAAAGTTATACAACACTGTTAGACAATATAGATACAAGACAGAATCCCAGTGCGGTCTCTAACTATAACTATGAAAGCAGAAGTTATTACGGCAGTATGGATGCAGGCAGAGATATTGACAGGAATAGTATTTCAGATATTTTCACCGAGAATACCGAAAACCTTGATTTCATAATTACTTGGGAGTACGAAAATGGTACATATTCATATGTTATATACACCACCAGTATTAATCTGGGTGATAAAGGTTCGTCGTCTACCCCAAGCAGTAGTCTTACCCGTGCCAATTACCACAAGCATGATAGTTTAGGTGAACCCACAATACCCTACGGCGAATATATTTATTGTATATATAAAACAACGGTAACAACCGACAGCGATGGTAGTTATATCGTTGATTCTACTCAAGAAGGTAAAGCCAAAATGTGCTGGTACGAAGAAGGTCAGGAAGTAGGCGCAATGGCAAAGGAAATACCCAGCTTTGATACAAGTACTTGGACGGCGGCTTCTGCAAATACTGATATAGGTGGCAGCATTTCCGACGCCATATGGACGTTTGACGGCGACACGCCTACCGTTTACGCAGATTCCGCAGATGAAGTATGGTACTATAAGATGGCTACTGTAGGTTTACTGTATAATGAGTATTCTTATACAGAATGGGATGGCACAACAAGTATTTTTAGCAGAACTGATGGCACAACTACTTTCAGCACTATTGGCACAACTACGCATTCTTACGACTGGAACCAGGCGGGAACGTATAATATTACTACTACCGCACTGAATGCGACCATTACCGTTTATGACGGGGATAATAAACTTGTTATTACGGGAACAAGATACACCCCCGACATAACCACGGAAACATCGGGCGACGGCAGCTCCGTTAAAACGCAGACAACAACCGATACGTTGGAATACAGCGACGGAACCAAGGTTATTACTACGTACACTATTACAACCACAACATCGTCTGGCGGCGTGGTGAGCTATTCAATGACAGGTCATACATATTCATACGACGTAAACGGCGTAGAGACGGTCAATATGGGGCTTTCTAACGATACGGGCGAAATAAGCGACCTTACGCTTGATTTTTACGCAAGCACGGCGAGCTACTATTATATAGAAGTTACGGGCGCAACCGAAATTCCGCTTACAATTACAAACACAACGGCAACTGAATAAAAACAGATTACAATTCAAATTTATAGTCATAATCATTAAAAAAGTCGGCTTTTATAGTCGGCTTTTTTCGTGTTGGGTGAAAAATACCGCACCTAGTCATTTTTTACAATGGCGGCTATAATTCGGTAGTAAGCATTTGCAACTATGTTGCACGAAAGCGGAGTGTAGAAGGGTAGGAGATTTCTCCATTCCGCTACGCTCCAGTTTGCGCCGTAATTATTTGAAATTTATAAAATAAGGTGCGCAAAGTAGCGCTATCGCTCACGCGAAATGACAGCCATACCTTGCCTTCCCCTTTTATGGGACGAGCCGCCAATTCTTTAAACAGCACTAATGCGCTGTTTATGGCGGCGAGATGAGCAAGCACATATGTAACGTGCTTGCGGTGCCCGAAGCGGCTGATGTCCTTACAGCCGCTGAGACAGGTGCCCATCGGGCGGATGAGGGGATGATTATAACCTTAATTATAATGCGGTAAAAACATTTAACTGAAGTGGTGGTATACATTCAATTTTCCGCATATGGGCGGGGGAATTATTGATTTTACGGCATATGTACGGGCGGTATATTGTCTGCGGGGCATATGGCGTAAAAGACAAATCAATTACCGCTGTTATCAGCTTTTACTCATACCAGAGCAGCGCCATATTAATATGAACTTTATTGCCGCGGGTTGCATATGCTGTAAGTATCATATGAAAGGCAATAAGCAAAAAAGCAACAAAATAAAGCATATGTCTCTACGCACACTCAAAAAAATGGGAGTGGGGGTATACGGCAGCGGAGTATATGTGGAGCGCGGTGCAGTTATAGAGCGCGGCGCTGTGCTGTATGCGCCCTGTTACATATCGGTCGGCTGCCATATCTGCGGTGGGGCATATATTTTCCCGTACAGTTATTTAAAAGACACATATGTGGGCGGCAACACGGTTGTGCGCTCAAGCACGTTGATTTCGGCACACGTGGGTTCAGACGCAGTTATAGGTCCGTACTCCTACCTTCGTGAAGGCGCGGATATCGGCGATAACTGCCGCATCGGCGACTTTGTTGAAGTTAAAACTTCTGCAATAGGCA
Source organism: Clostridia bacterium (assembly GCA_021202395.1). Lineage (GTDB taxonomy): Bacteria > Bacillota > Clostridia > Christensenellales > Borkfalkiaceae > Coproplasma. The sequence continues at coordinate 22,213 of JAJQDC010000027.1, read as the reverse complement.
GCGGCACAAAGGTTGCCCATCTTGCCTACGTAGGCGACGCCGAAGTAGGCAGCAACGTAAACATCGGCTGCGGCGTTGTTTTTGCCAATTACGACGGTAAAGCAAAGCACAAAACCACCGTTGGCGACGGCTGCTTTATAGGCTGTAATTGCAATATAGTTGCCCCTGTAACTATAAAAGACGGTGCGTATATCGCCGCCGGCACAACCCTTACCCATGACCTTGAACAGGGAGATTTTTGTATAGCACGCTGTAAAGAAAGGGTAAAGCCGCATGGCGCGGACGGGAGATATAAAAATGGGTAAATATTTTGGTACAGACGGCTTCCGCGGGGTGGCGGGCAAGACGCTTACCGCCGTACACGCCTGCCGCATAGGGCGGTTTTTGGGCGGCTACTATGGCGCAAAGAAGGGCGGCTGCCGCGTGGTTATCGGCAAGGATACCCGCCGTTCTTCTTACATGCTTGAATATGCACTGGCGGCAGGGCTTACCGCTTCGGGTGCAGACGCTTACATTATGCACGTAACGACCACAGCTTCGGTGTCTTACATAACCCGTACCGACGGCTTTGACTGCGGCATAATGATTTCTGCAAGCCACAACCCGTACGGCGACAACGGCATAAAGCTTATCGGCAGCGGCGGCGAAAAACTTGACGACGGCGTTACCGCCCTTTTGGAAGATTACATAGACAGCCCCGACGATATACCCTTTGCATGCGGTAAAAATATCGGGCGCACGGTAGACTGCGTAAGCGGCAGAAACCGCTATATAGGGCACCTGATTGCGCTGTCTTCCCACTCGTTCAAGGGTTACAAAGTGGGGCTGGACTGCGCAAACGGCAGCGCATGGCAGATAGCCAAGTCGGTATTTGACGCACTCGGCGCCAGAACGTACGTTATGGGCTGTTCGCCAGACGGCACAAACATAAACAGCAGCGGAGCCGTAAAACCGCAGTACATACAGCAGCTGGTTAAGAGCAACGGGCTTGACGTCGGATTTGCCTTTGACGGCGACGCCGACAGGTGCATTGCCTGCGACGAACACGGCGTAATTGCCGACGGCGATTCAATTATGTACATATGCGCAAACGCGATGAAACAGGCGAGCGAACTGTGCGGCGGCAGCGTGGTTACTACCGTAATGAGCAACGGCGCGCTTGCCGCGGCGCTTTCTGCAAGCGGCATAAAGTGTGAAAGTACGCAGGTGGGCGACCGTTTTGTGTATAAAAGAATGTGCGAAACGGGTGCGTCGCTCGGCGGCGAACAGTCGGGGCATATCATCTTTTCCAAATACGGAGCGTCGGGCGACGGTCTGGTAACGGCTATCAAGGTATTAGAGATAATGGCGGAAAAAGAAGTTACTTTATCTTACCTTTTGCGCGGGTACGAGCCGCTGCCGCAGGTTGTTAAAAACGCAGCGGTAAGCGATAAATCGGTGTGTGAAAGTGCAGCCTTTAAAGAATTTGCCGAAGGCGTAAAAAAGAGCGAAGGGTGCAGCCGTATACTGGTAAGACCTTCGGGTACCGAGCCGGTTATAAGGATAATGGCGGAAGGGGAAAGCCATGCCGCCTGTGTGCGCTGCTGCGACAGGATAGCGCGTTATTTGGGGGATATATAGGGGTTAATGTGCGGTATAATGGGCTGCGTGGGCAGCGACGCGGTAAATAAAGTATATAACGGGCTTGTAAAGCTTGAATACCGCGGGTATGATTCTGCGGGTATATCTGTACTTGTGCAGGGGAACATATGCACAGTTAAAAAACTTGGAATGGTAAGCAGGCTCAAACAGGAGCTTACGTCTTTAAGCGGTCATGCGGCAATAGGGCATACCCGCTGGGCGACGCACGGGCAGCCTTCGGACGAAAACGCCCACCCGCATACGGCAGGTAAATTTTCGGTGGTGCACAACGGCATTATAGAAAATTACGCTGCGCTTAAGGCGGAACTGGTTAAAGACGGCTGTGTGTTTAAATCGCAGACGGACAGCGAAGTTATAGTACACCTTTTGAATAAGTACTACGGCGGCAATTTTCTTGCAGCAGTTTCCCAAACGGTAAAGCGGCTTAAAGGTTCGTTTGCCTTGTGCATACTGTGCGCCGATTGCGGCAGGATTGCCGTTGTTCGCAGCCGCAACCCGATAATAATAGGTAGCGGCGGCGGCAGCTGGTATGCTTCAAGCGATATGCCCGCACTTGCAGGCGTGGCTACGTGCGCATATGTGCTTAAAGACGGCGAAATTGCCTGTATAGGCGGTGGCGGAGCGGAAGTTTATGATTTTGACCTTAACGGCAAAAATGTGAAGTTTGAACCCGTAGACGTCTGTGCGCTGGATACCGATCTCGGCAATTACCCCCATTATATGCTTAAAGAAATAAACGAAGTTCCCGTTGCGGTAAAAAATACTTTGCTCGCCTTTGACGGCTGCAAAAGTGCGTTGAACGGGCTATATTATGGGGTAAACCGCATTATACTTACGGGCTGCGGTACGGCTTATCACAGCGCGCTTGCTGGCGCTTACGTGCTTGAAGAACTACTGAATATCCCTGCCGAAGCGGAAGCTGCAGGCGAGTTAAGGTACCGCAGGCGGGCTATAGACAAAGATACGCTGCTTATTGCCGTAAGCCAGAGCGGGGAGACGGCGGACACAGTGGAAGCTGCCTGCGCCGCAAAGCAGCGCGGGGCAAGGGTGGCGGCGGTAACAAACGTGCAGCACTCTGCATTGAATGCGGTAGCCGACGTTGTTGTGCCCGTATGCGCCGGTACCGAAGTGTGTGTTGCAGCTACAAAAAGCTACTGCGGGCAGCTTGCCGCTATACTTAAAATTGCGCTGTTTCTCAGCGGCAGAAATGCCGATTGGCTTGCGGATATCCCGAAACTATGTGCAGATGCGGCTATGTGTACAGATGCACATGCACTGGCGGCGGTTTGCGCACAGTCGTGCGGCGTTTACTTTATAGGCAGGGGGTTAGACTACCCTACTGCATTAGAAGGAAGTTTAAAACTTAAGGAAGTATCTTACATAGCGGGGGAAGGGTACCCCGCAGGGGAATTGAAGCACGGCACGCTTGCCCTTATTGACGGAAACACCCTTTCGGTAGCGGTAATAACGGATAGCACAGTTGCGGCAAAAACGGCTGCGGCTGTGTCCCAGATACGCTCCCGCGGCGGAAAAACTGCGGTAGTCGCAACCAAAAGCTGCCTTACCAAAGAGCTTGTAAACGGTGCCGCCGTGTGCATTACTCTGCCAGACTGCAACAGGGTTGCCATGCCCATTGTGGTGGCTGTACCGCTGCAGCTTACCGCATACTATGCCGCAGTTATTCTGGGCAGAAACCCCGATAAACCGCGTAACTTAGCCAAGAGCGTTACTGTGGAGTAGGGGGTAAAAAGAAATATAACCTTATTGTAAATGACCTAACTTTCAGTCATCCTGAGCATAAGCGAAGGATCCCGCAAGAGCGGTATCGAACCGCGGCTTGCGAACGAAGCTATGGCGGCAGGAGCGTTGTTTAAAAATAATACGTTTGTTATAATGCGGTAGAAAAGCATTGAATGGACGGAAATACTTGGTTGTCCGCGAGTACTCGCGCGCGAGCGAAGCGACACTCTGCGCACCTTGATTTAAAAAATTTCAGATGAATGGGCGCAGATAGTCTTCGACTACGCTCAGAATGACGTGCTTGGTAACCCGAATTGCATAAGAATAAGGAAAGGCAGGAATATCCCCTCATCTGCGCAGTTATTATCTGAAACTTTTTGTAATGCGGTGCGCAGTGTTTCGCTACGCTCACGCAGCCCTACGGGCAGCTCCCCTAATAAGGGAGCCAAGAGTGGGACGACATACCTGTTTAATAATGGCGGCTATAATGCGGTAATGACAAGAATATAAGCGGCGCTGTAGTTGCAGGCTTCTCCTTAATACCTTATTATAAAAAACCTTTGACATATCGGTAAATTTATCATATAATTAACATAGGTGTATATGCGCCGATAACATTTAAGGAGTGTATTTATGGGAAGTATTCTTGTTACGGGCGGAGCCGGGTTTATCGGCAGCCATACGGTGCTGGAACTTTTAAACCGCGGTTACGGCGTTGTGGTTGCGGACAACCTTTGCAATTCCAGCAGGGAAAGCCTTAACCGTGTAGAAAAAATAACGGGCAAAAAAGTAGCTTTTTACAATGCCGACATCCGCGACAAAAGCGCGATGGACAAAATTTTTTGTAACTATGATATAGACGCCGTAATTCACTTTGCAGGGCTTAAAGCCGTTGGCGAAAGTGTGGAAAAGCCGCTTGAGTATTACGACAACAACGTAAACGGCACCCTTGTGCTGCTCAGCGTTATGAAGGCTCACGGTGTTAAAAAGATAGTATTTTCTTCTTCTGCAACCGTTTACGGCGTACCTGAAAAACTGCCCCTTGACGAAGAGTGCCGCCTTTCGGTAACCAACCCCTACGGCGGAACCAAACTCACCATAGAAAATATTTTAAAAGATTTATACAAATCGGATAGCAGCTGGAACATTATGCTTTTACGCTATTTCAACCCCGTCGGCGCGCACGAAAGCGGGCTTATCGGTGAAGATCCCAAGGGCATACCCAACAACCTTATGCCCTATGTGGCGCAGGTTGCCTGCGGCAGAAGGGAGTGCATAAACGTATTCGGCAACGATTATCCCACCAAAGACGGTACGGGCGTAAGAGATTATATACACGTGGTTGACCTTGCGCTTGGGCATATAGCCGCCATAGAAGGGTGCAAAACCCCAGGACTTTATATCTATAACCTTGGCACGGGTAACGGCTACAGCGTGTTAGACCTTATCCACGCATTTGAAAAGGCTTGCGGCAAGAAATTGCCCTACCGCATTACCCCTCGCCGCGCGGGCGACGTAGCCGAATGTTACGCCTGCTGCGACAAGGCTTTTAAAGAGCTTGGCTGGAAGGCTAAATACGGCATAGAAGAGATGTGCTCTTCGCAGTGGAAGTGGCAGAGCATGAACCCGGAAGGCTACGGGGAACAAAACTGAATAAGCACATTGCCGCCGCGCGCGGGATAACGCGGCGGCAGTTTTTAACCTTTTACAAAATTTTTTACAATTTTATTACAATTTCGTGAAAGGTATGTTACACTTTAATGGTAATATATAGTTGCATCACAGGAGAAAAAAATGAATTTCGGGGATTTAACCACGGCTGAAAGCGTAGTATTGCTTTTGGTCGGCATTGGCGTGTTCTTGCTCGGCTTTAAGTTCTTGGGGGATAATATACAAAAACTTTCCGCCGCAAAAATGCGTAACCTTTTTAACAAGGCTATTTCCAACAGGTTTGCGGGCGTGGGGGTAGGCGCGTTAGCCACAGCAATATTCCAGTCTTCTGCCGTAACAACGGTAATGGTTGTCGGCTTTGTAAATGCGGGCGTAATGACGCTTACGCAGGCGGCAACCGTAATAATGGGCGCCAACATAGGTACAACCATCACGGGCTGGCTTGTATGGTTAGAGCAGTTCAACGTAATGCTCTACGCAATGCTCCTTACCATAGTGGGCATGGTAATTACCATGATCTCCAAGAAAAACAAGTTCCACACCACGGGCATAATGGTTGCTTCGCTGGGGCTTGTATTTGTCGGGCTGGAAATTATGTCCGGCGCGATGAGCGGCTTTGCCGAAAGCGACGCTATAAAGAACGCGCTGGAATCTATACAGAACCCCGTGCTGCTCCTTTTGCTGGGGGCGGGCATAACGGCGGTAGTGCAGTCTTCAAGCGCGGTTACATCCATACTTATAGTAATGGCGGGGCAGGGGCTGATGATCGGCGGCAGCGGCAACGGCATACTCTTTGTAATAATGGGTACCAACATCGGCAGCTGCATCACGTCAATTATTTCTTCTTTCGGGGCAAACACCAACGCAAAGCGGGCGTGCCTTTACCATCTGTTGTTCAACATAATAGGCACACTTATCATATTCCCGTTTATGTGTATTTTCGACGGCTTTTATGATACGCTGTACGGCTGGTTCGGCAACGACACAACGTGCATTGCATTCTTCCATACAATGTTCAACCTGCTCTGCACGGCGATATATCTGCCTTTTGTAAAGTACCTTGTAAAGCTCTGCGAAATTATTATTCCCGACCACAAAAAAAAGAGCAAAAAGGCGGCTACCAGCGAAGGGTATATGGACCCAAGGCTTTTGAATACGCCTTCTATAGCAATAGGCCAGCTTGTAAAGCAGACCACATATACCGCGGGCGTTGCGGTAAAGGCGCTTAACGGCGCGTTTGAAACGTTTATAAATTTAGACGAAAGCGCAATAGATAATTCTAAACTTGACATAGAAAAGGTAAATAACCTTTCTAAAGAAATAACGGAATACCTTATAGAAGTTTCTGCAAAGGAAGTTTCTTTAAACGACGAAAAGATTGTTACCATGCTGCACAGCGACAACACAAGCATAGTGCGTATAGCCGACATTGCAGATAATATTCTGGGCTATACGGGCAAGGCGGTAGAAGAAGGGCTTAACTTTTCTGACGTGGTAAAAAGGGACCTTGCAAAGATGGTAAACCTTTTGAACGAGCAGTATGAGCTTGTTGTGCAGATAGTGGAAGACAACGACGCCGTTAAGATAAAACAGTCAGACGAGATAGAAAAAGAGATAGACGAAAGCAAGAAAAATATTCTTGCAGACCATATGAAGCGCATGACGCGCGGAGAATGTTCCCCCGAAAATAACAGCCTTCTGGTAAGCCTTGTAAGCAACCTTGAAAGGGCGGGCGACCACCTTAGCTTTATGGCCCACGCTATAGACGCAACGTAAGGAGGTAATTCGGCTATACCACAGGGGCAATTAAGGAAAAATATGAACGGTAAAGTATATATTTTAGAGGACGATTCAAGCATAAGCGGGCTTATTAAAGTGTCGCTTGAAATGAACGGAATACAGATGGAAGCCTTTTCCTGCGTAAAAGATTTTTACGCCGCGCTGGAAGAGAGCCTGCCCGACGTTGCCCTTTTAGACATTATGCTGCCCGACGGAAGCGGGTTAGACGTTTTAAAAACGGTAAAGGCACGCTGCCCTTCGGTCTCCTGCATAATGATTTCTGCTTTGACCAAAGAGGCAGACAAAGTTAACGGGCTTAACCTAGGTGCGGATGACTACGTTTCCAAACCGTTCAGCGTGCTTGAACTTACCGCAAGGGTAAATGCCGCCCTGCGCCGCAAAAAGAAGAACGACAGCATTACGATGGGCAACGTAACGCTTGAATACGACACTATGGAAGTGCGCATAAAGGGCGTTAAAGCGGAACTGAACCGTAAGGAATTTGAGCTTTTGAAGTACCTTATGCAGAACGCCGGCAAGGTGATGCCGCGCGAAGTGATTCTTCTGGAAGTATGGGGCTACGAACAGGGCGAAACAAGAACGCTTGACAACCATATATCCCGCCTGAGAAAGCTGGGCATTACCGAGCTTGAAACGGTTTTCGGCGTGGGATATAAGTTTGCAATAAATTAAAAACAGCCAAGTATTCGGAACATACGTTTTAAATACTTGACATGAAATTTGTTATGTAATATAATATATAAGCAACGCACAGTTGCTGCAACAGGGAGTATAAAGTACCTTAATGTGCGGTTAGCCTTCTTAGGGGGAATCTGATGTTAAATCATAATTCTACATAAGGAGGAAAACTTTTATGAGAACAGATCTTATAATCGTATTGCTTGAGAGTTTAATCGAGAGCGGTGTTATAGCATCTTACTCGGTTTATGAAAACCATATTACCGTAATCATAAAAAAATAACCGCCGTATAATTTCGGAACCTTGGCGGTTATTTTAAGTTTTAACCGAAGGCTAACCGTTTAAAGGTATTGCTTCTTGTTGTATTTTTATTATACGGCATTTTTTTTTACTTGTCAACAGGTAAAGTAATTTTAAACGGTATAAATATGAAAAAAAGGATACTCATCGTCTCTATAATTATAATGTTTGTGGCGCTTATCGCTTTTGCGTTGACGTCTGCAGAAGTATATTATAACTCTTCGGTAGAGAGCATAGAAGGCACTTTAAGCGTGTATATGAATGGCTTTGACGCCGACGGCTACGGCAGTTTAAACGAAGCGGCAGACGGATTTTCTTACCAGCTTGAAGGCTTAAGGGTTACCATAATAGGCGAAGACGGCACGGTGCTTGCAGACAGCGATTACCAAGACGTCTCCGTTCTGGAAAACCATTCCGACCGGGAAGAAGTATCGTTGGCGATGCAATCGGGCGAAGGGTACGCAGTTCGCTCAAGCACATCCCTGGGCGAAGATATGATTTACTACTGCCGTGCGGTAAATTACGGCGGCACGGTAATTTACGTGCGTATCGGCATGCCGTCTTCCAATGAATGGGCTATGTTTGCCGATGCGCTCCCCACTATAATAATATATATGGTGATAGACGTGCTGCTGTGCCTGCTGTTCACCTACGTTGCAACTACGTTTATTCTTACCCCTGTAGAAAAACTTACAAGGGAAGCGGCGTTAAGCAAACCCATTGCAACAAAGTATAAGGAACTGCAGCCCATTGCTGAAATATTAAACGAGCGCAATGCCGAGATGGATAAAAAGATAAGGGAGCTTGAAGAAGAAAAGAACCTTGTAGAGCAGGCTCAGAATTCCAAAAACGAGTTTATATCTAACATAACGCACGAGATGAACACCCCGCTTACTTCTATACGCGGCTATGCAGAGCTGCTGGCTTCGGGCATGATGAGCGAAGAGCAGCAGCAGGCGGCGTATAAAACCATATTAAAGCAAAGCGAAAGGATGACAAACCTTATATCCAGCATAATAAACTACAACGAAATTGACAATATGAATATAAATCCCTACGACGTAGACCTTACAAAGCTCTGCAGGGAGATGATAGCCGTTTTAACGCCGGAGGCGGATAAGCGCAATGTTACTTTTATAGACGAAGTGCAGGACGGCGTTATAGTGCAGAGCAACCACGAGCTTATGAGCGAGCTTGCCGGCAACCTTATGCGTAACGCCATACGTTACAATAAAGAAGGCGGCACTGTTACCGTAAGGCTATCGCAGGAAAAGTTTGAAGTAGCCGATACGGGCATCGGCATCGCAAAAGAAAATATGGATAAGGTGTTCAGCAGGTTTTTTACGGTGGATAAATCTCACAGCGGCAAAAACGGCGGCTTCGGGCTGGGGCTTGCAATGGTACGCAAGATCTGCCACCGCCACGGCTGGACAATTTCGGTAGAAAGCGAAGAAGGCGTTGGCAGTACTTTTACAGTAAAATTTTAAGTTCACGAATTTCTTTTTGCATTACTGTGCAAAAACAAATTCCGTGATTTGAGAAGACAACCAATCTCAACAAAGTTTCGGTTGTTTTTCTTCTCTTTTGCGCATCAATAAGGGCGTCCGTAATAATAAAATGCGCAAAATTCACTTCTTTACCATAAGCTGCAAGTAGGTTGCAGCAAATAGTGGCGCTTACGCACGGCAAAGCCGCACGTGCGCAACGTTATTATTTTTTATAAGCCGCTTTTTGCTTACGCAAAAGAGCGATTATTAATAAGGTTTAAAAGTACAGGTTATTGCCTGCACTTTTTTAATGTACTGCACTTATTAATATTACAATTTTAATAAGGAATATATTAATTTTATAATAAACGTATTATTTTAAACAACTTGCGTGGCGTTTTTGCTCCGTCATCCGCAAGCCGCGGCTCGATGCCGCTCTCGCGAGATCTTTCGGCTCCACTACGTTCCGCTCAAGATGACGGGCTTGGTCGTCCGTTCACAATAAGGTGAAGATTATTTTTAAAAATTTTTCACCTTATAAAAAGCTGGGTCGGTAGGAGAGTACGTCATTCTGAGCGTAGTCGAAGAATATCTGCGCCATATAATCTGAAGCCTTTTACAATAAGGTGCGCAGAGTGTCGCTTCGCTCGCGCGCGAGTACTCGCGGACAGCCAGGCAAGAACGCCTTTCAGATACCATTCTACCGCATTAATAAGGTGGTAAGAGCATAAGCAGCTACCATTTTTTTTGTACAAGTTACGCTGAAGAGTAGGAGATTTCTCGATGCGCTGCGCTTACTTGAAATGACAGCGCCTTTGGCACTGTACAACCCGAAGGGTTGTCATCTCGCATGGAGCGTAGCGGAATGGAGAGATCTCCAACAGTAAGCGCAAAATGTGTAGTGCAACGTAAGTTGCAAATGCGTTTTACATTATTACATTAACTTTATTTTCTTTTACAATAAATACAAAAACCCCAAAATTTAAACTTGTTACATTCTTTTTACAAATTACTGTCATATTTTTTTACAACTCTTTGTTATTATTTAGCTGTCAAAGGACGAAACTAATAAAAAAAGAAATTTCAAAGGAGTTTGAAAAAATGAAGAAAATTGGCAAAATTATCGCTTGCACTCTTGTAGCGGCAGCGGCAATCAGTTCTGTAGCAGCTTTATCTGCCTGCTCAGACGAAGAAGAAGTAAAAACGTTAAGTTACAACGGCGTTGAATGCACGACTGAAAATATCGAAAACGGCAGCTACAGCCTTTCAAGGCCCTTTAACCTTGTTTACCAGACAGATAACTTAAGCGCGGTTGCCCAGACATTCCTTGACTGGATGCAGACGAGCGACGCTATCTCTATCATCCAGAGCGAAGGCTACGTAAACAGCAGCAGCGGCATCACGCAGACAACAAGCACATACACGGGTTCTATAACCTTAAGCGGCTCTACATCCGTTTATCCCCTTATGGAAGTACTTGCAGAAAAGTATATGGAACTACATTCGGGCGTAACAATCACCGTTAACGGCGGCGGTTCAGGCGTCGGACTTTCTGACTCGGTTGCAGGCAACAACGATATCGGTATGATTTCTAAGGCTTTTGATGCAACCACATACACAACCCTTTCGTATGTAAACCTTTGCACCGACGGCATTGCGCTTATAGTAAACGCTAACTGCTCTGTAACAAACGTTACCAAGGCAGAGCTTGCAGCCCTTTACACAAGCGGTACAGCAATACAGAGCACTATAACCACTGCAATAGGCAGAGATTCGGGCAGCGGCACAAGGTCTGCATTTGACGAGCTTGTAGGCATAGAAGGCTCTTACGTAAGCGGTACAAGCGAACTTGCCGAAACGGGCAACGTAATATCGCTTATACAGAGCAACACGGCAGGCGATACAATAGGTTACGTATCCGCAGGTTCTATATAATAAAACAAGTTGGAAACTGAACAATGGATAAAACAGCGGTAAAAGAAAAATTTGCTAAAGCTTTTACTAAAGATAACATCGCAAAGGCAATATTTCTTGCTTTTGCGTTGTTTTCTATGGTGGCGGTTTTTGCAATAATAATTTATATATTATACGCCAGCATACCGGCGTTCCAACAGATAGGTTTCTTTAAATTCCTGTTCGGCACCGAGTGGCTGGAATCTACTTCAAGTTACGGCGTAGGCATAATGATAGTGGGCACGCTTGCCCTTACCGCCTGCGCAATGGTAATAGGCGGCATACTCGGCGTGGTTGTTGCCGTATGGATAGTTTTCTACTGCCCCAAAAAGCTTAAAAAAGTATTCGTACAGCTCATCAATCTTCTGGCTGGCATCCCCTCTATAGTATACGGCCTGTTTGCATACAAGCTGCTTATGCCCACCCTTTTAAAAATTTCAGGTGCGGGCGGCGTAGGTACGGGGCTTTTGCCTGCGGCTATAATACTTGGCGTTATGGTATTGCCCACGGTGGCGTCCCTTTCCAAGAACAGCCTGCAGAACGTATCCAAAGACTATTACGAGGGCGCGCTTGCGCTCGGCTGTACAAAGCACCAGGCGGTATGGACGGTTATGCTCCCCGCGGCAAAACGCGGCATTACGTCTGCCATTATTTTGGGTATAGGCAGGGCTGTAGGTGAAACTATGGCTGTACAGATGATAGTAGGCAACGGTTCGGGCTACCCCGGCTGGTTTACGGCATTTACCACGCTTACTTCTAACATAGTCAAAAACTGGGGATACGGTTCGGCAAACGAGCTGCACAGGTCTGCGCTTATAGCCGACGCATTCGTGCTTCTGATACTTATACTTATATTAAACCTTATACTGTTTTTCACGCAGGGCAAGCAGGGCGGCGGCAACAACCTGTTTAAACATAAAATACAGGAAGGACAGTATGACGCAGAAAAAGTGCAGTATAAGTACAAAGGCGTTATATCCTTTGTAATGTATATAGTAAGCTGGGTGTTTGCAGCCCTTGTTGCGTTTATACTTGCATTTATAGTTGTATGGGTGCTTGTAAAGGGCATACCCAACATAAGCGCAAACTTCCTGTTCGGCGACTATACTTCCAAATCGCCCACTATAAAGGCAGCCCTTGTGGCAACGCTTATGCTTATAGGTCTGGCGCTTGTAATAGCCGTTCCCATAGGTGTTTGTGCGGCAATATACCTTAACGAATACAGCAAAAAGGGCAGCAAGCTTGTAAAAGTTATAAGGCTGTTTATAGATACCTTGTCGGGCGTTCCTTCCATAATATTCGGCGTGTTCGGCTATATATTCTTTGTAAACACCTTTAACATGGGCTATAGCTTAACGGGCGGCGGCATAACCCTTTCGCTTATGATACTGCCCACAATAATACGGTCTACCGAGCAGGCGCTTTCTGAAGTGCCCGACAGCATGAGAGAGGCAAGCTATGCCTTGGGCGCAGGTAAAGTGCGCACTATATTCAAAGTGGTGCTGCCGCAGGCTATAGCCGGCATAATAACGGCGGTAATACTTTCTATCGGCAGGATAATAAGCGAAAGCGCAGCGCTGATATTTACCGCAGGCTCTTCTGGCAGGAACGTGCCTAAGGGCTACGGCGACCAGTGCGCCAGCCTTGCCGTTATGATTTATATCTTTATGGTAGAAGGCAAATACTTTAACGAAGCGTACGCAACGGCGGCTGTGGTGCTTATACTTGTAATAATATTGAACCTTCTTGTAACGTGGGTAGAGCACATGTTCAACAATAAAAAGAACAACAAAAAGGGCTTTATCCGCAGAGCTATAGATAACTATAAACTTAAAAAACAACAGCAGAATACTACTGAAAAGGAAACGGAAAATGTTTAAATCGCATAAGACGGCTGACGGAGAACAGCCTAAAAAAAGCAGCGTCGTAGAACCGTTTGAAATAAACGGCGACACAGCCGTATCGGTAAAGGATATGGATCTTTATTACGGCAACTTCCAGGCGCTTAAAAAAATCAATATGAACTTTCCCGCGACAAAGCTTACCGCTATGATAGGTCCGTCGGGATGCGGCAAATCTACGCTTATAAAGTCTTTAAACAGGATGAACGATCTTGTGGAAGGCTGCAAAATAACGGGAGAAATAAAGGTGGGCGACACCGATATTTACGACAAAAAGACAGACCTTTCGCGGTTGAGAAAAAACGTGGGCATGGTGTTCCAGCGCCCCAACCCGCTGCCTATGAGCGTTTACGACAATATAGCGTACGGTCCGCGTACGTTCGGCATACGCTCTAAAAGCGTGTTAGACGGCATTGTAGAAAACGCTTTAAAGGGCGCAGCCATGTGGGACGAAGTGCAGGACAGGATAAATAAATCGGCGCTCGGCCTTTCGGGCGGGCAGCAGCAAAGGCTTTGCATAGCAAGGGCGCTTGCCGTACAGCCGCAGATACTTTTGATGGATGAACCTACGTCTGCGCTGGATCCCATTTCTACAGGCAAGATAGAAGAGCTGTGCATGGAGCTTAAGGACAAGATGACAATAATAATGGTTACGCACAATATGCAGCAGGCGGCACGTATTGCAGACTATACCGCGTTCTTCCTTTTGGGCGAGATGCTTGAGTTTGAAGAGACGGATACCATCTTTTCTGCCCCCAAACACCCCGAAACGGAAAGGTACATTACGGGCAGGTTCGGCTGATTAAGGAGAATAAAAATGGCATTGAGAAAGAATTTTGACGAAGAGCTTGAAAAGCTTCACGAAGACCTCGCAAGAATGTGCAAGATTGTAGAGAGCATGATAGACGATTCTATCACGTCTTTAAGCGACATAGACAGAGAGCTTGGCTCTACGCTGTCAGAGATAGACAAGTCGGTAGACGAGATGGAGCTGAATATTGAAAAACAGTGTATGCGTATGCTTATACGCCAGCAGCCCGTTGCAAAAGATCTGCTTAAAGTTACGTCGGCGCTTAAGGTTATTACCGATTTAGAGCGCATCGGCGACCAGGCAGAAAACATCGGCGAAATAGTGGTGCAGTATCCTGAAAAAAGGACGGTTACCGAACCTAGACGGATAAAAAAGATGAGCGAGATTGCCGTTGCAATGATTCACCAGAGCGTAGAAGCGTTTTTGAATGCAAGCGTGGGCGGCGCCGATATGGTAATACGCACCGACGACGAGATGGATAAACTTTTTGTAGAGGTAAAAGACGACCTTATAAGAATGCTTTCAACAAACCCTTCCGCCGCAGACGAAGCGGTATCTTTGCTTATGGTTGCAAAATATTTTGAAAAGATAGGCGACTATGCAGTAAACGTTGCCGAGTGGGCAAGGTACCTTGTTACGGGCGAACATAAAGAATTTCAGTAATTTAATAGAGCAAACGTTATTAAGGGGCGGCGCCAGCCGCCCCTTGTTTGCGTAAAACTAAAAACAGCTGTAAAAAACAGTTGATAATTTTTTTCGGTTTTATGGAACATTTTTGCAGTCAAAGAATTAACGGTATCGTTAATTCTTGCAAAAAAATCGTTAATTCTTTAAATTTACCGTTAATTCTTTAATAAAAACCGTTGAAAATTTAAATTTTATAAGGTATAATACTATTAAGATATATTTTTGGGGGCTGTAATGCAAACTGAAGAACTTTTTAATTTAGTTAAAAACATACAAAGGTTAAAAACGGAATCTCAAACGGTTGAATTGAAGGCTGCCAGCGGTGGTTGCCCTACAAAATTGTTTGATACGTTGTCGGCTTTTTCTAATCAGGATGACGGCGGTATAATTGTATTTGGTATAGACGAAAAAAACGGGTACAAGGTTTGCGGGGTGTACGATAGCCAAGATTTACAAAAAAAGGTTAATGAGCAATGTAAACAGATGGAACCTGTTGTACGTCCGCTGTTTACCGTTTGTGAAGTTGATGATAAGGTGGTGGTTTCTGCTGAAATTCCCGGTGTGGATATCTCTGAAAGACCGGTGTTTTATACCGGCGTAGGCAGAATAAAAGGATCATATATTCGTGTGGGTGAAGCAGACGAACTTATGAGTGAATACGAAGTTTACAGTTATGATGCTTTCCGTAAACGTATAAGAGATGATTTACGTACTGTAGAAGGCTCTGATATGCGGCTGTGGGATAGCGAAAGGCTGAATATTTATTTGTCTGCGGTAAAAGCGGAGAGAAAAAATCTTGCGGAAAATGTTTTGGAGAAAAATATATACGAACTGATGGGTGTAACGCAAAATGGTGTTCCGACGATTTCTGGTATTATGACATTTTCAAAATATCCGCAAACGTATTTCCCCCAGCTTTGCATTACTGCCGTATCGTTGCCTGGTACGGAGCATGGTTTTATTGGCGAAGACGACGCAAGGTTTCTTGATAATAAGCGTATAACAGGTGCAATACCTGATATGTTGGAAGAAGCTGTAGAATTTGTCAGAAAAAATTGCCGTACAAAAACAATTATAGACGAAAACGGTCGCCGTACCGATAAACCTGAATATCCGGTAAGGGCAGTGCGCGAGGCTATTTTAAATGCTCTTGTACACCGTGATTACAGTATTCATACCGAAAATGTACCTATCCGTATAGAAATGTATCGCGACAGAATGGAGATAACAAATAGCGGCGGCCTTTATGGAAGAATCAGTATCGATAGTCTTGGTAAGGTAAGACCGGAAACAAGAAATGTCGTGCTTGCCAACATGCTTGAGCTTTTAAAGATTACCGAAAACCGATATTCAGGTATTCCCACCATGCGCAGAGAGTTTCTTGAAGCGGGGTTGCCTGCCCCTGAATTTGCCGTAGTCCGCGGAGAGTTTAAGGTAACCATGAAAAATTCAAAACTGGACGGCGCTGATATTAATGGCAAGGCAATTCTTGAATTTTGTGAAATACCGCGTACACGGGACGAAATTGTTAATTTTGTGGGTAAATCGCGCAATTACGTTATGTCGCAGATAGTAGCCCCGTTAGTAGAAAAGGGTGAGCTGAAAATGACTATCCCGGATAAACCTAAAAGCTCAAAACAAAAATTTATGCGGGTATAGCTTTATCTTACATCAAAAATTTAGTGTTAAAAAGAGAGCAAAAATGCAAAAGACTAAAGGAATAAAAACTGTTAAAAATAAAGATGGCGGGATGTTAAAAAGGTTTGTAAAGTACTACGGGCCGCACAAAAAGCTGTTTATCATAGATATGTGCTGCGCCTTTATAATATCCGTATTCAACCTTGTGTACCCCTACGTAACAAAAGAAATTATAAACAACTATGTGCCCAATAAGCTTTTGAATCTGCTTGTTGCCTTTGGCATAATACTGCTTGTTATGTATATAGTAAAAGCATTTTTAAACTACGTTCTGCAGTATTGGGGGCACCTTGTGGGCGTAAGAATGCAGTCGGATATGCGCAGCGAACTGTTTAACCACCTGCAGAAGATGCCGTTTACTTACTTTGACGACAACAAAACGGGCGTTATAATGAGCCGTATTACCAACGACTTGTTCGAAATTTCTGAACTTGCCCACCACGGGCCTGAAGACGTATTTTTGTCCTTTGTAACGCTTATAGGTGCGTTTATTATGCTTGCCTTTATAGACGTTTTTCTTACCCTTATAGTATTTGCTTTTATACCCTTTATAGTTCTGTATGCAATGCTTATAAGAAGAAAGATGAAGCGGGTGTATAAGGAAGTAAGGGTGGCGCAGGCAGAAATCAACGCCGATATAGAAAGCGCCGTGTCCGGCATGAGAGTATCACGTGCATACTGCGCGCAGCAGCACGAAAGCGAAAAGTTTGAAAGGGGCAACAAATTCTTTGTAAAAACAAAGGGCGCCCAATACAAAGTGATGGGCGAGTTCCATTCGTCTATGACGTTTTTTACCGACTTTTTGTATGTAGCCGTGCTGATTGCGGGCGGGCTGTTCTTTTACTACGGCAGGATAGACGTAGGTGAATTTACCGCATTTGTGCTGTATATAAGCACGCTTATAAACCCCGTACGCACGCTTACGAACATCTACGACCAGATACAGGAAGGCGCCACGGGCTTCAGGCGGTTCTGCGAAATTATGGATACCCCCGAAGAAGAGAACAGTGCTGCCGCCGTCTGCCCCGATACGTTAAAGGGCGATATAATTTTTGAAGACGTAACCTTTTCTTACAAAAAGGGGGAAGGCTCCCGCCCCGTTATCAAAGACTTTTCTATGAAAATTCCCGCAGGCAGGACCATTGCGCTGGTAGGCCCTTCTGGCGGCGGTAAAACCACTATATGCCACCTTATACCCCGCTTTTATGAGATTGACGGCGGCAGTATCACTATAGACGGCTACGATATAAAGGAGCTGGATAAAGCCGCTCTGCGCAAAAACGTGGGCATAGTGCAGCAGGATGTTTTTCTGTTTAACGGTACCGTACGTGAAAATATAGCTTACGGCAACTTTGACGCCACCGAAGAAGAGATAGTGGAAGCGGCTAAAAAAGCCAATATCCACCAATATATAGCCGAATTACCTGAAGGCTACGACACCTGCGTGGGAGAAAGGGGGATTAAACTTTCCGGCGGACAAAAACAGCGTATATCCATCGCAAGGGCATTTTTAAAGAACCCGCCCATACTTATACTTGATGAAGCCACTTCCGCACTGGACAACGCAACCGAGATGCTTATACAGAACGCTTTATATAAACTTTCTGAAGGCAGAACGGTACTGGTGGTGGCACACAGGCTTTCCACCATAAAGAACGCCGACGAGATTATAGTGATTACCAAAGACGGCATAGAAGAGCGCGGCACGCACGAACAGCTGCTCGCCCACGGCGGACTGTATAAAACGCTGTACGAATACCAGTTCAAAAATATGTAAAACAATAATTACCCTTGTAGTATGGTGGGATTATTGGTAGTGGGTGAGCGTAACGCTATATATCTTGTCTTTCCCTGTAGAATACTGAAGTAACGCAACTCACTCTTGCCTTCCCCTATGGGAAGGCAAGAACAAGGTGAAATTTTTTTAAGAATTAACATTATAATTTTTAAACAACTTATGTGGCGTTTGTGCTTGGTTGTCCGCCAGTTCTGGCGAGATTGCCACGCGGTAGAACCCGCTCGCAATGACAATTACTTTTCTGCCGTTTATAATAAGGTAGATTTATTATTATTCCTATAATCAAGGTTGTAATTTACATTAAATTCCACATTATCCAATCTTATTTGTTTTTATACTGTTGACCAAAAAAAATTGTTGTGTTATAATTTTTTAAACAGGAGTTTATATGTTAAAAGATTTACAGCAGAAAATACTTGAACTTAAAAAACAAAACGACGTGTGCATACTTGCGCACAGCTATATGTCAGAAGAAATTTGCGAGGTAGCCGACTTCTGCGGCGACAGCTATGCTTTATCGGTAAAGGCAAAAACGGCACCGCAGAGCACCGTAGTCATGTGCGGCGTCCGCTTTATGGCAGAGACGGTTAAGATGCTCTCCCCGCAAAAGAAGGTGCTTTTGGCAAACCCCATTGCGGGCTGCCCCATGGCAGAGCAGATGGATAAAGAGCTTATTCTGCAGGTAAAGGAGATGTACCCCGATTACACCGTGGTTGCATATATCAACACTACGGCTGATCTTAAAACGGTGTGCGACGTGTGCGTAACTTCTTCCAGCGCGGTAAAAATCTGCTCTCAGATAGATAATAAAAATATTCTGTTTATACCCGACATAAACCTTGGAACATACGTAAGCAAACAGCTCCCCGAAAAGAATTTCAAACTTTTGTCGGGCGGCTGCCCTACACACGCCAAGATAAGCGGTTCAGAAGCAGAAAAAGCCAAAAAGGCACATCCCGAAGCGTTGTTTCTCGTCCATCCCGAATGCAAGCCGGAAGTAACCGCCCTTGCAGACTACGTGGGTTCTACCACGGGCATAATGGACTTTGCCGAAAAGTCGGCTGCAAAAGAGTTTATAATTGGCACCGAAAACGCCATAGTGCAGCACCTGCAGTTCAAATGCCCCGATAAAAAGTTCTACCCGCTGTCTAAAGACTTAGTCTGCCACAATATGAAGGCGACCACCTTAGTAGACGTATACAATGCGGTAAAGGGCGACGGCGGCGAAGAGATTGTTATGGACGAAGCTACCCGCCTTGCGGCAGTAAAGTGCATAAATAAAATGATAGAGTACGGTGGCTGATATGATGATAACTACCAAGGGAAGAAACGCCCTTAAAATTATGATAGACCTTGCGCAACACAACGACGGCAGCAACGTCTCTTTAACGGATATAGCAGAGCGTCAAAGGGAGTCGGTAAAGTATTTAGAAGCCAATATGAGCCAGCTTATTGCGGCTGGCATGGTTTTAAGCGCAAGGGGCAAAAGCGGCGGTTACCGTTTGGCAAAAGCTCCGCAGGACTACCTTGTAGGCGATATAATATTGGCTGCCGAAGGTTCGCTTGCGCCCGTTTCTTGCGTAGAGAGCGACACGCCCTGCGAAAATGCGGCAAACTGCCTTTCGTTCCCCCTATGGAAGGAGCTTGACGAAGTTATAATGAATTTTTTGAATTCCAAAACCTTAGCCGATTTGGTAAAACCCGTTAATTAAGGCATACTATGCGGCCAATTTAATATTTTAATAATTTGTAAGATAAGGTTGTAAAAGTACTGCCTTATCTTTTTTTTGTTTAAACAGCATAAAAATAAATAAATTTATTAACTACGGTTAATTTTTGTTGACAAAATAATCGGTATCACATATAATAATTACAAAGATTAACCGTGGTTAATTTAATCAAAAAAATAAGGAGAAATATTTTGAGTGAAGTGGAGTATGCCCTTGGGTATCATTGCGGAATAACCTTTGCTGGTATAAAAGCGGCAAGCCTGTTCTGGCTGAAAGAAGACGATTCAATAAACTACTACCGCGCCTGCTTTGCCAAAAAGAATTTTCGCTTTATAGTACTAAAAAGAGAGCGGGGTAAAAAACTTTACTACGTATTCAACGAGCAGAAGCTGAAGGGGATATTGAATGGCGGGGAAAACCGTGAGTTTTTGTATTCCCTTGGCTACAGTTACAGCGACGTATGGTCTGCACTGCGCGAACTTAAATCAAGGTTTGCTAAAAACAACGGCTTTCCGCATGAAGTGGGTTTGTTTTTGGGTTACCCGTTAGAAGACGTAAAGGGCTTTATTTACGACGCAAAGGGCGGCAAAAACATCGGCGGCTGGTGGAAGGTATATTCCCGTCCGCAGGAAAAGGCTAAACTTTTTGCCCGCTACAAAGATTGTACGCAGAGTATCTGCAGTAAAATACAGAGCGGCACGCCGATAGTAAAATTATTTAAAGTGGCGTAGTCGGCGGTGCTTTATATTAAAAAGCGGTAGAATGGTATCTGAAAGGCGTTCTTGCTTGGCTGTCCGCGAGCCGCTACGCTCTCGCGAGATTCTTCGACTACGCTCAGAATGACGTACTCTCCTGTCGACCCAGCTATTTTTAAGATGGGTAATTATTTAAAAATAATCTTCACTTTATTTTAAACGAACGACCAAGCCCGTCATCTTGAGCGAAACGTAGTGAAGTCGAAAGATCTCGCGAGAGAGGCATCGAGCCGCGGCTCGCGGAAGGCGGAGCAACAACGCTACACAAGTTGTTTAAAAATAATACGTTTATTCTAAAAAAATTATGCCTTATCATTATGTGGTAAAAAAAATACAAGAAAAACCCCTCATCCGCCCTAACGGGCACCTTCCCCCAAAGGGAAGGCAAGATTTTGTAATGTTGAAATAATCATCGATTACTTCAAGGGAAGGCTATAATATAAAATTATTTAACACTCTACCATATTTTATACGATACTATTTACAGTAACTAATATTTATAAAAACATTAAAAAGGAGATTTTTATGATTTATATTGTATATTGGTCGCAGTCAGGCAACACTCAAGCGATGGCGCAAGCTGTTGCCGAAGGAGCAAAATCAGCGGGAGCGGAAGTAAGCATTATGGAAGTTTCCGCCGCAGACGATACCGTTTTGCAGGGCAGCGCTTTGCTTTTGGGCTGCCCCGCAATGGGCAGTGAAGAGCTTGACGATACCGAGATGGAGCCGTTCTTCTCTTCTATAGAAGGGAAGTTGAGCGGTAAAAATGTTGGACTGTTTGGTTCTTACGACTGGGGCGACGGCGAGTGGATGCGTACCTGGCAGGCACGTTGCGAAGCAGCCGGTGCAAAGATGCTGGCTGACGGCGTTATAGCAAACCTTGAGCCGGACAGCGATGCCTTGGCTGAATGTAAAGCGCTTGGCGAAAAAGCCGCAAAGGCGTAAAAAGTGTAGATTCAGCGGAGCGCAGTATGGTAGGAGATTTCTCGACTTCGCCTACGGCTCCGCTCGAAATGACAGCCCTGTGGGCTGTACAGCTCGTTGAGCTGTCATCTCGCGTGAGCGTTAGCGCTACTTTGCGCACCTTATTGTAAACGACCGAACACTTATTGTCATTGCGCGTGAGCGTTAGCGCTACTTTGCGCACCGCATTAAAGGCGCCCCTGTAAGGGGAGCTGCCCGTAGGGCTGAGGGGTTTGCAAATAAATGGGCGCAAAACGGGCTCTACTGCGTGGCAATCTCGCCAGAACTGGCGACCAGCAGGCAGGACGGCACACAAGTTGTTTAAAAATAATAACGTTTATTCTTTAATAAAAATGTACCGCAATAAAGGCTTCCCCTTGAGGGGAAGCTGTCAGCAAAGCTGACTGATGAGGTGTAAACATATTTACAGGGAAACACCTCATCCACCGCAAGCGGTCCCCCTTCCCCTTAAGGGGAAGGCTGCAATGCGGTAGTAAGCATTGAATAGGCGGAATTGCTATACGGCCGCCAGCCGCTACGCTCTGGCGCGCGAGCGAAGCGACACCCTGCACACCGCATTATATAAAGGCTTCAGATAA
>JAJQDC010000050.1 GCA_021202395.1 Clostridia bacterium | reverse complement strand
ATAACATTATAAAAAATTGAAACTCTTACAAAAAATTACAAATAAAATATGTATTAATTATCTTAAAAATTAAATTAAATCGGGCATATATGGGGGTTAATTTAATTAATTATGTATAAATTAAATATATTTTTATTTTAACCACTTAATGTAAATTTTAAATCAATAAAAATATGTTAATTAATAATAAAAAATTAATTTAATTCGGGCATATATTGGGGTTAATTTTAATTTTTATGTTAATTTTATATAAAGTTTTATTACTATAAAAATAGTTTCACGTGCAACATAATCTTTCTATCATCCACCCATTAGGCACCTGTCTCAGCGATTACAGGTACGACTATAGTTAAGGTAGACGTTATTATCCCCTCATCAGTCTGCTATGCCGCCACCTGTCTCAACAGCGGCGTAGCAGACTGAGGGGTTCACCTTGTTTTACGGTAATAAACCCTTCCACCGCAAGCTGACTCTCTTTTCTTACAGGGACGGCTATAAATCAGGTTATTTACCTGTTTAATTGCGGCATAGTGTGGGGGCAATTAAAAAAACACGGATATTATTTTCCGTGTTTGGTGAACATTTTTAAATGGATTTTTTATTTAAACTTCTATAATTTTTTTGCCGCAGGCTTTGGCATAGTTCACGGTATAAAATGTACCGCCCTTTTCTTTGCGAAGATAACAAACCAGTACGTCGCAATTTTCTACCATATACCTGTCCCTGGCATGCAGACAGGGGAAAGTGAAGTGGTCAGAAAATACTATCTTTTCATCGCAATTTTCTAAAATGTTGTAATACCTTTCGCGGTCGCTTGCAGCCATTCTGTCGCCGTGCCCTTCATACGGTATGCACGCCGTAAGTTTAAGGTTATATTCCCTTTTATATTTTAAAACTATCTCCCCTGCAGTAAGGTCAAACCCCCTTGCCATACCGCACAAAAAACTCTCCGTTCCGCGCTTTGCAAGGCTTAAAATTACGTTATCAAGCAGTTTTACGTCAAAATCGTATTCAAGCGTCCTGTGTCCCGTAAAGGCGCAAGTCTTATCTATCACAGCGGTTTTTTTCTCTCTTTGCCGTTCCCGCGCGGGTAAGCGGCGGGGGTGGGCTTTATTTTTATATACTCAGCAAGCGTGCGCCTGCCCATTCCTTCCGGCAGTTCATACTCTGTCAGCCTTGCGTCAGTGCAACCGAGCGTGTGCGCAGCTGTAACTGCTTCTTTAATCTCTTCGGCGGCATCTGCCTTATAGGCAATAAATCTTCCGCCGGTCTTTACAAACGGTATACAGTATTCACACAGAGTATTCATTCTGGCAACCGCTCTTGCGCAGCATACATCAAACTTTTCTCTGTATTTGTCGCTCTTTGCGGCGTCTTCTGCTCTCATATTTACAATCTCTACGCCGTAAAGCTGCAGTTCGTTCACCACCGTACCCAAAAAATCACACTTTTTAGAAGTACTTTCAAACAGCGTAAAATTTAAATCTTCCCTGAAAATTCTTAACGGGATAGAGGGGAACCCGCCGCCCGAACCAACTTCTGCAACGTTAGCGCCGGCAGGGAACAGCTTTTCGCCTGCAATACTGTCGTAAATATGTTTAATCATGAAAGAATCTTTATCGGTAATGGTGGTAAGGTTGAACTTGCTGTTATATTTTACTAAAAGTTCATAAAAAGCGTCTATCCGCTGCAAGTTCAGTTTATTAAGTTTTATCCCGTAAAAATCTTTCATACACAATTTTCCGTTGATAACTTTTTATTTACCCGTATATTGTACCATACATTGCCGCCCATTTCAAATACAAATCTTACTTTTTTATACTTATTTTTAAATTTTTTACCTGAATTTAAATTGTAGAAAACTTTTTCCACAGCCGTGTATAATTGTTTATAACCCTTAAAAAATATATAATTTACCACCAAAACAAAATTTTCAACAAATTCCGCCTTAAAAATTTTTATAACAATTCCACTTTTTTGCCTTTTTTATCCACCTTTAATTCCACCGCCTTATCAACACAAAATTTCACAGCCTGCTTTTGCTAAATTCCCGTGATTTAATTGATTTTTGCCCGTTTATTTGTTATTATATTAATAGATTTAAAAAGAAGGCTCCATTTATCCACAATTCCGCAGCCACTACTACTAATAATACTATTTAACTTATTTAATAAAATAAATAAAATAACAAAGATAACGGAAGTGGACAAGCCTGTAAAAATATTAAGGAGTGTTATATGAAGGTAATCTGTGAAGGTATAAATCTTTCTGAAGCTATTTTAAAGGTAGTAAAAGCCTGCGCAACGCGCACTACCGTTCCCCTTTTAGAGTGCATTAAACTGACTGCAAAAAACGACAGCCTTACCCTTCTTGCCACCGACGGAGAAATTTCTATACAAAAGGCAATAAAGGCAGAAGTGCTTGAAGAAGGCGATATCTGTGTACCCGGCAAATATTTTAACGATTTTATTAAAAAACTTGAAAACGCACAGATAACTCTTATCGCCGACGGCGGCAGGATGGAAATAAAGTACGACGACAGCCAGACTTCTATGCAGGTACTTTCTGCAGAAGACTTCCCCAAAGTAAGCACAGATATAAACGAAAACAGCTTTAAAATGAAGTCAGAAGACCTTAAAAGGGTAATCTCTTCTACATCGTTCTGCTGCGCTGCCGACGATTCCCGCCCCAACCTTAAGGGATGCCAGTTTATTATAGAAGAAAAGAGCGTGTGTGTAACTGCGTTAGACGGCTTCCGCCTTGCAACATGTACCGCGCCCATTATATCCAGCACGGGCGATATGGAAATTATCTGCCCCGCCCGCACCCTAAACGAGATAGAAAAGATGATCCCTTCTGAAGGGGAGACAGAAATTTTTATACAGAAGGGTATGATCCTTGTTTCGGTAGACGATACCGTGCTCACATCAAGGCTGTACGGCGGGGACTTTATCAAAAAAGAAAATATTATACCCAAAGCTTTTTCTACCACCGTTATTGTGGATAAAGCCGCTCTGCTTTCAAGCATACAGCGTGCGGCTATACTTGTAAGGTCAGATAAAAACAACCTTATAATATTTGATATATCTTCCGGAATGATAGAAGTATCTTCCAATTCAGATATAGGCAACGTTCAGGAACCTGTAAAGGCGCAGACAGAAGGCAAGGATATCCGCATTGCGATGAACTCAAAGTTTATAGAAGACGCAGTAAGTTCGCTTGAAGAAGACGAAGTTGTGCTCTCTTTTAATTCGGGTATACAGCCTTTTATATGCAATAATAAAGAAAATAAGGATATTTTATATTTAATTTTACCTGTAAGAACGGCAAATAACGCTTGACTTTAACATTTTAATAATTGTATAATGGATTTTGCGTTATAATAAAAAAATAAGGCGCGTTGCGCTGAAATAAATAAACGGAGTGATAAATTATTATGAAAAGGACTTACCAGCCTAAAAAAAGACAGAGAAGCAAGGTACACGGCTTCAGAAAACGTATGGCTACAACTGCAGGAAGAAAGGTTCTTAAAAGAAGAAGAAACAAAGGCAGAAAAAAGATAAGCGCATAATGGCTTAAAAATCAAAACGGTATAAATGGTTAACTGCGGGCGTGAAATATCGTTCGCATATCGCCATACCGCAGAAAAAAGATTACGGCGGCATACGGGGTACTAATATTGAAGTATCAGAAAATCAAAAAAAACGCCGACTATCAGCGGGTATTCAAAAGGGGTAAAAAGGTATATTCTGCCGCAGTTACGGTTGTATACTTCCCCTGCACAGAGCTGAAAATGGGGATAGCAATCTCTAAAAAATACGGCAAAGCGGTAAGGCGCAACAGAATAAAGCGGCTTCTGAGGCAGGCATTTTATAACACCTGCGGCACTCTGCAAAAGCCGTACGCCGTAATTTTGCTGCCGAAGATAAGCGAAGAGTATTCCCTTGCCGCATTTGAACAGTCGCTTACTAAGTGTATGGAGAAAATTAACAGGTGCGCGTAAAAGTAATTTATAAAAAATTAAGGCGCACTGTGTTTAAACCCTTTATAAAGATGTTTCTTATGAGGCTTATAATATTTTACCAGAAGCATCTTTCTCACGGGACGTGTATGTATACCCCGACTTGTTCCGAATATATGTTAAGGGCGATAAATAACCACGGCGTTATAATAGGGATATTATTGGGATCATGGCGTATACTCCGCTGTAACCCGTTGACAAAGGGCGGGTACGACCCCGTACCGGAAAATTATTTTAAAGTAAGGTGGGTTTTATAACCCGCCCAGAGATTAAAGATGAATTTATTAGCACAATCTACAAGTTTTATATCCTTTATGGTAAAGAATATAGACGCAGTAGACCTTAACTTTATAGGCGAGATAGTAAAGTGGATAGTAGAAGGCGTTGGTATAACCGCCGTAGGTATTCTTATATTTACTCTCGTGCTTAAAACCATAGTTTTGCCGCTGGACGTATATTCCAAGTACAAAACAAAAAAGCAGTCTCTTTTGATGGAGCAGATGCGCCCCCAGATGGAAAAGATGCAAAAGCAGTACGAAAACGACAAGAACATGTACAACCAGAAGGTTGCAGAACTCTACAAAAAGAACGGCTACAGCATGATGGGAGTGTGCCTTCCTACCATAGTATCTCTTGTAATATTCATGGTAGTGTTCAGCCAGTTTTCTACCTATTCCCAGTATGCAAACCTTGAACTTTACCGCGGAATGGTAAACGCATATAACGGCGTTGTTGCAGAATATGTCTATGATGATAACTGGACTTACAGTTCGGATAAACCTGCAAACGGGTTTCTGATAGAAACTGAAGACAGCGACGGCGAAACAGCTTATTATGTAGACTACACTTTGTTTGAAACTTATTATAAGGCAAAGGAAGAAACCAAAGAAAACGCTACAAAATACGAAGAACTTATTGCAGATGTAGAGACGGAAAACGATATGATTTTAGTAGTCAAAGACTACATCCGCGACTACGCCCGCGCCGCTTCGGCAACATATTACGAAGAAAATTTAAACGGCTTTATATGGGTAGGCAACATCTGGTACCCCGACTCTATGCTCAATAAAGAGCTGCCGAGCTTCAGCAAGTTCCAGTCTACCCTTTCAAGGGCTTCTATAGACGACAATTATGAAGAATCGTATAATGAAGTAACTTATAACCTTACCGATGCAAAGGATACTTATAACGGTTACTTTGTACTTATAGTATTGGCGATAGGCATGATGTTCCTTTCGCAGTTTGTTACGATGCGTATGCAAAAGAGCATGAACGAGCTCGGCTCGGTAGACGGCAGCGCGGCAAGAACAAACAAGTGGATGCTCATATTAATGCCCGTTATTTACGGTATATTCTCATTCTTTTACAGTGCGGCGTTCTCAATATACATGATTACGAACACCACGTACAGCCTTATTACGTCGCTTATAGTAAACAGGACGCTCAACGTAAAATTCAAAAAACTTGAAGAGCGCAATGAACTTGACAGGTACCTTCATAAATCTGCAGAAAAGAAAGAAATGAGAAAGAACAAGAAAAAACGCTGATATGTTTAAAGGAGAAAATTAATTTATGGAAGAATTGCAGGAAAACGAGTTTACGGGTAAAACGGTAGAAGAAGCCGTTGCCGAAGGGCTTAAAGCCCTGGGCATTACCCAGGATCAGGCAGAAATTACCGTGCTTGAAGAAGGTAAAAAGAAGCTTTTCGGTTCAGTAAAGGCAAAGGTAAAAATTGTTAAAAAGGCAACCGACAGCGAAAGGGCGTGCACATTTATAGACGGCCTTTTAAAGATATTAAAGATACCCGCTTTCAGCGACGTCGTATCCGACGGAGAAAAGATAGAGATAGAAATTAAAACCACCAATACTTCTGCAGTCATCGGCCGCAGGGGCGAAGTGTTAGATTCTATCCAGTGCATAGCTGGCGCGGTTGCAAATATCGGCAGAGACGAATACCGCAGGGTGGTGGTAGATTGCGAAAACTACCGCGCAGCCCGTGAAGAAAAGCTTGTTTCTATAGCCAAAGCCAAGGCAGAAAAGGCAGTAGAGCGCGCCCGCCGCGTTGCGCTTGACCCCATGAGCCCCTACGAACGCAGGGTAGTACATTCCGCCCTTGCAGAAAATACAGATGTAAAAACCGTGTCAGAAGGCAAGGAACCTTTACGCAGGGTTATTATAATTCCCAATAACGAAAAGCCCTTTGAAAAGAAGCCCTACAGGGCGCGCCCTTACGATAAAAAGCCGTACAGGCAGCAGGGCGGCAGGCAGTTCAACCGCGACAAGCGCTACGGCGGCTATAACCGTACCGAAGACGAAAACGGCGAACATAAAGAAGAGCGCAGGGAATATAACCGCGGCTACAGAAAGGACGGTTACAATAAAGACGGCTACCGTAAAGACGGTTACAACCGCGACAGGAACCGTTCAGAAGGCGGCTACAACCGTTCAGGCGACAGGAACAGAAGTTCCCGCCCCGCCGCCCGCGGCAAGAAAGAGATTTACTTCGGCACCTATTTAGGCAACAGCGGCGCCGCCAAAGAGCCCGTTGAAGAAAAACCCGAAAATAAGGAAGAAGAGTAAGCATCTGTCTTAAAAAGAAATTTTAGCAAGACACTATTTTTGTCATTCGGGTTATTAATTATGTCATTGCGAGCGTAGTGAAACGTAAGTGTGGCAATCTCGCCCGAACGGGCGGCAGTAGACAAATTCCGCCTTCAGATATCTTTTTACCGCATTATAATAAGGTATATATTATTAAGAATAAACGTTATTATTTTTAAATAACTTGTGTGGCGTTTGTGCTTGGTCGTCCGCCAGTTCTGGCGAGATTGCCACGCGGTAGAACCCGCTCGCAATGACTTTACTTTTCTGCCGTTTATAATAAGGTATAAATTATTTATAAATAAACTATAACAAACAATCAACAAAAATATTAACGCAAAAGCGTTAAAATAAACAGGAAGGTTTTCGGCTCAACACTTCCTTAAAAAAACCGAAGGAGATGCGGATATAAGTATTTCAGGGACGGTTGAATTTTGCCGTCCCTTTAATATTGCGCCGATATCCGCGAAAAAAGCAGAATGAAAAACTTTTTCAAAGGGATAGGTAAAGACTTTTCCCGTTGGAACGCAAAAATGTTGTGCCGTGCAGGCGTAATTGCCGCACTGTACACCGTACTCACCTGGGCACTCGGCAGCCTTGCCTACGGCCCGCTGCAGGTGCGCCCTGCCGAAGCGCTGTGCGTGTTGCCGCTGTTCTTCCCCGAAGCGGTACCCGCCCTTTACGTCGGCTGCATACTTGCTAACCTGTTTTCTGGCTACGGCGTTTACGACATTTTTCTTGGCAGCCTTGCAACGCTTATTGCGGCGTTCTTAACCTACTGCACGGGCAAGATTTTTAAAAACCATGTGTTAAAGGTAGCAATAGGCGGCATTTTCCCCATAATGCTGAACGCATTTATAATACCTGCCGTATGGATACTTGCCGGCACGCCCGACGTTGTTTACTGGTACGAATTTGCCGTTATGATTTTAAACGAAGCGCTGTGGATATACGTTTTGGGTATTCCCCTTTACTACGCAATTCTGCGGCTGAGAAAAAAGGGTGTAAGCGTGTTTATGTCGCCCGTCCATGCCGCCGCAGGCAGTGACGAAGGTGGCGGTGATAACACCATTCCCCCCGACATATCCCCCAACGAACAGAATAAAAAGGAGTAATTTTTTATTTATTTCACCTTATTATAAACGACATAAGCCTTAACGTCATTGCGCGTGAGCAACAGCGCTACTTTGCGCACCGCATTATAAACGGCAGTAATCTTATTGTCATTGCGAGCGGGCTCTACCGCGTGGCAATCCCGCCCGAACGGGCGACCAGCAGGCAGGGCGGCACATAAGTTGTTTAAAAATAATAACGTTTATTCTTGATTGAATTTTACCTTATTATAATGCGGTAAAAAGTATCGAATGGGCGGAATTTCTTTTCGGGCGCCAGCCGCTACGCTCTGGCGAGATTGCCACGCTACGCTCGCAATGACGAGTTTGGTTAACCGATGGGTAATACTCTCTAACCAAAACAAAAAAAACGGCTTGCACGCAAGCCGTTTTTTATTCTTATAATTTAATTAACTACAAACTACGTTAATTGCGGGATATTGCCCGTTCAATCAGTCTTTTGCGCAGTTAGCCTTCAATGTTGCAAGGCAGTCCCAAAGTTCCTTGGGGATGCGTCCCTGGATGGTGTTGTTGTAGTAACCTTCAAGCTCTTCTGCTTCTGCAGCCCAGCGGGTTTTGTCTATTTCAAGTATACCCTTAAGGTCTTCTATGCCGAACTTCTTGCCGGGGGCAATTTCGTAATCAAGTTCAGATATATCAATATCTTCTGCATAGGGAACGTAGCCTATAGCCGTCTCTTTGGCGTCTACGCTGTCTTCGCAGCGCTTTAATATCCAGTCAAGCACGCGCATGTTGTCGCCGAACCCGGGCCAGATAAAGTTGCCGTCTTTGTCCTGGCGGAACCAGTTTACGTTGAATATCTTGGGGGGATTTTTAATTACCTTGCCCATATCTATCCAGTGCTGGAAGTAGTCGCCCATGTGGTAGCCTGCAAAGGGCTTCATAGCCATGGGGTCATGGCGGAGCACGCCTACTGCGCCCGTAGCTGCAGCCGTAGTTTCAGAAGACATTGCGCTGCCTACAAACACACCGTGGTTCCAGTCCCTTGACTGGTAAACAAGGGGAGTAGTGGTAGCTCTTCTGCCGCCAAAGATGATTGCCGACAGGGGAACGCCCTTGGGGCTGTCAAATTCGGGTGATACGCAGGGGCAGTTCTGTGCGGGAGCGGTAAACCTTGAGTTGGGGTGCGCAGCGCAGGTAGACTTATCCTTTTTGTCGAACTTAGCGGGATCCCAAGGCTTACCCGTCCAGTCTATGCAGTGTTCGGGTAAATCTTTATTCAGACCTTCCCACCATACTGTCATATCGTCGGTGTTCAAAGCTACGTTGGTGAATATAGTACCGCGCTTTGTTGATGCAAGCGCATTGGGGTTGGAATGTTCGTTTGTGCCGGGTGCAACGCCAAAGAAGCCGTTTTCGGGGTTTACTGCCCAAAGCCTGCCGTCTTCGCCCACCCTTATCCAAGCGATATCGTCGCCGACGCACTCTACCTTGTAACCTTTGTCAAGGTAGTGCTTGGGGGGTATAAGCATTGCAAGGTTGGTCTTGCCGCATGCGGAAGGGAATGCAGCTGCCACATACTTCTTTTCGCCGTCGGGGTAGGTTACGCCCAATATAAGCATGTGTTCTGCCATCCAGCCTTCGTTCTTGCCAAGGTAAGACGCAATTCTTAATGCAAAGCACTTTTTGCCAAGAAGAACGTTGCCGCCGTATGCCGAGTTAACGGATATGATGGAGTTCTCTTCGGGGAAGTGCATGATATATCTTTTTTCTGCTTCTACGTTGCATTTTGCGTGGAAGCCCTTTATAAAGTCGCCGTCTTTGCCTATAGCTTCAAGCACCTTTTTGCCAACGCGCGTCATGATGCACATGTTGAGCACAACGTAGATACTGTCGGTTACTTCTATGCCGTAGCGTGCAAAGTCAGAACCTATTACACCCATAGAGTAGGGTATTACGTACATCGTTCTGCCGTGCATGCTGCCGCGGGCAATTTCGTCGCAAAGCTCGTGAGCCTGCTTGGGGTCCATCCAGTAGTTGATGGGGCCGGCATCTTCCTTTTTGGGCGTACAGATAAATGTTCTGTCTTCTACGCGGGCTACGTCATTCACCTTGGTGCGGTGAAGGTAGCAGTCGGGTAAAAGCGTATCGTTAAGTTTAATAAGTTCGCCGGAATACACGGCTTCTTTTCTCAGTTCGTCAATCTGCTTCTGGCTGCCGTCTATCCATACGATATAGTCGGGCTGGGCAAGGTCGGCGCTGTCCTCTACAAAAGAAAGGATCTTTTGATTTTTTGTAAGTGCCATATTATACTCCTTAATCAAAATTCAAATTGTATGTCATAATAATTATACGGCAAAATTTTACACAACGCAAATAAATTAAAATAATTTTTTACTTATTACGCTTTTGTATAGTTGTTAACATTTTTTGTTAAGGCAAAACTTGATTTTTAGCTTTATGCGATAAAGTAACCCCCATATCGTCAAATTTATGCAAAATATTCTGTGCGCCATAATATATTATGTAATAAAGTATATTTTTATAACGGGCGGGTTTGCAGGTGGCAGGATATACCAGAAATATAGCGGTAATAAAAGGAATAAAAAGCGGATTTTCTGCCGACGGCGGCAGGCTGTCGGGGCTGGTAAAAACAGAGCAGTACGGCTCCCGTCTAAGGGCAGATATCACGCTTATAAACTTTGCACCCCTTGCCGAAGGGCACTACGTAATAGCTCTGTCAGACGGCGCTAACGAAGTGGTGTTCGGTTCAGAAGGGTACGAAGGGGAGTGCGATGTGGATATCTCCTGCGGCTTTGCGGCGGCTGTGTGCTTTGTTTTAAAGGGAGAAGTAAACCACATTGCCACGGCAGTATGCGGCGATATGGAGTATGCGGCAGACTTTGCAAGGCGGGCAGTGGAAGCCGAAGAGCGGGCTTATGTAAGTTCTACAGAAACGGCTTACGACGACGAAGCCATAGCCGAAGGGAATTATTATGAAAGAGATGAAGACGGCGGCAGCGGCGAGAGCGGCGGCTGCTTACGCAAAGATGAAGCGGAAAAAGAAGAAGAGATATGCGGCACAGAAGATGAAACTTATTGCGGCGTACGCAAAGAGCCGCAAGACAAAGAGCAGTGCGGCGAAGGGGAAGCGATAGAAATTCCGCTTGCCGCGGCAGACGGTTTTTTCCGCAAAGTGCAGGGAGAGATAGAAAGAATTTTTGGTACATACCCGCGGGAAGATGAGCTTGAAAGGGTGGTAGAAGATTCCCGCTGGGCTAAAATTACGTACGGCGGCGGCAAGCATTACGTATTCGGCGTGATATATGCCGAAGGCAAGCCCGCTTATCTTTGTTACGGGGTGCCGTCAAAAAATGCAAAAACTCCGCCCGATAGTCTTAAAGGTATGGCAGGGTATATCCCGTTATCAGGCGGCGGTTATTGGGTAATGTACCAGGATGCCGCCACGGGAATTTCCATCAAGATCGATGATATATAGGGGGTGTATTAGCGGGAAGTTATAAATATAATTACCTTATTATAAACGACCGAATACTACACGTCATTGCGCGTGAGCGATAGCGCTACTTTGCACACAATACTATAAAAGGTTTCAGATAATAAGGCGCAGATAGCCTTCGCTGTCGCTCAGGATGACGTGCTTGCTCAGCTGATGGTGAAGTGTAGCACATTACCACACCTTGCCGTCCCTGTAAGGGAAGGGGGACCACGAAGTGGGGGAAGGGTTTTGAACCATAAAATAAGGTGAACCCCACAGCCCTACGGGCAGCTCCCCTAATAAGGGAGCCAAGAGCGGGACAACGTATTAGCTTACCTTATTATAAACGACCGAACATCATACGTCATTGCGCGTGAGCGATAGCGCTACCCTGCGCACCTTAATTAAAATATTTCAGATAAATGTGCGCAAAACGGGTTCTACCGCATGGCAATCCCGCCAGAACTGGCGACCAGCAGGCAGGGCGGCACACAAGTTGTTTAAAAATAATAACGTTTATTTCTAAATATATATGTACAGCAGTAAAGGCGCCCCTGTAAGGGGAGCTGGCTGCATAGCAGACTGAGGGGTTCATCATATTACAATGCGGTAATAAGCATTGAATGGGCGGAATTTGCTATTCGGGCGCGAGTGCTCGCGGGATCCTTCGCTGTTGCTCAGGATGACGAACTTGGCAGCCGACGGTGAATAGAGCAACGCACCACACTTGTCTCCCCTAAGGGACGAGCCGCCATTTCTAAAACCTTCATTAATCAAAGCATATTACGGGGGTAATTGCGCAAAATGGGGGTATGAGACTATCTTCGGTTATATGTAACTCTATACTTATATTCCTTGGGCTGTGCGGCGGAATATATGCTTTTTGCGGCTTTAACCTGCTTGCTTTTATGTGTTTTAACAATGTTGTTGCGGTGCGCATTGCTCTTGCCGTAGGCTTTGTTGCCGCCCTGTTTAATATTTACGCCCTTATAGCATTTCGCCCCTACCGCGGGTTGAAGTAGTCGGCAAACTGCATAGAAAAACAGATTACCTATTGACAATATCTTTCTGCCGTGAGATAATAAATAAACAACAGAGCTTAAGGAGGAGTATTTATGCCAGGACCCGGACCAGGCGGCGGGCCGCACGGCGGACCGTATGGACCGCATCACAGGCCGCCACCCCGCAGACATATGTGTTGTCTGTTGCCCACGTTGGGCGTATTTGCGGCAATAGCGGCGGTAGTATGCCTTATCGTTTTTATAGTGATTTAAAAAATAACGGAGCAGTAATTTCGCTGCTCCGTTACTATGTTATTGGGTTTATATCAGGTGGGGAGTAACTCTTACTTGCCGTCTCTGTAAGGGAAGGGGGACCACGAAGTGGGGGAAGGGTTTATTCTTAAATAATAATGTCCACTGCCATAAATTGTGAAACAGTTTACAAAATAATATTTTCAAGCACAAGGTAATTAAAATCTACCGGTTCGGTAAAATCACGCGGAAGGAAGCGCACCCTGTTAAACTTAGCGTAGCTGAAGATGTGCGTCTTTAACAGGACGGGCGTGGCGATATCAAGCTCTTCGCAGATGTCGGCAAGGTAGTTAAAAAACTCTGCCCAGGCAAACTTACCGTCGTTTTCGTAAGTCATCTGCTTTACAATTTTATGCTCTTTTTCTATCTTTGCCCAAATCTTAAACATAACTGCTCCGTATATAAATTTATTTTACCGCAAACTGCCGCCGCTTTGCAAGCGATTAATCTTACAATTTAAGGTAATTATTTTTTAATACCTGTGGCGGTGGTAATTTTGTTACCTGTCAGAAAAATTTTCAATCATCTCTTTTAAAATCTCTGCGGCTTTGTGCAGCGGATGGTCGTTTTTTTCAAGCAGACAAATTTCCCTTGCTGGTACCTGCGGTGCTACCTGCAGTTTAAAAATTTTGGTATGGTCGGCTTCGTCGTAAATAAATTCGGGCACAAAGCCTATGCCAAGGTTATTTTCTGCCATAGAAATAATCTGGTCGGTGGTGGCTACCCCTATGCAGGGCGTAAGCTCTGCGCCGTTTTGCAAAAAGAATTGCGAATAAAATTCGTAGGTAATGGTGTCTGCGCTTAAAGATATTACTGGGTAATCGCAAATTTCTTTAATACTGAGCGTGCGCCCGCATAAATGGGAGTATTGCGTTCCGCAGACGGCTACTTCTCTGAACTGCTTTATTGTAGTCTTTTTGCAAGATTTTAAGATAGTAACGGGCGACGTTACCACCGCAAGGTCTACCATGCCGCGGTTAAGGTCGTCAATCGCCTGTTTGGTGCTGTAGTTGGTAACGTTTATGTTAATCTGTGGATATAGCCCGCGGTATGTGCGCAAAACGGGCAGAAGAACGGCGTGCAGGGCATTTTCGGTAGCGCCTATTGCTACGTTGCCGCGTTGCATGGTCTGCTCTAAGGTAATTTCCCTTTCGGCTGCGCAGATATGTTCGACTGCTACGCTTATGTGGCTATATAGAATTTCACCTTCACGAGTAAGCGTAATTCCCTGGCTGCTGCGGTAAAACAGTTTACAGCCAAGTTCCCCTTCCAACCGCTTTACCGCCCTGGTTAAATTGGGCTGGCAGGCGTACATCGCATCTGCCGCTTTGGTAAAACTGCGGTACTTTGCAACGTAGTAAAAAATTTTGTAGTAGTCGTAATTGACGTTCATACTATATCCTTTTGATATAATTAATTAGCAAAATATATATTTTACATATTTTATACCGTGTAGTATAATAGCTCGGTGTGAAAAAGTCAAGGAGATTGTATGAATAAAGATTTAACTGTAGGCAAGCCGTCTTCCGTTTTGTGGAAATTCTGCTTACCGCTGTTCGGAAGTATTATTTTCCAGCAGATGTATAATATAGCCGACAGTCTTGTTGCCGGTAAATTTTTGGGAGAAGAAGCGCTCGCCGCCGTGGGTAACGGCTACGAAATTACCTTAATTTTTATCGCGTTTGCCTTTGGCTGCAACATAGGTTGTTCGGTAGTAGTATCCCGCCTGTTCGGTTCAAAACAGTATAAAGATTTAAAGACGGCGGTATATACCACCCTTATTGCAAGTGCGGTGCTGTGCGCCGTTCTTATGCTGGCGGGGCTACTCTTGTGCAGACAGCTGTTGCAGCTTATAAATACGCCCGATAACGTTATAGAAGATTCCGAACGGTATCTTCGCATTTACATATACAGCCTGCCCTTCGTCTTCTTTTATAACGTAGCTACGGGCATATTCTCCGCGCTGGGCGACAGCACTACGCCCTTTATATTCCTTGCCGCGTCGTCGGTGGCTAATATCGGCGTGGATATTTTGTTTGTAACCGCCATTCCCATGGGAGTGGAAGGCGTGGCGTGGGCTACTTTTTTGTGCCAGGGAATAAGCTGCATTTTATCTATTGTAGTAGTCTTTGTAAAGTTACGTAAGATTCATACGGATGAAAAACCAAGAGTATTTTCTTTGCAGCTTTTTAAGGAAATTTCGGTAATAGCCGTGCCGAGTATATTGCAGCAAAGTTTTATTTCGGTGGGCAATATCATCGTACAAAGCGTTATAAATTCTTACGGTTCGTCGGTAATGGCGGGCTATTCCGCAGCGATAAAACTCAACAATCTTGTAACAACTTCGTTTACAACGTTGGGCAACGGTATTTCTAATTACACGTCGCAAAACCTTGGCGCGGGCAAGCCAGAGCGGCTTATGCCCGGGTTCCGCGCGGGCGTGGTACTGGTGTGGGTAATCTGCGTGGTAATTGTAGCTCTGTACGAAGGGTTTGCTTCGCCGCTTATTAACTTTTTTATCAGCAACCCCAGCGACGAAGCCATACAGACGGGCGTAATGTACCTGCGCATCGTATCGCCTTTTTACTTTGTGGTATCGGTAAAATTAGTGGCTGACGGCGTGTTGCGCGGTGCGCATATGATGGGTAAATTTATGATAGCGACTTTTATAGATTTAGGTCTGCGCGTTGTTTTATGTGAGATCATGTCGCCGCTATTCGGCATTATAGGCATCTGGGCGACATGGCCCGTCGGCTGGACGGTAGGGCTTATTTTCTCTCTTGTTTTCTGTTTTAAAGGAATTAAAAAAGCACAGAAAGCTGTCGCCCATAAGTAAAAAGCAAAGCTAAAATAACGGGGCGGCGCAGAGTATCTGCGCCGCCCCTTACTATGTCGCTTTTACTTATTTGCCAATGTCAAAATAAGAATACCCCCCGTTTAACTTTTACCATTGCGTTATAAACTTGACATTTAATTAATAAAAGGTTATTATAATATTAAATAACTTACATTAACGGCAATTTTTGCCGTGGGAGTTTTTATGGAAAAGCTTGAAAAGGACATATTAGCCCTGGTAACGGAAGATTCCCGCCGCTCTACCGCAAAAATGGCGGTCATGCTCGGCGTCAGCGAAGAAGAAGTGATAAAAACTGTAAAATCGCTTGAAGCCCGCGGGATAATTGTCAAATACGGTGCTATAGTAAACAGCGACTGCATAGAAGACGACAGCGTAGAAGCGCTTATAGAAGTAAAGGTAACCCCCCAGCGCGGTACGGGGTTTGACCGCATAGCGGGCGAGATTGCGGCATATCCCCAGGTTAAAACGCTCTATCTTATGAGCGGAGCGTACGACCTTGCCGTAATTGTGCACAGCTCTTCGCTTAAAGATGTATCCCGCTTTGTATCTGAATGTATATCAACATACGACAACGTGCTTTCTACCGCAACCCACTTTATTTTAAAGAAGTATAAGGTAGAAGGCGCCAATATGATCGAAATAGACAATTCCAACGGCAGGCTCAACTACCAGCCATAAAGCTATGAGAGATTTTGTAAATAAACGTGCCGGTGAATTAAAGCCGAGCGGTATAAGAAAATTTTTTGATATTGTTGCCGAAATGAAGGACGCTATCTCTCTGGGCGTGGGTGAACCCGATTTTGTTACCCCGTGGAGCATACGCGATACCGCCATACGTTCGGTAAAAAAAGGTCTTACGCAGTACACGGGTAACCGCGGTCTTCCTGAACTCCGCAGCAACATATGCAGATATTTAAAGGAACGGTTTAACGTAAACTACCCCCCGGAACACACCATAGTTACCGTGGGTGCAAGCGAAGCGATAGACCTTGTTTTCCGTGCCATATGCGAGCCCGGGGATGAAATTTTAGTGCCTTCCCCCTGCTACGTTTCGTACGCACCCATGGTGTCGCTTTCCGGCGGAACGCCCGTTGCGTTAGACTGCAAAGCGGAAAACGAATTTATCGTTACCCCCGAACTTATAGAAAGCGCCGTAACCAAAAAGACTAAGGCCATAATTTTAGCTTACCCCAATAACCCTACGGGCGCGGTTATGACAAGGGAGCAGTTAGAAGCTATTATCCCCGTTATAAAAAAGTATGACCTGCTTGTGGTGTCAGACGAAATTTACGCAGAACTTACCTACGAAGGTAGGCATACTTCCATCGCTTCGATAGGGGATATGACTGAACGAACTGTGCTTATCAACGGATTTTCCAAGGCGTTTGCAATGACGGGCTGGCGTGTGGGCTACGTCTGCGCTCCCCCGCCGATAGATGACGCCATGTTCAAAATCCACCAGTACGCCATCATGTGCGCACCGCGCGTAAGCCAGCATGCCGCCAACGGCGCGTTGGTAGAAGGTTTTACCGACAACTTTGCGGTAGTGGAAGAGATGCGTGAAGAGTACGACCGCCGCGGACGGTTTATGGTAAATTCCTTTAACGCCTTAGGCCTTTCCTGCTTCAGTCCCAAGGGAGCCTTTTATGTGTTCCCCTGCGTGCAGTCTACGGGGCTTGACGGCGAAGAGTTCGCCACCCGTCTTTTAGAAGAGTACAAGGTGGCGGTAGTTCCCGGTTCTGCATTCGGCGATGCCGGCAAATGGCATGTCCGCTGTTCGTACGCGACGAGCATGGCACAGTTGTCAGAGGCGATAGACCGCATCACCGCCTTTGTAAATTCGCTTAAAAAGTAAACGGCTATGGATTACCGTTTTGATGAAACGCTTGCCGTGCAATACAAAAGCCCTTTGCAAAAAGTCCGTGTAATGAGCGAAAACTGGGTGGGCAATAATATTTTTTGCCCGTGCTGCGGCAATCCGCATATTTCTAAATTAGAAAACAATAAGCCTGTTGCAGACTTTGTGTGCGAAAGCTGCGGTGAGATTTTTGAATTAAAAAGCAAATGCGGCGCACTTGGCAAAAAGATTAACGATGGCGCCTACGAAACTATGATAAACCGCATTACCGGTTCATCTAACCCCGACCTGTTTATATTGCAATATACAAAGACGCTTGAAGTAAAAAATTTATTTGTAATACCAAAGTTCTTTTTTGTACCTTCTGTAATAGAAAAGCGTAAACCGCTGTCGCCATCGGCGCGCCGTGCCGGCTGGACTGGCTGCAATATACTTATATCAGAAGTGCCCTACCAGGGAAAGATAAGTATTATTACCGAAGAAAAGTTAAGGGATAAATCTGAAGTAGTAGCGGAATACAAGCGTATAAAAGGCTAACAGACAGACAAGATTGAAAACAGGGGCTGGCTGTTTGACGTGCTTGCCTGCGTCAACGCCATAAATAAACTGATATTTACGCTTAAAGAAGTATATTCGTATGCGGAAGCGTTAAAATTAAAGCATACCGGCAACAATAATATAGAAGCTAAAATACGGCAGCAGCTGCAGATACTGCGCGATAAAAATATAATAGAATTTGTCTCTAAAGGCGTTTACCGCAAAAAAGTATAATTTAACCGCAAAGCAGCCTGCAAACGGGGATATATTTTGCCGTGCATGCCCCCTTATAAGTTGACAAATTGATTACTAAACTATATAATATAGAAAGAACAGTAAAAAGTGTGGTTCCATTGCCAGTCGGAATCACACTAATTTATTACGTCCTGCATAGCAAATCACAAGATTTATTATAATAAATCTGTGAATTAAAAATAAGAGGTAAAAAAATGGCAGATCAGATTTTTGAAATGACGCAAAAGAATTACGAAGATTTACAAAAAGAAAAAGAATATCTTGTAATGGTCAAACGTCCCCAGATAATAGAGCGCATTGCCGAAGCGCGCAGCCACGGCGACTTATCAGAAAATGCCGAATACGACGCCGCACGCGAAGAGCAGCGTTCTAACGAAAGCAAGATAGAGCAGCTTGAATACCAGATCAAGAACGCTAAAATAGTTGCTGAAATTGCAGACAACAGCTTTGTTCATTTAAACAGCAAAGTTACGGTAGAAGACGCAGAATTCGGCGACACCGACACATACGTCATTACCAGCGTAACCGACGTAGATGTAATGAACGGCAAGATAAGCAGCGAATCGCCCGTGGGCGCAGCCCTTATGAAGCACAAGATCGGGGATGTGGTTACTGTAGCCTGCCCCGACGGTTCAAGCTACAAACTTAAGATTACTGCAATAGATTAACAAAAATTAGTAAAAGCGGGAGCTTGTTTTATGGACGAAAATAATATCCCTCTTACCGAAGAGGAAGAAACTCAAAGGCTTGCCGAACAGGCACAGATACGGCGTGATAAGCTTGCAAAGCTCATTGCCGAAGGCAACAACCCCTACGAAAAAACCAAGTATGCTGTTACGGCAGATTCCCTTACCGTAAAAAATAATTTTGAAGAGCTTGAAGGCAAAGAGGTATCCCTTGCGGGCAGGCTTATGTCGCGTAGAATTATGGGTAAAGCCTCCTTTTC
This sequence comes from Clostridia bacterium, assembly GCA_021202395.1. GTDB lineage: Bacteria > Bacillota > Clostridia > Christensenellales > Borkfalkiaceae > Coproplasma. Next base: position 9,639 of record JAJQDC010000050.1, on the reverse strand, counting down.
CCACCTTTCTGACCGCGAAGGGCTTATACAGATTTACGTCAAGCGCGACGAAGTGGGCGAAGCCGACTATATGGCGTATAAAAAAGATTACGACATCGGCGACATAATAGGCGTAAGGGGAGCGGTTTTCAAAACGCAGACGGGCGAAATTTCCATCCACTGTACCCATATAGAGATGTTATCAAAGTCTCTGCGTCCCCTGCCCGAAAAGCAGCACGGCCTTACCAATATGGATATCAAGTACCGCCAGCGCGACCTTGATTTAATAGTAAACCCCGAAGTAAAGAACACCTTTGTAATGCGTTCACGCATCATCCGCGAAATACGCAGTTACCTTGACGGAAGGGGCTATCTTGAAGTGGACACCCCCGTTTTAACCACGTTTGAAATAGGTGCGGCTGCCCGCCCCTTTAAAACCAGGCACAACGCCCTTGACATAGACATGTACCTGCGTATAGAAACCGAACTTTATTTAAAGCGCCTTATAGTGGGCGGGCTTGAAAAAGTTTACGAAGTGGGCAGGATATTCCGCAACGAAGGTATGGACGCATTCCACAACCCCGAGTTCACCACGGTAGAGATGTACGAAGCGTACACCGATTACTTCGGCATGATGGACCTGATAGAAGATATGTACCGCACCATTGCGCAAAACGTATGCGGAAGCGGCGTTATCACCTACCAGGGTACGGAAATTGACCTTGCTTCGCCCTGGAAGCGGCTGACCATGAAGCAGGCGGTAAAGGAATACTGCGGCGCCGATTACGACAGCTGGGCAGACGATGCCGCCGCACGCGAGTGTGCAAAAGCACTGGGCGCCGAAGTGGAAGAAGGGGAAAGGGCTACAAAGGGGCACGTTCTTATCGCACTGTTTGACGCATTTGTAGAAGACAAGCTTGTGCAGCCCACAATCATCTACGATTACCCCGTAGAAAATTCTCCCCTTGCAAAGCGCAAGCCGTCAGATCCCGCGTTTACCGAAAGGTTTGAATACTTCATCTGTTCGCACGAGTTCGGCAACGCGTTCTCTGAGCTGAACGACCCTATAGACCAAAGGGAGCGCTTTGTAAAGCAGGTCCGCGAAAAGCGTGCCCAGGAACCGGGCTGCAACGCACAGATAGACGAAGACTTTTTAACTGCGCTTGAATACGGGCTTCCGCCCACGGGCGGGCTCGGCATGGGCGTAGACAGGCTTGTTATGCTGCTTACAGACAGCGCAACCATAAGGGACGTAATTCTGTTCCCTACCATGAAACCTAAAAAATAACTTCCTTAACAGTGGCTGCTTGTTGCCGTGGTTAAGGCATATATGGCGGTCAATTTAAAATGCAGGAATATCATATATTAAAGCTGTTAAACGGCAGAAATACCGAAGTAAGCTTTCATACACCGGGGCACAAGCAAGATTACGACTACTGCTTGACCTTTCCTACGGCAAAATCTGATACTACGGAGCTGCCCTATACCGACGATTTGTCCGCCCCCACGGGGGCTATAGCGGCGGCGCAGGCAGATATCGCCCGCATAGTGGGTGCAAAACGCTCTTACATTACAACCGACGGTTCTTCAAGCGGAGTAATGGCGATGGTGTTTGTAGCTGCGGCGCGTGGCAAAAAGCTTATAGTTCCGCGTACAAGCCATAAATCGGTGTGGAATGCCTGCCGCATATTGGGCGTAGAGCCCGTTATTGTGCAGGGCGAAACGGTTGGCGGGGTGATGGCTCAGCCTTCGGCAGAGCAGATTGAACGGCTGATATGTGCCGACGAAAGCATTTCGGGCATTATTGCGACGTCGCCCGATTACTACGGCAATATAGCCCCGTTAAAAGAATATTGCAAAGTTTTAAAGGCGCACGGCAGGCTGCTTCTGGCAGACGGCGCGCACGGCGGGCACCTTGCCTACGAAAAGGACAGGCAGGGCTACGCAGGCGTTTACGCCGATATCTGGGTAGACGGCGTGCACAAGTCCATGCCCGCTTTAACGCAGGGCGCGCTGGTGCATCTGAATGACCTTGCCCTTTGCGGACGGCTTGAAGAAGGGCTGAATATCTTTCGTACCACGTCGCCGAGCTTCCCCATAATGGCTTCGGTGGAATATTCCGTAAAGTTCTGTCATGCCAATACGGAGCGCATAGCGGCGGTTAAAAATGCGGCATGCGAAGCCCGACGCAGGATACAGGAATACGGCTTTAAGCTTTACCCTTCTGCCGACTGGACAAAGCTTGCCATAGACATATCGCCGTTTGGGCAGGACGCCCGTCTGGTGGCTAAACAGTTAGAAAAGAAGGGCATATATGCCGAATTTACCGACGGCAGGTATATACTTTTTTACCTTTCGCCCATGACAGATTCCGCCGACTTAAAGCGGCTGATGGGTGCGCTGGTAAAAATTGTGCAGGACGGGGACTTGCGTGCAGACGGCAAAAGGGAGTATACTTTCCCCGATACGGTTGAATCGGCGGGGTATTTAAAGGCTCTTGCCGCACCGTACGAGTATGTTCCGCTGAACATGGCGGAAGGCAGGATATGTGCAGCCAATGCGGGGGTATCTCCCCCGTGCGTGCCTGTGGTTGCCGCAGGCGAAATCATTACAAAAAACGTAATAGAAATTCTTGGCAGCAACAGCCATGTATACGGCATTGAAGACGGCAAAATTCGCGTAGTGGCGGGTGAGATATGAAGGGAAAATTTATCACGTTTGAGGGGTGCGAAGGTTCGGGTAAAAGCACGCAGATAAGGCTGCTTTCCGAAAGGCTTACCAAAGAAGGCATAAAGCACCTTGTAACCCGCGAACCTGGCGGCAGCGACGTTGCCGAACAGATCCGCACGGTAATATTGAATAAAAACAATTCCGCCATGTGCGATGAATGCGAAGCGCTTTTGTACGCAGCGGCACGCATACAGCACCTTACCGAAATTGTAAAGCCCGCACTGGATAGCGGCATGCTTGTTCTTTGCGACAGGTACGTAGATTCTTCCTTCGCCTACCAGGGCTATGCAAGGGGGCTGGGTACAGACTTTATTGCAGAGATAAACTCACGGGCATTAAAGCAGTTCCCGCCCGACCTTACGCTGTTTCTGGATATAAGCCCCAAAGCTGCATTCGAGCGTAAGCACGGGGCAGATTTAAACGACCGCATGGAGCGGCAGGGTATGGAATTCCACGACAGGGTTTATAAGGGCTATAAGGAATTGGCCCGCAATAACCGTCGCATAGTGTGCGTGCAATGCGGCGGAACCAAGTTTGAAACTAACGATAATATTTATAATTTGCTTAAAAGTTCGGGTATAATTTAAAAGCGGGAGGCGCCTTGTGGAACAGCTGTTAAAAAGCACTGCGGCTTACAGAATTTTATGCGGCGAAGGGGAAGAAGGCAGGCTTGCCCATGCCTATATGCTCCTTTTTGCCGACGGCGCAAATATGCGTACGGCGCTTAAAATTTTTGCCAAGGTGATTTTCGGCTGCAAAGAAGGCGACGCTTTAAGCGGCAGAATAGACAGGGAGTCCTGCCCCGACTGCCAGATTTACCCTTTAAAAGATAAAAAATTTACGGCGGAAGCCGTTTCGGCAATGATAGCCGACAGCGCGCTCAAGCCTACGGAATGCGATAAAAAACTGTATGCCATAAGCGGCTTTGAAGAATGTTCCGCAGTGGTGCAGAACAAACTGTTAAAGGTGCTTGAAGAGCCGCCCGAAGGGGTGTACTTCCTGCTTGGCGCAACAAGCACCGCACCAGTGCTGCCTACCATAAAATCACGTGTGCATATGCTTGAAATACCGCCCTTTACCGCACAGGAAATTTACGGCGCGTTAGAGCGTTTGTCCCCCGGCGGTGAGTACAACAAAAGGGCAGCCGAAAGCTGCGGCGGTATACTTGGCGCGGCGCAGGCGCTTGCAGCAGGCTCGTTTGCAGAAATCAACGGGGCTGCCGCAGAAATATGTACGGCAGATACGTATGACAAGGCGGGGGCTTTGTCTTTAAAGTATGCCGACAGCAAGTACAAAAAACAGATTATGGCGCAAGCCGAGCGGCTGTTTTTTTCGGCGTTAAAGTACACCGTTACGGGTGAAGGCGACGACGGCGTAAAAAAGATTGCCGCCGTGTGGGACAGCCGCACGCTTATTTATGCGGCACAGGCATACGGCAATGCGCAGGCAGACCTTAAGTTTAACGCTTACTTTTCTGCACTGCTGTACAGCGTTATGCTCGGCGTAATCCAGGAGAATGATAAATGGCTAAAATTATAGGCGTAAGATTTAAAGACTGCGGCAAAGTGTATTACTTTGCCCCGGGCAGAGACAAATATAAAGAGGGCGACGGCGTGGTGGTAGAAACCGCCCGCGGCATAGAGTACGCCACTGTTACTATGGAAGAGCGGGAAGTTCCCGAAGAAGAGCTTGTTGCTCCCTTAAAGCCGGTAATACGGCTTGCTACCGAAAAGGATAAAGAGACTTTGCGTTTAAACGAAGAAAAGCGCGGCGGCGCAATGAAGGTTGCGCAGGAAAAGATTGCAGCCCGCGGGCTGGAAATGAAGCTGGTAGACTGCGAGTTTACCTTTGACGGAACCAAGGTGATTTTTTACTTTACGGCAGACGGCAGGGTAGACTTCCGCGAACTGGTAAAAGATTTATCTTCGGTATTCCGCATAAGGATAGAACTCCGCCAGATAGGCATCCGCGACGAAGCGAAAATGATGGGCGGGCTCGGACCGTGCGGAAGGGTGTGCTGCTGTTCAAGCTGCATGCCTGACTTTAAAAAAGTTTCCATAAAAATGGCAAAGAACCAGGGGCTTTCTTTAAACCCCGCCAAAATATCAGGCATGTGCGGCAGGCTGATGTGCTGCCTTGCCTACGAAAACGATTACTACGCAGAAGCTTACAAAAAGATGCCCAAGATCGGCAGCGAAGTTATTACCCCCGAAGGGGCGGGCAGCGTGGTCAACATAAATATGCTTAAAATGGAAGTAAAGGTAAAGATAGTAAAGGGCGACGCAATGATTTACCGCGACTTCAAGTTAGACGATATTAAGTTTAAAAAGCACAACAAGCCCGAACGTGAAGAAAGGGAAGAGCTTGACGAAGAGATGAAAAAACTTCTTGACTGATACGGCGGTAAGCTGATTAAATTTAATTTTAAGCGACCGAACACTCTCCGTCATTGCGAGCGGGCTCTACCGCGTGGCAATCCCGCCAGAACTGGCGACCAGCAGGTTGGACGGCACACAAGATGTTTAAAAATAATGACGTTTTTTATAAATGCGGTGATAAGCATTGAATGGGCGGAATTGCTATACGGGTGCCAGCCGCTACGCTTCTAAACGAAATTGCCACGCTTGGCTCGCATTGTCGTACTAGGTCAGCCGATATAAAAGGGGAGCCAAGAGTATAGTATTACTTCACTTTTTTACAAATATTAACTGTGGTGAATAAAATATTACAGTAATTTACAGTATTTTTGTAAAAATTTTTGGAAATACCCCTTTACTTTGCTAAAAACTTGTGATATAATAAAAACGCTTAAAAGCGTATTTCATTATTGGAGGTGCAATATGGCACACGTTATTTCTGACGAATGCGTAATGTGCGGTGCTTGCGAAGCAACTTGCCCCGTATCCGCTATTTCTGCAGGCGATACAAAATATCAGGTAGATCCCGATGTATGCATCGATTGCGGCGCTTGCGAAGAAGGCTGCCCTACCGGCGCTATCTCTGCTGAATAATTAATAAAAAACAACTTTTGTAGAGCGGGACATTTTGTCCCGCTCTATTACTTTATTATAAAAGTTTATTCTATGTACCACATCTTGCCTACCTTGCAAGGACGGCTATAATGTGGTAGTAAGTATATGCAACTAACGTTGCACGGCTTCAAAGCACAGAAGGTAGGAGATTTCTCGGTTACGCTACGCTTCACTCGAAATGACAGCCCCTGCGGGGCTGTACAGCTCGCGGAGCTGTCCTCTCGCGTGAGCGACGGCGCTTCATTTTGCGCACCGCATTATAAAATTTCAGATAATTTGTGCGTAAACCGTAGTGGAGAGATCTCCAACTGGGATAATAACGTCAACCTTATTCTTGCCGTCCTTATTAGGACGAGCCGCCATTTCTTTAAACAGCACTAATACGCTGTTTATGGCGGTGAGATGAGCAAACGCATAGTGAAAAGCGTTTGCGGTGCCCGCGTGAGCGTAGCGCTACTTTGCGCATCTTTTTTATAGCCGTCCCTGTAAGGGAAGGGGGACCGCTTGCGGTGGAAGGGTTTGCAGATAATAACTGCGCAAAAGCGGCTGATGACCTTACAGCCGCTGAGACGGGGGACCACGTAGTGGGGGAAGGGTTTATTACAATAAAATGATTCCCTGAAAAATTATTTACATAAAGCTGATTTTCAGTTATAATAGGGCTATGCAGATACAATTACAGCAGGGCGAAGTTTTAGAAGAACTTTTTGCCGACAAAAAGATTATCCAGAATACAGAGCTTTACCGCTTTACTTCCGACAGTATAATTTTATCCCGCTTTGTAAAGGGTAAAAAGAATGATACGGTTGCCGATTTCTGCGCAGGATCGGGCATAGTAGGGCTCCATTTCGCCTGCCTGAACACGCATATCGGCAGCGTAACGCTGTTTGAAATGCAGCAAAGCCTTTCGGAAATGTCTGCCCGCACGATAGCTTATAACGGTTTTACAAACGTAAACGCGGTGTGCTGCAGGGTGCAGGATATCGGTACGGAATACAACGGAGCCTTTTCGCTGGTGCTCTGCAACCCGCCGTACGAAAGGGGCGGCTTTGAAAATCTTTCTTACGAAAAGGCTGTCTGTCGCAAAGAAATTACTATAACCTTAAAAGAGATTGTGGATACGGCTGCAAGGGTGCTTAAATACGGCGGCAGGTTTGCCGTAATCAACCGTGCCGACAGGGCAGCCGAACTTATATATCTGTTAAAGCAAAAAAAGCTTGAACCAAAACGGATGCAGTTCGTAAGCGGCAAAAGCGGTGTAAAGCCTTACCTTGTTATGGTAGAAGCGGTATACGGCGGCAAAGAAGGGGTAGACGTGCTTCCCACCCTTATAAACAGCGATAAATGCGGTATATGCGGGGGTTAATTTTAAAATGGTATACTTTGTGGCTACGCCGATTGGCAATTTAAAAGACATCTCTTTGCGTGCATTGGAAGTCCTGCGCGAAGCGGACGTAATATTCTGTGAAGATACAAGGCATTCTTTAAAACTTCTGAATGCGTACGAAATAAAAAAGCCCCTTTTAAGCTGCCATAAATTCAATGAAAAAGAAGCGGCGGAAAAAATAATTGCGGCATATGACGGGGGTAAACAGGTAGCAGTGATATCAGACGCCGGCATGCCGGTTATATCTGACCCCGGCAACGTGGTGTGTAAAGCGCTTAAAGAGCGGGGCGTGCCTTATACAATTATACCGGGTGCAAACGCATTTTTGTCTGCCCTGGTGCTTTCGGCAATGCCCGCCGACAGGTTCGCCTTTATTGGCTTTTTACCCGACAAACAGGGCGAGCGGCTGCGCCTTTTAAAAAAGTATGAAGGGCTTGACCTTACCCTTTGCTTCCATGCGGCGCCGCAGGACGTAGACCGCTATATATCCGATATGTATTCAGTATTCGGCAACAGACCTGCCTGCGCCGTACGGGAGATTACAAAGATTCACGAAGAAGCTGTAAACTTTACCCTTGCCGAAGGGCTTAAAGGAGAAAAGAAGGGGGAGTATGTGCTGATTATCGGCGGTGCCGAACAGGAGAAGAACCCCTATAGCGGCCTTACGCCGCAGGAGCATATAAAGGCATATATGGCTCAGGGGTACGATAAAAAAGAAGCGGTAAAACTTGCCGCAAAGGACCGCGGCGTTACAAAATCGGAACTCTATAAATACACTATAGATCTTTGACGGAGAATAAATTATGAGTGGCAAAAAGGATAAAAAAGAAAATAACGAACAGCAGAGCAAGATGACCATTTACGAATACGAAGAAAAGTACGTAAAGCGGCAGAACGTCAGGCATGCTTCTTTTATATTAAAGATGCTTGCCGCCGTGATAGGGATATTTTTGTTTACCTGTCTGTTTCTGGTAGCTTTAAGAGTGTACGACATCAACCTTTATGCGGGCATAGCCGTATCGGTTGTGTGCGTGGTGATTTACATATTTATATTTGTGGTGCCGCTGGTAAAAATTTTAAAGACGGACTACTTTCAGACGAATGTAAATTCGCAGTCTGCACGGGAAGCAAAAAAACATAACCGCCGTGTAAGGCGCAATATTGCAGAAAAGATGATAGATTTTAACGCCACGGTAGAAGGCGTGGGCTGGTACGACGATAAGGTGGTAGTAGAGATGGCTGCAAGCCTTAACCGCGGTGATGACGAAGGGATAAAAGATTGCCTTACCAGATTGTATGCCGATTCGGTAAAAAAGTCTGCACGCTCCATCATAGTTAAAAACGCTGTAAAGAGCGGAATGTTTTCTGCAGTGTCGCAAAACAACACCGCAGACGCGGCAATAATAGCGGTGGTTAATCTGCAGATGATAAAGGACATCGTATTTTTGTACGGCTTCCGCCCGTCCGACGCAAGGCTGGTAAAGATATTTGCAAAGGTGATACAAAATTCTTTGGTGGCTTACGGGCTTGGCAGCGTAAAAATCGGGCAGGGCGTCGCCCAGACAATAGGCGGTGCGGCAAAGGGTATACCGATTTTAGGTTCGGCAATATCTGTCCTTGTAGACAGCTCTGTGCAGGGGCTGGCTAACGGAACGCTCACCGCAGTGATCGGCTACCAGACTATAAAGTATCTGAATTACGAATATAAGCTGCAGAATATTCTGGACGGCGTAGAGCTTGAAGACACCGAAGAAGAGTTTAACGAAGCCTGTGAAGAAGTAAAGGAAGAGCTTAAATCATCGGCAAAGAACGCCAAAAAAGTTTACCCCAAAGCCGTTTGAAAACGACCGAACATTATACGTCATCCTGCGTGAGCGTTAGTGAACGCGTGGAGAGATCTTCTAATAGTTAGAGCAACTTGTATATTACTTCCCCTTGCCTTCCCCTTTTTGGGGGAAGGGTGAGTCAACATTTCTCAAAACAGTGTAGTACACTGTTTTGGTTGACGAACAGAGCAAACGCATAATGCAAAGCGTTTGCGATGACCGAAACGGCGGTTTTACCTTGCCGCCGTTGAGAGCGGCGAAGCCGACGGATGAGGGGATAATAATGTTAACCTTATTATAAACGACAGCAGCCTTTATGTCATTGCGCGTGAGCGTTAGCGCTACTTTGCACACCTTATTGTAAAAGGTTTCAGATAAATGTGCGCAAAACGGGCTCTACCGCGTGGCAATCCCGCCAGGACTGGCGACCAGCAGGCAGGGCGGCACATAAGTTGTTTAAAAATTATAATGTTTATTCTTAAATTATTTGTACCTTATTATAATGCGGTAGCAAAGCATTGAACGGACGGAATAACGCTACTGCCGCCCGTTCGGGCGAGATTGCCGCGCTACGCTCGCAATGACGTACTTGGTCAGCCGATGGTGAAGGGGAGCACATTACCACACCTTGCCGTCCCTGTAAGGGAAGGGGGACCACGAAGTGGGGGAAGGGTTTTGAACCATA
>JAJQDC010000029.1 GCA_021202395.1 Clostridia bacterium | reverse complement strand
CCTTGCCTTCCCCCTGCGGGGGAAGGTGGCGGCGTAGCCGACGGATGAGGGGATATCTATCTACCGCATTATATTGCTCAAATGTTGAAGAATAAGGAATACCAGATTATCCCCTCATCAGTCCTTACAGGACAGCTTCCCCCATAGAAGGGGAAGCCAAGAGCATTGCATCACACCTTGCCGTCCTTACTGGGGAAGCGGTGGAAGGGTTTAATATTATCTTTCCAACGCTTGCATTTGGCTTGTTTAAATGGTATAATATAACCGTTAATCTTTTTATAACGGGGATAAGAAATTGAAATTAGGAATTTTGACCAGCGGCGGCGACTGCCCCGGACTTAACGCAGTTATACGTGCATTCTGCAAGTACGCATTCAACAACATAGACGGCGTAGAAATTTACGGCATAGAAGAAGGCTATCTGGGGCTTATAAACAGGCAGTACCGCAGGCTTTACCCCGCCGACGTAGAAAATATACTTGACCTTGGCGGAACCATACTCGGCAGTACACGCACACCGTACAAGCTTATGACTGTAAGCGACAACGGTGAAGCAACGCGCCTGCAGACCATGGTAGAAAACTATAAAAAGCTTAAGCTTGACGGGCTTATCGCACTTGGCGGTGCAGGTACGCACAAAACGGCTTCTTTACTTTCGGTAGAAGGCTGCAACGTGATAGGTCTGCCCAAAACTATAGATAACGACATCTATGGCACAGACGTAACGTTCGGCTTTAATACCGCCGTACAGACTGCCGCCGACTGCATTAAAAGGATACGCACCACGGCAGACAGCCACAGCAGGGTATTTTTTGTGGAAGTAATGGGCAACAAAGTCGGTTGGCTCACCCTTTACTCCGGTCTCGCTTCGGGCGCAGACGGAATTTTTATTCCCGAAATCAGCTATGATGAAAACAGCCTTGCGCAGTACCTTAAAAAGCGTAAGGCAGACGGATACCGCTCTACAATAATAGCGGTGGCAGAAGGCGCAATAAGCACGCGGGAAGCGGCTATGGGCAAGAAAGAGCGTAAAGACTACCTTGCAGCCGCAGGCAACGCTTCCGCCGCACAGCGGTGTGCAGCCGTAGCCGAATTGAATACGGGCATATCCTGCCGTGCCACAGTGCTGGGGCATATACAGCGCGGCGGCGACCCCTGTGCTTACGACAAAGTGCTTTGCACAAGAATTGGCGCTTACGGCGGCATGCTTGCAAAACAGGGCAAGTTCGGCGTAACGGTGGCGGTGCACGGCTCTAAATTAAGTTATAACAGCCTTACCGAAATTGCCGGCAGAACAAAGTATGTTCCTGCCGACAGCCAGATTGTAACCTTGGCAAAAGATATGGGCGTATACTTCGGGGAGTAGGCGTTGCTCACGTAAATAATTTGTACCTTATTGTAAACGCCAGCAGCCTAATTGTCATTGCGCGTGAGCGTTAGCGCTACTTTGCGCACCTTATTAAAAAACGGCAGCAGCCTAATTGTCATTGCGAGCGGACTCTACCGCGTGGCAATCTCGCCAGGACTGGCGACCAGCAGGTTGGGCGGCAGAAACGATGTTTAAAAATAATAACGTTTATTCTGATAAATACGTACCACAATAAAGGCTTCCCCTTGAGAGGAAGCTGTCAGCAAAGCTGACTGATGAGGTGGAAAGTAATAAAAATGGTAACACCTCATCCACCGCAAGCGGGTCTCAACGGCGGTAAGGAAAAACCGCCGTTTCGGTCATCGCAAATGCTTTGCATTTTGCATTTGCTCTGTTCGCCAACCCAAACAGCGCATAAGTGCTGTTTGGAGAAATGTTTGCTCACCCCTTCCCCTCAAGGGGAATGCTATAATGCGGTAAAAAAGCATTGAATTGGCGGAATTACTTATTCGTTCGCGAGTACTCGCGGGATCCTTCGCTTGTGCTCAGGATGACGAACTTGGTAACCCGATTTTATAAGGCGCAGATATTGCCACACTACGCTCGCAATGACGTACTTGGTCAGCCGAATAGCTGAAGAATAACGTATCCAAAAAAACAACAAACGAAAAAAATAAATCTGTTATTTTACAGGAGTTTTATGATAGCAGTAGTTGACATCAGCTCGACAAGTATGTCTATGGCTGTATGCGAAGAAGAGAGCTTAAAAACAATATACCGCTTCCGCGAAAGGTTATCCACTATAAGCTATATAGAAGGTAACAAGGTAACCGAACACGGTATAGACAAAATTGTAGACAGAATAGCGATATTCCAGGACCAGTGCGTTAAACTCGGCGTGCAAAAACTTTACGTGGTTTCTACCGCGGCGATGCGCTTTATAAGCAACGCGCAGGAAGTTTTTAATGCTGTAAAGGAACGCACGGGTGCGGTTATAGTGCAGCTTGACGGCGAAACGGAAGCCTATTGCGACTGCGCCGCAAACGAATCGTTTAAAACGCTTACGCAGCCCGTAGTCGTGGATATCGGCGGCGCCAGCATAGAGCTTTGCGACCTTACCCAAAGCGGCAGGAAGGGCATACATTGCTTTGACTTCGGCGCCCTTACGTTAAAGCAAAAATATGTAAAAAGCGTTTACCCCAATAAGGAAGAGTGCGCAAAGATAAAAAAATATTTAAAGAAAGCTTTTTCTAATCTTAAAAGCCATGCGCAGAAAAAGAGCGGCAGCTGCTCGGCAGTGCTCGTGGGCGCAACAAACCGCTCTATATACGAAATCTACCGCGATTACTACGACATACCCGAAAGCGAAGAGATGGTTATAGAAAAGGACAAGTTAGACAAGCTTGCCAAAAAGCTTGTAGAAGCCCCCGACCGTTCGCACCTTCTTATCAAAAATGCACCCGAAAAAATATACTTTATAGTGGTGGCAATATTAACGCTTGTACAGATATTAAAGGGACTGCCTTTTGAAACGGTTGTGGTAAGCAACTACGGCGTTAAAGAAGGGTTTATCAGGCTTGTGCAAAGCGGCGAGCTGCAGGCAGAAGAATCTCTTTTATCGCCCGTTAAAGAAGTAAAGCCCATAAGCTCTGTAGAAGAACTTACCGAACATATAAAAATAAGGCAAAAGGCTGGCAAAAAGCAGCCTAAGGGTTCTGATAAAAAGGAAGAACAAGACGGCAAACAGCCCAAACAGCCGAAAAAATAAAATGTTGTAAAACCGCAGTAATTGCGGCATATTACCGTACCAATTTAATTTAAGGATAGAATATGGGAAACGATAAAAAAATTCCTGCGGCTGATACCGCGTCTGCGGCAAAGCCCGCAATAAAATTAAAAAAAGGCATATACATAAACCGCGAAGCATCGTGGTTAAAGTTCAATATGCGTGTTCTGGAACAGTCTCTTGACGAAGATACGCCCATTATAGAAAGGGGTAAATTTTTGTCTATTTTCTGCACCAACCTTGACGAATTTTACATGGTGCGTATGGGCAGCCTTTACGATGAAGACAAACTTCACCCCGGCGCAAGAGACAACAAAACAAACCTGACGTCAGGCGAACAGCTTAGCGCGATAGCAGCCCGCACACAGCGGCTTTACGAACTGCGCGAAAGCGCTTTTGCAAAAATCAAAAAAGATTTAGCCGACTGCGGCGTAAATCTTCTTACTTACGACAAGCTGTCGCCCGTCCGCACCGAAGAGCTTAAAAAGTACTTTACCGCAAAGGTACTGCCCCTTTTAAACCCCATGGTAATAGACGCAAAGCACCCCCTTATACGGTTTGAAAATTTACGCTGCTACATGCTTTATAAACTTAAAAAGAACGACCACACCATGATAGGCGTAATGGAATTTTCTGACCGTCTTGAAAGTTTATACCGCTTTTCTTCGGGTAAAAAGCCGAGCTTCATCACCATGGAAGAAATTATCCGCAATCTGGGTGAATACGCATTTGCGGGTTATACCGTAACATCTGCAATAACCATCCGCGTTACCCGCAACGCCGATATAGAGACGTATGTAGAAGACGCCGATATGGAATACAACAACGATTTTTCTGCTTACCTTAAAAGCATGGTAGAAACCCGTTTAATCAAAAACGCCATACGGCTTGAAGTTTGCGGAGAGAGCAAATCGCTTATGAAGTTTGTTACCGAAGCGCTTGATATAGAAGACAACCTTATCTACAAGGTAAACGGCAACTTCAGCTACAAATATTTCTTTTCTATGACAAGGTATCTTGATAAAGATCTTGCGCAGTCTCTGCTGTACCCTGCGTTCAAGCCCGTAATTTCAGACAGGCTGCAGAATACACCGAGCATGGTAGAAGAAGTGAGAAAAAAGGATATTTTGCTGCGTTACCCTTACGAAAGCATGGAGCCTTTGATAAGGCTGTTAAACGAGTGTGCCGACCGTAAAGACTGCATTTCAATCAAAATTACTATATACCGCCTTGCAAACCATTCCCGCATAGTAGAAGCTTTAAAGCGCGCCAGCGAAAACGGCATAGACGTTACGGTAGTTATTGAGCTTTGCGCGCGGTTCGACGAAGAGAATAACCTTTACTTTGCAAACCAGCTGCACGAAGCAGGCTGCAATATAATCTACGGTATGGAAAATTACAAGGTCCATTCCAAAATTATTTCCATAGTATTTTCCGACGATAGCGGGATAAGCTATATAACGCACCTTGGCACAGGTAACTATAACGAAAGCACTGCTAAGCAGTATACCGACCTTAACGTGATTACCGCCGACAGGCAGATAGGCGAAGACGGCGTTGCCTTCTTCCGCAATGTGTCTATAAGCAACGTAGACGGCGAATACAACAGGCTGTGCATTGCACCCAAATACTTTAAAGACCGCATAATTGCCCTGTTAGACCGCGAAATACAAAAAGCAAAATCGGGTGGCAAGGGTGTGTTTATCGGCAAGATGAACAGCCTTACCGACAAGGTAATAATAGATAAATTATGCGAAGCGTCATGTGCGGGCGTAAAAATTAACCTTATCATCCGCGGTATATGCTGCATTGCCCCCGGCAAAGCCGGCAAGACGGAAAATATAAACGTAATAAGCATAGTAGGCAGGTTCCTTGAACATTCCCGCATATATTGCTTCGGCGAAGGGGAAGACAGAATAATGTACATCTCTTCTGCCGACCTTATGACAAGGAATACCGACCGCCGTGCAGAAATTGCAACGCCCATTCTTGATAAAGATATAGAAAATAAAATTTACGGCATGCTGCAGGTAATGCTTGCCGATAACGTAAACGCACGCAGGCTTCTGCCCAACGGCGACTACGAAAAGGCTGAGCGCAGCGGCGATAAGGTGAACGCGCAGGACGCGGCATTCATCTGTGTGTAAACGCGGTGAATTGTTTAAGTTCAGATATAGTAAAAGTAGAGATATAAAATATTTTTTGTAACAATATCGGCGGACGTTTCGTCCGCCGATATTGGTTTATTGCCGTTCATTTGTCATTCAGAGCGCAAGCGAAGAATCGTATAAAGGTGGTGCGACCACTAAGCCACGATTGCCACGTTATGCTCGCAATGACAACCCAACATCCTGTCCTTTGGCAGAGCGCAGCATACCTTGCCTTCCCCCTATGGGGGAAGGTGGCGGCAAAGCCGACGGATGAGGGGATAATAATGTCAATCTTATTTTTCACTTCACGGCAATGGTGCTTCTTACTTCGCCTTTGCTGTTGGTAAACATCGCCGTAATGCTGCCGTTTACGCACGTTAATGCCGTTCCTGTAAAGGCGGCGGGGTCAACCCCTTCTCCGCTCGCGCGGGTGTTGCTGCGTATCGAACCCCTTATAACAGGGTAGCTCGTTTTTGTAGCCGTACCCGCAGGGCTGTAATCGGTAACATGCGTGTGCCCGCTTAAGCACAAATCGTACTTGCCGTCAGTCGCTTCTATAAGTTCAGCCGTCCATTCGGGGAACCTGCTGTAATCGCTCAAAGCAAACCCCATATGCGCTATCAGAATTCTGTAGGTGCAGTCTTCTCCCCAATAGGTCAAAGAATTAAGCCACTCCGTTTCTTCTGCACGCTGGGTAGCATGGTTTGCCGACGGCGCTATGCGGTAGTCGGTATCCTGCATATCGTTATTTGTGTCAAGCACGGTAAAATATGCGTCTCCCAGTTTTACGTTGTAATAAAGTTTGCCGTTGTAACTGCCCACATAGTCTGCAAGCCTTTCGGCATACTTGCCGTTACATTCGTGGTTGCCACGGGAATATATAACGGGTACTTCGCCGCCCGTTATCCTGTTTGCAAGCTTATAAATAAGCGTTATCTGGTATAAAGTAGAAACGTCGTTTATTATATCGCCGTTAAGTATAAGAATATCCAGGTCGCTGCCAAAGTATTTTGCCGCTTTGCTTGCGCCGCTCAATACTTCGTGGTTGTCGCTTATATTGTAAATCTGTAGTCCGTCAGATGTGTCCACAGGGCGGAAGGTGTATTCAACGGAGTGCTCTTTGCCGCTTACCGAAAGGTATGCCGCTTCTGCATAGACGGGAACGGATGTTATGGTGTAGCCCTTTGCTTCGTCTAACACATTCATAGGTATGCTCACCTTGTGCAGGGTACAGACGCAGTTTTCGCCGTTGTCTATATCGTAATAAATGGACTCTCCTACGGTAACGTAGCCGATAGAGTTTACCGAAGTAGACCATGCAATCTGGTATTCGTCTTCCACTGCAAACACCACCCCGCCGGAAGTATAATAAAAGAAGTTGAGATTTAATATACCGAACACGCATACAAAAAATATAATTACGCTTATTACAATAACGCTTATCATTTTGGCTCTTTTGCCCAGTTTGGGGTAGCCTAATATCAAAAACAGAAAAAGCGCAAGTATGGCAATAATGGCTAAAATCGGCAATGCAGAAACGACAATAAATATGAGCTTTTCAAGCACGTATGCGGTAAATAAAAAATGCCCCAAAGCCATTAATGCAGATACCGTTATTACCGCTATGTTAACAGCTTTATTTTTGAAAATAAAGATGTTGAGTATGGCAAAAATGATTGGTGCCATTGCAAACGCCGCCATAATATACGGCAGGGCTGTAAATGTGTTACGCAGTTTGTAAAATATGATGACGTAAGTTCCAAAAAATATTGCGGTGTAAACAGCCGCTATAAGGGTAGAAATAATATACAGTTTTTTGCCTTTGATAATATTTAAAATGTTGTTTGTTTTTTCTTTTGCCATATTTACGTTCTCTCATTTGATATCAGTTTATTTTAACATCATCAGCAATCTATGTCAATGGACAATATGATGTAAAATTAAAGCAGTGGAGCTTTATTAAAGCGGTGGGCATTATTATCTGAATAAATCCTTCCCCCGCAAGCGGGTCTCAACGGCGGCAAGGACAACCGCCGTTTCGGGCACCGCAAGCACGTTACATATGTGCTTGCTCATCTCGCCGCCATAAACAGCGCATAAGTGCTGTTTAAAAAATGGCGGCTCGTCCCTTCCCTTACAAGGACGGCTATAATGTGGTAGAAAAGCATTGAATTGTCGGAATTACTTATTCGTTCGCGAGTACTCGCGGGATCCTTCGCTTGTGCTCAGGATGACGAACTTGGTAACCCGATTAACAGAAAAATTAAGGAAAGCCAGATTTTCCCCTCATCAGTCAACAATTTGACAGCTTCCCCCGCAGGGGGAAGCCAAGATAAAAACCGCCAAAAACTCTCCGTCATTGCGCGCGAGCGAAGAATCGTATAAAAGTGGTGATAAGCATCTGCAACATGCGTTGCACGGTAGCGGTGCTTAAAAAGGCAGGAGATTTCTCCATTCCGTTTTGCTCCAGTTTGCGCTGTAATTATCTGAAATTTATAAAATAAGGTGCGCAAAGTAGCGCTATCGCTCACGCGAAATGACAGCCCGTGGGACTGTAACGTTTATTTTTCAGCAACCTAAATATCCAGCGGTTTTTATTTTTACATCTTTACATTTTCACGTTGGTATGATATAATTATTGTAATATAAAATCACAGCCTGCCTTGGCGGGCAAAAGGGGTTACATTTATGGCTAACAAAGTAAAACTCATCAAGTACGAAGGTAACAATACCGAACTCTTTAAAAAAATTACAGCGGAAGGGTTAGACGGCGATTCTAAGGTTTTAGTTCCCGAAACGCACAACGCTATTATAATAAAAGACGGCGTCCTTATGGAAACGTTAAACAGCGGCAGCTACTACATCTTTAAAGAAAAATCTAAAAAGAAGTGGAAGGGCGTATCGGTAGAAATTATATACCTTTCAAAAACGGCTAAGCTCAAAATTCTTTGGGGTACAAAAACGCAGTTTTCTTACCGCGATCCCCAAACGGACATACCCTTAAAGGTGGGTGCCCACGGCGAAATGGAAGTGCAGATCGGCAACCCCCGCAAGGCGTATATGGAGCTTATCGGTGCGGATAAATTGTTCACTACCGAAGATTTAAAAGAGCGCCTTTCTATGCGTCTTTTGGGTAAAATAGAACCTGCCATTGCCGCCGCCGTAAAAGAAAAGGGGCTTACATATGACCGTATGAACGAGCATAAAGACGAAATTTCCCAGGCGGTGCTGCCTGCTATATCAAAGCTGTTAGAAGAAGATTACGGCATAAAAGTATTCTCTTTTACAATAGGTAATATTGTTATATCCCAGGAAGATATATCAAATATAGAAGAAGCCCGTGCAAAGGCGGCTGCAGAAGAAGGAGCCGTAGAAGGGGTCGTATGCCCCGCGTGCGGCGCCCCGCTTGAAGCGGGCGATAAATTCTGCCCTGCGTGCGGCGCTTCTGCCGTACCCGCAAAAAAGGAGTGCCCTTTCTGCGGCAGAAAAAATTCTGCCAAGGCAAAGTTCTGCTCCGGCTGCGGCAGGAAATTAAAATAAATACTGCCGCCCTTTAGCGGCAAGGAGTAAACCATGCTTAATAACTTATGTGCACTGCAGCCTTACCATTACGTAATAATAATTGCGGTGGCGATAGTCGTCCTTTTAATAATTGTTCTGGCTGCAATATCTGTGCACAACCGTAAAAACGCCGATACCGACGGCAAGGTAATCAGCAGCCGTGCCGACGTAAACGCCAATGTGCAGGCTATAGAAGTGCTTATATATCTTGCCGAAGGCAAGCCCGAAATGGTAACCCGCCTTAAAACCCTGCAGGATAAGATAAAGTACCTTACGCCGTCTTCCGCAAAGGAAGTAGCCGCAATAGACCAAAAGATTTACAGCGCGCTCGGCGATGCCAAAATAGAACTTTCTAAAACCAAAGGCGAAAGCAAAAGCGGCAAAGCAGAAAAATATCTGGAGCGTGCAGAACTTTTAATAGCGGAGCGCTCCGCCTATACGGAGAGATAAACATGTGGCCTTTTAAAAGCAAGTACGAAAAATTAAAGCGGGACGACGTGGTAAACGCCATCTGCGCCCTGCAAAAGCAGGAAGACGAGCTTGAAGCGGGCATTGCCGCCCGTGCAAAAGAAATAGATAAACTTTTAGCCAAGGGCAGGAAAGAAAAGAACCGCGACCTTAAGCTTTTTTACGCTAAAAAAATTACCGATTTAAGGGAAGAAAACCAGACAGACGTACAGCGCGGCATGTACCTGCTGTACAATATGAAGCTGTTAAAAAAGCTTAAAAACACCATAGACGACAACAATTTTTACGTTAAAACGGGCAATGCGTCTTTGGGCAACCTTCTGTCTGACCAGAAGGGGCTTGCAGCCTTTTTAAACAAAGCGCTCAACACAAAGGTAAAAAGCGAGCAGGTGCTCACCGATGCCGACGACACGTGGCGCGAAGTGCAAAGCGGCTACACCGTAAACGAGCGTATTTACGGCGTAAACGACAACGACGACGAGCTTTTGGCTATTTTTGAAACCCAGGACCAGCTAGACGACGAGCTGGATATATCAGAAGAGAAAGAAGAGACAAAGGACACGGATGCCGACGGCACCCGCGAATAGTGTTCGTAAGGGGATATTATGGGATTATTTAAAAGTAAAGCAGATAAAGAATTTGAAAAAAAGCGCCTTATAAAAAAGACCGTTTACGATATGAATAAACAGATAGCCGCGTTAGAAGACCAAAAAAAGGTATTTGTGCAAAAGGCTACCGAAGCAAAAAAGAACGGGCTTGAAGCGCAGTATAACCTTGCCATTACAGGCTACAAAATGACGTTAACCCAGCAGCGCCGCGCGCAGGAAATGCTTTTGAATTTTGAAATTACTTCCCAGATGAAGGATATGACGTTAATGACAAAGCAGTTCCTTGGCGGTATGAGCGTTTTAAGCAAAGAGATGGCTAAGCTTGCCGACGAAAAGGAATTTGTGCAGGTGCAAAAGCAGTTTGAAGTTGCTATGGGTAAAGCCGAAATGCAGGCAGAGCAGATGGAAATGTTTATGGAAAGCAGCCAGGACAGCTTTTCTGCGGCGGCAGGAAGCGGCGTTAAAGACGGCGAAATAAAAGAGATGATAGAACAGCAGGCAGGCATGAGCGACGAATTTTCTGACGAAGCTATAGATAAAGAGATAGAAGAGCTTAAAAAGAAGATTGAATCGCAGATATAGCGGTGGCAATTATGAAAAACGATCACCCTGTAACCTGTTGCAGCCGTTGCGGCGGCACGCTTGAATTTATAAACGGTTTATCTGCCGTGTGCCCATTCTGCGGCTGCAGATACACCTTTAAAGACGAAAAAAAGCAGGCTTTGGCTCTTTCCCTTGCCAGGGCAAACGCCTACCTTACAAACTGCGACTACGACGGCGCCATAAACGAATATGGCGCAATTATTGCCGACTATCCAGAAAATGCAGAAGCGAACTGGGGCTTGGCGCTTAGCAGGTACGGCATAGAATATGTAAAAGATAGCCGTACAGATAAGCTTATACCAACCTGCCGCAGGACGGTTAAACAGAGCATACTGCAGGACGAAAACTACCTTGCGGCGGTAAAATATTCCGATCCGAAGCAGGCGGAACTGTACACGCAGCAGGCAAAAATAATAGACCGCCTGCAGCGCGAAATAAAGCGGAAAATGTCGGAAGAAGACGACTTTGACGTATTTATCTGTTACCGCTCGGCTGACGAAAACGGCAACCCCACAAGGGAGCGAACGGTAGCCCGCAGGATATATAACGAGCTTACTTCAAGGGGTATAAAGACATTTTTTTCTGAAGTAACATTAAACGGCAGGCTGGGCGACGACTACGAGCCGATTATATACAAGGCTTTGTACAGCTGTAAATTTTTTATACTTGTAGCTTTAAGCGAAGAAAATATAAATACCCCGTGGGTAAAAAACGAGTGGTCTCGCTACCGCGACAGGCAGGAAGAAGAGGGGATAAGCGGAGCGTGCTGCGCCGTGTTTGAAGGCTCGGCGTTAAACTTGCCGCCCTTTATGCGCTCGGTGCAGGGCGTAAATCTTGCAAAGTACCCCGCAGGCGGCTATGAAATAGAAATTGCCGACAACCTTTGCACAAGGCTGGGTAAAAGCAAAATAAATAAGGGATATTCCCTGGGCAATGACGTTTACGGTGATGTAAAAAAGTATCTTACCGACGGCGAAACCGAACTTGCCTGCGGCAGGTTTATAAAGGCTGCCGCTTCTTTCAGCAAGGCGGTGGAACTTGACGGCAGATGCGGCGACGCGTGGCTGGGCGCCCTTATGGCAGATCTGGAAGTGCGCAGCTACGGCGGCGGTAAAAAGCTTGTGCAGGAGATAACAGACAGGCTTTACGATACCGCGTCTGACTATAACGAGTGCCGCGAGCGTCTGGCTTTTAACGGCAGAATTATCTACATTTTAAATTCTGCCAACTACAAAAATGCGGTAAAGTACAGCAAAAATACCGTTGCTACCGCATTGGAAGTGGCAAAGACCGAAATTACGCAAAGCGTAAAAAAGTGCAACGGCGAACTCAACCGCTGTATGCAGAGCTTCCCTGCCGAAGATAGCGGCAGCACTTACGGCGGCGCAAAAGATTTTTATAACGGAATTGTGAACAGGATACGCCGCATCGGCAAGCAGTAGTTGCGGCATATCACTGCATGAATATTTTATAACTTGGTGCTTATTATGGCTGATACAACTATGTTAAACTGCCAGACGTGCGGCGGCGCGCTTAACGTAAGCGCAGACGGATTATCTGCCGTCTGCCCGTACTGCGGCAACGAATATCATTTTAAAAGCCGTAAAGGCGAATCGCTGTCCCTTGCGCTAAACCGTGCAAATTTAATGCGGCTCTCCTGCGACTTCGACGGGGCGATAACGGAATATACGCTTATACTTTCGCAGGATGATACGGATGCAGAAGCGAACTGGGGTTTGGCGCTGAGCAGGTACGGCATAGAGTACGTAAAAGACAGCCGTACAGATAAGCTTATACCCACCTGCCGCAGGACGGTTAAACAGAGCATACTGCAGGACGAAAACTACCTTGCAGCGGTAAAATATTCCGATCCGAAGCAGGCGGAACTGTACGCACAGCAGGCACAAATAATAGACCGCCTGCAGCGCGAAATAAAGCGAAAAATGTCGGAAGAAGACGACTTTGACGTATTCATCTGTTACCGCTCGGCTGACGAAAACGGCAACCCCACAAGGGAGCGAACGGTAGCCCGCAGGATATATAACGAGCTTACTTCAAGGGGTATAAAGACATTTTTTTCTGAAGTAACATTAAACGGCAGGCTGGGCGACGACTACGAGCCGATTATATACAAGGCTTTGTACAGCTGTAAATTTTTTATACTTGTAGCTTTAAGCGAAGAAAATATAAATACCCCGTGGGTAAAAAACGAGTGGTCTCGCTACCGCGACAGGCAGGAAGAAGAGGGGATAAGCGGAGCGTGCTGCGCCGTTTTTGAAGGCTCGGCATTAAGTTTACCGCCCTTTTTAAGATCGGTGCAGGGCGTAAACCTTGCCAAGTACCCCGCAGGCGGCTACGAAATAGAAATTGCCGACAACCTTTGCACAAGGCTGGGTATTACTAAGGCGCATTACAGCAGCCCGAAGTACAGCTACGACGAAAAGCCCGAACAGCTCCGCAGGCTGTTAAACGGTGCGCAGGCAGACCTTAATGCCGAAATTTACGGTGCCGCTCTTGAAGATTACCAAAAGATAGTAGACCTTTATCCCGACAGCGGCGACGGCTGGTGGGGGTGTTTTTTAGCTTCTCAAAAGGCGAACAGCGGCGCGCTTGCCGCACAAAAAACCGACTATATACGGGCGTTGAGCCTTAAAACGGATATAAACCTTATTAACGCCGAACGGTATGGCGACGGCAACGTAAGGGCAAAAATATCTTCTTACAAAAAAATGTGCAGGTACCGCTGCGGCGAACTTGCCGCCGAAAGCAAAAAGCATGCCGATGACTTGCAGGGCAAGATACAGGATAACAACGCTTCTCTTGCAGAAATTGCCAAAAAAAAGCAGGAAGCTGCAAAAAAACGTGAAAAGTGCGCCAGATTTGCCGACAAAGCAAAGTACAACAAAATACGCCTGCCCATAATTTTTGTGTTTGTATTTATGTTTTTGTTCTTTGTAATTTTATCGGCGGTAATAAGCAGCAACACTGTCTTTTTAGTATTCATCGCCCTGTTTGCCCTGTGTGCTCTATGTACAATGGTAGGTTTTTCAATAAAGCGCAGCAACAGCGTAAAGCAGGCAGAAGAACTTGGCAGGCAGGTGGCGGGTTACTTTGCACAGGAGCAGGCTTTGAATAAACAGAACGAAGAGCTTTACCGTGATTTAAGCGAAGCGCAAAGCCAGGTAAAAGCATTCAGCAATGTGTTTAATTGATACCGTACTATGCGGCAGGACCCGTTTTAAAGGAGGGTAAATGGAAGATTTAAGCGTAACTTTTTTAAACGACAAATTTAATATGTATTACGAAGCGGCTAAAAAAGCTTATGCCGAAAATAAGGGCGAGCTTGCAAAGCGCAATTACCTTCTTGCGGCAGAAACTCTGCTGCAGCTGGCAAAAAAGTCTACGCCTAAACTGCGCAAAGCGCGTACAGAGCGCGCCCGCCGCCTGGTGGAAATTGCAGAAAATATAGACGTAGCTATAGAAAATAACCAGGTTCCCGATGGCGGGCAGCAGGAAAAGACTGTAACGGGCGGCGACGGCGCCAAAGAATGGACGGCAGCCGAAGTGCCAAATGTGCACTTCAGCGATATTGCGGGGCTGGAAGACGTTAAAAAAGCTATTACCACCCGCATGATAAACCCCATAAAGTACCCCGATAAATACAAGCTTTACAACAAAAAATCGGGCGGCGGCGTACTGCTGTACGGTCCCCCCGGTACGGGTAAAACCATGATAGCAAAAGCTATAGCCTGCGAAGTAGGTGCAAAATTTTACCCCGTAAAGGGTTCTGACATAGTAAGCAAGTGGGTGGGGGAATCAGAAAAGAATATTAACTCGCTATTCAAAACCGCCCGTGCAGATGACAGAGCTATAATTTTTATAGACGAAATGGACTCCCTTATAGGCAAAAGGGGTGTAGACACGCATAACGATAAGCGTGTGAATGAGTTTTTGCAACAGATAGACGGCTTTGCAGGCAGCAGCCCCAACCTGCTGTTGCTCGGTGCAACCAACCGCCCGTGGGATATAGACGGCGCCGCAATGCGCTCCGGCAGATTTTCACAAAAAATTTACGTACCGCTGCCTGACGCTCCCGCAAGAAAGTTCATGTTTGAAAAAGCGCTTAAGGGCGCACCCGTGGCAGAAGACGTATCCGTAGACGAGCTTGTGGCTCTGTCCGACGGCTATTCCGGTGCCGATATAGAAGAAGTGTGCGACCGTGCCAAAGAAGACCCGCTTTTAGAAAGTATAAAAACAAATTTAAGCGTTCCCGTTTCCCGCAAGCACTTTATTGCGGCATTTGCCGCAGTACCCCCTTCGGTAAGCAAAAAAGAGATAGAGCGCTTTGAAAAATACATGAAAGGGTAAGGTTTTTGTCTGTAAGCGTCTGCAACATACGTTGCACGGTAGCGGTGCGTGGAATGGCAGGAGATTTCTCGACTTCGCCTACGGCTCCGCTCGAAATGACATTACCACCCTTGCCTTCCCTTGGGGGAAGGTGGTGGCGTAGCCGACGGATGAGGGGATAATAACGTAAACCTTATTATAAACGACTGCTCATCTCGTCATCCTGAGTGTTAACGAAGGATCCCGCAAGAGCGGCATCGAGCCGCGGCTTGCGACCAGCAGGCAGGGCGGCAGAAAAGTTGTTAAAAAATAATAACGTTTTTTGAATAATGTTTACCTTATTTATAGTTCGTCCCTGTAAGCGAAGGGCGAGCCAACTTTTCTCCAAACAGCAAGAATGCGTTGTTTATGGCGGTGAGATGAGCAAGCACATATGCAACATTTAATAAACCCACCCGCCTGCGCTTTCTGCATGGGCGGGTGGGTTATAATTATTTATGGATGTTAATCACTTAAACCTAAAATATAGTCAGTAGTTTCGTTAAAATAATTTGCGAGAGTTACTATTGCCGAAGCTGTGGGCTCAGTTTTTCCGAGTTCCCATTTCGCTATAGCCGATTGGCTTATGCCAGTAGCTTTTGCAAGTTCCATCTGGCTTAAATTATTTGCGGTACGTAATTCTTTTATCCTATCGCCAAACTTCATATATTACCGATCTTATTATTTTTATTTTATTTGTATTATATAACTCTTTAAGTACAAAAAGACTTGACAAGTCTTATAAGACTTGATATAATTTTATTAAAAATATAACAGAGGCTGAAAATATGGATAAGGAAAACGAAAAGCTTATATCAGAACTGTATGGAATCCGTGGCGGGCTAAGCCTTATTTCAGAGCAGTATGATGCAGTTTATAATTTGGAAAATGATAATAAAAAAGTTAATGAAGAAATAAATCTTTTTAATGAAGAAATTGAACATCAAAAAGAGGTGGCGTACTATTCTGTATCTTCGGCAAAACTAAATCTTAGTCGTTTTGATTCAGATTCAAATAGAAACAAATTTGAAACTCCTAATATAAAAGGAGTAGTAATTGCGGCGATAGTTTTTTTTGCAATACTTGCTTATGGTATATATAATTTGGTAATGTTTGCTAATGAGATGATGGTTATTGTATTTTCATCGTTTGCTGCTGCTGTTGTTATTGCTGCACTTACAGTATTGATAGTTGTTTTTACGTTGCGTAAGAAAAAAAATAAAAAGCGTGAAAGACTTGCTGGAAAATTAAAACAGGCAGAAATGCGCTATAAAGAAGATGAACAGATAATAGAAGAAGCAAGTATTGAGCCTAATCGCAAAATGAAAAAGCAAATTGAAGGAAATGAAGCATTAATAAAACAACATATTCTTGAAGCTTCAAAAATTAAGCAATCTATTATTAATTCTTTTGGTAACACTATAAGTGAAAGCGACTGGGTAAATATTGATTTAATAATATTTTATTTCCAGTCGGGCAGAGCAATATCTTTGCGGGACGCGCTTCAACTTGTAGACAGGCAAAGGCAAACTGAAGCAATAATTGCAGAAATAAAACATGCAAGCGAAGAAATATGTTATGAAATAAGAAGCGGACTGAATGCTGTAAAGGAGCAAATAAAATTTTCTTTTGAAATATTAAGTGTACAGCTTGCCAGACAACATGTAGATATCATTAATCAGATTGATACTACAAACAGACTTTTAAATGCACTGAATATAAAAGCAGATATTTCGTGTGAACAGCTTGTAAGCCAATCCACTTATTTAAATCGAATATATCGTCAGCAAATTCAAACCTGATTAAATCGGTTAGTAATTCAATCAAAAAAACGGCTGCGGGGAGCAGCCGTTTTTTGTACCTTTTGCCAAATTTTCACAAACATTTAACACTCCGCTTATTGACTTAACGTTAACGGTAGTAATATAATAAATTAGCTGAAAATGAGATTATTGCCGCGGATATATGTGGCGGCGTGCAGGGAGACAGGTATGAGTTTTGTTCAGTTCACCGATGTGTGCAAACACTACAAAATGGGCGACAATGTAATTAAGGCAGCCAACGGCGTTACCTTTAATATAGAAGAAGGTGAATTCTGCGTAATAGTAGGTCCTTCCGGTGCCGGTAAAACCACCGTTTTAAACATGCTTGGCGGCATGGACGGCGTTACGTCGGGCGATATTTTTGTGGACGGAGTTAAGGTGAGTGAATTCAAAGAAAAGCAGCTTACGCAGTACCGCCGCTTCGACGTGGGTTTTGTGTTCCAGTTTTACAACCTTATCCAAAACCTTACCGCGCTTGAAAATGTAGAGATCGCTTCAGAGATATGTAAAAATCCGCTTGACGCCAAAGAGACGCTTATAAACGTCGGGCTGGAAGACAGGCTTACCAACTTTCCCGCACAGCTTTCGGGCGGCGAACAGCAAAGGGTATCTATCGCAAGGGCTATAGCAAAAAACCCCAAACTGCTGCTCTGCGACGAGCCTACTGGTGCGCTTGACTACGAAACGGGCAAGAATATCCTTAAACTATTGCACGATGTCTGCCGCAACAACCGCAAGACGGTTATTGTAATTACGCACAACACTGCAATCACGCAGATGGCAGACAGGGTTATACACGTTAAAAACGGTACGGTGGTTGCAGAAGAAGTAAACGATAACCCCATGGACGCTTCTCTGCTTGAATGGTAAGGGGAGAATAGCAGATTTATTTACAGATAAACTAAATCTTTTGTGGCAGTATGAAAAAGTTTTCTAAAAGCATAGTAAAAGAATTTAAAAACAGCTTTGGCAGGTTTGTAGCCATAATGGCGATTATCGCCCTTGGGGTGGGCTTTTTAATCGGTATTACCCAGACCACGCCCGATATGAAGACGTCTATGTCAGACTATCTGCGCTCTTCTTACGCATACGACATAGACGTAAAGGGTACATACGGCCTTACGCAAAGCGATATAGACAGTTTAACTACCCTTAAAGATGACGGCGGAAACACGGTGGTTGAAGCATATATGCCCGTCATTTCTACATATGTTATGGGCAGCTGCAACGGCAGTTCGCAGTATGCAATAAACATGGTCGGCTACGATTTCAGCCTTATCGGCAGCAGTTACGGCGATTTAAGCAACCTTAATCTGTTTGAAATTACAGAAGGCGAAATGCCGTCTGCCGCTGGCGAAGTGCTTGTCGTGCAGACTAACAACCATTTTGAAGACGTAAAGGTGGGCGATACGATAACGCTTGCCGGCAGCCTTACTTCATCTGACAGTACATACGGCGACGTGTATGCCCGCAAAACATTTACCGTAACGGGCATTGTTACCACGCCCGACTATTATTACAGCGACGCGCGGGAAACTACCACCATAGGTACGGGTGTGGTAGGCAGCGTTATCATCGGCAACTCTGCCGATATGTACGATTTGTCATCCTCAAGCTTTTTTAACCTTATTGAAAGCATCCGCGGAGAGAGCGTGGTATGCACCGATTTATGGGTGGTAACTTCAGGTTCAGATAAGTATGAAATGTTCGGGGAGAACTATAAAAACTACGTCCTTGAACAGGCTTCCTGCATAGAATCTCTGGGCAGCGATATATGCACAACATTTAATGACGCGCTTGAAAGTTCCCCTATGTACGGCATACTTTCTGCAAACGGGCTTACGGCAAATGCAAGCTGGTACGTTCTTGACAGGGCTTCCTGCAACGTAAGTTACGTCAGCTACGATATGAATGTAGAAAAGGTAGAAGATATTGCAGGGGTGTTCCCCGTATTCTTTATTATAGTGGCGGCGCTTGTGGCTTTGACTTCTATGACAAGGATGGTAGAAGAAGACCGTCTGCAGATAGGTACGTTAAAAGCTCTCGGATATAAAGAAGGGGCGATAATGTCTAAATACCTGATATACTGCTGCCTTGCCTGCGTAATAGGCCTTGCCGCGGGCATACTGCTGGGCTTTTCAATTCTTCCAACCATAATATGGAACGCCTACGGCACTATGTACACCCTGCCTGCGCTCAAGCTCGGATTCTCTTGGTATATAGCAATATCTGTGGTGTTCGGCGCGCTTGCGCTTACAATACTTGTAACGGTGTTCGCTTGCCGCTCCACCACAAAAGAGAGCCCTTCTAAACTTATGCAGCCGAAGGCGCCCAAACCCGGGCAGCGCATTCTTCTGGAGCGTGTCGGCTTTTTCTGGAAGCATATAAAATTCAAATGGAAGGCTACTATCCGCAATATATTCCGCTACAAAAAGAATATGGTGCTCACCATAATTTCTGTAATGGGCTGCACGGCGCTTATACTTACCGGCTTCGGGCTGGGCGACAGCGTAGACGCCGCTACCGATATACAGTACGGCGATATAATTTATTACGACACTATGGTAAGCTATTCGGGCAGCATTGCAGAAATAAGGCAGGAAGGCGGTGCGCTTGCCGGCTACCTTGACGGGCTGGACAGCACCGAAGACGGCCTTTGGCTTGATATTTATACCGAAAGCGGTCAGCTCACTTTTGGCACTTCGCGGGAGAGTGTAGATTTATACCTTATACCGCAGGGCAGCAATTTCTCTGGTTTTACCAGCCTTCGCAGCCGTAAAAGCGGCAAAGCGCTTGACCTTGAAACAGACGGCGTTATATTGCCGGAAAATATAGCTTCCGTTTACGATATAGATGCTGGGGATACTATAACGTTTGTTACTTCAGATTCGTTAACGGTTGAATTTACCGTAACGGGTATTGCAGAATACTACACAGGCTCAGTAATTTATATGAGCGAAAGCGCCTATATGGCGGTTTCGGGTAAGACGGCAGAGAGTATTGCGCACAATATGCTGCTTGTAAAGTACGGCTACGGCAGCGATGAATCTGCCATGGAAGAGAGTGCCCAGCTATTGCTTGCCGACAGCTGTGTTACGGGGGTAGAGTTTACTTACACCACAATAAGCTCTTTCAGCGCGTTAAGTTCCACTATGGGCTATGTAGTGCTTCTTCTTGTGGTTTGTGCGGGTGCGCTTGCTGCAATAGTGCTATATAACCTTACCAATATAAATATAGACGAACGCCGCAGGGAGATTGCCACGCTAAGGGTATTAGGTTACACCAAGTGGGAAACCGCCGGCTACATCTACCGCGAAAGCGGCATACTAACCGTTGTCGGTACGCTGCTGGGGCTGCTGTTCGGCTGGCTGCTGCATAAGTATATTGTCGGCAGGGTAGGCAGCGTTATGATGATGTTCGGCCAGGCAATAAGCGGGCTTAGTTATCTTTACGCAATATTAATCACGCTGGGCTTTGCGCTTGTGGTGTGGGCGTTTATGCTTATAAAGCTGTTTAAAATAGATATGGCGGAATCATTAAAATCTAACGAGTAAAAAATTTTTGTTTACAAATGTTGACAAATTAAAAACAGTATAGTATAATAAAAGTACAAAAAAGCACAACAAGAGCGAAACCTTAAACGGTTAGCCTTCGGTTCTTAAAAATAATCGCCGGAAACTACCACATTTACGGGCGGTTATTTTTTTGCAATTTTTATAGCTAAGTACTCGATATGAAGTTTAAACTTGCCTTCCCCCAAAGGAAGCCAAGAAAGGGTAAACGGCAGTAGCCTACATGTCATTGCGCGTGAGAGTTAGCGCTACCCTGCGCACCTTATTGTAAACGACCGAACACTCATTGTCATTGCGAGCGGGCTCTACCGCGTGGCAATCCCGCCAGAACTGGCGACCAGCAGGCAGGGCGGCAGAAGCGATGTTTAAAAATAATAATGTTTATTTATAATGCGGTAAAAAAGCATTGAATGAGCAGAATTAATTAATCGTCTGCGAGTACTTGCGCGAGCGAAGCAACATTACTTTGTCAGCCGATTAGCAGAAGAATAAGGTAAACCATATTAGATGCAACTTCAAAAAAATTGTTGCAAAAGTCTTGCGTCAATGATAAAATAATTACAGACGTAAAACGGAGATAGCTATATGAATAAGAAAGACGAAAAAGAGGTACAAGAAAAACTTTACGATATTTACAGCGGCATACTCTTCGGCTCAGAAGGTTTTGCCGACGGACCTAAGGAACACACCGTTTACGAGATGACCTGTCCGGAATTCAAAGATTTAAAGGTAAAGTACCCTATAGAAGAAAAAGCAGGCAAGGGCACCGACTTTCAAAAGGCGGTAAAGCTTGTCAAATGGCTTGCACCCGAACTTGCCCACGACGGCTACTATGCGGGCAGCGTAAAAGCCGATGCCGCAAGTTTGTTAGACTATTCCTTCGGCAAGCCCGACTGCGGCATAAACTGCGTATGCAAAGCAAAAATTTTGCAGGAGTGCTGCCTTGCGCTAAATATTTTTGCCCGCAGGGTTGGGCTGTACCCTATGTCGGTGTACGATACCGACAACCACTTCGTAAACGAAATTTACGACCGCAAGATGAAAAAGTGGATAATGTTAGACCTTACTACGGGCGGTTACTTCGTAGACGAAAGAAAGACCCCGCTATCTGTTCTGGAGCTTCGTGAAAGTTTTGCGGCAAAGCAAAAGGTTACCTTTGTTTACGCAAAGCAGTCGTTAAACAACGTTGCCGCCCTTTACGAAAAGAACTTTGCCCAGAACGTGTACTTTGCAAAGAATATTTACTATTTTTCTTTGGAAGAAGTTTCTACCTACGGCGAAAGGGGCGGGGTAAGGTACGTGGTTCCCCAGGGATACGACATCGCAAAAGCACGCCTTAAAAATTCAGAATATAAGCTTAAACTTGGCGAAGCGCAGCACTGGGCAGACGGCATTATGAAGGCGCTTATCGCCGCAAAAGACAGTATACAAAATTCTGAATACCGTATAGTCCATATCCGCACTATGCAGGAAGAACCCGACTGGAAGCAGCTTTTAAATTATAACCTTGCAGACCTTTTAAAAAAATAAAATAATTTAAGTAAACGTGCGGTGCCGCAAAAAAGGCACCGCACGTTTAAATTTTACCTTCAGCCGTTGGCGCGGTTTTGCTCGCTGTTAGTAAGCTTCAGACCCCAGCCGGTTATTATCGGCGATATAATAAGCCATATTGCGGCAAGGGCAATTATCCCGTAAACTATCATAGAAGCTATAGTTCTTGGTCCCTGGAATATCCAGCCTACAAGGTTAAAGTTCGCAAGACCGTAAAGCCCCCAGTTGAGCGCACCCAACAGTACCAGTACGTAAGAAATAAAGTTAGCTATAACCATAAAAATTATTCTCCTTTAACATTAAATTGAGCATAATTGTCGGCTTTTATGTAACGGGCTTGTTTTTTTGTAAAGTTTATGTTACAATGTGGTAGATATGAAAGGTAAAAACGTTAACGGCAAAGAAGATGCCGACCTTTTACAACAAAAAATAAAACTGCTTACGGGTAAAGATTTCTGGAACACGCAAAGCTATCCCGAACTTGGTGCGGCGTCGGTTAAATTTTCTGACGGGCCGCACGGGCTCCGCCTGCAAAGGGGGGCGTACGATAACTTCGGCATAAAAAAATCTGTACCCGCAACGTGCTTTGCCGAAAGTTCGTCTTTAGCGTGCAGCTGGGACGAAGATCTTTTATACGGGCAGGGGTTGCGCCTTGGGCGCGAAGCCGCCTACTTTGGCGTAAATGTACTGCTTGGACCTTCGGTAAATATAAAGCGTAATCCCGAAAACGGAAGAAATTTTGAATATTTTTCAGAGGATCCTTTTCTTACAGGCAGGCTTGCGTCCGCCTACATAAAGGGCGTGCAAAATAACGGCGTAAGCTGCTGCGTAAAGCACTATGCCGCAAACAACCGCGAGTTTGCCCGCACCGTGTGCAACAGCGTGCTTTCGCGCAGGGCGCTAAGGGAAGTTTACCTTTACCCCTTTGAAGAGTGCGTAAAGCGCGGCGAAGTCGGCGCCGTTATGACGGCTTATAATAAAGTAAACGGCGTGCACTGCAGCGAAAACGGACAGCTTATTTCGGGCATACTGCGGGGCGAATGGGGCTTTGACGGCTTAGTAGTATCTGACTGGGCGGGCACTTATGACCGCGCTGCAGGCATACGTGCAGGCGAAGATATAGAAATGCCCCGCTGTGCACTTTCGTATGACGAAACGGAAAAGGCGTTACAAAGCGGTTCTTTAAGCGAAGGTGATATAGACGCCTGCGTGCAGCGCATAGCAGATTTTTCGCAGAAGTGGCGGGGTACGGCTGCCGAGTGCGACTTTGCAGAACATTCCGATTTTGTAGAAAAATGTGCCGAAAACAGCATAGTGCTGTTAAAAAACGACGGCGTTCTGCCCCTTAAACGTACCCAAAAAGTGGCGGTAGTGGGCGCTTTTGCACAGGAATACCACTTTCAGGGCGGCGGCTCCGCACGGGTAAACAGCAACGTAGACTGCAACATATTGGGCTGCCTGCAGCAGGAACTTACCGTCATCGGCTACGAAAAGGGCTTTAATACTTCGGGTAAATACAGCAAGGGGCTGTTAAAGCGCGCTTTAAAGCTTTGCAGCGGTGCAGATACGGTAATCTGTTTTGTTGGGCAATCATACTTGCAGGATACCGAAGGGGCTGATAAATCGGGCATATCCCTGCCCCTTTGCCAGACAGAGCTTGTAACGCGGCTTGCAAAAACGGGTAAAAAGGTAGTGGTTGTGCTGTCCTGCGGTTCGGCGGTGGATACTTCCTGGGACAGGGATGTAAACGCCCTGCTGCAGGCGGGGCTGTTCGGGCAGAGCGGCGGCAAAGCGCTTGCACAAATTTTAAGCGGCAAGGTAAACCCCAGCGGCAAGCTCGCCGAAAGTTACCCGCAGAGCTATGCAGACGTACCTTGCGCTTCTTCTTTCGGCAAAGATCCGTATAAGGAAGTTTATAAAGAAGATGTTTTTGTGGGCTACCGCTGGTACGATGCCGCAGGAATATCCCCCAAATACCCGTTCGGCTACGGGCTTTCCTACACAAATTTTGAATATTACGGCATGCGTGCTACAGAAGAAGGCGTAAGCTTTGCAATAAAAAACAGCGGCAGGGCAGACGGCGCCGAAGTGGCGGAAGTGTATATCGCCTTCCCCGACTGCGGCTTTGCCCAGCCCGAAAAGGTTTTAAAGGGCTTTAAAAAGGTTTATATACGGTCGGGCGAAAGCGTAAAAATATTTATCCCGTTTGATGAAAATACCTTCCGCACGTATGATGACAGATTGAATAAATGGCGCATATTTGCGGGGGAATACAAAATTCTTGTTGGTTCGTCTTCCCGCGATATCCGCCTTGAATGTACGCTTGAGCTGCAGGGCTATGTGCCTGAAAGCGGCGGTAACGACAAAAAGGCTAAAATTATAAGTTCGGTGCTTACCGATGCGGAAAGTCCTTCCGATAAAGCTGCAACCGAAGACGGGTATACTGAAATTACCCTTTTAACCCCGTTTGCCGCTCTGCGCCGCGCAAGGGGGCTTGCAGGCAGGCTGTTGTACCGCGTCGGCTGCAGAATATGCAGTTCAAAAAAGAACCCGTCGCTTAAAACTTTAAGCTACCTTTACATGCGGTCGGTGGCGCAGTATGCCAGGTTTAACGGCGTGCAGACAGAAGGTCTGCTGCTTGCGTGCAACGGGCACTTTTTTAAGGGACTCAAAAAAATTATCTTTAAAAAGTAGAGGGTGTTTATGCGTGTAATGATTTACGGTGCGGGCGCAATGGGTACTGTGCTTGGCGCATATATTGCAAAAAGCGGCAGGCAGGCAGACCTTGTTACAAGGAATGCAGAGCATGTTGCCGCCCTTAACAGCAGCGGTGCGCACATAACGGGCACTGTAAATTTTACCGTTCCCGTACACGCACTGTTAAATTCAGAAGTTGACGGCGTTTACGATATAATTTTTCTTATGACCAAACAGGGCGACAACGCCGCCCTTTTATCTCTGCTGCCGCACATTGACCCGAACGGCATAGTATGCACCCTTCAGAACGGGCTGCCCGAACCTGTAGTTGCAAGCCTGGTGGGCGAAGAGCACTGCTGCGGCTGTGCCGTAAGCTGGGGTGCAACCTTTATCGGCGGCGGGCAGGTGCAGCTTACCACCAACCCTGATGCTTTGCAGTTTGCTCTGGGCGACCCTTACGGAGAGACTGACCCTGCGGTATTTGCCGGGATAAAGAGCTTGCTCGGCTGTATGGGCAAAGTTACCGTAGAAGACAATTTTATTGGTGCAAGGTGGATAAAACTTGCCATTAACAGCGCCTTTTCTTCACTTTCGGCAATGTCGGGCTTAACGTTCGGGCAGGTGGCAGAAGGCAAGCTCAGCCGTGCCGCCGCGCTTGGAATTTTTAACGAGTGTATAGCGGCGGGCAAAGCCTGCGGCATAAAGGCGGCTAAAATACAGGGGCATAACGTGGCAAAGCTGCTAAGTTACAAAAGCAAGATAAAAAAGAGCGTAGCCTTGCGCCTTGTGCCCGTTGTGATGAAAAACCATTCTGCGCTGCAGTCAGGTATGCTTTTTGACCTTAAAAAGGGTAAAAAGTGCGAGATAAATTATATTAACGGCGTGGTAATTTCTTACGGCGCAAGGGCGCGGTTTGCCACCCCGCTGAACACGCTTGCCGTTAAAATTATCCACGAAATAGAGTGCGGCAGCCGCACTATATCCCCCGATAATATACAGCTGTTTAAAGATCTGGTGCAGGGTTGATTATGTTCGGCGGTACATAAGTTGTTTAAAAATAATAACGTTTATCTTAGATAAAATACACCGCAAATAAAGGCTCCTCTGTAAGGGGAGCTGGCTGCGTAGCAGACTGAGGGGGTTTTTCTATAACTCTTACCTTATTTTAAAGTGGTTAGCATTATTTAGAATAAACCCTTCCCCCGCAAGCGGTCCCCCTTCCCTTACAAGGACGGCTATAATGCGGTTCAAAAGCATTGAATCGGCGGACATTATCAAATCTAATAAAAAGTATAAATATAAATTTATTCAAAAAATTGTTATAATTGCCGCCATAGCTTGCGAAAATAAAGTTATGGTGCTATAATTTTTTAAAGCAGGTATAATTATGCAAGATATTTATTATCCTTCTTCAGACGGCGCTCATACCGTTCATGCCTGCATATGGCAGCCCGAAGGGCAGGTAAAAGCCGTATTGCAGATTATCCACGGTATGGAAGAATATGCCGCAAGGTACGCCCCTTTTGCTTCAGAGCTGAATAAATGCGGTATTCTTGTGTGTGCAGAAGACCACCTTGGGCACGGTAAAACCGTACAAAAGCAAGAGCTTGGCACCTACCCCGTAAAGCACGGCGAAGTGTGCGTGCTTAAAGATATTTATGCTCTTACCCAAAAGGCAAAAGAGCTTGCCCCCGACGTCCCTTACTTTATTTTGGGGCATAGTATGGGCTCATTTTTCTGCCGCAGCTACATTGCGGAATACGGCAGCGGGCTTTCGGGCGCAATAATAATGGGCAGCGGCTGGCAAAGCAGGCTGCTTATGGACGTTGCAATAGACGTTACAAAAATCATCGGCGGCATAAAGGGCTGGAACAGCAAAAGCAAATTTATAAATAACCTTGCCTTTGGCAGCTACAATAAAAAGTTTTCACCCGCGCGCACGGCGTACGACTGGCTTTCGGTAAACGGACAGAATGTAGACGGCTACATTGCCGACGAATACTGCGGGTTCGGCTTTGCCTGTTCGGGCTTTCTGGGTTTGTTCCGCATAATACGGCGTGCATGCTCTGGTAAAACAATTAAAGCCGTACCAAAGGATCTGCCGCTTTTTATAGTATCGGGCGATATGGACCCCGTAGGCGGCTACGGCAAGGGCGTTAAAAAAGTTTACGATAAATACGTTTCTGCAGGCGTGAAAGATGTAGAAATGACGTTGTACCGCGGTATGAGACACGAGATTTTAAACGACGACTGTAAAACTGCGGTTACAGAAGATATTATCAATTTTATAGATAGCAAAATATTGTAAGAGGCTTAACATATGGTCAACGAATGGGATATTACAATACCTTGCCTTACGGGCGGCAGGCTCCGCAAAATTTCCGTTTACGTACCCAATGATTACGAATGTACGGGCAGGCGGTACCCCGTAATGTATATGTTCGACGGGCAGAACGTCTTTTTTGACGAAGAAGCTACGTACGGCAAAAGCTGGGGTATGGGTGAATATCTTGACGGAACGCATACAAAAATAATAGTGGCAGCCGTAGAGTGCGACACAAAGGGCAACGGCAGGCTTTCGGAATATTCACCCGTAGATTTCTGGATGAAGGAAGAAAGCGCTCTTATCCCCGGCAGGGGCAGGATATATATGAACTGGCTGGTAAACGATTTTAAGCCGTTTATAGACGCCAACTTCCGCACATTGCCTTCAAGGGCAAATACTGCAATAGCAGGCAGCTCTATGGGCGGGCTTATGTCCCTTTATGCGGTGTGTGAATATAACAGAGTATTTTCCCGTGCGGCGGCACTGTCCCCCAGCCTGTGGGTAAACGGCGGCGACATGCCGGAATTTTTGCGCAAGGCTCGCTTTGGCGCTAATACCAATATTTATATGGACTACGGCAGCAGAGAATTTTCTAACCACTCTAAACAGCGAGAACTGTTTGGTGCGGCTGCTGCAATGCTTGTAAAAAAGGGTGCGTTTGCAACAACAAGGGTAGTGCCCTACGGCACCCATTGCGAAGCCAGCTGGCAGAAGCAGATACCGTACTTTATGAACGCCCTGGGCCTTACAGGGGAGTAAAAAACCATTATAAGCTACGCAAATCATTACTACCTAATAATAAACGACTGAACTCTATATGTCATTGCGAGTGAGGGTTAAGTAAGCATTGCAACTTGCGTTGCATGGTAGCGGTGCTTATAATGGTAGGAGATTTCTCCATTCCGCTACGCTCCAGTCGAAATGACAGTCCCGTGGGGCTGTACAGGCTGCGTCGCAGCCTGTCATCTCGACCGTAGCACCATAGGTGCGAAGTGGAGAGATCTCCAACCCGTAAAGTAAAATGTGTAGTGCAACGTAAGTTGCAAATGCGTATTACCGATAAGGAAAAGGCAGAAAATCCCCTCATCTGCGCTTAATAATCTGAAACCTTTTATAGTGCGGTGCGCAGAGTTTCGCTGCGCTCACGCAGTCAACTACGTTGACAGCTTCCCCCATAGGGGGAAGCCAAGGGAGTAATTTTGCACAGCAATGCAAAAAGATTTGAGCGAAAATAAAAAATAATAGACAGGGCGAAGGTGCGGCTTTGCCGTGCGTGAGCGCCCCTATTTGCTGCAACCTACTTGCAGCTTATGGTAAAAAAGTGAATTTTGCGCATTATATAATATCTATGCTACTATAGCAAATGCGCAAAAGAAAGAAAAACATTCGCAGTAATTTACTACAAGAATGGTTGTCTTTTAAAGTCGCTGCAAATGTTTTTGCACAGCAATGCAAAAAGATTTGCAGCGAAAAAAACGGAGTTATATGAATATAAGTTACTACAAAAGGTACAGCCCGTCGTTGGGGCGTGATATGGAATTTAAGGTATACGGTTCGGGCGGCAAGCCCGTTATCGCCATACCTTGCCAGGGCGGCAGATTCTACGAATTTGAAGATATGCGTATGCTTGACGTGTACGCCCCCTATATAGAAGGCGGCGATATCCAGGTTTTTACCATAGACAGTTTAGACGGCGAAACGCTTTCGGCAAGTGGCGACCCGCACAGGCGCATTACCCGCCACGAAAGCTGGATACACTATATAGTTTACGAAGCTCTGCCTGAATTTGCATCCATTAACGCGGTACGGGCTATAAATTCGGCGTGTGCGGCTTAAGCCTTGGTGCGCTGCATGCGGCTACGCTGATGTTCCGCTTCCCCGATAAGTTCGATATGCTGCTTGCACTTTCTGGTGTGTATACCAACGAATACTTTTTCGGTGCGTATCACGACAGGTTGACTTACGAAAATTCCCCCCAGCAGTTTATTGCAAATATGCCCTGCGACCATCCCTATATAAATATGTACAACGACAGCCGCATAGTGCTGTGCGTAGGGCAGGGCGCATGGGAGAATGAAACGCTTGAAAGCACCCGTATATTCGGCGATATACTTAAATCTAAGGGTATAGATGTATGGGTAGATTTTTGGGGGAGCGACGTAAAGCACGACTGGGACTGGTGGTACGTGCAGGCGGCGTACTTTCTGCCTAAGTTACTTGACAAATAAACGCAATTTATGGTGCGTTTTCAGAGAATAAATTTTATGAAAAACTTTATTTTTACATCACCGAACTTCCCTACTAACTACTGGAAGTTTTGCAGGGAACTTAAAAACAACGGCTTTAACGTGTTGGGGATAGGCGACTGCCCCTATAACGACCTTTCGTGGGAGCTTAAAGATTCCCTTACAGAATACTATTGGGTACACTCCTTAAAAAATTATGAAGAAGTTTACCGCGCCGTTGCATACTTTATACATCATTACGGGCGTATTGATTTTTTAGACAGCAACAACGAATACTGGCTTGAGCAGGACGCACGCCTGCGTACAGACTTTAACATACAAAGCGGCTTTCAGGTTGCCGATATGGACAGGGTAAAGTGCAAGTCGCAGATGAAAAAATACTACAACAAAGCTGGCATTGTTACGGCGCGTTACTGCATGGTTACGTCCGTGCTTGAATGTAAAGAATTTATTGCAAAGGTTGGTTACCCCGTAATAGTCAAGCCCGATAACGGCGTCGGTGCAAACGATACCTATAAACTGAGCGATGACGACGAGCTTGAAAACTTTTTCAGGAGCAAGCCGCCCGTTGAATACATTATGGAAGAATTTGTAGACGCCGAAGTAAATTCTTACGACGCTGTAATAGACAGCCACGGTTACCCCGTTTTTGAAACGGGCAACGTAACGCCTTGTTCCATAATGGACGTGGTAAACAACAATACAAACAGTATTTACTATATGGTAAACGAGCTTGCGCCCGATGTGCGCGATGCTGGCAGGCGTACCGTTAAATCATTCGGCGTAAGAAGCAGGTTTGTACACTTTGAATTTTTCCGTCTGAACAGCGACCAGTATCTCGGCAAAAAGGGGGATGTTATAGCGTTAGAAGTAAACATGCGCCCCTGCGGCGGCTTTTCGCCCGATATGATGAACTACGCTAACAGCACAAACGTATATAAGATATGGGCAGACATGATTGCGTACGACAGTTCGCTTGTGGGAACAGGAGAAAGGTTCTACTGTGCCTACGCAGGCAGAAGGGACGGCAAACGCTTTGTTTACAGCAACGAGCAGATAGAAGCGATGTATGCAGACTGCTTAAAGGCTATAGAGCGTATCCCCGAAGCGCTTTCAGCCGCAATGGGCAATACAATGTACCTTGCCACTTTCAAAACCAAAGAAGAGTTAAATTCTTTCTACCGCAACGTATTGCTTACCGAAGATATTTAAGTTGGTGTTTCTTGCCTTCCCCCTGCGGGGGAAGGTGGCGGCGTAGCCGACGGATGAGGGGATATCTAATCACCGCGTTATATAGCCAAAATGACAGAAGAATAAGAAAAGACAAATTATCCTCTCATCTGCGCAGTTATTATTTGAAATTTTTTATAATGTGGTGCGCAGAGTTTCGCTGCGCTCACGCAGTCAACAAGTTGACAGCTCCCCCCCCATAGAAGGGGAAGCCAAGAGTAGGACAACGTATTGCTTACCGAAGATATTTAAG
>JAJQDC010000009.1 GCA_021202395.1 Clostridia bacterium | reverse complement strand
AAAAATTTTGTTAATTTTTTGCACGTTGTGATAAATAATTAAAAATTTATTAACAAACTATTTACGATAATAACCCGCTTGCCAACAAATAAATTTTTTAGTAGAATTATAATATAGTATGCAGATTGCTTTACTATATATTTAATTAACATACGGAGGTCAGTAAAGGTGAAAAAGACTATACGAGGCGTTGAATACGATACCGATACGATGGAAGTTGTAAAAGAAGTTTTTGCAGGTGAATACGGCGATCCCGCAGGTTATGCGGAAGTTCTGTTTGTTACAGCCGAAGGCAAATACGCACTTTATTGCGTAGGCGGCGAAACATCCCCCTATCCCGAAGAAAAACTTACAGCCATCGCAAAAGCGAAAGCTGAAGCCTGGATAAAGGAACACGAATAATTTATAAAGCAAAAAGGCAGGTTGCACCTGCCTTTTTTGTTTTACTTTTTTCTGCCGAAAAGGGAATGTTTTTCGTACGGTTCGCATTTGCTGCCCGTTACCCTGTAGCCCTGCCCTTCTATCGCCGCCTGCATGGCCTGTATGTCGGCGCCGTCTTCCGCAATTACCACCGTCTGGTTTTTTGTGTGGGAAGAAGTTACTTTGCTTACGCTTGCGTTTTTGCGTATGACGTCGTTAACATGCGTTTCGCACATGCCGCAGCGCATACCTTCTACATTAAAAGTTATTTTTACCATAAACTAACCTTCTTGCTTTTTTTTAAAAGTATATCACAAGCAAAATAAATTAGCAAATAAAATTAACCGCGTTTAATATTTTATTTAAAATATCTGCCGCCCGTTCTGGGCGGCAGACAGATTTTTACCGTAAAAATTCAATTTTACTCAAGCTCAAACGCACCAGTGTAAAGCTGGTAGTACGTTCCCTTTTGTTCAAGCAGCTGTTCGTGGTTGCCCCTTTCTATTATCCTGCCGTGGTCAAGAACCATTATCGCATGGCTGTTGCGTACGGTAGAAAGCCTGTGGGCGATTACGAATACCGTTCTGCCTTCCATAAGTTTATCCATACCCTTTTCTATAAGCTTTTCGGTACGGGTATCTATAGAAGAAGTAGCTTCGTCCAGAATCAATACGGGGCACTGCGAAACCATTGCTCGGGCTATGGCTAAAAGCTGCCTTTGTCCCTGCGAAAGATTGGAGCCGTCCCCCTTTATTACCGTGTTGTACCCTTCGGGAAGGTGGGTAATAAAGAAGTCAGCATTGGCAAGTTTTGCCGCCTGTATGCACTCTTCATCCGTAGCGGTAAGCCTGCCGTAGCGGATGTTATCCATTACCGTACCTGTAAACAGGTGGGTATCCTGCAGGACTATACCAAGAGATTTACGTAAATCGTCTTTATTTATCTTTTTGATATCTATGCCGTCATAGGTGATGGTGCCCGACTGGATGTCGTAAAACCTGTTTATAAGGTTGGTTATTGTTGTTTTGCCTGCACCGGTGGAACCGACAAAGGCGATCTTCTGCCCGGGCTTTGCATAAAGGTTTATATCGTGCAGAATAACCTTTTCCGGCGTGTAGCCGAACACTACATTTTCAAAGCGGATGTCGCCCTTTAAAGGTCTGTATTCGGGTGTGCCGTCTGCTTTTAGCCGCTTCCATGCCCACTCCCTTTCGCCATGTTCGCCGTAGGTTAAAGTTATATCGCCGCCCTGGTCTTCAGGCTCGGTATCTACCATTTCAAAAATTCTTTCTGCGCCCGCAAGAGCCATTACTATTGCGTTGAACTGCTGCGAAACGGTCTGCACGGGCTGGTTGAACTGCCTTGAGTACGCAAGGAAGGATACAAGCATACCTGCGCATATGGCTACCGCTTCGGATGTATCGGTTATATTGTTGGCGGCATAAATGGACAAAAGAGCCGTTGAGCTGCCGCCTGATATAGCGATAACAAGCACGCCTATTACGGCAATCAATACATACTGTAGCCAGCCGAGGTTGTTGTTGATAGGTCCAAGAATAAATGAGTTTGCGTTTGCAACCCTGCTTGATTCGTTGAGTTCGTCGTTTAGAACCTTGAACTCTTCCCTTGCCTTCTGCTCGTGGCAGAACACCTTTATAACCTTTTGCCCTTCAGTCATCTCTTCTACATAGCCGTTAAGTTTACCTAACGAAATCTGCTGTTTTAAGAAATACTTTGCCGACCTGCCGCCGATAATCTTTATTGCCAACGCCATTACGGCAAGCACTACAAGTATTACAAGCGTAAGCGTTACGCTGTAATATATCATAAACGAAAAGACAAATAACAGCGTAAGAACAGCCGATATAATCTGCGGAATTGTCTGCGTGAGCAGCTGGCGCATTGTGTCTACGTCGTTGGTGTAAAGGCTCATCAGTTCGCCGTGGGTGTGCGTATCAAAGTACATAAGGGGCAGGCGCTGCATCTTCTGGAACATATCGTTACGCATTTTTTTGAGCGTGCCCTGGGCAATGTACATCATTATAAGGTTATACGCAAAGTTAGAGAGCGCGCCGATAAGGTAAACACAGCCGATTATTATTATGTTTTTATAAATAACGTTAATATCGGCTTCTGCTTTGCCCTTTAACAATTCACTGGTAATAGGTGCAAAAAATGAAGCACCCACAACCGTTGATACAGACGCCAGGAGCACAAAAACTACAACAAACGCCGTAGCTATTTTATAGTTGGAAAATGTGTATTTAAGCAGCCTTATAAGTGTTTTTACTGGCGTTTTAGCCTTTTTGGAATTGTGGGAGTTCTGAATATCTTTCTCGCTCATTGCATTGTACCTCCCGTCTGGCTATCGTAAACTTCCCTGTAAATTTCGTTGGAAGCTAAAAGTTCGTCGTGCGTACCTATACCCGTAACCACGCCTTCGTCAAGCACGATAATCTTGTCGGCATCCTGTACGGAACTGATACGCTGGGCTATTATAATTTTTGTGGTTTCGGGGGCGTGCTTTCTTAAAGCGTCCCTTATCTGGGCGTCCGTCTTGGTATCTACCGCAGACGTGGAGTCGTCAAAAATTATTACCTTGGGTTTTTTAAGCAGAGCCCTTGCAATGCAAAGCCTTTGCTTTTGCCCGCCTGAAACGTTTACGCCGCCCTGGCCTAAGTCGTAGTCGTAACCGCCCGGGAGCTGCTGTATAAACTCATCTGCACACGCTTCTTTGCAGGCTTCCACCATCTCTTCATCGGTGGCGTTTTCATCGCCCC
This sequence comes from Clostridia bacterium, assembly GCA_021202395.1. Classification (GTDB taxonomy): domain Bacteria; phylum Bacillota; class Clostridia; order Christensenellales; family Borkfalkiaceae; genus Coproplasma. The sequence continues at coordinate 28,596 of JAJQDC010000009.1, read as the reverse complement.
AGCGCAGATTTTCGCGTATGGTACCCGAAAAGAGCACGTTCTTTTGCAGCACCATTGCCACTTTTGAACGCAGAGAGTCAAGATTGTAATTTCTTACGTCAACCCCGCCGACCTTTACCGTGCCTTCCGCCGTGTCGTACAGCCTGGGGATAAGCGAAACCAAAGATGTTTTACCCGAACCGGTAGCGCCTATTATGCCCACCGTTTCGCCTGCTTTTATGTTTATATTTATGTTTTTAAGTACTTTTACGTCTGCCTTTTGGGTGTAAGCAAAGTCTACGTTGTCAAACTCTATATCGCCGCTTGCAACTTCGTAAACGGGATCTGCCGCCTTGGGCAGAGTGGTCTTTTCGTTAAGAACTTCGCAGATACGCTCCATACTTCCCCTTGAAAGGGAGATAAAGTTAAGGCACATTGCAGCCATCATAACGCCCGTTAAAATCTGCGCCGAATAGGTTATTAGCCCCTGCAGCTGGCTTGCGGAAACGCTGCCGGCAATATTGCCAAGCGCCATATTTGAGCCTACAAGAAGTATTATAATATTAGAAATGTAAAGTACAAGCGTTACAAAAGGGGACATTATCGCAAGTATTCTTTCTGCCTTTACGGAATATGTATAAACTTCCTGCGTGGCATGCTTCATCTTTTTTATTTCTTCATCTTCACGGACGTAAGATTTAACAACCCTTATGCCGGTAAGATCTTCCTGAACGACTCTGTTTAAATCGTCGTAACGCCTGAACATTATGCGGAACGGCTTTGTAACCTTTACCATGCAGATAGATACTATTATGCCGAGTATGATTGCCGCACACACGAATATACCAGCCATTTTGGGCTCTATTACACACGTCATAATTATAGACGATATAAAAAGCACCGGGGCGCGCACAAGCATCCTTATGCACATCTGGTATGCGTTCTGTACGTTGGTTACGTCGGTGGTGATACGGGTGATAAGGCTTGCCGTAGAAAAGTTATCTATGTTGGCAAAAGAATACGTCTGCAGGTTGTTGTACATATCTTCTCGCAGGTTATGCGCAAAGCCGCAGGACGCTCTTGCCGCAAGTTTGCCGCCTGCATAACCGCACAAAAGCGCAAACAACGCACAAGCTACCATTGCAACAGAAGCCCATATCACGCGAGTCATATTTATTGCATAATCAGGATAATTTACAGGATCTGCAAGACATTCCAACTCAGGTAAAATAAACTTCAGCATAAGGTACGGTATAACAATTTCCATCACGGCTTCGCCAATCATTATTATGGGGCAAAGTATAGACGGAAGTTTATACTCCCTTACGCTTTTTAAAAGTGTTTTGATCATTCAAAAATCTCCTTTTTTATTCTCCTTTTTAAAATTTTATGATAAAATTGCCGTGCGTAAACAGCCGTTAGTTTGGGCATATGTGCGGGGCAATTAATTTTTTACCGTCTTTTGGGCGGGGATGAACCTTCTATACTGTCGGCAATTTTAAGCAGGATACGTTTAAGCTCTTCCTGCTCTTCTTTTGTTAAAACTTCCTGCAGGATGTTATCGTTTTTATCCATCATCTCTTTATTCATAAGACATACCTGCCTGCCCTTATCGGTAAGTTCCACAAACTTCTGGCGGGCGTCGCCCGTTGAGTAGGTGCGGGTAAGGTAACCTTGCGCTTCAAGATTTTTTATAAGGGACGATACCGACGAAGGGCGAAGGTTTATCTCCCTTTCGATATCGCGCTGGCAGACCTGCCTGCCGTGCTTTTCGCTTACGTGGATAAAAATCATAGCCTGGAACTGCGCACCTGATACGCCCGTTTCGGCAAGGTTAACGCTGCCGCGCCGCTCCATTTCGCGGTGGATATAACATATTAAGCCAAATAATCTTTCATTTTCCAAATTGGTTACTACTTCCCGTTAAAATTTAAACAGATGATATATGCCGCAAAATTTAGTTAGATTTCAAACTGTTTATTAACGAAGTTAATTATACCAAATATAATGATATTGTCAAGCAATTAAACGGGGTTATTATATTATTTTTAAAAGGGGATTGTTATTAATGTTATTATCCCCTCATCCGTCGGCTATGCCGCCACCTTCCCCCATATAAGGGGAAGGCAAGGTATACAAACCCTGCAGGGACGGCAAGGGGGTGGTTGTCATTGCGAGCGTAGTGTAACGTAAACGTGGCAATATCTGCACCTTAATATCTGAAATTTTTTTAAATTAAGGTGCGCAGAGTAGTGCTATCGCTCACGCAGTCAGCTTTGCTGACAGCTTCCCTCAAGGGGAAGCCTTTATTTGCGGTTAACGTTATTATCAAGAGTAAACATTATTATTTTTAAATAACTTGTGTGCCGTCCAACCTGCTGGTCGCCAGTTCTGGCGAGATTGCCACGCGGTAGAACCCGCTCGCAATGACGTGTTGTTTTCGGTCGTTTATAATAAGGTAATGATTACTACCATTTTTTTGCAATTCGGCTGACAGAGTACGTCATTGCGAGCGTAGCGTGGCAATCCCGCCAGAGCGTAGCGGCTGGCGCCCGAATAGCAATCCCAACAATTCAATGCTTTTTACCGCATTATAAAACATTATTATTTTAAACAACTTGCATACCGCCGAAGTTTGTCGTTCGCGAGCCGCGGTTCGATACCGCTCCCGCGGGATCCTTCGTTTACACTCAGGATGACGGTTAAGTGTTCAGGCGATTTACAATAAGGTATAATTTTCCATTCTGTATACAAAAAGCCCGTCGGGGACGGGCTTTTGTAACTTTTTATAATCAGGTTATAATCAGGATAATTTTTCAAGAAGCTTAAGGTCTATACCCTTTTCGCCGATCTTGATAATTTCTACCTTTACGGTATCACCTATAGATACGACATCTTCTACCTTTTCTACACGCTTATCTGAAAGTTTAGAAATGTGAATCATGCCGTCTTTGCCGGGAGCAAATTCTACAAATGCGCCGAAGTTCATTATGCGTACTACCGAGCCGACAAACATATCGCCTACTTCGGGATCGTGCGCTATAGAAAGAACTATTGCTTTTGCGCGCTCTGCATTTTCTATAGGACCTGTGGTAGAGATGTAACCCTTGCCGCTGTCATCTTCGTTAAAGTCTATTTCGGTACCCGTTTCTTCCATAATCTTTTTGATTACGCTGCCCTGTTTGCCGATAACTTCACCGATTTTGTCGGGTGCAATTTCAAAGCTGATAATCTTGGGAGCATACTTAGAAAGATTAGGTTCAACCGCAGGAACGCATTCAAGCATTTTAGAAAGAATAAACTGCCTGCCTTCGTTAGCCTGGTCTATTGCGGTGTGCATAATCTCTTCGGATATACCTTTGATTTTTATATCCATCTGTATGGCAGTTATGCCGTTTACGGTACCTGCTACCTTAAAGTCCATATCGCCCAAAAAGTCTTCAAGACCCTGGATATCGGTAAGAACTTTGAATTCGCCTGTTTCCTGGTTTTTGATAAGCCCCATAGCAACGCCTGCAACGGGGTTCTTTATGGGAACGCCTGCCGCCATAAGCGCCATTGTAGAGCCGCATACGGAAGCCATAGAAGACGAGCCGTTAGACGACATAATATCGTTTACCACCCTTATTGCGTAAGGGAACTCTTCTTCGGAAGGAAGCACGGGTACAAGCGCCCTTTCTGCAAGCGCGCCATGGCCAATCTCTCTTCTGCCGGGGCTGCGGAGTGCCTTTGCTTCGCCCGTGCAGTAGCCGGGGAAGTTGTACTGGTGCATATACCTTTTGTAAGTTTCTTCGTCTAACCCTTCAAGCTTTTGTACTTCTGAAAGCATTGCAAGCGTGCAGGTAGTTAAAGTCTGCGTCTGCCCGCGGGTAAATACTGCAGAGCCGTGTGCACGGGGCAATACGTCGCGTTCACACCAGATGGGGCGTACATCTTTAAGCCCCCTGCCGTCGGGACGGATGCCCTTATCAAATATTTTAGCACGAACCTTTTCTTTGGTTAAATAGTATAAACTGTCCTTTATTTCACGCGTCTGGGTGGGATAGATGTCGGCAAAATGTTCAAGCACTTCTGCTTCTGCTTTAGCCTGGCGGGCTTCCCTTTCCTGCCTGTCAAACGTATCAATAGCCCAGTCAATTTTTTCGGAAGCGTAAGCCTTTACTGCGGCGTCAAGATCTTCGGGAATGTGGTAAAGTTCCATCTCCTTCTTGGGCTTGCCAACTGCGGGAACTATGGTGCCTTCTATAAATTCGCAGATCTTTTTAATCTCTTCCTGACCGAACATTATGGCGCCGACCATTTCTTCGTTAGAAACTTCGTTTGCGCCTGCTTCTATCATTAAGATAGCGTCTTTAGTGCCTGCTAAGTTAAGGTGTATTGTGCTTACCTTGCGCTGTGCAAGGTCGGGGTTGATAACGTACTTGCCGTTTACCATGCCCACCACTACCGAGCCTGTGGGACCTGCCCAGGGGATATCGGATATTGCAAGTGCAACGGATGAACCTATCATTGCCAAAGGTTCGGGTGAGATATCGGGCTCAACCGATACAGCCTGCGCGACAACCGTTACGTCGTTGTAAAGGCCCTTGGGGAAAAGGGGACGCAAAGGGCGGTCTATAAGCCTTGCGGTAAGGATAGCCTTGTCGCTTGCCCTTCCTTCACGTTTTTTGAAACCGCCGGGTATTTTACCTACGGAATACATCTTTTCTTCATAGTCTACCTGCAGAGGGAAAAAGTCCATTCCTTCGCGGGGAGAAGGCGACATACATACGGTTACCATTACGGCTGTTTCGCCGCAACGCACCACGCATGCACCGTTTGCCTGTTCGGCATATTTACCCGTTTCGATAACGACTTCCCTGCCGCCGACCGTCATTGAAAATTGTTTGAAATCTGTCATTTTTACTTACTCCTTGTTCTGTTCTTGCGCCTGCGGCACCCGCCGCAGACAATTTATGAAAAAAAGAGCGACAAAAAATACCGCCCTTTTTAGCTTATTATTTACTTTCTTAAATTTAAAGCCGCGATAATGGCACGGTATCTTTCGATATCTTTAGATTTAAGGTAGTCAAGAAGACCGCGGCGGCGGCCAACCATTTTTAAAAGACCCCTGCGCGAATGGTTATCGTGAATATGCTCCTTAAGGTGTTCGTTAAGGTGATTGATCCTTTCGGTAAGAAGGGCAATCTGTACTTCGGGTGAACCGGTGTCCCCTTCTTTGGTGGCATATTTTGCGATAATTTCTGACTTTTCCATTTTTATTATCCTCCTGTATGGAAATTTATATGCGGCAAACAAAGCGGAGCGTGGAGTATTCGCATCCCCTTGTATCCGTAACGAAACTATTTTACCATAGTATAATTTAAATGGCAACTTTTTTTATGCAGAATTTTTTGCAAATTTAGTTTGGGTTTATGGCGGTTTATATTTTATGGTGATATAAAGTAAAACTTAGCGGGCGGTTTAAAACCCGCCCGCTAAGAATGTGGTGACCCTGCCGGGAATCGAACCCGGGATTGAGCCTTGAGAGGGCTCCGTCTTAGACCGCTTGACCACAAGGCCATATAATACCCTTTGCATTTTTTGCAAAGGGCTTTTTGGAGCTACTGGCCGGACTCGAACCGGCGACCTGCTGATTACGAATCAGCTGCTCTACCAACTGAGCCACAGTAGCAACCTGCGGCACATAACGTACCGACTTAATTATTATATCAAATATTTTTTATTTTGCAAGCGTTTTACCAAGATAAAAGTACATAAATTTATTTTAAGTTCAATAAAACATCTGCTTAGAAATAAAACAAGGTAAAAACACCTTACGTAAAAATATGTAACCACCCCGCCGCACAATGTGCGGCAGGGTGGTTCTTTGGTATATTAAATTATTCTTCGCCTTCAAATTCGTAATGGCAACCGCTTACCTGTGTGGGAGGCATGGTCTCGCCCTCCGAAATATAGATAGTGTTGATAGTTTTACCCTCGCCGTCTATTACCTTGTAAGAGCCGCTGCGGGGTGCATAATCGCCGCTGTTCAATCTCATATAACATTCCTCCTTGATTGATAAAAACAGTATGCGCAGACTTGAAATTTTTAATCATAAGATTTTTTTGCTAAATTTAACATTTTTGCACAAACTTACTCTATGAACAGAAAGATACCCGTAATTACCGCATTTATGCTTATAATATCGATGATGGCGTTGTTTTTTATCAGAAGTGCTTCTGCAGTAAGCACATTTGCGCTTGCAGAAGACGACGGGCAGACGGCCGTCAAAACTGTTTACCTTACTTTTGACGATGGACCGAGCGACCGCATTACGCCGAAAATTCTTGATATTTTAAAAGAAGAAAATGTTAAAGCTACCTTTTTTATTATAGGCAAGCAAGCCGAAACAAGATATTATCTTATTAAACGGGAGATTGAAGAAGGGCATACTGTGGCGGTACATTCTTACACGCATGACTATGCAGAGATATACTCTTCGCCGCAGAGCCTTATAAACGATATAAAAAAATGCAACGACGTTATTTATAAAATTACGGGGAGTTACGCTGACGTATACAGGTTCCCCGGGGGTTCTTACGGACTGAGAGCCGAGCTGATTTCTGCCGTAACGAAGTACGGAATGAGATATGTAGACTGGAATGCAAGCACGGGCGACGCCGAATGGGGAATGAACGGTGCAGACCAGCTTTACCTTAAAGCGGTGAATACTTCTGCCGACTGCAACAATATTGTGCTGTTATGCCACGATTCCACCACAAAGACAGCCACACCCGAAGCCGTTAAAAGGCTGATTAAATATTATAAAGACAACGGTTACCGGTTTGGGGTATTTTGATATTTTTAAAAACATTATTATTTTCAGGCATCGCTTCTGCCTCCGTAGTTGATCCTTCGACTACGCTCAGGATGACGATGTGTGCTGACGGTTACTCTCTTGGCTTCACCTTCTATGGGGGGGGAAGGCAAGGGGTGGTGATGTACAAGTTACTCTTCTGGTTGGAGATCTCTCCACTACGGTCGAGATGACAGGCTCTATTGTCGTATTAAACCCTTCCACCGCAAGCGGTCCCCCTTCCCTAATAGGGACGGCAAGGGGTGGCAATGCCGCTCCCCTACCCCACAGGGACGGCAAGAGAAACGTGTTGCTCTCGTACCCCCGCATGGAAGGCAAGGTATTGTGCGCTATTGCTTTCATTTTATTACTAATGCTAACCGTCAATATCAATTTTCGGGGAGAAGTAAATTGTAGCTGCTTGTAAAAGTTTTGCCGTTAAGGTAAGACAGTCCGCCGCCAAGGCTGAATTTAAGCTGTTTTGCGATTAAGCACTGCCGCTTTAAATTATATTTTTTATTCAAAGCTCTGTCGCCGTACTTTTCGTCGCCCAGCACGGGGCAGCCGATATGCGCCATATGCGCACGTATCTGGTGGGTTTTGCCCGTGTGCAGTTCCACCTGCACCAATGCTACATCGCCTTGCGCTTTTAAAACCTTATACTCAGTTTCTATTTTTACAAAGCCACTTTTTGGAGTATCTGAGATGTGCACCAGAGACGACTTTGCATCCTTTTTTAAATAAGAGCAAAGCGTACCGCTCCCCTTTTTAAATGAATTTTTGCAGAGCGCAAGGTAAACTTTTTGTACCTTTTGCAATTTAAAAGCGGCAATCAAAGCCCCTTCCGCCGCTCTGTTTTTGGCAAAGACCATTAAACCCCTTGTATTTCTGTCTAAGCGGTGTACGGCAAAACATTCCGCCGCCCCGTTAAGTTCACATAAAAGACCTTCTGCCGAAACGCCGTCTGCCTTGTCTGCTACCAAAATATTTTCATCTTCGTATACCACCGCATGGCTGGGTTTTGCTTCCTGGGCAGGCGTGGTATAATAAATAACTTCGTCCCCGCCTTTAAGCATGACGTCTGCACCCGTGCGGACGCCGTTTACCTTTATGCCCTTATTTTTTAACAGCACGGCAAAAGCAAAGCTGCCCTGGGGGTAAACTTCGTCGGTAAAATCTTTTAAAGATATAGTTTTGCTTGCGGTAAATTTTTTCATAGTGAAAATACAAAGTGTACGGCGTACGAACAGATAAAGGCAACAATAAGCTGTACGCCGAAAATTTTTATTGTTGTAAGCACACCTGCTTCTTTACACGATGCTGAAAATGCAGATATGCACGCAGGGCAAAGCAGCAGGAATGTGCTGGCGGCTACCGTGGCGGCAAGGTTTAACGTAAGCCCTTCTGGCAGCAGCTGTGATATGGTGGCGGCAATATTTTCTTTGGCGGCAAAGCCCGTTATAAGGGCGTAAGCTATACGCCAGTCGGTAATGCCCATGGGGTAAAACAACGGCAGAAGCGCACGGCTGATTTGTGCAAGCATGCTGTCCTGCGCCGCACACGGCGAAAGGGTAAACGTGAAGCTTGACAAAAACCAGCTTATAATGCAAAAGAGCATTACCGCCGTTACCACCTTTATTATAAACCCTTTAAGGTAAAAACACAACTTAATTGAAGCACGCTTTAACGAAGGGAAGCCTATGGGCGTTACTTCTGATAAAAGCTCTTCTCCCCTGCCGCCGCAGAGCTTGCTTACCAATAAAGAGATAGCTATGCCTGCAAAGTAAAAGGCAGATATTACGGGGAACGGGTTTGCAAACAGCGGCGATAAAAAAGTTAAAAAAACGGGCAGCTTTGCGCCGCACGGTATGTATGCCAAAGCCGCAACCGTACGTTTTTGCGCATCCTTTGCAGTAAAGCCGCGGGTAGTAATTATGGCGGCAGCCGTACAGCCGAACCCAGATACAAGAGAAAATACTGCCCTGCCCGAAAGGTTTACCTTTTGAAAAATACCGTCGGTTGCAAACGAAAGGGCAGACATTATGCCGCTTTCATCAAGCAGAATCAGAAAAATGTAAAGCACGGCAAGCTGCGGTATAAAGGACAGCACGCCGCCCGCTCCGCTTATAATACCGTCGCAAACAAGCGAACACAAAACGGCGTTTGTTATGTTTGCCGCTAAAAGATTTTTAAATTTTATACAGATTAAATCTTCGCAAAGTCCCTTTAAAAATTCCCCGGGCATGCCCTTGTAAAAGGCAAAAAAGAACATTAACAGCACTGCTAATACAAATATTATAGGCGCAAAAACAGGGTTGTAAAACACCTTTTCCGCACGGTGCAGACTGCAATTACCCGCGTAATATGCCTTATCTAACGGTATTTTACCGTCTTGCTTTGCGGCGGGCGGAACGCCGTTTTTTAATATTTTTTTAAGCTCCTTTACATCTGTTACGACGGGCACACCGAGCATACGGGAAAGCAAATCTGTATTCAGCCAGCCGCCGCGTAAGCGGAGCTGTTTAAGCTTGGTTATGTACACCACCGTGCTTTTATTCATAGAGATTATTCGGCGGGTAAGCCTTAGTGTGCTTTCAAGCGTCAAGCTGTCGGCTACGTTTATTACCACGTCTGCCCCCGTTATTTCTTTGGCGGCACTTGCTTCTTCCATAGAAAAGCCGTCAAAGGAGTACATCCCGGGGACATCGGCAAACGTGATGCCCTTTACCGTTTTGTATGCCGGGCGTGTGGTTACGCCGTGCCAGTTGCCCGTAGAAAGGCTGCTATTTGTAAGCGAGTTAAACAGCGTTGTTTTGCCCGCGTTGGGATTACCGGCAAGTACGGCTACCATAGTTTTTTACTCCGTTTTTTGTTTTAGTTTGGGGATATGTGGGGGTCAATTATCTACGAAGATTTTATCTGCGATGCTTTTTCTTACCGCAAGACGCACAGAGCGGCAGCCCAGAAGCACGCTGCTTTTAAAAAGCGAATAGCCGAGCACGGTGATTTTACTGCCAGCGGTAAAGCCGCAGGCGGCAAGACGGGCACAAGCTTTGCCGTCGGCTTCTATTTTTATTACCGTTGCCGACTGCCCCTTTTGCAAATCGTAAACTGTCATAAAATAAACTATGATTGATCGTGCGGTTTAATGTTAGATTTTTGCTCTTTTTGCCATTTTATACAATTCTCTGCTGCGCTTCTAATGCGGTAAAACAGTTATCCCCTCATCAGTCAACAAGTTGACAGCTTCCCCCATAAAAGGGGAAGCCAAGGGAGTGTTCATGCTTAATCCTTCGCCAGCCGCTACGCTTTGGCGTTGTGTAAAAATAATAGAGTATACCGCATTAAAGCCGTCCCTGTTTACTTTTAATAAGGTAAACCCATTTGCGCCCATTTATCTGAAACCTTTCTATAACAAGGTGCGCAAAGTAGCGCTTCGCTCACGCAGTCTGCTGCGCAGCCAGCTCCCCTTACAAGGGAGCCTCAACCGCGGTAACAAATTTTATAGACATTTGAAATTTTGCCGTTAATTCTATGGCTTTTAGACAAATTCTACCATTCAAGGGTTGCAATTTTTGTCTTTTGTAGGTAGAATTGTAGAAAAAGGAGGCACTATGGCAAGACAGACTATAGGTGAATTTTTGCAGACGCTGCGCAAAGCCAACGGATACACACAGCAGGAAGTTGCTGACAAATTGGGAATTTCTAACAAAACTCTTTCGGCATGGGAGACGGACAGGGCTTACCCCGACCTTTTGAGTATACCGGCACTTGCCGACCTGTACGGCGTTACGGCAGATGAGATTTTACGCGGCGAGCGCAAAAGCGCTACCGAACGCAAAGAGAGCGAAGACGATGACAAAATATCGGAAAAGTACGAACGGGCGGCGCTACAGAATAAATTTTTAAAATTCAACACACAGAGCTATGTGCTGCTTATACCATCGTGCACGGCAGCGGTGCTTATATTTGCGTCTATGTTTGTAGCCTTTAATCTGGGCATAGTACTGCTTGTTCTGGGCTTGACAGCGCTTGTTACCGCCATAGTTCTGCAGACGGTATTTTATAAAAACGCTTTTATAAGTGCAGGCTTTGCCGACGGCGAACTTACTGCGGCACAGATTCAATTCAAAAAGAATATAAGAACCACCCTTTTCCGCTGTTTAAAAATTGACGGCGCGGTGTACCTTGGGCTGGGTGTACTGATGTTTTTAATCGGGTTAATTAACGACCAGGCAAACAAGTACACCGCTACATCCTTCAGCGGTTTTTATTACGTAACGGCGGCTGTGTGCGCCGCGCTGGGAATTGCAGCCCTTGTTATTGTACAAAGAAATACGGAAAGAAAGCCGCCAAGGGTATACACCGAACAGCAGCAAGTTATTGTTGATAAGAACAATAAACTGCTTACGGGCTGTGTATTGGGGGCGGTTATACCGTGCGTACTTATTATGGCTGTAGCGAATGTGTTTCTGTTTGCTACATTTACCAAGACGGAAGTTATTTACAGCGGCAGCGTAAACCAGGTTAAGACCTATCTGCAGACGCTTATTGTGGAATATGACAGCGAATTACATAACAGTTACGGCGTTGCCCCTGCGGCGTACTGCTTTGATTTGCCTGCGGCTGAAGACGTTGAACCATACGAACATATAGATCTGGAACACGGGTTTTACACTTACTATAACAACAGCAGCGACGCTTTTGTTGTATACTACCATGACGACACCACGGGCAGCGATATATTGGCAAGCTATGCTTACAGAATAATGATAGGCGATACTACGGCTTACAACGTAAGATACTGTGCAAGTGAAGAAACTGACGATGAGCTTTACAATTACAGCGGGTATGTTTATTACTACATGCCCGAATACAGCGTTGAACTTACCGACGTAAATAATGCTGTTTACACCGTTAAAGAGATGAGCTCGCTGTATATTTACGACGGGCTGGTGTGCTGGCTTTGGGCAGGACTTTCTGCCGTGGCGCTGGTTATACCTGCTGTTATTTACATAGTAAAGCACAAAAAGGTTGTGTGAAATTGTAACACAAAACAAAATAAATATTGACTTTTTGATTGATTTGTATTACAATTGTGTATAAGAAAACAAGGAGATTTTATTATGGCTAACACTACCACTTTACATGTAAGAATAGACAGCAATTTAAAGCAAAGCGCTGAAGAAATATTTGAACAGTTAGGTATAACATCTGCCGAAGCTATTAAGTTATTTTACAAACAGGTAGAACTTAACGGCGGAATCCCGTTTGATGTAAAAATACCTTCTGCCATTTTAACAGAAAAAAGGCTGTTAAGTGAATTAGAAAGCGGTGAAAACTCAGCAAAAAAAGACGGCTGGCTGAGCATAGAAGAAAGCAAAAAGAAATTGGGGTTATGAGTTATGGCATATGCAGTTAAATTATCACCGCAGGCACATAACGATATTACAGAAATATATAATTATATATATATTAAAAGACGGTGAAAGCATAGCTAAAAACCAGATTAATATTATTTATGGCGCATTAGAAAATTTAGCTTTGTTCCCCGATATGGGAAAAGATCTTAACCTTTACATAAATAAAAAGACGGAATATAAGTTTATTGTTATAAGAAAAATATACCTTGCCTTTTATAAAGTTGATAATGAAGATATTGAAGTAATAAGAATACTCCGCGGGGAGCAAGATTATCTTTCCCTGCTTGGTTTAAAAGATTAACCAAACCGCTCTGATGAAAAGCATCAGAGCGGTTTACTGTTTATAAGATACTATTTATAAGATATTATTTGCAAGATATTACTTTCTTACAATCGTTATTGTGGCTTTTTCGCCGTTAAGGTTCTGCTCTTTGGTAAAGCCATCGGCATCGCCTTCTGTTACAGCATCGGCTAAAACGTCGCCAGCAAAGCTGCCTGCGGCAAATACTTTAGCCGCCCTGCCTTCTGCCCTGTAGTATACCGTAATGCGGTCGGTTACTTCAAAGCCTGCTTCTTTACGCATATTCTGAATTTTAGAGACAATCTCTCGCTCTACCCCTTCGCAGATAAGCTCTTCTGTCAAAGCGGTAGAAAGCGCAACCGTAATACCTTTATCTGACTGGGCTACAAAGCCGTTGGCACTTTCGGTAAATACCTGTAAATCTTCAAGCTTTAACGTTACGTCTATATCATCTATATTATAGCAGCCGTTTGTGCGTATTTCTTCAAGTACCTTGCCGGCATCGCAGGTTGCTATAAACTGCGATATGGCGCCAAGTTTTTTGCCGTATTTGGGGCCAAGTGTCTTTAACTGCGGTTTTAACTTGTAGCTGATATATTTACCCGCATCGTCTGCCACGGTAAGTTTTTTAACGTTCAGCTCTTCCAGCACAATGGCAGTTTCTTCGGCAGAAAGATCTATACCCCTTTCTGATACCACCACCATTTCGGCAAGCGGCTGGCGGTTTTTAAGGTTACCTGCGTTGCGGGCGGCTCTGCCGTTTACCACTATGTCAAGCACTTCTTCCATTCCCTTTTCAAGCTGGGTATCTATCATGCTTTCGTCCGCTTCAGGGAAACGGCACAAATGTACGGATATCGGCTGGTCAGGATAGAACGACGGAACTAAATTGTCGTAGATCATCTCTGCCACAAACGGGGTATAAGGCGCGGTTACCTTTGCAAGCGTTACCAGAACGGTATAGAGCGTTGTGTAGGCGGCAGCCTTGTCTTCTGTCATGCTGCTGCCCCAATAGCGTTCACGGCAGCGGCGTACGTACCAATTGGATAGTATATCGGTAAAATCTTGTATAGCACGGGAACTTTCTGTAATTTCGTAGCGGGCAAGATGTTCGTCTACCAGCTTTACAAGACTGTTCAGTTTTGAAAGTATCCACTTATCCATTAAGGAAAGCTTGCAGTCTTTTAAGTTATACTTTGAAGGATCGTATTTATCTATTTCGGCATACAGCGTAAAGAATGCGTATGTGTTCCACAGCGTGCCAAGATATTTGCGCTGCGCTTCTGATACGGCTTCTTCGTAGAACCTTGAAGGCAGCCAGGGAGCCGACGAGGTATAGAAATACCAGCGTACAGCGTCGGCACCCTGTTTATCAAGAACCGTCCAGGGGTCTACCACGTTGCCCTTGTGTTTGGACATTTTTATGCCGTTTTTGTCATTTACATGCCCCAAAACTATGCAGTTTTTAAAGGGCGAAACGCCGAACAGAATGGTGTTTACCACCAAAAGGGTATAGAACCAGCCGCGTGTCTGGTCTATTGCTTCTGAAATAAAGTCGGCGGGGAAGGTTTCTTCAAATAAATCTTTATTTTCAAACGGGTAATGATACTGCGCGAAGGGCATTGAACCGGAGTCAAACCAGCAGTCTATAACTTCTGGAGTGCGCTTCATCTTGCCGCCGCAGCGGGGGCATTTGCAGGTAAGGTTGTCAAGGTAAGGGCGGTGAAGCTCTATATCCTGGTCTGCGGGAATGCCGCATTTTTCTTTAAGCTCTGCCTTGGAACCTATTACTTCTATTTCGCCGCAGTCGGGGCAAACCCATACGGGAAGGGGCGTACCCCAGTACCTGTCGCGGGAAAGTCCCCAATCTATAACATTTTCAAGGAAGTTGCCCATTCTGCCTTCTTTTATGGTGTCGGGCATCCAGTTTACCGAACGGTTTGCAGCCTGTATATCTTCCTTTACCTTGGTAACGGCAATAAACCAGCTTGAACGCGCGTAGTACAAAAGGGGCGTGTCGCACCGCCAGCAGTGGGGATAATCGTGTTCAAAGGGTATTACTTTGAATAAACTGCCTTCCTGTTCCATTCTGTCAAGAATGGTTTTATCTGCCTTTTTGGCAAATACGCCGTCTAATGAAGGAAATCTGTTATCGAAGCAGCCCCTTTCGTTTACCATCTGCACTACGGGCAGACCGTAGCGTTTGCCGACCTTGTAGTCGTCTTCGCCAAAGGCGGGCGCAATGTGTACGACGCCCGTGCCGTCGCCCATGGTTACGTAGTTATCGCAAACGACATAGTGTGATTTTATTACTGCGTTTGCTGGCGAAATGCGCTTTACTTCTGCAGTTGTTTCGGGGAACAGCGGTTCATATTCCAGCCCTTCCCACTCCTTGCCGAGCTTTTCTTCATTTACTGTATATTCTTCAAAAAATTTGGGAACAAGCGCTTTTGCTAAAATGTAGTTTACCCCTTCTGCTTCTATCTTTACGTAAGGTTCATCGGGGTTCATACAAAGTGCTACGTTGGAAGGGAGCGTCCAGGGGGTGGTTGTCCACGCAAGGATGTAAAGGTTATCTTCCCCCTTTACCTTAAAGCGGGCAACGGCGGAATTTTCTTTTACGAGCTTATAGCCCTGGGCTACTTCGTGAGAAGAGAGAGCGGTGCCGCAGCGGGGGCAATAGGGCACTATTTTATGACCTTTATACAAAAGCCCCTTTGGGTTCATCTGCTTTAAAGCCCACCACTCTGACTCTATATAGTTATCGTCGTAAGTTACGTAAGGGTTTTGCATATCAGCCCAGTAGCCTACACGGTCTGACATTCTTTCCCACTCGCCCTTATACTTCCAGACTGACTGCTTGCACTGCTTGATAAACGGCTCTATGCCGTATTTTTCTATATCCTGCTTGCCATCCATACCGAGCATTTTTTCCACTTCAAGCTCTACGGGAAGGCCGTGGGTATCCCAGCCCGCTTTACGCAAAACGTGCTTGCCCTTCATGGTCTGGTAACGGGGAATAAGATCTTTCATAACGCGCGTTAAAATATGGCCTATGTGCGGCTTGCCGTTTGCCGTAGGGGGACCGTCGTAGAAGGAAAATTCTTGCGCCCCTTCGTTGCTTTTTACTGATTTTTCAAAGATCTGGTTTTCTTTCCAGAATTCGGTTACTTCCTTTTCCCTTTCTACAAAGTTCAAAGAAGTGTCTACTTTTTTATACATAAAATAAAACTCCAATAGTTTTTTGATTTTTTTGTAAGGTAAAATTTATTTTTTTGAATAAACGTATTATCTTTAAACAACTTATGTGCCGCCCAACCTGCTGGTCGCCAGTCCTGGCGGGATTGCCACGCGGTAGAGACCGTTTTGCGCACATTTATCAGAAACCTTTAAATTAAGGTGCGCAAAGTAGCGCTAACGCTCACGCGCAATGACGTGTAGTCTACTGTCGTTTGCAATAAGGTGAAAAAGTAGCGGGTACCTTATTTAAAAAATAAAAGCACCTTAAATGCCGTACGGACATCTTAAGATGCTTATTAACCACCGCTGACAAACTAACATTTGCCGTAACTTGTTACGGGTTACGAATCCGCTTCCCCTTACTGTTACTTCACGGGAAGGGCTGAAAGGTGATTTCCTGCACAAACCTGTTATTGCCTTGCACCGAACGGCAACTCTCTTAAAACAGAATTTTGTGTGGCGTTGTCCTTTGTAATAGCCTTTGAATTAAGTTTTTACATTGAATATTATATAAAAACGGAACAATTTTTGTCAAGAACTTTTTACCGCCTTTTAAAATTTACTTGGTAATTACGTTATGTAAATTACACCTTATTATAAACGACCGAACACTATATGTCATTGCGAGGGGTCTCTACCCCGTGGCAATCCCGCCAGAACTGGCGACCGGCAGGTTGGGCGGCACATAAGATGTTTAAAAATAATAACGGTATTTTCTAAGAAATACGCACATTTCTCTTAGGGACGGCAAGGTGTGGTTGCATGCTCCCCCCCCCACATAAAAGGGGAAGGCAAGGTGTGGTTGTCATTGCGAGCCGCATAGCGGCGTTGCAATCGCAGCACAATGGTCGCACCACTTTTATACGATTCTTCGCTTACGCTCTGTGCCGTATGAATATACCCACACTAAAAAAGCTTACGCCTTAATTACTGCCTGCTTCATTTTGTATGTGTAATCGTAAACTGCCTGTTCGGCGTTTTTACCGTATTTTTCTATTATTTTTACAATGGCGCTGCCCACTATTGCCCCGTCTGATATTTTTGCCATAGCCGCAGCCTGTTCTGGCGTGCTTATGCCAAAACCTATTGCAACGGGAACGTCCGTTACCTGGCGGATGGAATTTACTATACTTTTTAAATCGGTCTGTATATTCTGCCTTACGCCCGTAACGCCCATAGAAGATACTGCGTAAACATAGCCCGTAGCTTCTTTGGCTATCATCTTTATACGGTCCTGCGAAGTTGGCGCGATGAGCGAAATTACGTCTACACCGTGAGCCGCCGCAATGGGGGCAAGCTCCCCCTTTTCTTCAAACGGCATATCGGGGATAATAATGCCGTCTACCTGCAGCCTTTCACATTCGGTAAAAAACTTTTCGTAGCCGTAATGGAATACAGGGTTGATGTACGTTAAAAACACAAGCGGAATATCGCTTTGCTGCCTTACGCGCCTTACTATATCAAATACGCCTTTGGTAGTCATACCTGCTTTAAGCGCCCTTATATTGGCGTCCTGTATAACCACCCCTTCTGCCGTGGGGTCAGAAAAAGGTATGCCGATTTCTACTATATCCGCACCGGCGCGCTGCATGGCAAGAATGTATTTTACAGTGCTTTCCGCATCCGGATCGCCCGCCGTTAAAAATGGAATAAACGCTTTGCCGCCTGCAAAAGCCTGTTTGATTTTACTCATAAATCTGTACTCCCCTGTAGCGTGCTATTGCCGCTACGTCTTTATCGCCCCTGCCCGAAAGGCAGATTATGATGCTGTCGTCTTTGCTTAAAGAAGGCGCTAATTTTATGGCGTGGGCTACCGCGTGAGCGCTTTCGATCGCACATATTATGCCTTCAATTTTTGCAAGGTACTCAAATGCAGCCACCGCTTCGTCATCGGTTACGGGTACGTAAGTTGCCCTGCCGCTGTCGCGAAGGTAGGCGTGTTCAGGACCAATACCCGGGTAGTCTAACCCTGCCGAGATGGAATATACGGGGGCTATCTGCCCGTTGCCGTCCTGGCAGAAATAAGACTTCATACCGTGGAATATGCCAAGGGTACCCTTTGCCATGGTTGCAGCGTGCATATCGGTATCTATACCTTTGCCTGCCGCTTCGCACCCGATAAGCTTTACGCCTTTATCGGGAACAAACGCATGGAACATACCCATTGCGTTGCTGCCGCCGCCCACGCATGCAAGCACTGCGGCGGGGAGTTTACCTTCCCTTTGCAAAATTTCCGCTTTAGCTTCTTTGCCGATAACGCTCTGGAAATCACGCACGATAAGCGGGAATGGGTGCGGCCCCATTACCGAACCCAGTACGTAGTGGGTGTCGTGTACCCTGCTGCTCCATTCGCGCATAGTCTCGTTGACGGCGTCTTTAAGCGTCTGTGTGCCGCTTGTTACGGCATGCACTTTTGCCCCAAGAAGCTCCATGCGGTATACGTTTAAAGCCTGCCTGTCGGTATCTACCTTGCCCATAAAAATTTCGCATTCCATACCGAAGAGCGCCGCCGCCGTTGCCGTTGCCACACCGTGCTGGCCTGCACCCGTTTCTGCAATTACCCTGGTTTTACCCATCTTTTTTGCAAGCAGAACCTGCCCTAAGACGTTATTTATTTTGTGAGAGCCTGTGTGGTTTAAATCTTCCCTTTTTAAATAGATTTTTGCCCCGCCAAGGTCCTTCGTCATCCTTTGGGCATAGTACAAAAGCGAAGGTCTGCCCGCATAGTTCTTTAATAAATCGTTTAGCTCGTCGTTAAACGATTTGTCGTTTTTGTAGTATTCGTACTGCTGTTCAAGATTAATAAGTTCGTTCATCAGCGTTTCAGAAATGTACTGACCGCCGAATTTGCCGTATCTGCCTTTACCCATAATTCCTTATACTCCGCACTGAATTTATTATTTTTGTTCTGTCTTTAACACCGCAGGTTTCTACCCCGCTGCTTAAATCTACCGCATAGGGGTGAATCTGCCTTGCCGCCTTAACTATATTTTGCGGCGTAAGCCCGCCAGCAAGAAAGAACGGCTTGCCGCGTTTACCTATTAAAGAGTAGTCAAAACTTTTGCCCGTGCCGCCCGCCCCGTTATCTAACAGTAAAAAGTCGGCTTCGCTCTTATCCCACTCGGCAAGTTTTTGCTCTATACCGTTTTGCTGCATGCAGATTGCTTTTATTACCGTACAGCCGCAGGCTTTAAGTTCTTTTACAAACGTAAAATCTTCTTCGCCGTGCAGCTGGACAATATCTATAATGCCGCTGTTTACTATATTTAAAATATCCTGCACGGGGGAATTTTTAAAAACCCCTACTGCGGTGATGCTGCCGTTTAACGTTTTTTTAAGGTTTTTTGCCTGCTGCGGCGTAACGCGCCGCCTGCTTGGGGCGAACACAAAGCCGACGTAATCGGGCAGCGCTTCGTTTACAAAGGATATATCCTGGCTGCGGGAGAGACCGCATATTTTTATTTTAGTCATACCATACCTTTAAGTCTGTTCAATGCTTCTTTTTTATCTGTACTGCGCATAAGCGTTTCGCCGATAAGCACGCCGTTTACGCCGCAAAGCCTTAAATCGTTTACGTCTTGCGCCGTTTTTATTCCGCTTTCTGAAATGTAGATTACATCTTGCGGAACAAGCGGGCGCAACTTTATTGAAGTGGAGATATCTACCGTAAAGGTCTGCAGATCGCGGTTGTTTACCCCCACTATTTTTGCCCCGCAGGAAAGAGCTGTTTTTACTTCCTGCGCGGTGTGTGCTTCTGCTATTGCTGAAAGCCCCAGGCTGCGGGCAATGCTTAAATATTCCTTAAGCTCTTCTGCCGTTAAAAGCGCACAGATGAGCAGTACTGCGGAAGCACCGTAAATTTTTGCTTCATATATCATATAGGGCGAAACGGTAAAATCTTTACGCAGCACGGGAATACTTACCGAAGAAGAAATTTCTTTAAGGTAGTTAAGGCTGCCTTTAAAGTAATACGGTTCGGTTAATACCGATATTGCTGCCGCACCCGCACTTTGGTATTCTTTTGCTATTTCAAGATAGGGGAAGTCTTGCGCTATTATACCCTTTGACGGGGATGCTTTTTTTACTTCGCAGATAAAGGAGATTTCGCTGCCCTTTAAAGCCTTTTCAAAGGGGAATAAAAACCTGCCGTTATTTTTAAGCTCTTTTTGGGCAACGGCTTCTGCCTGCCGCTTTACATCTGTAAGGGAAACAACCTGCTGAGCCGCAAGTACACGCTCCCTTGTTTTTTGCGCTATTTCATTTAAAATCATAGTGGGCACCGTTTTTACGAATTTGAAAGTTTTATAAACTGCTGCAGTTTATCTAAAGCCAAGCCGCCGTCTATAAGGTCAGCCGCCATATTTACCCCGTTTGCAAGCGTCTGCGCTTTGCCTGCTATATAAAGTGCGGCTCCGCTGTTCAACAGTACGGCATTGCGCTTTGCGCCGCGCTCTTTGCCGCTTAGCACGTTTAAAGTAATTACCGCGTTTTCCTGCGGAGTGCCGCCGGTAAGCTCTTCTTTTTTACAGCGGATTAAGCCAAAATCTTCGGGGCAGATTTCATATTCGGTAAATTTGCCGTCTTTAAGTTCACACACCTTTGTGGGTGCGCTTGCGGAAATTTCGTCAAGCTTATCCATACCGTAAACCACCATTGCGCTTTTTACCCCAAGGTTTGCAAGCACCTGTGCAAGCGGCTTTACAAGCGACGCGTCGTACACGCCCATAAGCTCCATATCGGCGCAGGCGGGGTTAGACAGCGGGCCAAGTATATTGAATACGGTGCGTATGCCAAGCTCTTTGCGGACGGGGGCGACGTACTTCATAGCCGTATGGTACGTCTGAGCAAACAGAAAGCATATACCTAAACTTTGTAAAAGAGCGGCGCTCTTTTCGGGCGGGAGAGAGATGTTTGCGCCTAGGGCTTCTAACACGTCGGCGGCGCCGCACCTGCTTGAAGCGGCACGGTTGCCGTGCTTGGCTACGTTTACGCCGCCTGCGGCAATTACAAAAGCCGAAGTTGTGGAAATGTTAAACGAACTTGCGCCGTCGCCGCCCGTTCCTACAATTTCAAGAGCGGAGCATTTATGTTCAAGCTTTGCGCCGTGGGCGCGCATTGCCTTTGCAGAAGCGGTAATTTCTTCTACCGTCTCTCCCTTTACGGCAAGCGCGGTAAGATAAGCGCTTATCTGCACGTCGCTCGCTTTGCCGCCCATAATCTCGTCCATTACGGCGTACGCTTCTTCGTATGATAAATCTTGTTTTGTTACTATTTTTTTAATGGCTTCGTTAATCATTTTATTTCACCTTATATTAAATTATTGAACCGGAAAGCAGCCACAGACTGCTTTTCAGATACCTGCTAAAGTTAAAAAATTTTTTAGTATCTTGCGCCCGCACGGCGTTAATATCGATTCCGGGTGGAACTGCACGCCGAACACGGGACAGGTTACGTGCTCTACCGCCATAACTTCTTTACGGTCGGTACGGGCGGTAACTATAAGCTCCTTTGGCAAATCTGTAACTTCCAGCGAGTGGTAGCGCCCTGCAAGAAAGCTGTTGCCCAACCCTGCAAACAGCCTGCCGCCATTTACGTAAACCTGCGACTGCTTGCCGTGCATTATGCGCCCCGCGTAGGTTACTTTGCCGCCGTAGGCTTCGCATATGGACTGGTGCCCCAGGCATACGCCAAGAATGGGTATCTTGCCGCCGAAAGCTTTTACCGCATCTATGCACACTCCTGCATCTTTTGGTTTACCAGGCCCGGGGGAAAGCACTATTGCCTGCGGAGACAAAGCGTCAATCTCGTTTACGGTAATGCCGTCGTTGCGGACTACCGTTATATCGGGGCACTGTTCGCCGATAAGCTGGTATAGGTTATAAGAAAAGCTGTCGTAATTATCTATTAAAAGGATCATAAGTCTGCCCCTCCGTCTGCCATGTTACAGGCGTTAATGGTGGCTTTTGCCTTGTTTATACATTCGTTGTATTCGTTTTGCGGAACGCTGTCCGCCACTATACCCGCACCCGAACACACGTAGACATTGCCGTTTTTTGCGTATGCCATACGTATGGAAATGCAGGTATCCATATCGCCCGTAAAGGATATATAGCCCACAGCTCCGCCGTATATTCCCCTGCGGCAGCCTTCAAGCTCGTCTATTATCTCACACGCCCTTATTTTTGGTGCGCCCGAAAGGGTGCCTGCGGGAAGTATTGCGTTAATTGTGTCTATATAGTCTTTACCTTTTTCAAGCTCGCCGCGCACGGTAGAGCCGATGTGCATCACGTGGGAATACATCTCTACCGCCATATACTTTTCTAAGATAACCGAGCCGATTTTGCTCACCTTGCCTATGTCGTTGCGCCCCAAATCTACAAGCATGTTGTGTTCGGCAAGCTCCTTTTCGTCGGCAAGCAGTTCGGCTTTTAAAGCTTTGTCCTGCTCGTCATCTTTGCCCCTGGGGCGGGAGCCTGCAAGCGGGTAGGTGTGCAACATGCCCTGCTGTAATTTTACCAGCGTTTCGGGCGAAGCGCCCGCAAGCTCGATATCCGTACCCGAAAAATAGAACATATACGGCGACGGGTTGATTGTGCGAAGGGCGCGGTATACGTTTATAAGGCTGCCTTCCATTTTTGCTTCCATACGGTTAGAGAGCACTACCTGGAATATATCCCCTTCGTATATATAATTTTTTGCCCGCTGAACCATATTGCAGTACTCTTCCTGTGAAAATCTCGGCTTGAATTCGCTTTTAAGCTTAAACGGTACGGGCGGCTGCATATCGCCGTTTACTATAATATCTTTAAGGCGGTCAAGTTCCTTTTGCGCTTTAAGATAATTTCGCTGTATATCACCAGACGTGTTTACCGAAACTATCAGAATAATTTTTTGCCTTAGGTTGTCAAAGGCTATTACCTTGTTAAAGAGCATAAGGTCAAGGTCTTTAAAGTGAGCGTCGTCGGCGGCGGTAAGCTTAAGGCAGGGTTCTGCATACTTTATATAATCGTAGGAAAAGTAACCTACAAGCCCGCCCGTGAACGCAGGCAGCCCGCTTACGCGGGGAGCGGAGTTCTGCTCCACCACCTTGCGGATATAATTGAAGGGTTTATCCGTTTTAATCTCTTTTACAGTGCCGCCTTCAGTTACCGTGAGCAAGCCGTTTTTGCAGCTTAAGCATAAAGAAGGTTCAAAACCTATAAAGGTGTACCTGCCCCAACGTTCGGCGTCTTCGGCACTCTCTAAAATAAAGCAGTGCGGGCTGAACTTTTTTAGCTTTTGCAATACGCTTACGGGGGTATACAAATCGGAATACATCTGCATGCTTACGGGTACGGTGCGGTAGCCCTGCTTTGCGTAGTTTTTTACCGTGGATAAATCGGGGTATGCCATAGTCTTGCTCCTGCCACGGGCAATAAAAAAACCGCCCATGACATTACTAAAATAATGTCAAGGACGGATTGATAATACAATTCGCGGTGCCACCTTGCTTCGCATTAAAGAATGCGCACTTTGTAAGATACAAACATATCTCTGCAGGCTTACGTGCTGCGTAACGTCGCGCCATACTAAGCATAAAATGCCTTTCCCTCGCGCCCTCTGCGGTCCATTTAACAGCCTGCGTTTTGCCCGTATTCCACCGCCACGGGCTCTCTGTGAATGCACGAATCTGTTTTTATCTCCGCTTCAACGGTTATCTATTACAAGACAGTATATTACCGAATTTTTGATTTGTCAATAGTTTTACACTAAAATTTTATTAATTAAATACTTTCGTGTATAGTACGGGATATAACGTCGTCTTGCTGTTCTTTGGTGAGTTTGTTAAAGTTTACGGCGTAGCCAGATACCCTTACCGTAAGCTGAGGGTATTTTTCGGGGTGCGCCTGGGCGTCTAACAGCGTGTCGCGGCTGAACACGTTTACGTTTAAATGGTGCCCGCCGCTCATTGTGTAGGCGTCTATCATGTTTACTAAATTTTCTACTCTGTCTGACATTTTTGGTTCTCCTGTTTTTGTTTTATATGTTACTACATTATAGCCTTCCCCTTGAGGGGAAGGAGGACCGCTTGCGGTGGATGAGGTGTTTCTTCCTGATTAATTTACACCTCATCAGATTTGCCGAGCGATGAAGGCGTTACCGAAAAGGTGTTGGATATGCCGTCGCGGGAATAATCGTAAGGCAGTTTTGCAACCGATTCAAGCGATGCAAGCGCGCCGTTGGTATCGCGCCCGTGCATGGGGTTTGCACCCGGCGCCAAAGGCTGGCCAGCCCTTCTGCCATCAGGAGTGTTGCCCGTGTTCTTGCCGTATACCACGTTAGAAGTTATGGTTAGCACCGACATGGTGGGCACGCTGCCGCGGTAGGTCTGGTGGCTTTTTACCTTTGTCATAAAGGTTTTTACAAGCCACACTGCAAGGTCGTCGGCACGGTCGTCGTTATTGCCGTACTTGGGATAGTCCCCTTCTATTTTATAATCTGTAATTATGCCGTACTGGTTGCGCACGGGGTACACTTTAGCGTACTTTATTGCAGAAAGCGAATCTGCCGCACAGGACAAACCTGCAACGCCCGTTGCAAAAAACCGCCTTACCTGCGTGTCGTGCAGAGCCATTTCCAGCGATTCGTAGGAATACTTGTCGTGCATATAATGTATTACGTTTAAAGTGTTTACGTACAGCCCTGCAAGCCAGTCCATCATATTTTCGTACTTATGCAATACGTCGTCAAAGTCAAGCGGACCGTCGCCCGTTACTGGCATAAACTCGGGGGAAACCTGAAGGGGCTTGCCCGTCTTTTTATCCAATAAAAGTTCGTCTGCGCCGCCGTTCAGTGCGTACAGCAGGCACTTTGCAAGGTTTGCCCTTGCGCCGAAAAACTGCATATCTTTACCCACGCGCATACAGCTTACGCAGCAGGCGATGCAGTAATCGTCGCCCATATCGGGGCGCATCAAATCGTCATTTTCGTACTGTATGGCAGACGTTTTGATGGATATTTCTGCGCAGTAGTTTTTAAAGTTTGCTGGCAGACGTTTAGACCAGAGCACCGTAAGATTGGGTTCGGGGGCGGGACCAAGATTTTCAAGAGTGTGCAAAACGCGGAAAGAATTTTTTGTTACAAGCGTTCTGCCGTCTGAACCCATGCCGCCGATAGATTCGGTAACCCACGTGGGATCGCCCGAAAAGAGCTGGTTATATTCCTTTATGCGCATAAATTTGATTATACGCAGCTTCATGATAAACTGGTCTACAAGTTCCTGTGCGTGGAGTTCGTCTAATATTCCCCTGTCAAGGTCGCGCTGTATATAGATATCAAGGAATGTGGACGTTCTGCCGATGGACATTGCCGCGCCGTTCTGTTCCTTTACCGCGCCAAGGTAGCCGAAGTACAGCCACTGTATTGCTTCCTGTGCGTTAGCCGCGGGGCGGGTTATGTCGCAGCCGTATTTGGCAGCCATGGCGGCAAGCCCCTTAAGCGCCTTAATCTGTTCGGATATCTCTTCCCTGTCCCTGATTTTATCGGGAGTCATGCTGCCGTTTAAGTGCAGTTTATCCTGCTCTTTGCAGGCGGCAAGGTAATCGGTGCCGTACAGCGCCACGCGGCGGTAATCGCCCACTATCCTGCCCCTGCCGTAGGTATCGGGCAGCCCGGTAAGGATGTGCGCCCTGCGGGCAAGACGCATTTCGGGAGTGTAAGCGTCGTAAACGCCGTCGTTATGCGTTTTACGGTACTTGGTAAAAATTTCTTTTACAGAAGGGTCTATTTCGTAGCCGTACATGTTTAAAGCTTCTTCTGCCATGCGTATGCCGCCGAAGGGCTGCAATGCACGCTTGAAAGGCTTGTCTGTCTGAAGACCGACTATCTTTTCTAAAGGTTTATCTATATAGCCTGCTTCGTGGCTGGTTAAGGTAGACACAATAGAAGTATCGGCATCGAGCACGCCGCCTGCTTCACGCTCCTTTTTAGAAAGTTCGGTTATGTCAGACCATAATTTTAAAGTATCTTCGGTAGCAGGCTGCAAGAAGGAGCTGTCCCCTTCGTACGGAGTGTAGTTGCGCTGTATAAAATCACGCACGTTTACTTCGCCTTGCGCATTCCATTTACCAGAGTTAAACCCTTCCCACTGGGGGTAATTATTTTGTGTGCTCATAAATCACTCTCCTGTAATTTACTTTGTATCCATAGTTCAAGAATTTCCTGCGGCTGGTAGCCGACTACCGACGCTGCAGGCTTGCCGTTTTTTATTATAAGCAAGGTAGGTAATTTTTCTATCTGCCACCTTTCTATAATTTCTGTATTCTGTTCTGCATCTATATAAATAAACGGTATATCAAGGTTTTGCGCCGCTGCACGCGCCTGCGGCATTGCGCCGTAACAGCCCGCACAGCCGCCGCCTACTTCGGCAAGGCAAACGCCTTGCGGTAATTGTATGTCCAACTTATGCTCCTGAAGTTATTTATTGTTTGCTAAGGATTTTTGAATATTGTCCCCTCATCCGTCAGCTACGCAGCTCTCAACGGCTGTAAGGAAATCAGCCGTTTCGGTCATCGTAAACGCCTTACCATATGCGTTTACTCTGTTCACCAACCAAAACAGTGTACTACACTGTTTTGAGAAATGTTGGCTCACCCTTCCCCCATAAAAGGGGAAGGCAAGAGAGAGTTGTTTGCGCTCACGCGTGAAGATTGCCACGCGGTAGAGACCGTTTTGCGCATTATTATCTGAACCCCTTCCACCGCAAGCGGTCCCCCGTCTCTGCGGCTGTAAGGGCATCAGCCGCTTTTGCGCACATTTATCTGAAACCTTTTAAAATAAGGTGCGCAAAGTAGCGCTATCGCTCACGCGGGCACCGCAAGCACTTGCATATGTGCTTGCTCATCTCGCCGCCATAAACAGCGCATTAGTGCTGTTTAAAGAAATGGCGGCTCGTCCTTACAGGGACGGCTATAAATAAGGTGCGCAGAGTGTCGCTACGCTCGCACGCGGGATCTTTCGGCTTCACTACGTTCCGCTCAGGATGACGGACTTGACTGTCCGTTTATTAAGATGAAAAGCGTTTTACAATTTATGCCCCTAAAATTGACTTTGCTAAATCTATGCTCTCTTTAGTGGGTACGGGGGTGCCTTCAAGCGGGTAGGGGATGCCAAGATTTTTGTACTTTACTATGCCCATTGTGTGGTAGGGCAGCACTTCTACCTTTTGCACCGTTTTTAAGATTTTAATAAATTCCGCCGTTTGCAAAAGCGTATCTTCATCGTCGTTTATGCTCGGTACCAAAACATAGCGTATCCACATGTTTTTACCGCTTTCTGATAAAAACTTTGCAAAGTTCAAGGTATTTGCATTGCCTGCCCCCGTAAGCGATATACACTTCTGGTTGTTGATATGCTTAATATCAAGAAGGAACAAATCGGTTTTTGAAGCAAGCTCTTCGTGCTGTTTTACGCTTACTGCGCTCTGCGCGTTAAACGTAACGCCCGATGTGTCTGCACAGCAATGCACTCCCTTTTGTTTTAATATGGTAAACAGTTCTGTTACAAATTCTGCCTGCGCAAGCGGTTCGCCGCCCGTTACGGTAACGCCGCCCCTTGTGCCCCAATAGTTTTTGTATTTAAGAGCGTTTGCCGCAACCTGCTGCGGGGTGTACGACGTGCCGCCCATAAAGCTGCGGGTATCGGGGTTGTGGCAGTAGGCACACCGTATGGGGCAGCCCTGCATAAACACCACAAAGCGGATACCGGGGCCGTCTACCGTGCCGAACGATTCAAATGAGTGTATCCTGCCTTCCATAATCTCCCCTTTATATTTTTTATGGGAATAAAACCCTTCCACCGCAAGCGGTTCCCCTTTACTGTGTATGCTAACGCTACCCTTACAGGGACGGCTATAATAAGGTACACAAAATAGTGTTGCACTTGCAATGACAATGCTGATTACTTTTTAGTATGCCGCAAAGGGCAAAAAAAAGGCGGTTTTATATAAAAAATAAAACTGCCCAGACGATCGGCTTTATATACCTGCGGCTCCGTAGCGTTAATTCGCTTAAATCGTCAGTCGCCAGCAGGCACTTAAGTTATGTACCGATTATAACACCGAGTTATGCGCTTGTCAAGAATTTTTGCATATGTTGTTTATAAGAAAATTTTATACCACAAGATATTGTGGTTATAGGTAAAAAAGTACTTATAACCTACCGCCCGTAAATATAATGACAAAACTAAAAAATCAGTTTTTTTAAGTATACGCCGTTCACACAATTAAAATAGTTGACAACGTCAACTATTTTAACTATAATCTAAAATAAAACAAGTCAATTTGGGAAATCATATTATGCAACAGTACGAAGAGTTATGCGATAAAATCAGGGCGTTTAACCGGTTCTATACGGTAAAAATGGATTTTTTGAGTACCGATTATCTCGGAGCAAACTATACTATAGCCGAAACAAGGGTGTTATTTGAAATAAAAAACCGCAAAAACTGTAAGCAGAGCGAAATTGCCAAAGATTTACATATAGATAAAAGCTATTTAAGCAGAATTATGCGGCGGTTTAAGTTAAACGGGCTTGTACAGGCAGCTAAGTTATGCGGCGACAAACGGGCAGAGATAATATCCCTTACCGAACTTGGCAACACGAAGACAGAAGAACTTATCAATCTTACTAACTTACAGATAAATTCTTTTATAGGTAAATTAGAAAAAAAGGAATGTAAAATGTTGGCTGACGCCGTTGATACAATTATTGCAATTCTTGGCAAGGAGAACGTATACAATAACAAAAATATACGATAACATAGATAATAAGTAAAT
>JAJQDC010000008.1 GCA_021202395.1 Clostridia bacterium | reverse complement strand
GTGGGTGGGCGGGTACCTTATTCTTCTCTCTTAAAAAAAGTTAAATAGGTTTTGCCGTATTTGCGTTCGTCGTACTTTTCAAGCCCAGCTATATCACCCGCAAAGGGACGGTCGCGCTCGTACACGGCAACGCCGTCTTTTGCCAGCAAATTCAGTTTTGCCACAAATTCAAGCGCACATATGCCGCAATTATCAGCATACGGCGGGTCTATAAATATTATATCGAACTGCAGTTTTAAGCCGTTTAAACACACCGCATAGTCGCTGCACGTAACGGAATAATCATGCCCGTTACCCAGCCGTTTTAAATTAGATTGCGCCACCTTTATGCTGTCTTGCGAAATATCGTTAAACGCAACATACTTTGCGCCGCGCGACAGGCACTCTATACCCAGGCTGCCGCTGCCGCAAAACAAATCTAACACGGCAGCACCTGCAACTTTATACATAAGAATGTTAAAAAGGCTTACCTTAACCCTGTCTGACGTGGGGCGTATATCCCTGCCCTTGAATTCGTTAAGCACCATACCTCGGTATCTGCCGCTTACCACTCTCATTTCTTTTTGTTCTTACCCTTTTTTGAAGTATCTACTTCGTAGCGTCTGCCGCCATCGTATTTATTCTCTTCGTAGTAGTGCTTTTTGCTGCCCTTGCGCTTGTCGTCTTCGGCACGTGTAATCTTTTGCTGGCGCTTATCTTCCCAATATTTGCCGTATATGTAGAACCCGCCAAGGATGCCTACGGGAACAAGAATCATCAAAAAGTAGCAGGCGTCGGGCACGCCTTCGGCAAGATCTAAGGGGGAAGTTGCCCAGCCGCAGGCAAATTCAAGCATAAAATCTACAAAACCGTAATCGCCGAAACAGTCTATTATCTGAAAGATAATAAAGGGTATGCAGGTGATAAAACCTATTACAAAACCCTTCCAGGGGGAGTATTCCCCCGTTTTGAAAAGCACCTTTTCGTCGGGGTTGTTGAGCTGGCGCTTGGTATCGTTGGATATTTTCTTTTTATAAGCGTCTGAACCGTTTGTCCTGCCGAACAGAATCATAGCCGCAATAAACATCGCTTCGCCGCCAACTACGGCAATGAGCGTTACCGCCAGATCGTCGGTATATGTAGAGAACATTATTATCAGGGACGACAAAACGCACATTACTATAAACGGGAATGCCGCTCCCTTTAACAGGTCCGCCGCTTCAAGCAAAATCTTTTTGCGCAGCTGCTTGGTAGTAAGTTTAACTTTGCCGTCCTGCACGGGCTGCAATTCTTCTGTATTATTGTCTGCCAAAGCTGTATATCCCCCTTTCGCATATAAATTCTTTTAAAGGCTCGTCCCACCCGTCTTGCTGCAAATCGCTGCAGAGCTGTATGCCGTAGCCCAGCCCGACGCTCAACGTATTTGCCCCTTTTAAATATCTGTCGTAGTAGCCGCCGCCATAGCCCAGGCGGTAGCCGTCTTCGTTTACCGCAAGCAGCGGCACTATAGTTACGTCTATATCGCCAACGTAAGGCTCCCCCTGCGGCTCCTGTATGCCAAAGGCACCCTTAACGGTTTTACCGTACGGCACGGGTACGATGTCTTTACCCTGCACTCTGGGCAGATATACCCGTTTGTTCTGGGATATAAGCCACTCAATTATGCCCTTTGTGTCAGCTTCCGTACCGGTACTGTTATAAATAAAATAACTTTCGTAATTGCCGTAGGCGGCGCAAAAGCACTCTAATATTGCCCTGTCTGCCTCTTCACGGCGTACGCCCTGGAAGTACTTGCGCAGTATTTTGTATTTATATCTTAAATCGTCTTTCATACTTTAGTTAAGGTAAATTCTCTTTGACCGCCTTGTAACCGAGCACAATACTTCGTAACTTATTGTACCGCACTTTTTTGCGTAGTCATCGGCGTTGTCAAAAACTTTTATCCATTCGCTGTTTTCGGTTGATATAAAGCCGTCCATACAAAGGCAGCCTTCGCCAAGCGGAACGGTGCGCATGAAGCCGTCGGCATAGCCAAGACGGTAGGTAGAAAGCGTGCCGTAGTCTTTTTGCGCACTGGCGTAACCTATACCGCCGCCAGAAAACTGTGTTACCTGTGTGCGCTTAGCGTAAACTTTAAGGGCGGGCTTAAGCCCTTTTAAGTAAAAGCCTTGCGGCATATAGCCGTACAAAGCAATGCCGCAGCGCACGCCGTCCTGTAGATATTTACCGCCGAGTATAACGCCTGCACTTGCCGATAAATGAGCCATACTATCGGGGTAACGGCTTTTTACCATGCTCTGCGCCGCACAAAAAAGTTCAAGCTGTTTTTCGCTTGCAGACAGGTTTTTGGCATCATACAGGTGGGAATATACCCCGTTTACCTGCAAACCGTTCAGGCTGTTTAATAGCTCTTTAAGCCGGTCTATATTGCAGCCGTAGCGGTTCATGCCGGTGTTTACCTTTATATGGCAGCACAATCCCTGCGAAAGGGCGGCGGCACGCATGCCGTTTACCGTTACGTCTAACCCGTAAAAGCGGGCGGCATCTGCATCCCCTTTATCCGCAAGGGGCGTAAAAACAAGGATGGGCTTTGTTACACCCGCTACCCTTAGCCGCACACCTTCGCCAACAATAGCTACGCAAAAGCCGTCGGCGATGTCCTGCAGGGCAAGGGCTACCCTTTCGGCACCGTGCCCGTATGCGTCTGCCTTTACCACGGCGTAAAGCTTTTTGCCGCAAATACGCTCTTTTATAAGCAGCGCGTTGTGGCGCACCGCATTCAAATCTATTACCGAAACAGTCTGCTGCATCATATAATCATATGCGGCAGATGTTATTTTTTGTTATAAATTAAAATTTCTTATTTAAATAATTTTAGCATAAACGCCGCACTATTGCAAATATTTTGCAGTACGGCAATATATAATGTTAAAAGGTAAAATAAAAAATCCGCCTGTGCCGTGGTATGAAAAAGTATTAACCCGCTTCTCGCAGGTGGGTGCGCCGAAGTGAAACGTCGGACTTTCCGTATTACCAGACCTTGCCTATTTTCACGAACTGAGCTGCTCCCGTAGATATTTTGTGGATTACGAATTTCCCATACCACGCACACCGCAGACTGTAATTAGATTATAGCACAACATTGCGCCAAACGCAAGAGCTTATAATAAAAGTTAATAATGAAATTTATGGTAAGATGGATAGAAAATAATGTAATACTGAATATATTATTATTTTTTAACCCTTCCACCGCAAGCGGTCCCCCTTCCCCTACAAGGACGGCAAGGTGTGTCAATGTGCTCCATACACCATAAAAGGGGACGACAAGTAATAAGGTCAACATTATTATCCCCTCATCCGTCGGCTTTGCCGCCACCTTCCCCCATAAAAGGGGAAGGCAAGGGGTGGTGCTCTTGGCTCCCTATTTTCCGCTTTTCGGTTTACCAAACACGTCATCCTGAGCGCAAGCGAAGGATCCCGCGAGTACTCGCGAACGAGTAAGCATTTCCGCCCATTCAATGCTTTTTACCGCATTGCAGCCTTCCCCTTAAGGGGAAGGGGGTTAGGCTATAATATGAAGTGCAACACGAAAGGAAAAGAGTAAAAA
>JAJQDC010000047.1 GCA_021202395.1 Clostridia bacterium | reverse complement strand
CTCGCCAGAGCGTAGCGGCTGGCGCCCGAATAGCATTTCCGACAGTTCAATGCTTAATCACCGCATCATAATAAACGTATTATCCTTTCAAAAATATCTTTTTTACCCCTTGCAAGAACGGCGGGTTAGTGATAAAATGATACAAAGAAACTAATAAAAAACTCTATAGGGGAATATTATGCTCACTGTTAAACAAGGATATCTTTACGAAGACGGCAAACCCTTTTTCTGGCTTGCAGATACCGCTTGGCTCATTTATGAAAATCTTGAAGAAAATGAAGCGGAAGAATATATAAAAAACCGTGCGTCGCTCGGCTTTAACGTACTGCAGACGGTGCTTTTTTATTCTTTACCCGAAAGAAAGTCTATTAAAGACGGCATGCCCGTTAAAGGTAAAAACCAATTTTGCGAAGAACACTTTGCCTACGTAGAAAAGGTTTTTAAAATTGCAAAAAAGTACAATATGTATATTGCGCTTGTGCCCTGCTGGGGCTCTTACGTAAAAAATAAAGTGCTTACGCTGCAGGATATCCCCCGCTTTACCGACTTTTTGACAGAACGTTTTGCCCACAACGACAACCTTATATGGATATTGGGCGGCGACGTAAAAGGCGAAGAAAACCCCGAACTTTTTAATGCGTTCGGTAACGCTCTTAAACAAAAAGACGGCAAGCACCTTATTACCTACCACCCCTTTGGCAGGACATTTTCGGCAAGGTGGTTCAACGAAGAAAAGTGGTTAGACTTCAATATGTTCCAGTCCGGGCACAGACGGTACGACCAGGCGCTGTTAAACGAATGGGACGACTACACGCAGATTTATTACGGGGAAGACAACTGGCGTTATATACAAGAGCGCAAGCAGTACAAGACGTTTAAACCGTGCCTTGATGCCGAACCTTCTTACGAAGGCATAGTACAGGGTTTACACGATTATGACGAGCCGTATTGGGAAGCGTGCGACGTGCGCCGCTACGCTTACTGGTCTTTATTGGAAGGCGCCTGCGGCTTTACCTACGGCAACAATGCCATAATACAGTTTTATACCGACGAGCTGCCCTACGGCGCATACGGCATAAGGGAAAGCTGGAGAGCGGCTTTGCACGCCGAAGGAGCCGGACAGCTGCAGCTGATTAAAAAACTTTTTGAAAGCGTAGATTTCACCAGCGGCGAACCGCGCCCAGACCTGCTTGTAACGCCGCAGAAAGAGCGCTACCACCGCATCAGCGTTTTTGCAGGTAAGGGCTTTTTATTCGCCTACACCTACACGGGCGACAGGTTCAGCCTTTCGCTTGACTACTTTAACGGCGGCACGGTAGAAGGTTACTGGTTCAACCCCGCAAGCGGAGCAAAGAGCTATATATCTGCCTTTGAAGGCAGGGGAAGCGTATCCTTCCGCCCCGCAAAGCGCCGCGAGCTGTCTAACGACTGGTTACTTATTTTGCAGAGCGTTTAACTACATACAAAAAAGGGCGCAATATATGCACCCTTTAATTATTAAAACAAAAGCCAGATTTTACCAAAAATAAGCAAATTAACCCGCATATATGGCGGAATTAATCTTCTTCGTGGGCATGAAGCTCTTCTTCGCTTGCTTCATCGGGGAACTGCGATTTGTCGTACTCTATGCCGTTTTTGTCGTAATAGTCCTTGATGGCAGCGCGGATAGCTTCTTCTGCAAGTACCGAACAGTGCATTTTGTAGGCAGGCAAGCCGTCTAACGCTTCTGCCACCGCCTTATTGGTAAGTTCAAGCGCCTGCGAAAGCGGTTTACCCTTAATAAGTTCGGTAGCCATAGAGCTGGACGCAATCGCGCTTGCACAGCCGAACGTATTGAATTTTACGTCCACAATAATATCGTTTTCTATTTTAAGATATATCTTCATTATATCGCCGCATTTTGCGTTGCCTACTTCGCCAACGCCGTCGGCGTCGTCAATCTTGCCAACGTTGCGGGGGTTTGTAAAGTGATCCATTACCTTTTCGCTGTAAAGCGCCATAATAATTACTCCTATAACACGTAAATTTATTTATTGATTAAGGCATATTGCGGGGGCAATGTACCTTTTTGCTTTTAAATCAAGTGGGGTTTTATTCCCTTTACCAATTCTTCCCATACGGGCGAAATACTGCGCAGATACTCCACAATAGGCGGCACACACTCCAGTATATGGTCTACGTCTTCTTCGGTATTGTATTCCGAAAGGCTTAAGCGCAGCGAACCGTGCGCCACTTCGTGCGGAAGACCTATAGAAAGCAGAACGTGCGACGGATCCAGAGAGCCTGACGTGCAGGCTGAACCGGAAGATGCACATATCCCCTTTGCATCCAATAAAAGCAGCAGGCTTTCCCCTTCTATACCTTCAAAGCACATATTTACCGTACCGGGGAGCCTTCTGTCGCGGTCGCCGTTTAAGCGGGAGTGCTCTATTTTGGTAAGCCCCTGTATGAGCCTGTCTCTCATGGCAGAAAGCTTTACGGCGTTTTCCTGCATATTAGCGCAAGATTCCTGTAAAGCGGCAGCCATTGCGCAGATAGAAGCAACATTTTCGGTACCGGCACGCTTGCCGCGCTCCTGCGCACCGCCTTCTATAAAGCTTTTAAGGGGAACGCCTTTGCGGCAATACAGCACGCCGACTCCCTTCGGCCCGTGGAATTTATGGGCGGATAAAGAGAGCATATCCACATTGTCTGCCTTTACGTCTACGGGAATATGCCCCACCGCCTGCACAGCGTCGGTATGGAATACCACACCCGCTTTACGGCATACTTCGCCGATTTCACGTATGGGCTGGATGGTGCCAATCTCGTTATTTGCATACATTATAGTAACCAGCGCCGTATCGGGGCGGATAGCTTCCTTTACCTGTTCGGCGGTAACAATGCCATTTTCATGAACGCCTAAAAGGGTAATTTCGTACCCTTCTGCCTTTAGCCTGTTAAGGGTATGAAGCACGGCGTGGTGTTCAAACGCAGTAGAGATAATGTGCTTTTTGCCCTTTAATGCACCGTTGTATGCGGCAGAACGTATTGCCTGGTTGTCGCTCTCGCTGCCGCAGGAAGTAAAGTAAATTTCCTTAGTGTCGGCATTAAGGCATTTTGCAATCTTTTCCCTTGCTCCCTCTAACGCTTCTTTAGCCCGCTGGCCAGCCGAATACAGCGACGACGGGTTATAGTACGTACCGTCAAGGTAGGGCAGCATTGCCTCTACCGCCGCTTTGCTCATTTTAGTAGTTGCAGCATTGTCTGCATAAACTAATTTATCTTGTGCCACTTTATAACCTTCTAATTCCTACTCATTTAGTATGATATTATTATAGAAAGTAATTCCTATTTTGTCAATAGGAATTTAATAATATTTTAAAGAAATTTAAAGCAAACAAATTTTGCATTTATATGGTAATATTTATCAGCGGAATATCTTATCTGCAATAAAAGTAAAAACCGAGCCCTTATAAAAACAAAGACACGGTTTTTATGAAACAATTTCAGTAGCTAAACGCAAGGTTATAATTTTGAAAATATCTTATAGGCATAATCTCCTTTAATTGTGTTATTGTCCAACTCTTGGCTTCCCCTTATTCTTATGCAATTTGGTTAACCAAGTACGTCATCCTGAGCGTAGCGTGGCAATATCTGCGCACATTTATCTGAAGCCTTTATATAATGCGGTGTGCAGGGTGTCGCTTCGCTCGC
>JAJQDC010000031.1:6149-34340 GCA_021202395.1 Clostridia bacterium | reverse complement strand
GGCAGAATGCCCGCGGCGGTGTTTTATTTTTTACTTTAAATGGTAAATTTTAACATAAATGGTGCTGTTAGTATATTATATAAAAATTTTTTAACTATGGCTTATTTTTAGTTGACAAATTAAACTTGGGTTAATATAATATAGCTGTAAAGCTGAACTGTGGTTAATTTTTGTAAGGTAATAGTAACTGCAGTACAGTGCGGCGGACGCCACAATCACCTTACCCGCCGAAAAAAATGGAGTTAATATGCCTTTGGCTATTGCGCCTACCGATGTAGAGGTAGAGGTAAAAAGAATATCTGCAGACGAAAAGGTTAAAAAGCACCTTCAGGAAATTGGTATAATAGCAGGCTCACGCCTGACGATAATATCATCTGACGGCGGCAATGTAATTCTGGTAGTAAAAGAAGGAAGGCTTTGTTTAGACAAAGTGCTGGCTTCTAAAATTACGGTAGCCATAGCAGCGTGAAAAGTAGTAATACATAATTATTGACGGCCGCTATGCGGTTTGCAATGACAGCCACGTCTTGCCGTCCCTATTAGGACGAGTCGCCATTTCTTTAAACAGCACTAATGCGCTGTTTATGGCGGCGAGATGAGCAAGCACATATGCAAGTGCTTGCAGTGCCCGAAGCGGCTGATTTCCTTACAGCCGCTGAGAAGGGGGACCACGTAGTGGGGGAAGGGTTTTGTACCGTATAATAAGGTGAACCCCTCAGCCAGCCTTGGGCTGTCAGCTCCCCTAATAAGGGAGCCAAGAGCGGGACAACGTATAAGCTGATTAATATAAATCAAGAATAATTTAAAAAAAACTGATAAAAAATAAATCTTTATAGGAGATATTGAAAAAACAATGAGTAATCTGCTTTGCGATTTTACCGTTGGTCAAAAGGGTAAAATCATAGCCGTATCGGGTGAAGGCAGGGTGCGCAGAAGGCTTTTTGATATGGGTGTAACCCCCGGTGCGGAAGTTACAATGGTCAAAAAGGCTCCTTTGGGCGACCCCATAGAAGTTACCATCCGCGGCTACCAGCTTACGCTTCGTAAAGACGAAGCAAAGTGTGTAGAGATGGAGGTGCTTCAATGAGAACTTTTGCTTTAGCGGGCAACCCCAACAGCGGCAAGACAACGCTTTTTAACGGTCTTACCGGCTCTACCGCGCACGTAGGCAACTGGCCCGGCGTTACGGTAGACAAAAAAGAAGGCACGTACAAGGCGGGGGAAGAGAAGGTAAACATAGTTGACCTTCCCGGTATATATTCCCTTTCGCCGTACACACCGGAAGAAGTTATAGCGCGTAACTTCATTCTTGACGAAAAGCCCGACGGTATCATTAATATCGTGGACGCAACCAACTTAGAGCGCAACCTTTACCTTACAACCCAGATCCTTGAAATGGACGTACCCGTTATTATCGCCCTTAACATGATGGACGAAGTGGAAAAACGGGGAGACAAAATTAACGTAAAGGATCTTGAAAAGAAGATTGGTGTTCCCGTAGTTTCTATATGCGCACTCAAGAACAAGGGCATAAAGGAACTTATGGAAAGGGCAATATCTATGCCCAAACAAAGGAAGGGGCATACCGTAGTTACGGGCACCCTTGGCAGCGCCATACAAAAGGCAGAAAAATTCTACGAAGAGAAGGAAGTATCTTCACCTACGTTCCACGCAATGAAGCTCCTTGAAAACGACGAACTTGAAGCGGAACCCAAGGATGCGGCAGCGCTGCTTGCAGAAATTACCGCAGACTACGGTGAAGATTTAGAAGCCGTTATAGCCGACGAAAGATATAAGTACATATCGGCAAACTTCTCTGTGGCAAAGGTTAAAAAGGAAGATTCTGCGGTACTTACCAAATCTGACAAGATAGATAAAGTGCTTACCCACAGAATATGGTCTATACCCATTTTCCTTGTTATACTGTTTGTAATATTCCACCTTACATTCTCGGAAGATCTTTTGTATCTTTCGTATGCGGGACTGCCCGCGCTTGACGACCTTGATCTTTCTGACGGTCTTGCAACGTTCGTAGGCCTGTTCTATGACGGAGCGGTATTCTCACCGGGTGTAATACTTACCAATATACTTACGCTGATCTGCGACTACATTACCGAAGGCGTATCTGCCTTAATAGGTGTGTGCGGCGGCGCCGCATGGGTAGACAGCCTTGTCTGCGACGCTATACTCGGCGGTATATTCGCAGTGCTCGGCTTCTTACCCCAGATACTGTTCCTGTTCTTAGGCTTCTCTATTCTTGAAGACACGGGCTATATGGCAAGGGTTGCCTTTATACTTGACAGGATATTCCGCAGGTTCGGGCTTTCCGGCAGGGCGTTCATGCCCATGATTATGGGCTTCGGTTGCTCCCTTCCCGCAATGATCAATACTCGTACCCTTGCAGACGAAAAGGAGAGAACGGCTACCATAAGGGTAATACCTTTCTTCAGCTGCGGAGCTAAGCTCCCCATCCTTACCGCTATGTCGGGTGCAATATTTGAAGTATTCGGCGTTGGCAACGTAGACCTTATTACATATTCAATGTACCTTATAGGTATTATTGTAGCAATATGTGCCGTAATTTTAATGCGCAATACCACAATGAAGGGAGCTACACCCCCGTTTATTATGGAATTACCCGCATACCACGCCCCCGGGTTCAAGAATCTTATGATTCACCTTTGGGATAAGTGCAAGCACTTTGTTAAAAAGGCATTCACCATTATATTTGCTTCTACAGTAATTATATGGTTCCTGCAGTCCTTCTCCTGGAAGTGGGAGTTCCTGCTGGAAGAGACCGAAGAGTTCGGCATGGTAAACCTGCGTACAGACGAAAGTATATTGGGCAGCATCGGTATGCTTATACAGCCCATATTCACGCCGCTCGGCTTCGGTTCGCAGCTCGGCACAGAGTTCGGCTGGGTATTCGCAGTGGCAGCTATTACCGGTCTTGTCGCAAAGGAAAACGTTATAGCAACCTTCGGCGCGCTTGCTGCGGTAGTTGCCAAACAGTACATTGACTGGGAAGCAGACGAAACGGCTGCAGCAGTAGCAATGGTAGAAGGCATGGGCGATAACATTAATATCCCCGCGATACTTGCATTCATAGTATTCAATATGACAACCATACCCTGCTTTGCGGCATGCGCTACGGCAAAGGCAGAATTGCCTAAGGGCAAGTTCAAGTGGACGGTTTTGTTCTGGGTAGTTACCAGCTATACCGCATCCTGCATGGTATACACCATAGGTTCATGGTGGTGGACCCTGTTCATCTGGCTTGTTGTGTGGGCGGCAATAATTGCAGGCATAGTGCTCAACAACAAAGGTAAATTAGAAGGAATAAAATTCTGGAAAAAGAATAAAGATGATGTACAGGCGTAATTATGAGTTGGTTTGATATAGTTATAATAGTGGTTTTATCTGCCGCAGTAGTGGCGGTGGTTGCCGCTGCTATATATAAAAAGGTAAAGGGCAAAGGGAGCGGCTGCGACGGTTGCGGCGGAAACTGCAGCGGCTGTTCAATGAATTGTTCCCATTGCCGCCAGACCGAAGAAAAACCAGACGCCGAAAAATAATTTACACACGTATAAAACTCCTAAATAAATACGTTTATACAAAGCGCCCCGACAACAGTCGGGGCGTTTTGCTTATGTTTTACTGTTATAAATTATTTTATTTGTTTCTGAATAAGTCTTTATATTCTTTTACAATTAACTTATCTTTAACAGAAGATGATAAATGGTTAGTTATTTATATTTTTATTATTGCATAAGTCTTTAAAGGCTTTTGCGGCAACTTTATCTTCTAAAGAATTGGAAAGTACTCTAAAATCGTCTTTTTTGATTTTGGCTAAAACAGCTATGTCTTTGCCGCTTATCGGATTATAAAAATCGGCGAGTATATATCCAAGTTTTTCTATCAGGTTTTCTATTGTAACGCCTAAATAACCTTTATATAGCCCTTGGGCTGCGTAATTATCGTTTAATAGAATAATATCATCCATCTGTTCAACCAAAGTGTTATCTGTGTATTTATTCATAGTTTTATCCTTTAAATTTTTTATTATTATAACACAACAACCGTCATTTTCAGCTAAATATTCACATAAATTTTTTGCTTCAAACTTTTTAAGTGCTTTTTTTTTACAAATATTTGCAATATAATACAAAAAATTGTTAGTAAAAAAAATTTTATCATACATTTGTCAAAACCGTAAAATTTATGTATAATTGAATAGGAGATAAAAATCGGTTAAAAATTAACTAAAAAGCAATGCAGAGGATGTTCTTTTATGGCTAAGATTTCTGACAGGGTATCTAACATATCCCCTTCTATGACGCTCGCTATATCCGCAAAAGCGGCAGAGCTTAAGGCTGCGGGCGAAAAGGTAATATCTTTCGGCGTGGGTGAACCTGACTTCAACACGCCCGACCATATTGTAAAGGCGGCAAAGGACGCACTTGACGCCGGCTACACAAAGTACGTAGCGGCGGCAGGTCTGCCCGCCCTTAAAAAGGCAGTATGTAAAAAGCTTAAAACGGACAACGGCTTAGACTACGCTCCTTCGCAGATAGTAATATCCAACGGGGCAAAGCACTCTATATTCAACGCAGTTTATGCAACGGTAAACCCCGGCGACGAAGTTATTATTCCCGCCCCCTACTGGCTCACCTACCCCGAAGTGGTAAAGTGCTGCGGCGGCGTGCCCGTTTACGTTTACGGCTCAAGGGAAAGCGGCTTTAAAATTACCGCAAAACAGTTAGAAGAAGCCGTAACCCCCAAAACAAAGATGCTCATCTTTAACACCCCCTGCAACCCCACGGGTGCGGTTTATACCGAAGGGGAGATAAGGGAAATAGCTGCCGTATGCGAAAAGCACGGCATACTTGTTCTTTCTGACGAGATATACGAAAAACTTATATACGACGGTTACAAGCACTTTTCTATAGCGGCGGTATCGCCCGCCATGAAAGAGCTTACCATAGTAATAAACGGCGTTTCTAAATCTTACGCAATGACCGGCTGGCGTCTGGGTTACCTTGCTGCGGAAGAGAGCATTGCAAAGGCAATAGGTTCATTCCAGAGCCACGCTACGTCTAACGTAAACACGATGACGCAGTACGCAACCATAGCCGCACTGGAAGGGCCCGTACAGCCCATGCAGGATATGGTAACGGCTTTCGGCGAGCGCCGCAAAAGAATGCTGGCTCTGCTTGAAGAGATGAAATCTTACGGCTTTGATTACGTAAAGCCCCACGGCGCGTTCTACGTAATGCTTGTATGCGACAAGTTCTACGGCAAGACGTATAACGGCAAAGTTATAAGCGGCAGTATGGACATGGCAGACATGCTTCTAACATATGCAAAAGTTGCAATTACCCCCGGTATATGCTTTGGCGACGACAGCTGCGTAAGGCTTTCTTATGCGCTTTCTATGCAGGAGATGGAAGAAGGTCTTGCCCGCATAACGGCGTTTGCAAAAGAGATTAAGTAAAGGGATATAATAAGGTGGCAAGCAGCTGCAACTGGCGTTGCATGGCAGCGGAGCGTGGAAGGGCAGGAGATTTCTCGGCTGCGCCTATGGCTTCGCTCGAAATGACAGCCCTGCGGTGCTGTACAGACGGCACCGCCGCCTGTCATCTCGACCGTAGTGGAGAGATCTCCAACTGTAAGAGCTGTTTGTACAGGGCAACGTATGTTGCAAATCATTATATAATTGTTTGATATAAAAAGAAAAAAATAAAAATTTTATAAAATTTTAAGAAAGGTATTGAAATTCCTTCTGTTTCTTGGTAAAATAGAATACACATAACCGATATGTGCAACAGGAGGACTATCAATGATAAAGATTATCGCAGGTGCAAAAGGCGCTGGCAAAACCAAACATCTCATCGACGCGGCAAACAAAGACGTACAGAATGCCAAAGGCGTAAGTGCGTTTATTACAGACACAAAAAGGTACATGTACGACCTTAACCGCGAAGTGCGCTTTATAGACGTAACCGATTACAACGTAACGGGCGAAGACGCTTTGTGCGGCTTTGTAAAGGGTGTTGCCGCAGGTAACCACGATTACGAATACATTTACATAGACGGCATTGCCCGTATAGCGGGTAAAGAGCTTTCCGACATGGCAGGCATATTCTATATGCTTGACAAACTTTCTAACGATAACGGCATAGTAATAACAATTACATGCAGCTGCCCTGTAGAGGAGCTGCCCGCTTTCGTTGCGAAATATATCTGAAAACCGTAAATTTTCAGGGGGAGCTTAAAGCTTCCCCTTTTTTTAGTAACAGCATCAAAAAGGGAGCGGAGGAATAAAAATGAATTTTATAAGTACACGCGGCGGTAATACTGTCAGCGGCGCAAGGGCTATAGTGCAGGGGCTTTCAGAAAACGGCGGGCTATTCGTACCCGAAACCTTCCCTGAAGTAACTGCGGCAGAGCTTGAAGAAATGCTTACAATGAGCTACCCCGAAAGGGCTGCAAAGGTCCTTTTAAAGTACCTTGACGAATACGACGGGGAAGAGCTTTTAAAGGCGCTTGAAGCGGCTTATGCCAAATTTGACGGCGACCCCGCCCCCCTTGTAAAGATTGCAGACGGCGTGTATATTCTTGAATTATTCCACGGCCCCACATGCGCCTTTAAGGACATGGCGCTTACCGTGCTGCCCTACCTTTTACGCAAAGGGTGCGACATATGCGGCATTAAAGAGAACGTGCTTATTCTGGTAGCCACTTCGGGCGATACGGGCAAAGCGGCGTTAGAAGGGTTTAAAGACGCCGAAGGCATAAAGATAATGGTGTTCTACCCCGACGACGGCGTTTCTAAAATGCAGAAGCTGCAGATGTGCACGCAGGACGGCGGCAACGTTAACGTTGTTGCGGTAAAGGGCAACTTTGACGACTGCCAGTCTGCCGTTAAAGAAATTTTTAACAGCGCAGACTACGCAAAGCAGCTTAAAGAAAAGAATTATATTCTTTCTTCGGCAAACAGCATAAACTTCGGCAGGCTCGCCCCGCAGATAGCTTACTACTTTTCGGCTTACTTAGACATGGTAACTTCCTGCCAGATAGAGATGGGGCAGGAGATAGATTTTTGCGTGCCTACGGGCAACTTCGGCAACATACTTGCCGCCTACTACGCAAAAAGGATGGGGCTGCCCATACGCAGGCTGCACTGCGCCTCTAACATGAACAACATCCTTACCGACTTTTTAAAGAGCGGCGAATACGACATGCACCGTGAATTTTACAAGACAACTTCGCCTTCTATGGATATATTGATATCTTCTAACCTTGAAAGGCTTTTGTTTGAAATAAGCGGAAGGGATGCGGTGCTGACTTCGCAACGGATGCAGGACCTTAAAGAAAAGGGAGTTTACCGCATTACCGAAGGGGAAAAGGCTGCCATTGCGCAGATATTTGACGGCGGCTTTGCCAACGAAGACGAAGTGGTAGAAACCATTTACGACCTGTTCTGCGAAACGGGCTACACTATGGATACCCACACGGGCTGCGCCATGAAGGTTGCGCAGGACTGGTTTGAAAAGAATAAAAAAGACGAAACAAAGATGGTGGTAGTTTCTACCGCCAGCCCCTATAAATTCCCCCAGGACGTTTTGTATGCCGTAACGGGCAACGACGTAAAGGATAGTTTTAAGGGGGTAAAGCGCTTACACGCCGCAACGGCTATGGCTGTACCCAAGTGCCTTGCAGGGCTTAAAGATAAAGCTATACGCTTTAATGCGGTAGCAAAGCGCGGAGAGCTTTTTGATGAAGTTCTTAAATTTGTAGACTGACCACTCAGCATTGATAAATTTGATAAAATTCATATTCAAATTTATTCACCTCCAACGCCGCCCCTTACGGGGCGGTTTTTTGTTGCTGCAAATAATTTTATTTTTTATAAAATATTTTTAAAATAGTATTGTAATTTGGTGCCCTGTTGCGTTAAAATATAATCAGGTATTTGCGGGGCGGCGGCTCCGCATTTTACAGGAGGATTTTTTATATGATAAATATACCGCAGATAAAAATAGGGGTAGTGGCGGTTTCAAGAGATTGCTTCCCCGAAAGTTTATCGGTAAACCGCAGAAAGGCGCTTATACAAGCTTACAGGCGCAAGTACGGCGAAGGGGTGTATGAATGCCCCGTGTGCATAGTAGAAAGCGAAATCCATATGCAGCAGGCTCTTGCAGATATAAAGGCTGCGGGCTGCAACGCATTGTGCGTATATCTTGGCAACTTCGGACCTGAAATTTCAGAGACGATGCTCGCCCAGAACTTTGACGGCCCCGTTATGTTCTGCGCTGCCGCAGAAGAAGATTCAGCCGTTTTATTAAACGACAGGGGAGACGCCTATTGCGGCATGCTCAACGCAAGCTACAACTTAAAGCTCCGCGGTGTAAAAGCTTACATACCCGAATATCCCGTAGGCGACGCCGAAGAGTGCGCAGACATGATCCACGATTTTATGCCCATAGCCCGCGCAGTATACGGCGTTAAAAACCTTAAAATAATATCGTTCGGCCCCAGGCCTTCTAACTTTTTTGCGTGCAACGCGCCCATACAGCAGCTTTACAATATCGGCGCAGAGATAGAAGAAAATTCTGAGCTTGACCTGTTTGAATCTTTTAACAAGCACGAAGGCGACAAGCGTATACCTGAAGTCGTTGCAGATATGGCAAAAGAACTGGGAAGCGGCAACAAGAAGCCGGAAATATTGAATAAACTTGCCCAGTACGAGCTTACCCTTTTAGACTGGGTAGAAGCCCACAGGGGCAGCAAAAAGTACGTTGCAATAGCAGGCAAGTGCTGGCCCGCCTTCCAGACGCAGTTTAAGTTTGTACCCTGCTATGTAAATTCCCGCCTGACGGGCAGGGGTATACCCGTTTCTTGCGAAGTGGATATCTACGGCTGCCTTTCAGAATTTATCGGCAGCTGCGTGTCGCAGGACTGCACAACCCTGCTCGATATAAACAACACTGTTCCCAGGGACATTTACGAAGAAGACATAAAGGGCAGATTCCCCTACGGCATTACAGATACGTTTATGGGCTTCCACTGCGGCAATACCTGC
This sequence comes from Clostridia bacterium, assembly GCA_021202395.1. Taxonomy (GTDB): domain Bacteria; phylum Bacillota; class Clostridia; order Christensenellales; family Borkfalkiaceae; genus Coproplasma. Next base: position 25,255 of record JAJQDC010000031.1, on the reverse strand, counting down.
TCAAGTAAGCTTGTAAAGCCCGAGATGCGCAACCAGAAGATTATGGCTCGTTCGCTGCCCGCAGAAGTTACCAACGGCACAATAGAAGGCGACATAGTGGGCGGAGACGTAACCGTTTACCGTTTGCAGTCCACTTCTGATAACCGCCTGCTTGCGTATGTTGCCCAGGGCGAAGTATTGCCCGTAGCTACCCGTTCGTTCGGCAGTATCGGCATATTTGCCGTAAAGGAAATGGGCAGGTTCTACCGCCACGTTCTTATACAGAACGGCTTCCCCCATCATGCGGCGGTTGCATTCGGGCACCACGGCAAGGCTATTTACGAAGTGTTTAAATATCTTGGCGCCGAAGAGATCGGCTATAACCAGCCCGCCGGCTTGCCTTACAGGACGGAAAACCCCTTTAAAAATTGATAGAAATGAAGATATACAGCGTTTACGATAAAGAATTTAACGAATACGGCAGGGTACTCAGTTTTGATTTTACACAGATTTTAACTGCGCTTAAACGCAAAGAGTGCCCCGATAATACAATTTACGTTCCGTCTGACGGCGACCTTGAATGTTGCTCGGTAACGGATATGGTAAAAGACGAAGTGTTCGGCGGTCTGCCCGTACAGGCGGGCTACTGCAACGGGCACAACCAGCTTTTAAACTGCCTTGAATATCACAAGAGCAGCGAAGTGAACATAACCGAAGGGGATATGATACTGCTTTTGGGTAAGTTGCAGGATGTGGAAAAGGGCGTTTATAATACCGAAAACGTAATGGCGTTTACGGTGCCCGCAGGCTGCGGCGTAGAGCTTTACTCTACTAGCATGCACTATGCGCCCTGCGGAGTAAACGGCAGCGGCTTCCGAGTGGCTGTAATTTTGCCAAAGGGCACCAACTACGGTAAGCCCGCCGAGGCAAATGACCCCTTACTATGGGGCAGCAACAAGTGGCTGATTGCCCATAAAGACGCACCCGAAGCAAAACAAGGCGCCTTTGTGGGGCTTATCGGGGATAATATAAAGGTATAACAAAATGGGTACATATATAGGTATAGACCTGGGTACAAGCAGCGTTAAGCTGCTGCTGGTATCTTCTAACGGCAGAATTTTAAGCGAAGCGGCAAAAAGCTACAACGTATGTTACCCGCAGCCCGGCTGGAGCGAGCAGTCGCCCGAAGAGTGGTATACCGCAGTTATAAGCGGCATAAAGGAACTTCTTTTCGGGCAGGATAAGTCGGCGGTAAAGGGCATATCCTTCGGCGGGCAGATGCACGGCCTTGTTATATTGAACGGGCAGGACGAAGTCATCCGCCCGTGCATATTGTGGAACGACGGCAGGACGGAAAAGCAGACAGACTATCTTAATGGCGTAATAGGCAGGGATAAACTTGCCGAATATACTGGCAACATTGCCTTTGCGGGCTTTACCGCCCCCAAGTTGTTGTGGCTTAAAGAAAACGAGCCGCAAAATTTTGCTAAAATAAGCAAGATTATGCTGCCCAAAGATTACATTGCCTACCGCCTTTCGGGCAGTTTCTGCACCGATTATTCAGACGCAAGCGGCACCCTTCTGCTTGACGTAAAAAACCGCAGATGGAGCAGAGAAATGTGCGATATTTGCGGCATATCCGTGGGGCAATTACCTACGCTTTACGAAAGTTACGCCGTGGTTGGCACGTTAAAAAGCGAACTTTGCAAAGAGCTTGGCCTTGGCGATGTAAAAATTATTGCGGGCGCAGGGGATAACGCCGCCGCGGCTGTAGGCACGGGAACGGCAGGCGAGGGCGGCTGTACCATTTCTTTGGGAACGAGCGGAACGCTGTTCGTGTCTTCCTGCAGCTATACGCAGGATAAGGCAAACGCCCTTCATTCATTCTGCCATGCCGACGGCGGCTACCACCTTATGGGGTGCATACTTTCGGCTGCAAGCTGCAACGGATGGTGGATGGATAATATCCTTTGTTCGGGCGACTATGCCGCAGAGCAGGATGGGTTAGAAGGCTTGCTCGGCAAAAACGACGTTTACTTTTTACCCTACCTTATGGGCGAGCGCAGCCCGCACAACGACGTAAACGCACGCGGCTGCTTTATAGGGATGCGGCCTGACACTACAAGAAAGCAGATGACGCTTGCCGTGCTTGAAGGGGTTACCTTCGCTTTAAGAGATTGCCTTGCTGCGGCGCAGGCGGGCGGCGTAACCGTTACAAAAACCAAGCTCTGCGGCGGCGGTGCAAAAAGCCCCCTGTGGCAAAAGATTGTGGCAAACGTAATGGGCATGCCTGTAGAGATTGTAGAAACCGAGCAGGGCCCTTCTTACGGCGGGGCAATGCTTGCCATGGTGGGCTGCGGGGAGTATAAAACGGTGCAGGACGCGATATCAGCCATCGTGCGAGTAAAGCACACAATTTACCCCGACAAGGCTGTGGCAGAACAGTACGTCGGCAGATATCAGGCGTTTAAAGCGCTGTATCCCGCACTTAAAGACGTGTTCAAAAAATTGTAAGAGAGAAAGCTATTTACATATAAATAGCAAAGCGCGGCTGCCGCCGCGCTTAATTTTTACAAAAATTCGGTAAAATTTGTTGGTTTTGCATAGCTGTGTCATTAAAGTAGACTTAATTTATCACACGGTATTCACGAATTTATATTAACAAAAGTTGCATTTTGTCTGCCGTTATGTTAAAATATTTTCATATAGCTGAAAGGTGAGATAATATGGAAGAACAAAAAAAGACGTTATATTCTGCGGTACAGCCCACAAACGGGCTTACCATAGGCAACTACATCGGCGCAATAAAAAACTGGGTACAGCTGCAGAGCGAGTACGATTGCTTTTATGCAATAGCCGATATGCACGCCATTACCGTAAGGCAGGTTCCTGCCCAGCTGCGGCAAAAGACGCTTTCCCTTTTAGCTTTATACATCGCCTGCGGGGTGGATCCCGAAAAGTGCACTCTGTACGTGCAGTCGCACAATCCCTGCCACGCACAGCTTGCGTGGGTGCTTAATACCTTTACCTATGTGGGCGAAATGGAGCGCATGACGCAGTTTAAGGATAAGAGTGCAAAACACGCCGATAATATAAATATGGGGCTTATGGATTACCCCGTTCTTATGGCGGCAGACATTCTTTTGTACCAGACCGACGTTGTGCCCGTGGGTATAGACCAAAGGCAGCACCTTGAAATTACAAGGGATATAGCAATACGCTTTAACAACGCATACAGCCCCACGTTTACCGTGCCGGAAGGCATATATCCCAAGGTGGGCGCCAAAATCGGCGATTTGCTTGATCCATCTAAAAAGATGTCTAAATCGGCAGAAAATGCCAACGGCTCCATTTTTATGGACGACGACAGGGATACCATAATACGCAAGTTCAAGCGTGCCGTAACAGACAGCAACACAGAAGTTAAGTACGACCCCGAAAACAAAGCGGGGGTGTCTAACCTGCTTTCCATCTATACGGCGTTTACAGGTAAAAGCATAGAAGAAGCCGAAAGGGAGTTTGCGGGATGCGGCTACGGAGATTTTAAACTTGCCGTAGGCGAAGCCGTTGCAGACAAGCTTGCACCAGTGCAGGCAGAGCAAGCCCGCCTGTTAGCCGACAAAGCGTACCTTGACGGGGTGCTTAAGCGCGGCGCCGAAAGGGCATACTATGTGGCAAATAAGACGCTTAACAAGGTACACAAAAAGATTGGCTTTTATCAGATTTAGATAATTAAAAATGCGGTAAAATTTAATCGCTCTTTTGCGGTAGCAAAAAGCGGCTGATTTATAAAAATAATAACGTTGCGCACGTGCGGCTTTGCCGTGCGTAAGCGCCACAATTCGCTGCAACCTACTTGCAGCTTAAGGTAAAAGATTGAATTGCGGGCATTATATAATACGTACGCCAAAACAAATGCCCGCAAGAAAGAAAAAACAACCGCAGTTTTATACAAGGTTGGTTTGTCTTTCAAAATCGACGAGAAGCACACTTCTCAAAACAGCACCTATGCGCTGTTTTGGTGCTTCGAGATGAGCAAACACAAAGTGAAAGGTGTTTGCGGCGACCGAGATTGCCGCATTATACCTTACGGCAATCGAGACCAATTTGTTTTTGCACAGCAATGCAAAAAGAAATTCACGAGAAAGGAGTATTTTGTTTGGTTATATTTCGCCTGACAGGCCGTATCTTTTTATAAAAGATGAAGAACTTTATAAAGCTATGTACTGCGGCGTGTGCCAGGGTATAAAAAAAGGATGCGGGCAGGCGGCGCGCACTGCGCTCACTTACGATATGGCTTTTATGTCTGCACTTGTTCATAACATCATGGGGCAGGACGTAAAAATAGTAAAGCAGCACTGCGTACTCCATCCCTTTAAAAAACGCCCCATAGCCGAAGCCGACGACCTTACCGTTTTACTCGGCTGCGTAAACACCGTTCTTTCGTACCATAAACTTTTAGACGACAAAAACGACGGCCAGGCGCGCGGCGCGCTGCGTTTTATCTACAAAAAGGGTTATAAGCGCGTGGTTAAAAAATACCCCGCGATAGACGCCATTGTAAGCGCTCAGATGGCGGCGCAGGCTAAGCTTGAAAAGGAAGGCTGCACAATAATAGATATGGCGTGCGAACCTTCTGCCGTGATGATGAGCGATCTTACGCAGGAAGTGCTTGGGGATAAAGCCACGCCGTATACGCAGAAGCTGAGCTATGCGGTGGGCAAATGGATATACCTTGCCGACGCTCTTGACGATTACGACAAAGACGTAAAAAAAGGGCGGTACAACGTATTGTACAACGCCTATGGCGAAAAGAGTAAAGAGCTTGCAGTAAAGAACAACCGGAGCGAACTCGTATTTATTTTCGACAGTTTATTTGCCGACATGCGGGAAAGCCTTAACAATATAAAATTTTATTTCAACCACGACCTTACGGACAATATCATTCTGCGCGGTATACCTATAAGAACGCGCCATCTGCTGTTCGGCGGGTGTGAAAAGAAAAAAGCAAAAATGGAGGAAACGGACGTAAATGAAAAAGTCCAATCTTGAACTTTTGGGTTTAAGCGAAGGCGCAACCGAAGAAGAGATAAAAGACGCATACGACAAACTGCGTGCAAAATATCTTGAAGACCGCTTTAAAGACGGCGAAGAGGGCAACGAAGCTGCCCGTATGCTTACAAAGTTAGACGCCGCCTATAACGAGATTATGGCAGAACTTGCCGAAGCTTCAAGCGGCGAAGGCACTTCGTTTGAACGTGTAGAAGAATTAATAAAATCGGGAGATATTCAGGAAGCGCAGAGAGTGTTAGACAGCTTTAACGAAAGAAGCGCAAAGTGGCACTACCTGCAAAGCGTAATTTTTTACAGAAAGAACTGGATGAACGAAAGTAAAAAGCAGCTTGAAATAGCCATCCAGTTAGAGCCGGACAACGAAAAGTATAAACAGGCTTACCGCAAGCTTTCAGACAGGATATCCAACAAATCTAAAAACAACAACGGGCAAAACAACCAGCAGGGTGCCTACCAGGGGCAGACCGTGCAGTCTACCGCCGATGAAGATCAGATGGGCGGCGGGTTCTGCAATTCCTGCATACAGTGCTGTGCATTGAATATGTGCCTTAACATGCTGTGCAGCTGCTGCCGCTGACGGCGGGTAAATGCCTAAAAATAAATATTCAAAATCTTTTGAGATAGCCCTTTCGGCAATATCCTGTGCGGTAGCGGTACTGTTTTTAACGTTGGGTACTTTAAGCGGCTATCTGCTTGCAACGGGGTACCTTGTGGCGCAGGTTGCGCTTATGGTTCCCCTTTCAAAACAATTTGTGTGGGGCGACGTTCTTGCCTATATAGGCACGGTAATACTTGCCCTTATACTTGGCGCGGTATCGGCGTGGTGGGATATAGTCCCCTTTATAATGTTTTTCGGTCTGCACCCGCTTGCAAACTTTTTGCAGGTTAAATACAAGGTAAACAGATGGCTTGCCCTTGTAATAAAAATGGTGTGGTTCGACGTAACCTTATACGTAATGTACATTCTTGTGTTCGGCGGCATAATGGGCGGATCCTTTTCCGACACGGCGTTCTTTACATTTGTAAACGACTATATATGGCTGTTTATAATAGTGTGCGGTTCGCTGTTTTTGTGGATATACGACTACATTATGTTCAAGATACAGATCTGGGTTAATAAAATAGTTTACAAAATAAGAAAATGACAGTGCGCCCGCACTGTCTTTTTTATTGCATGAGTTAAAACGGCGTACTGCTGTTTAAGAGAGACCTTTTTGTTTGATTGTGTAAATATTGTGAAGTTTGTGAAAAATAAAAGAAAAGTATAATAACCGTATTGACTTGGAGCTTACTTCAGGTTTTATAATTTATCCGTTACATAAGTTTACACAGGGGATAATTTTATGACTATAAAGGAAGTGAGTGAAAAATACAATATATCCGCCGATACATTGCGCTATTACGAAAAGGTAGGGGCAATACCGCCAGTAACAAGGACGGCTACGGGGATAAGAGATTACAGCGAGCAGGACATTGCGTGGGTAGAACTTGCAAAGTGCATGCGTTCGGCAGGGCTGCCCGTAGACGTGCTTGTGGAATATCTTAAGCTATACAAGCAGGGCGACGGCACCATAAAGGACAGGCTGGAACTGCTTACGCGGCAAAGGGATATTCTTCTGGAACAGCAAAAGCAGACAGCCGCCACGCTTGAAAGATTAAATTATAAGATAGCACACTACGAAGAAGCCGTAAAAACGGGCAAAGTAGTGTGGGATAACTGATAATAAGGAGATGATATTATGGAATATGTAACATTGAACAACGGAGTAAAGATGCCGATGCTGGGGTACGGAGTGTACCAGACTCCGCCAGCTATTACCGAAGAGTGCGTTTATAACGCATTGAAAACGGGGTACAGAAGCATAGACACCGCACAGGCATACGGCAACGAACAGGGCGTTGGCGACGGCATTAAAAAGAGCGGTATACCGCGCAGAGAGATTTTTATTACCACCAAGGTATGGATAACCAACGCGGGGTACGAAAAGGCTACAGCTTCTATAGACCAGTCGCTGAAAAAACTTCAGACGGACTATGTTGACCTTTTATTGATACACCAGCCGTTCGGCGATTACTACGGCACGTACAGGGCTATGGAGCAGGCTTACAAAAGCGGTAAAGTGCGTGCTATAGGCGTTTCTAACTTCTACCCCGACCGCTTTATTGATATAGAGCATTTTGCAGAGATAAAGCCTGCGGTAAACCAGATAGAGACGCATGTGTTCTGGCAGCAGAAAGAAGCTAAAAAATATCTGCAGCCGCGCGGTTGCCATATTATGTCCTGGGGACCGTTTGCCGAAGGCAGGAACGACTACTTTAACAACGCAGTATTGAAGAATATCGGTACAAAGTATAATAAAACGGCTGCGCAGGTTGCGCTCCGCTTTTTGCTGCAGAGCGGCGTGATTCTCATACCCAAAACAACGCATACAGAGCGCATGAAAGAAAATTTTGAAATTTTTGATTTTGAACTGACTAAGGAGGAGATGGAACGCATAGAAGCGCTGGATACGGGCAAGAGCTTATTCTTTTCTCACCACGACCCGCAGACGGTAGAATGGTTTATGAGCATTTTGTAAGGTTTAAATTTCTGATAATTATAAAAGGCTTTGTGCTGCCGCACAAAGCCTTTTAAGTTTTATTGCTGTTAATTACTCTCTGCCGGTTATGGTTATCCTGCCCGTAAGGGTAGATACGTAATCTGCAGTTATTGTTCCGCCAAGGCTCTCCTGTATGTATCTTATAAGAACCTGGTTGTCTATAACTGTTTCGTCAAGCAATATGTTGCAGTCCTGGAACATGCTGTAGCCGTCGCCCGCACTCTTTAACATATAGTTGTGGCTTGCAAGTTTATACGTTTTGGTAAGGTCTATGTCTACATATTCGCCCGTGGCGCTGTCTAATACCTGTACGTTTGTAACCCTGCGTGCACTGGAAACTTCTACGAACATACCGTTAGAATCGGTAACCACTGTGCTCTCTACCGAAGTATCTATTGTGTATTTAATGCCGGATACCTGAAGGAATCCTCCCAGCTCGCCTACCGCGTTATAAACGCCGTTAGCTTCGGTATATGCCGTAGCCTGCACGGCGCGGCTGCCGAGTTCAAGCGCGTCAATAATCTGCTGACCTGTGGCTTCTATAAGGCAGGCAACGTTGCCGTAGGGGTGAATGCTTATTATATCGCCGTACGTTATATCGCCTTCGTTTATGTCTGCACGTATGCCGCCGCCGTTTACAAAGGCGATGTCAGCGCCCATTACTTCGCGGTAGGCGTCTGCACAAAGGTCGCCTATAGAAGTTTCGCTGTTTCTTACCGCCCGTGCGCCGTTGGAATAATAGGTGCTTAAAGTAACTTCAGATTTGGCTACCACTTCGTTGAGCATATCTGAATACTGGCTTACAATATCCTGATAGTAGCTGTCTGCCGCTTCGTAAGCCATCTTCTGAAGGAAGGAAGTGGAGCTGTTTACTTCTTCTGCGCTTACAAGTTCGGTGGTGATTACGTCGTCTGCGGTAGACGTTGTGCCCTTTGTGTCTATAACAAGCTTACCCACATATGCAAGCTTTGTGCCGGTGGAAGTCAATACAACTCCGTTGCCGTCTTTGTCTTTAACGCTTTCATTTTCTATAACCGAGTGGGAGTGCCCGTCAAGCACTATGTCAAGCCCCGTGGTGTTTTCTATAACGTCTACCGAGCGGAAGGGTGCGGATACTTCGTCGTCGCCCAGATGGGATACGGCTATCACGTAGTCGGCGCCTTCTTCTTTGGCTGCATCTATGCTACTTTGTACGGCTGCGTACAGGTCTGCGCCGTCGTTATCTTCGCAGAAGCTGTAAATCCAGTTGCCGTCTTCGTCCTGGAAGTAGGTAGGGGTAGATTTTGTAAACGTTTCAGGCGTGGCTATGCCTATATAGGCTATAGATACGCCGCCGTATTCTACAATAGTGTAGGGGTCAAATACAAGTTCGTCTTCTTCCCCGCCGGTGTAGTAAAAGTTACAGCAAACGTAGTTCATATTACTCTGTTCAACCAGACCTCCTTCCCCTATAAGTTCGTCCATGCCGTAGTCAAATTCATGGTTGCCCACTGTGCCTATGTCGTAGCCTACATAGTTCATAAGGTCTACCGGGTAAGAGCCTTTTGATATAGTGCCTATTGCTTCACCCTGAACAAAGTCGCCGATGTCTACCATGGTAAAGCTATCGGTGCCGTAATTGCTTTCGGTAACTGCCTTATAAGCGGCAAGCCCCGCAATGCCCATGCTTTCTTCGCTGTTTGCAAAACCGCAGTGTACGTCGTTGGTATAAAGCACGGCAATTTCATTCTTTGTGTTTGCCGATACCGAGCCTGCATTCTGCGTGGTTCCGTCGGAATAGGTTATAATAAGGTCGCCGTTTTCGTCTATTTCTGAACTTACTACCGAAATTCCGTCTTTGCCGTCAGTACCGTTGGTACCGTTTGTGCCGTCTTTGCCGTCGCTTACAGAGCAAGCTGCAAACGAGACAGCCGTAAGCGTCATCGCCCCTGCAAGGGCAACCGCCAGCCATTTTTTCTTTAACATATAATATTCTCCTTTTAAGGGCAGCATTGCGCCCTTACAAGGGGATATTACCACAAAGGTGTTAAAAAAATTTCCTGAACTTGTTTAATAAAAGTAAAAACAAAGCGTTTAACAAAAAAATTACAAGCTTAATACAAATGGTTGTATTGCAGGTAAAGCGTTGCGTTTTTGTTATATTTATGTTAATATGGTTGCATAAAGTAAAGGTGCTTGTATGTTAAAAAACGAAGAATACACGGGAACCGTCTGCGCTTTGGGCACCGGCGGCGAGGGAATAATTAATATCGGCGATACCACTGTTTTTGTGCCGTATTGCCTTACGGGCGAAAGGGTAAAGTTCAAAGTTCTTTCTGTAAAGGGCAGCATTGCTTACGGCAAGGTTACCGAAGTTTTAACCCCTTCAGCGGCAAGGGTACAGCCCCGCTGCCCCGTTTTTTACAAATGCGGCGGGTGCAGCCTGCAGCATATGGCTTACGATAAACAGCTTGACTTTAAAAGCAAGACGGTGCAGAACGCCCTTTACAAAATCGGCGGCATACAGTATAACGTTCCGCCTGCCGCAGCCAGCCCTTTGCAGTACGCTTACCGCAACAAGCTTGCCCTGCCCATAGGCAGGGTAAACGGGCAGGATGCAGTCGGCTTTTACGCACCGCGCAGCCATAGGATAATTCCTGTAACGGGCTGCGCCATCCAGCAGGAATGGTCTCAGATAGTGATAGACTGCACTCTGTCTTTTATGCGTACAAGCGGGCTCCACGGCTACGAAGAAGAGAGCAGAACGGGCGAACTGCGCCACATTGTGGCAAGAAAAATCGGCAGCCGCTACATAATAGTGCTTGTGGCTGTAAAGCAGGTAAACGCAAGTTTGCTGGCGGATATGCTTGAATCAAGCCTTGGGGGCGTAACGTTTTTGCTGAATATAAACGGTAAAAACACCAACGCCATTTTCGGCGATAAGTTTATTACCGTAAGCGGCAACGGCTTTTTTACGGCGGAAGACATGGGCATAAAGTTCAGAGCAGGTGCAAACACCTTTTTACAGGTAAACGACGGCGTGAGAAAGGAGCTTTATTTACAGATAGTAAAGGAAGCGGCTGGCGCACAGGTGGCTGTAGATCTGTACAGCGGCGGCGGCATGCTTACCGCCCTGCTTGCCCGCACCTGCGGCTGCGCCTACGGAATAGAGATTGTAAAAGAAGCGTCGGTATGCGCCGATGAACTTAAAGAGCTTAACGGGCTCAACGGCAGAATGATAAACATCTGCGGCAAGGTAGAAGACAAGCTTGCAGAAGTTTTTGCTTCAACACAGGGGCAAAACAGGGTGGTGGTATGCGACCCGCCCAGGAAGGGGATGGAGCGCAGCGTGGTAAAAGCAATAGCCGCCTGCGGAGCCGAAAAAGTAATACTGGTGTCCTGCAACCCCGCAACGCTTGCGCGGGATCTGGGGCTTTTAACGGGAACGCTTAAAGAAAAGGACGGTCTTGTAAAGGTATTGCCCCCCGAATATGCCGCAAATACCGCCCCCTACCGTATAGAGTATGTTCAGCCTTACGATATGTTCCCCCAGACCAGCTCTATAGAAACTTTGGTTGTATTAAAAAAGAACGGCTGAAAAGGTATTGTGGTATTGGCAAAGCGTTAAGTAGAGTTAATTAAAGTGTGTGATTACATTATATAGTAAAAAATAAAACTGCCGTAGGCAGTTTTATTTTTTTGTGCCGTATAAATAGCTTGTCGTACTATCAGTATGTCATTGCGAGCGTAGCGCTACTTTGCGTAAAAAACGGCAGTAAACTAATTGTCATTGCGAGCGGTCTCTACCGCGTGGCAATCTCGCGAGAACTCGCGGACGACCAACTTCGGCGGCAATTTGGTTATTTAAAAATAATAACGTTTATTCTGAATAATCTTCACCTTATTAATGCGGTATAACAATTTATCCCCTCACCTGTCATTACATGACAGCTTCCCCGTAGGGGGAAGCCAAGAGTGGGACAATGTAATTATTTACCTTGCCTTCCCCTTTTATGGGACGAGCCGCCATTTCTTTAAACAGCACTAATGCGCTGTTTATGGCGTCGAGATGAGCAAACGCATAGTGAAAAGCGTTTGCGGTGCCCGCACGAGCGTAGCGACACTTTGCGCACCTTAATATAAAAGGTTTTAGATAATAACTGCGCAAAAGCGGCTGATGACCTTACAGCCGCTGAGACAGGTGGCGGCGTAGCCGACGGATGAGAGGAATAATAATGTAACCTTATTTCTTGCCGTTCTTACAAGGACGGCTATAATGTGGTATAAAAGCATCTGAAACGGCGGAATTACTTGTTCTTCCGCGAGTACTCGCGCGCGAGCGAAGAGGCACTCTGCGCACCTTATTGTAAAAGATTTCAGATTATGTGGCGCAGATAACTGGCGACCAGCAGGCAGGGCGGCACGTAAGTTATTTAAAAATAATAATGTTTTCTATAAAAATGTACCGCAATTATGGCTCCGTTGTAAGTGAAGCTAAGGGCGAGAACATACAAAATTACAAAAAACTGTTGTATTCGGTAAAAATTTCACTATTGACAATTATTGCATTATATGTTAAAATTTTTAATAGCTAACAATAGGTATATTGCGCCGTACAGGCGGCGCAGCGGCATAATTAAGCAGTTCTCTGCTGCGGGCAAGCCGCTTTTTTCGTTCGCACTGCGGTGCGGCGGCAAAGGGAAGGTATTTTATGATAAACAGAATGGCACTGTTCAGCGACGAAACGGAAAGTTTCCGCACCCCGTACGAACCCGTAAAAGGCGACAAAGTAACAATAACCATACGCACTATGGCTAACGGGGTAACCCGTGCATATGCCGTACTCAACGGCATAAAAAGCGAAATGTCAAAGGCATATGTAAAGGGTATGTTCGATTATTACACCCTTACATTTATCTGCCCCGACGATGCTGTAAACTACTACTTTATCCTTTACGATGACGACGACAAGGTATGCTACAACAAACTCGGCTGGGCAGAAAATAACCAGAGCGAATACAACTTCTCCTTTGTACCCGGGTTTAAAGTGCCCGACTGGGCAAAGGGTGCAGTTGTCTACCAGATTTTTGTAGACAGATTTTTAAACGGCGACCCCACCAACGATGTGGAAGATAACGAATACTGGTACACGGGTTCGCATGTCCATAAAATAAAAAACTGGAACAAGTACCCCGACGGGCTGGACGTAAGCAACTTTTACGGCGGCGATCTGCAGGGCGTAAGGCAAAAGCTTGACTATCTGCAGGACCTTGGGGTAGAAGCCATATACTTCAATCCCCTGTTCGTATCCCCTTCCAACCATAAGTACGACACGCAGGATTACGGATATATAGATCCCCATATAGCCATAATAGAAGAAGATGAAGACAGCCGCATGCAGGACTGGGAAAAGCACAACGGCTACGCAAGAAGGTATATCAAGCGCGTAACGTCTCAGGTAAACCTTGAAAAGAGCAACGAATATTTCGCAGGCCTTGTTAAGGAAGCGCACGAACGCGGCATAAGAATTATTATAGACGGCGTATTCAACCACTGCGGCTCGTTTAACAAATGGATGGATAAAGAGGGGATATACCTTTACAAAGAAGGCTTTGAAGAGGGAGCTTACCAATCGGTAATAAGCCCCTACCGCAGTTACTTTAAATTTGACCGCCCCAATGAAAATTACTCTTCTTACGAGGGCTGGTGGAATTACGATACGTTACCCAAATTAAATTACGAACAGTCAGAAGAGCTTACCGACTATATTTTAGATACAGGCGCAAAGTGGGTTTCCGCCCCGTACAACGTAGACGGCTGGCGGCTTGACGTGGCAGCCGACCTTGGGCACTCACCCGAATTTAACCACAAATTCTGGAAGATGTTCCGCAAAAAGGTAAGGGCAGCCAACCCCGACGCATTTATATTTGCAGAGTATTACGGCGACCCCGCCCCGTGGTTTAACGGCAAGGAGTGGGATTCGGTAATGAATTACGACGCCTTTATGGAGCCCGTTACGTGGTTCCTTACGGGGATGGAAAAGCACAGCGACTACCGCGACGACAGCAGGCTGGGCGACGGCATACGCTTTTTTGAAAACATGTTCAAAAATATGAGCAGGTTCCCCCGCCCGTCGTTGGACTCTGCGCTCAACGAACTTTCTAACCACGACCATTCAAGGTTTTTAACGCGCACTAACCGCGTGATAGGCCGCACCGAAACCCTTGGTCCGGCAGCGGCGGGCATCGGTATAGACAAAAGGGTGTTTGCCCTTGCCGTGGTAATACAGATGACCTGGGTGGGCTCGCCCGGTATATACTACGGCGATGAAGCGGGGCAGGTCGGCTGGACGGATCCCGACAGCAGGCGCACCTATCCCTGGGGCAGGGAAGATAAACAGCTTATAGAGCTGCACAAAAAATTTATAGCTCTGCGCAAAAAGCTGCACTGCCTTAAAAAGGGCAGCATCAAAAAGCTGGACGCAGGTAACGGCTACATCGCTTACGCCCGCTTTGACGAAGTTGACTGCGCCATAGTGGTGGTAAACGTAAGCGACAGCGAAATTAAATTGGGGCTCCCCGTATGGGAAGCGGGCGTAAGCACGGGCAGCAAGATAACGTTAGAGGCGGCTACCGATCCCAAGGCAGATCTGCTTAACGAACACCGCGTAAAGTACGGCAGGGCGCACATATGCCTTGCGGCTAAAACGGCTTGCGTATACAGTTATACGTTCCCGCACGGCGGGCACAGCCATAAACAAACTACGTAATTATTGCCGCACGGCGCGGCATGGATATATATTAATTCAATGATATGTTAGGGGGTAACATAATGAAAGAAAAATTTTTCACCGATCTTGACAGATACTATTTCCATCACGGCGTACACTACGAGCTGTACGAAAAGATGGGTGCGCATCTGCGGGAAAAAGACGGCGTATGGGGCGTGCAGTTCGTACTGTGGGCGCCCAACGCAAAGGCGGTATGCGTGGTGTCTGACGGCAACGGCTGGACGCCCTGGCGGGACGTAATGACTAAGATGGACGACTGCATGTGGGAATTATTTGTCCCCGGCATGTGCGAAGGGGTAAAGTACAAATACCTTGTTGTGCGTGCCGACGGTTCGGAAGTCATGAAGGCAGACCCTTACGGCTTTGCTTCGGAACTGCGCCCTGCCAATGCTTCGGTAGTGGCAGACCTTGACAGCTACGAATGGGGCGACAGCGAATACCGCGAAGGCAAGAAGGGTGAAAACTTTCTTGAAAAGCCCATGGCTGTATACGAAGTACACCTTGGCAGCTGGAAAAAGGACCATGAAAAGTGGTGGGACGAAGATAAATTCCTTGACTACCGCCGCCTTGCGCACGAACTGTGCGAATACGTAAAGTATATGGGCTATACCCATATAGAAGTAATGGGCATATGCGAATACCCGTTTGACGGCAGCTGGGGCTACCAGGTTACGGGTTACTTTGCGCCCACGTCGCGCTACGGCAAGCCGCAGGACTTTATGTACTTTGTAGACTATATGCACCGAAACGGCATAGGGGTTATATTGGACTGGGTACCCGCACACTTCCCCAAAGACGACTTCGGGCTTAACTGGTTTGACGGCACGCCTTTATACGAGTATGCCGACCCCCTGCGCGCAGAGTACCCCCAATGGGGCACAAAGGCATTTGACCTTGGCAAGCCGGAAGTATCCAACTTCCTTATTGCGTCTGCGTTCTTCTGGGTAAACAAGTACCATGTAGACGCACTGCGCGCCGACGCGGTGGCAGCCATGCTTTATAACAGTTTCGGCAGGGAACAGTGGCGCCCCAACCAGTACGGCACCGACTTCAATATGGAAAGTTTTGCGTTCTTCCGCCACCTTAACACCGTGCTCCGCCAGCGTACAGACGCATTTATAATAGCGGAAGATTCAAGCATAGTATCGGGTGTAACCGCTCCCGCAAAGAATGACGGGCTTGGCTTCGGCTTAAAGTGGGATATGGGCTGGATGAACGATACCATAAGATATTATAACGAAGATCCCGTTTTCAGGCGCTATAAGCACCACCTTATGACAAGCACGTTCGACTACGTGTTCGATGAAAATTATATCCTTGTACTCTCTCACGACGAAGTTGTGCACGGCAAGGGTACGATGTTCAACAAGATGAGCGGCAATCACCTTGATAAAATCGGCAGTTTAAAGACCGTTTATACAATGATGATGGGGCACCCCGGCAAAAAACTGCTGTTTATGGGGCAGGACTTCGGCCAGGAAGCAGAATGGGACTATAAGGGTGAACTTCAGTGGCACCTTTGCGACGACACGGGGCACCGCGACATTATGGACTGCTACCGTTCGCTGCTGCATATATACACAAGTTACCCCGTGCTTTATAACGATACCGGCAGAAAGAATGTGTTCGAGTGGATAAACAGCGGTGATTATTTAAGGAACCTGTTCAGCTTTATAAGGCGTAACCCCTGGAACTACAACAACGCCCTTGTGTTTATCTGCAACTTTGCCCCTGTTTACAGGGAACCTGTAGAAATCGGCGTTCCCGTTTCGGGCGAATACAAGCGAATATTTACCACTTATGCCGAAGCAGAGCCGCTTAACGTAACGGCTAAAAAGCAGGAGTGCGACGGCAGGCCTTACAGGCTGGTATTTAACTTAAGACCTTTTGAGTCCATGATTTTTGAAGTGCCTTACCATGAAAGCACCGAAGAAGAGAAGGTAGAAGAAGCCGCTACCCGCGAACGTATTGCCCGCGAGCATATGGACGCAAAGAGCGACAACATCCACGTTCCCAAGGTGGATATCGCCGATATGAAGGTAGAACCCGCCCCCGAAGAAAAGCCCGCAGGCAAAACGGTAAAGCTGGGTTCCGCCAAGCGTAAACCCCCTAAAAAACCGCAGGAATAAAAAATTTATTAAAAGGTTAAAACCAAATTCACCGCAGGATACCCTGCGGTGAATTTATATATTAAGGCAAAAATTTTTATATTTTTAATGTTCCGTTCCCAAAAGGTAACCGCAGGTTACGCCAAAATAATCGGCAAGGGCAACAATGTAGCTGGCTTTTGGTTCGTTGATTCCCCGTTCCCAAAAATCTATAGCCTTCTGGCTTACACCTATTTCTTTTGCAAGCTGTGCCTGAGAAAGTTCTTTTTCCGTTCTTAGTTCCTTTATAATCTGACCAATGTTCATATAATTATTTTAGAAGAAATCTTCTTAAAATTATTGACAAAGAAGAAATCTTCTTGTATCATTAAAGTACAGAATTATCTGGTAAATGTTATACATTTTATAATGTAAATAACTTGTAGAATATTGACAAACGCCAATTCTTTTTATATAATAAATTAAAAATAAAATAACGGCTAAGGGTTTGCTTATGGAAAATAAAAATTTAAAATCAAAACGTTTAATAACTTTTTTTATCGCCGTAATATTTATTATTGCGTCCTGTTTTTTCTGCATGAACAGTAACAATGCAGTAAGTGCAAATGCGGAAGAAACAAGGGCAACGCCCAACATGACTATTACTATGGACGTAGGGGACGTAAGGTCGCTTTCTAATCCTTATTCTGCATCGGGTGCAAGTTTTTATGCCTATACGTGGTATATAACTTATGGCAGCGGTGTGGTAACCGAAACGCACAGCGGTTCTTCGGCTACCATAACTGCATTAAAAGACGGCGTTGCGCAGGTTACCACTTACCTTGATGCAAGCTACCGTGTAACCAACTACGGTTCTGTCTGGAATATCGCCACAAAAAAATGGGAGACGTATACATATACTACGTACAGGTCATCAAGCTATACTTATGTTTACGAAATAATTGTAGGCGACGGCGGCGACACGGGCAGCAGTTCAGGCAGCAGCGGTTCAGGCTCTTCATCTTCGGACGGTAAAATGACTGAAAGCGAGTGGAAGGATATATTTTCTGTTGATAAATACCTTAATGTAACTATAAGGAATGCTGGTTGGGTAGGGTATTCCAGCGATAAAGAGACTTTAGAGGCATCTTATGCGTTAGTGATGCAGACTGCGCTTACATATAACGGCAGCTATTATAGCGGCAATACTTATATGTGCGATATTTATGGCGGCAGCGGGTATGTTACAGGATCTTACCTGTACGAATCGCTTACGGCAGATTCTTATTCATATGTTTATAAAGAGATAGATTCTAAGACAGATGACGAGTGGGACGGCGGTTATTATGACAGCTGTAATACAGACGGCGGCAAAGTTTACGTATATATTTATGACCGCTTGCTGGAATTGCTTTCTGCTGTTTACAATGAAGTTGAATACAGCGGCGGTTATTACATATATGAAGACGAAGACGGGAATACATATACAATGACTATTACCGACGGGTATTTAACATATATGGTGGTTGCAAGTTCTTACGAGTATAACGGGGAAACTTATACAACGACGTATAAGTACACCTTTTCTGATTATGGAACTACTGAAGTTGAGATTCCTGAAGGATATACATATGACTACTATGCTGAAAATTATGCGGATGATAGCGGTAAGCTGGCTGAAAGCGAGTGGGAAGAAGTGTATTCCTATGATAAGTTCCTTAATGTGTCGGTGTCGGCAACGGGGACAGCATCGGTTACAAGCGAAGGGGAAACGATGCAGTTGTCTTACGCATTTACTGCCCAAACGGCACTTATTGATAACGGCAATTACTACAGCGGCAATACATATATGTATGAACTTTACGGCGCAAGCGGATATCTTATAAAGGCGTATATGTATGAATCGCTTGCGTCAGACTCATATTCTTACGTTTCCAGAATGACGGAAACGGATGCAGACGACGAATGGGACGGCGGCTATTACGATAACTGCAACACGCTTGGCGGTGAAGTATATGAATATATTTATGAAGAGCTGATAGAAACGGTTGCAGAAGCCTACGAAGAAATTGAATACAGCAATGGAGTTTACATATATAGCGACGGGTACGGTACCACATATACTGTAACTATTACCGACGGGTACCTGACCAAGTTGATATTAGAAAGCTCTTTTACCGATGGCGGAGACAGTTATACCGTAAGCTACACCTATTATTTTTCTGACTATGGTACAACCGAAGTTGAAATACCCGAAGAATATACCTACAGCAGTTATGCGGCAGTCAGTTCGGGCAGTACAGAAGATAGCAGTGGAAGCACCGATACTGGGAGTGGTGAAAATACCGACGGTAGCACCGATGCTGGTAACACGGAAGATACTGGCGGCAGCACCGATACTGGCAGTACAGAAGATACCGGTGGCAGTACCGATACTGGCAGTACGGAAGATAGCAGTGGAAGTTCTGATACTGGGAGTGCAGAAGATAGCAGCGGAAGTACCGAATCGGAAAGTACGGAAGATACCGGCGGCAGCACCAATGCTGGGAGTGCAGAAGATAGCAGCGGAAGTACCGAATCGGAAAGTACGGAAGATAC
>JAJQDC010000031.1:0-6049 GCA_021202395.1 Clostridia bacterium | reverse complement strand
CGGCGGCAGCACCGATACTGGTAGTACAGAAGATAGCAGCGGAAGTACAAATGATAATCAGGAAAGTAATATCGGCAGCGATACGGATGTTGCGGTAAGTGCTGCAAGCGGATGCGGCAGTATATCTACGGGCGGCGGTGGCGATATGTTTATAATATCGTCTGCAATGTTAATTGCAGCGTGCATAGTTATATTGGGCAGAAGAAAAAGCGTAAAGTAATTTTAAACAAATATATGCAAATGGGTGGCACATATGTGCCACCCATTTTACAATAATAGGTTATTTGCTCTCTATTTCAAGGTAAAGCTCGGGGTCTACTGCAGAGCCGTTTACATAAACTTCAAAGTGCAGGTGAGAACCTTCTTTGTACTCTTCGCCCGTGGCTTCGGCTACGGTGGCAATAACGTCGCCGCGCGATACGCTGTCGCCCACTTTAAGCCCTTCGGCTGCTTCTACAAAGGTATATACCGTGGTTATTCCGCCCGTGTGCGAAAGGGTTATCGTGGTTCCCTTTAATATATCCCCTGTGGTAATGCTTTCTACCGTGCCGTCTAAGGCGGCGTAAATTTCGGTGCCTGCTTCGGCAGAAAAGTCAATTCCTTCGTGCAGGTAGTAGCGGTCTAACGTAGAGTTGTAGTAAAAGCCGTAGCTGTTGGTTGCGCTTGCCGTGCTTGCCACGGGCAATATGAATACGGTAGACGTATTTGTGTCCTGCACGTCGTCGCCGTCTTCACCGTCTTCACCGCTGCCGCCGCTGTCAGTCTGGTCGCCACCGTCTTCATCGTCGTTACCGCTGTTATCGCCGCTGCCGTCCGTCTGCTCGTTACCTGAATCTATGGTTATATTGTTGCCCGAAGAGTTGCCCCTTACGGCAAATATTACGCCTACGGTTATTGCCGCTATTAAAATAAGGCAAGCCGCCAATATCAGATAGTAAGTTAAAAGTTTTTTGTTCCTTGGTTTCTTTTCCTGTTCACTCATTTTTAAATACTCCTTTTTATGTACTGTGCAGTTGTTTATTGACGGCTTTTGCCGCCGATATACGCTTTATCCATAAATTTTTTTGCTTGATTTATTTCAGTACCCGCCGAAGATGATGGGGGATGCAACCGTAACGCCGTTTGCTTTTACGCAGATGTGCAGGTTGATCTGTTCGCCGTACAGCATCACCGTATAGGGCAGGTCGGCGGTGCAGTAGTAGTTTACGCTGCCATAAAGCTCTTCGGTAAAAAGAATTTCGCCGTTTACTTCACTCAAAAAATTCTGAACGTCAAGGGAGGGGTACACAGTGCTCTCCCCGCAGATGTTTTTTAAGGTAAGGCGGTATAAGGCGGCGTTGCTGTCAGAAGTAACGATTTTGCAGTCAGAAGATGTGTTGCCGCAGAAAAATGTATAGCTTTCTCCCTGGGTAAAGCACAGCCTTGCAGGAAGGGCAGCCGCCGCAATGCACGCCGCCGCGGCAAGCAGCAGTATGGCAAACGTTTTTACACACCGCATAAAAAATCTCCCGAAGTTATTTCTCGGGAGATTATTGACGGCATTTTTAAATTGTAAACATGGAATTTTTGCATAGAAATATTGGCTCGCCCTTCCCATCAATGGGAGTAAAAGATACCTTATTAAAACAAAAAAACCAGCGGGGACGCTGGTTTTTAATAATTTATCTGGTTGTAATATTGATTGTATTTTACATTTATATCGTTGTAATAAAAATAGTTACAATATATAAATACCAGTCAAATGACCGTTTTATAGCCCTTAATGGCAGCCGCTGCAGGTTTTACAGTTGCCGCTGCACTTTATGGGCTTTTTACCTGTAGAAGAGTACATCTCTCCGCTGTAGCAGCGCTCCGCAGGCTGTTTGCAGTTTGGGCAGAGCACCTGTTCATCGTATTTTTTTACCAATTCTTCAAACTGTTTTCCGCAGTTTTTGCATTTGTATTGCAGTATAGGCATAATTTTTATTCTACTTTTTATCGCGTTCTTTGCGGTGTTTCTGCCGTTTATTCTTTTTATTGCTGCGTCCTGCTTTTAAAAGTACAACGGCTATTGCGGATGTAACACACAAGGTTACAGCAATTACTATCCAGAACCACATCGTGTTTGTGTCGCCCGTAGATGTCTGGAAGGGGACGGTCATATTCATCCCCCAGAAACCCGCTATCATTGTGGGTATTGCAAGCAGTATGGTAATAATAGTAAGTTTACGCATGGTGTCGTTGGTGTTGTTTGAAATCATCGAGCCATACGCTGCCATAGTTACCGTAAGTATATCTTTGTAAATGTTACACATTTCTATCGCCTGCTTGCTCTCTATTATAACGTCGTCGTAAAAGTCCTGGTAATCTTCACGCGCCGCTATAGCTTCTGCTTTAGAAAGGCGTTCCTGCACGGTGTAGTTAGAGTTAAGCGAAGTAGAAATGTATACAAGCGAATTTTCAAGATCCAGCAGCTGCGAAATCTCTTCGTTACGCATAGTCTTGTCAAGCTCAGCCTGCACACGGCGGCTTTTGCGGTCTATCTGCGTAAGCACGTTTAAGAACCGCTTTGCGTTGCCCATCATAAAGTTCAAGGTAAAGTGCAACGGTTTTTCGGTATAAACCTTTTGCCTGCCCGTTATAAAGTCTTTTAAAACCGGGTTACCTTTAAGGCAAACGGTAACAACGCAATTTTTGTTGTAGATGATTGCAAGGGGCAGGGTAGTGTAAACGTCGCCAGAATCGGTCTCTTCTATAGTGGGGCTGTCTACGATGTACATATGGTTGTCGTCGTCAAATTCGGCACGGGCGCGCTCCTGGTCGTCAAGAGCGGCGGTAAGCATATCTGCGTTTATACCCGTAGCTTCGGCAACGTCTTCAATCTCGTCGTCGGTGGGGTTAACCATATCTACCCAGCAATTTTGCTTAAAAGCTTCCAGCTTGTTTAAAGGGAGCTTTTCTGATGTGTAAAAAAAGTTTACCATAATTTTTCCGCCTGAAAATAAAAAATGCACGGGATAAAAACCCGTGCCGAGAAAAAATTACGGTACAGTTAATATCCTGTTAAATGTTTTGTGTAGTTCTGCAGTTTTTACTGTAATATGGGTCCATAAAAAACTCCGTTTGCAGTGCGGTGAAAAAAATTTACAGCACCGCCCGCAAATACACTTCCATTATAATTCATTATATTCATTTTTGCAAGCGATAAGTCAATTTTTTCTTGCAAAAAGACTGTAAAAAAATAAACCGTGCAGGGGCAGCGCCCTGCACGGCAAAAGTTTGCAGTTTTATTCAGTAAAAAGGGGAGTGGAAAGGTATCTGTCGCCGCTGTCGGGCAAAATGGCTACTATGGTTTTACCTGCATTTTCGGGGCGGGCGGCAAGCAATGCAGCCGCCTTAAGCGCCGCTCCTGAAGATATACCTACCAGTATGCCTTCTGTACGGGCAAATGCTCTGCCTTCGGCAAAGGCATCGTCGTTTTCTATTGCAATAACTTCGTCATATACCTTGGTGTTTAACACGTCGGGTACAAAGCCCGCGCCAATGCCTTGTATTTTGTGTGAGCCTGCCGTTCCCTTAGAAAGTACCGGGCTGGTAGCGGGCTCTACGGCAACTATCTTTATATCGGGGTTCTTTTCTTTAAGGTATTCACCGACGCCTGTTATAGTGCCGCCGGTACCTACGCCCGCTACAAAAATATCTACCTTGCCGTCCGTCTGCCGCCATATTTCGGGGCCTGTAGTCGCCTTATGTACGGCGGGATTGGCGGGGTTTACAAACTGGCCCAATATAACGGCGCCGTCTATCTCTTTTGCAAGTTCGTCGGCTTTGGCAATGGCGCCCTTCATGCCTTTTGCACCTTCGGTTAATACGAGCTGTGCGCCGTAAGCCCTTAACAGATTTCTGCGCTCTACGCTCATGGTATCGGGAAGGGTAAGTATGGCTTTGTAGCCCTTGGCTGTAGCTACCGCCGCAAGACCGATACCCGTGTTGCCTGACGTTGGTTCAATGATAGTAGCACCCGGTTTTAGTAATCCCTTCTGTTCGGCGTCTTCTATCATGGCAAGGGCGATTCTGTCCTTTACCGAGCCTGCAGGGTTAAGATATTCAAGTTTTACAAGTATGGTGGCGTTTGTTGCGCCTGCTTTTGCCGCATAGCGGCTTGCGTTAAGTATGGGGGTATTCCCTATAAGTTCCAAAGAACTTTGTTTTATATCTGACATAATTAATCTCCTTGTTCACGCAAATCTTTTCGGTTTGCTGCCCGAAAACATTTGCCGTGATTTTGAAAGACAAACCAACCTTGCATTAAGCTACGGTTGTTTTTCTTTCTTGCAGGCATCTGTTTTAGCGTACGTTTTATTTAATGCCTGCAATTCAATCTTTTACCTTAATACTGTGGGGTTTTTGGCATAACAAGTGAAGCCAAAAACTCACTATTATAGTTAAAAGTAAGCCGCTTTTTGCTGCCGCAAAAGATTTACTTTATTTATATATGTGTCAACATCGCATATCTTTTACTGTGTATAAATACTGTATCATATTTTATTCTCTGAAATTTTTATTACCTATCATTTCCATAGGTTATGAGTATATTATACTACCGCAAAATGCAAAAGTCAACAGAATTTAATAATTATTTTCAATCTCTTTACTTTTATTGCAGAATATGGTAAAATCTATTCAAATAATACAAAACAAAAAAATTGCCATAGAAATATCTTGCCTTCCCCGCAACGGAGAGGGGAGCAGCCCAACGGACGGATGAATGATAATAACGTTAACCTTATTATAAACGACCGAACAGCCCGTCATCCTGAGCAAAAGCGAAGGATCCCGCGGGAGCGGCATCGAGCCGCGGCTCGCGAATGACCAAGCAGGGCGGCAGAAGCGTTGTTTAAAAATAAAAACGGTTTATTTTTTATGCGGTAAAAAGCATTGAATGGGCGGAATTGCTATTCGGGCGCCAGCCGCTACGCTCTGGCGGGATTGCCGCGCTACGCTCGCAATGACCAACTTGGTAAACCGAATAGCAGAAGAAAAGGGAAGCCAAGAGTGGGATAACGTCTTTTCTGATTGACAAATGTGGCAGTAAAATATTGCGTTGATTGGGGCATAGTACGGGGTTAATTATGGAATTTACTTTAATTAATAATACCAACAACAACTACAGGGTAAGGGATATTACCAATAAAAAATTTTATAAAGTTAAAAAACATGGCAGCGTTGTAATAAACAGCGACGCTCCGCAGGTAGATTTACGGGTGTTCAACCCCTGTTTTTACAGTATATTGAAGCTGCTGCACCTTATCGGGTTTTACTTTATATTCTTTATTCCGTGGATATTTGATATGGATTTGTGGGGAATGATTCCCGAAAAATTGAATTTTGAAAGCCTGTGGTTCGGCTACCGCACAGAACTTAAGGCAGATGGCGGCGGTACGTTTATTATGCAGTATTCTAACGTGGTAAAAAAGCGCAAAAGGACTACGTTTGCCGAGCCGACCTTTATCTCTTACGAAGGGATGGGCGACTGTCCGCACAGGCAGAGCAGCACGGCTGACATTATATTTGAAATTATAGTCGTTTTCATAGAAATCGGTCTTTACTGCGTTGTTATAAAGGGTATTGTAGATCTGGTAAAATTTATTGTTTCTGTGGCGTAGATGCCATAGTATGGCAAAATTAACATAATTAATTACTTTATTATAAACGACCGAACAGCCCGTCATCCTGCGTGAGCGAAACATTATTACCTTATTATAAACGGCAGTAGCCTACACGTCATTGCGAGCGGGTTCTACCGCGTGGCAATCTCGCCAGTACTGGCGGCAGATCAAGTTGGGCGGCAGAAGCGATGTTTAAAAATAATAGCGTTTATTTATAATAATGCGGTAAAAAGCATTGAATGGGCGGAAATGATTTTCGGGCGCCAGCCGCTACGCTCTGGCGGGATTGCCACGCTACGCTCGCAATGACGAACTTGGTCAGCCGAATGGCAAAAAATAAGGAAATGCAAATTATCCCCTCATCAGTCGGCTACCGCCGCCAGCTTCCCCCATAGAAGGGG
>JAJQDC010000016.1:18747-34992 GCA_021202395.1 Clostridia bacterium | reverse complement strand
GTATGGTGCATGCGGCGTCTTTTTTTATAATAAGGAGATGTGTTGTGCTTTTTTATAAATATTTATTCTTTATCGCCGCTGTTATCTTCTGCTTCCTTTTTGGGCTTCTTATATTCAAATACAAGAGCCGTTGCATAAACTGCGGCAGAGCCGACGATAAGGGCTATAGAAACGCCTTCCAATACGGTAAGAAGAGTCTGCCACCAGGGCGTTACCGCAACAATCTTAGTATTGGATGAAATACCGTTCATAGCCGCACTGTAGTTACATACGACATAAAGTATTCTGTGGCAAGATTCCCTCATCATATTGGCAAACCTTGCGCTTGATTTATATTTATCCAGTGAGGTGGACGTACCCGTTCCGTCGTACAGGTTGGTGCCGTTCATAATGCCGTCGTAATACGTCATATAGTATGCACCGTTGCCCGATGAAGCGTCCGTTATTGCAAAGCCGTCAAAATCCCATTCATCGCGGATAACGTTTAACATAAGTTCGCTGCTGGCGCTTGTCCACGTGCAGCCCGCACGGTTGAACGACGTCATGGTAGCGTGTGCGTTGCCCATAGAAGGCCGCATACTGTATTCAAACGGCAGCAGGTAAAGTTCCCTTGCAGACTGTTCGTTGAGCCATATCCCCACACCATTGCGGTTTGTCTCTTCGTTATTGAACGCAAGATGCTTTACGTATGCAATTACGCCCCTGTCCTGTATGCCCTTTATTTCGGCAACGCTTGCCATAGCCGTTAAATAGGAATCTTCAGAAAAATATTCATGCGACCTGCCTCCGAAAGGCGTCCTGTGGATATTTACGCCGGGTGCGTAAAGCCCCTGCACGCCCGCCATGATGCAGTCGTCGCCCAAAAGGTTACCTACCCGCTCTATAAGCTCGTCGTTGAACGTAGCCGCCCATATACCTTCGCTGGGAAGGCAGTAACCCGTTACCGAGCCTGAAACGCTTGTAGGTCCGTTTTCATCAGTAGTCTGCGGTTTGCCAACGCTGCTTACCATATTTGTAAGATGGTAGCCGTCTGAAATAAGAAGAGCCTGCTCTGCAAAAGTCATCTGGTCAAGAAGGTCATCCCACGTTTCATCATCGTAATCATACCCGCGCAGCATTATAAGGGTAAGCCCGTTGGATGCGCCATATGTGGGCATCTCTGAGCCGTCTTCTTCAACTTCGTTGTCGCTTTGAAGATCCTGAGCCATCTCTTCGGTAGCTATCGCAAGAGACACGCTTGCGTTGGGGAAGGTACCCGTCCAGTTGCTTCTTGAAACGTAAGTTACGCTGTTTGTGCCGCTGCCCGAATAGCGGTTTACATCGCAGAAATCGAACTGGTTGGTTATTTCTGCACCTGTTTCGGTAGAGTACTTATACGTGGTTGTATCAAGCGAACTCTGTTCAAGGGCAACTGCTACAAGTTCGGCGTTGCCGTCTGCATCCATCTTGCCGCCTTCGGTGGTATATCCCTTTTTGGCAAGGATATTATTTACCGCATCGTGGGCGTTTTCTGCCGCCGTTAAATAATATGTACCCGCATCCAGAATATACGTCTGAGCCTTGTTGCTGTCGTAAGTTTTAAACTGTTCTTTGTCAACAACAATTTCTACCGTCTCTGATTCGTTGGGGTTAAGCTTTTCTGTCTTGGCATAGCCGACAAGCTCAACCGATGCCTTTTCTACGCCGTTTTCTATATCATAGTCGGTATAAGGCTTCTGCAGATACACCTGCACCACTTCTTTGCCTGCTACCGAAGACGTATTGGTTACCGTTACAGACACAGTATAAGTATTGTCTTCGTTTTCAGTTACGGTGTAGTCGCTGTATTCAAACTCTGAATAGGAAAGACCGTAGCCGAAGGGATATGCAACGTCAGAAGAATAATCGTAGCTGCCGACGTTAGCCGTACCCATAACGTAATCTTCGTAACGGGTTTCGTAATAGCGGTAACCCACATAGATGCCTTCTACATACACGCCGTAATAGCGGTTTGTAGTGTTAATAAAGTCGTAGTCTTTGTAGTTGGTGTATGACTGGGTGAATTTTTTGTTGGTATTGTATGCCCAGCTTGCCATTGCGGGGGAAGAGAAGTTATCTTTAAGGTAGGTATCCGTTGACCTGCCGGAAGGGTTTACGTCGCCTACGAGCACTGCGCCTATCGCATATGAGCCGTGAGAGCCGGCATTGCCCACCCAAAGGCAGGCGTCTACGTCTATCCCGCTGTAGTCAAGGAAATCAAGCTGCATACCGAGCGACGTGTTTATTATAACTATCAGACTCTTGAAAACTGAACCTTTTTTTGCGGTAAGCTCTTCTAAAAGTTCCTGTTCCGTTTCGGTTATGGAAAGATAGCTTCCGTCTAAGCCGTCGCTGCCGTACGTGGTGGAATCGCTGCCTTCGCCGCTGTCGCGGGAGATAACCACTATTGCGGCGTCGTTATAGGTATAGTAGCTGCTTTTAACATCGTCGGTATAGATGCTGTAAGGCGCTTCGTTTACCTTGTAACCCGACGTGGAGTAACTGCGCCCGTAAGAAGAATACGTGCTGCTGTTATAAAAGCTCCACAGCGTGGGGTTTACTGTCATTCTGTCGTTATACTCAAAAGCGTCTTTTAACGTTGCGTAAGAAGACGTTGAGCCTGTGGAAGACGAACCCGTGGTGTTGTAGTTAAAGTTTACCGCGCCCTGCCCGAACAGGCTTACCTTGCTGCCTTTATCTAAGGGTAAGGCGTTGTTGTCGTTCTTTAAAAGAACTATGCCCTCCCCTTCCACTTCTTCGCACAAAGCGGCGTAATCGGCGCTGAGCGCAGAAGATGAAGTATAGGTTGCCTTGTAATATTCGGTGTCTTCTTCCGTGCCGTCGTCTACCGTTTCTACGCGGTAGGTTGTTGCGCCAAGGGCAGAGTTTATTACTGAAGCATTCTCTGCGCCGGCCGTGGTTAACGCCATTACTACCGCAAGCAGGGTTGCCGAACATGCAAAACAAACTTCGCCTATTTTTGTAGTAAATTTCATTGTCCGCTTTCCCCCTTGGTAATAAATTTTGTCAGCCCGGTCTTTGTCATAATGGCGGAAACAAGCGCGCATATCCACGCAAGCGCGCCGAATACTATCGTAAGTACAAAGCTGGCAGTAAGTTCAGTGGGGTCTATGGCGACCAGAAGGTTTGTTATGTAGTTAACTTCAAACACGATATACATCAAAAATGCGTACAGCCCTACTGCCTGGGTGATAAACTTTACTATCCGCAGTTCATACACCAGCATTGCGGCGGCTAACACTATAAATATAATGTAGGAAGCCGTAACCGTGTTGTCCAATACGGGGGTAAATTCGGTAGCGCCCGTCTGCTGGTACAGAATAAGAGCAACTATGCCGAACACCAAAGCGCCAGCCATAAAATAGTAGCCAACCCTTTTGCCCCTGAAAAAATCTTTAATAATCATATTCCCACCTTTATTTTACTTTATATTGCTGGTTAAAGGTTCCCACGTAAGCGTGGTGCCGGAATATATCTTCATACAGTCTACTACGGGGCATTTAGCTCTTTGCGTGCCGCCTTCGCCTTTATATTCGTTATTAACTTCAAGCCTTATAACATTAGTGCCTTCTGCAAGAGTTATATTGCCGATATAGTATTCTGCAAAAGCTGTATATTCATCAGCACCGATTGAACTTACGTCAAAGGTGAGCGTTGAGTAAGAAACCTGTGCATCGTTTACGGTAATAACATACTGGTCGCTTGAAAGTGAAACGGTGCCTATCTCGTCGCCGTCGAAGCAGGTGCTTGAGCTTGTTGAATAGCCGTACTCAAAAGCAAGACGAAGATAAAGTACTGCGTCGGTTATTGCGGCGTCGCTTTCTATTTCAAAATAAAGATAGCTGCCCTTTGTAAATGCCGACATTACGCAGTAGCCGTTGCTTGCAGTGCTGTCGGTAAGTATAGCCTGTTCGCCGTATAAATTATTGGAATATCCGTTGAACAGACGGGGCTCGTCATATTCGTCGTTAAGGTTGGTGTATTCTGCTTCAAACGTGTACCTGGTATACCAGTTTGCATATAAGGTAAGATTTTCGGTTACACGTCCTGAACCTGCGGTGTATGACGTAGTGCAGTCTTCATCTGTGCACCAGCCTTTTAAAAGATACCCTTCGCGGGAAGCAGTTTCAAGCGAAGTGAGCTTTGTGTTAGATTCTATGGTAACAACCTTATAAACGCCTGCACCGTCGTAGTTCCACATATATGTAACAGCAACGTAGCCTTCTGCCACTTCTACCCAGCCTGCGTAAACGGAAGTATCTGCCGTTATTGCCGCAGAAAAATCAAAGGATGTTGTGCAGGCAGAATCTGAATACCAGCCTGAAAATACATAGCCGGACCTTTCGGGATCGGAAGGAACTGTTGCCGTATCTCCGCTTGTTACCGTCTGCGTTTCGGTTGTACTGTCGTAAAGCACAAAGGTTACGGTGTATTCTACCGTTGTAACTACTTCAGTCCAGCCTGCGTAGTAGGTTGCGTCTGCGTATATTTTAGAAGTAAAATCTGCTTCTGTTCCGCTTGTGCAGGCAGAAGTTGTGTACCAGTCGTCAAAGGTGTATCCGTCGCGGGTGGGGTCTGTAGGCTTTGAGACCGTGCTCCCTTCGGTAACGGTTTTGGTTGTTGACGTTGAACCTGAATAATTATAATCAAATGTTATGGTGTAAGATTTAGTCTCGGTAGTATTGTCGCCGCCGTCGTCGCTGTCGCAGGCAGAAAGCCCCAATGCAAGGCAGCAGGCAGCCGCAATGGCTACGGTAGATATTCTTTTAACTAATTTTTTCATAGATTATTTTTCCTTTTTAAAACTGTTTTATAGCGATTACCGCGCATACAAAGATGCGCGGTAACGCTTTAAGTGGAGGAGAAGTGAACAAATTAATTCAATTCTCAGGGTGTGCTGTTAGTCTTCTTTGCTGCTCTTCTTTTTGCGTACAACAACTACTGCTGCGGCAAAGATACCGAACATAGCTGCTACCGTTGCAATGGTGGGAACTATGCTGCCCGAGCAGCCTGAACCGTCTGAACTTTCTGATACGGTTACAGTGCTTGTGGTGTTGTCTGAATAGGTTACGGTTATTGTGCCGTCGCCGTTAGACGTAACGCCCGATACGTACTTGCCTTCTGCAATTTCTATTGTGGTAGAAGTGCCGTCGGTATAGGTTACAACTATGTTGCCGTCTGAATCAAGAGCAACGTCTTCTACTGTTGCAGCTTCTACAACCAACACGTCTTCGCCTGTTACGGTTGTGGTATATGTGAAGTAGTAAGTTTCACTGGCGTAAGAAACATAGTCTCCATATCCCATAGCAATTAAATAAACAGCAAGTTCTTCATCAGTTGATGCACCAGATGCAGACTTGAAAACTTCTTTAAATTCATCTGAAAGGTTGATTGCATAAGCATTTTCGTTGACAGCTTTAACCGCTACGGTATAAGTGTATGTACCTGCTGTTGTAACGGTACCTGTAATTCTGCCGTCAGATGCTATTGAAAGCCCTGTAGGAAGTTCACCGCTGTAAAGCGATACGGTATAAGAAGAATTGTAAACCGAGTTTGTAAGGTCTATGCTGACGTAGGTGTCAACGGTATCGCTGACGTCAAGCGCAGTTATATCGTCGTCCATAGAAACTATAGAAGCAACTTCTATCGTAAGATCAAGGTCTATGGTTATCCAGCTATCTACAACTACTTCAAGGGTTATATTGTATGTACCTGAACTTAAAGGTGTGCCGGTAAGAATGCCGTTTTCAATAGAGAGCCCTGTGGGAAGTTCGCCGCTTACTATGTTGCAGGTAATGTCATATCCTGCGTCGCTGTTTGTATACTTTTCAGGAAGTACAGATTCTGATATAGCCGTACCCTGCGTTGCCGTTATGGTTTCTGAAAGGCTTGAATCTGTAACGCCGTTGTGGTTAGCCGCGCTGTTTGCCGCATTGTATAAAATTCTCATAGCAGCCATACGTGCGCAGTACCACTGCGTTGCGCTTGCTTCGCCGTTTACAAGAACGCAGTTATTTGTTGCATCCCATTCGCCTGAAAGCGCCCTTGACATCGTAGAAGAATTTCCTTCGCTGTCGGTATATGTATATGTGCTGTTTGTAAGGTTGCCGTCGGGAATTTCTGCACCGCCGCGGATAAGACCGTCTATGGTCATTGTGGGAACCTGGGAATAAATATCAGTTACAACAAAGCCGTCCCAGCCCCATTCATCCCTTGCAAGGCCCTGGATAAGGTTGTAGTTCTGGCCTACGTATACGTAGCCAACCCTGCAGAATGCAGACATTGCAGCGGTTGCGCCGCCTTCCTGCATGCACATCTGGAATATCTTGAGATAGTTTTCACGCATGTTCTGTTCAGAAGCGTTGCAGAAGCCAGTACCGTAAAGGCTGCATATATCGTACATTGCATAGTGCTTGAGATATACGTTTATACCTGTAGAAGTTGCGCCCTTAACTACAGCTGCTGCTATATAGCCGCCCTGTATGCTGTCCTGAGAATAATATTCAGGGTTCCTGCCGGAGAATGCACTGCGATGTGTGTTCACGCCGGGGCCGTACCAGCCAGTCATATCCTGGAAGAGCGCTAAGTTGCCGACCATCATGCCGTACTCTTCGCAAAGTTCTGTGTTCCATGTAGCGGCTATTGTAGGTTCGCCTACCCATGTAATGCTGTTCCATGTGTAGTTAGGTCCGTTTTCGTCGTTAGATTCAAATTTACCTATGGTTGAAACAGCGCCGGTAAGGTGGTAACCGTTGTTCAATATGCTTGCTATCTCGTCCCAGGTAAGCTGGTTCATAAACGTTACCCACTTATCGTCGTCAAGCGAAATACCTGCCATATCGTCAAGGGTAATGCCGTATAAGCCGTCTTCGCCCACTACGCCTGCAGCCTGAGTCCAGGTATCGGGTATATCGTCATCTGTCTTGTACCAATCGTACTGGGAGTCGTCTATCGTTTCTGCGTCTATATATTCGTAAGATGCTATTTTTGCAAGTGCTGAACTTGAAAGTGTAAGCTGGCTTTCTGTAGGAGCTGTGGGAGCCGTTGCGTCAAAGTCGGAACGGGAAAGAGTGGTCTCTTCTGTCATAGAGCCTACGTCGGTAGAAATTGCCATGCTGTAATAGTCGCCGTTTTCTTCTGAGAACAGGTTGCTTACTGTGTTACCCGAATAGTCGTCAAGGTCAAGATAAGCCGTGCCGCTGAGGGTGAACGTCTGTGAAGCATAAGCATCCGTACCGATATTTTCGTGGGAAGACGAATTCATAATATGTATTGTGTATTCGCCTGCGTCAAGTTCATAACCGGTATGATCGTCGCCATTGGCGTCGGTGTCGTCGTAAGAAGCAAAATCCTGCACGTTGAAGGCAACCGTAACGGTATCGGTGCCGCCTGCTGCTATTTCGCTTGTTTTAGCGTAACCAACAAGGGTAAGGTAAGCCTTTTCGGTACCGCCGCTGGTGTAAGGCGCCGTTACGTAAACCTGAACGGTATCTTTACCTGCGTAGTCGCCGATGTTGGTAACTTTTACTTCGGCATACAGCGTGCTTATTTTTGCTGCAGACGTACCGGAAGCAAGGCTTTCTGCGCTTATGGTGCCGCCAAATGAATTGCCGTTGTTATCTGTAAGGGATAAAAGCTCGTAGCTGAACTCTGTATAAGAGAGACCGTAACCCATGGGGTAAACTACGTTGTAGTCGTACCACTCGTCTGCCGTAGCGTCTGCTCCGCTTATAGTGGGGCTGGCGTTACCCTGGGTTGCTTCGTACCAGTAAGTTTCGTAATATTTATAGCCAAGGTATATATCTTCTTCGTAGTCTATGCCGATATAGCCTGATGAACCGTAAGAAGATGCAAATACGTTAGCATATGTGGGGTCGTTGGTGAAGTCCCTTGTCCATTCGTCAACCACCTTGCCGGAAGGGTTGATTTCACCTGTAAGTATTTCGCCGACTGCGTCTATGCCGCCGTCGCCCAGCCTGCCTATCCAGTAAATACCGTTAATTTTACTGTCATCCTGCAGGTTAGCCATTTCAAATGTGTAAGAAGCGCTGTAAAGCACCACTACTTTGTCGCAGTATTGTTCTGCAAGTTTAATAAGCTCTTCTTCTGATTCGGTAAGCTGAAGTTCGTGCTTGTAGTCGTTGCCGTTACCGTCGTTGGAATGGGCTTCATGCTCCCACCCGGTATCTTCGCCGAGATAGGTTTCGTCGTCCGTTTCGTCTATCGCCGTAGAACGGTCTGCAGACTCACCGGAAGACCCCCTGCCGATAACCACAACGCCAAGGTCGCTGTAAATTCTGAGCGACTGCTTCTGCGTGTTGTTAAGGCTTGTTTCTGTACCGAAGTTGGAATAGCTTGCGCTGTCTGAAGTGTAAAGCTCTTCAAGCGTGGGGTTTACTTTAAACCCTGCCGAAGACAGACTTTCGGTAATGCTGCCGCTTGTTTCTATAAGGCAGTCCTGAGCAATACCAAGAACGCTTACCTTAGAACCCGCCGCTACGGGAAGGGAACCGTCGTTCTTGAGCATTACTATGCCTTCTGCCGCAAGCTCTTTGTTCAGCTTTTCAGCTTCCTGTTCGGCAACTTCCTGCGAAGTGTAGTCGCTGTAAAAGCGGCCGTCCGCCGAAAGTTCAGCAGCCGACGCAAAGATGCTCGACGTTCCGACGCTGACTACCAGCACAGTAGCGACTGCCGCCGCTGCCAGTTTTTTGGAAAACTTTTTCGTCTTTTGATACATTCAATTTTCCTCCTTTAAAGTATTTGTCCGAAAAAAAGTTTTTACTTTCCATCCTGCCATTACATTGCATTTTACGACGTTTGTATTGCGTTTTCCGCGATTTTACGTTTTTTAATGCAGACTTAATGGCATAACCAATTATATATAAAAATTGCAATTATTTTCATTTTTTGCAAAATTTGTTCGTCTGGTGTAAAAATTTGCATTTTGGTGGCAAAATTGGTAGCAATTCTGGCAAATTTGGTAACTGAGCTTTACGCAAAAAAGACAGACCGCAAAGGTCTGTCTTTTAAAAAATTTTGTTGTTCTATAATAGGATAACCAACCCGTCATCATGAAGACAAGATAAGCTAATACATCATCCCGCTCTTGGCTCCCTTATTAGTAATCGATGATTAATTCGGTATTTCTTTTTTCTTGGCTTCCCCCTACGGGGGAAGCTGGCGGCGGTAGCCGACTGATGAGGGGATAATTTGGTCGTTTTACCATATTTTTATTAAAATAAGGTGGAAAATGTCCCCTCATCCGTCCCTACGGGACACCTTCCCCCATAGAAGAGGAAGGCAAGATTTAGTAATGTTGAATTAATCATCGATTACTATTAGGGGAGCTGGCAGCGTAGCTGACTGCGTGAGCGTAGCGAAACTCTGCGCACCACATTATAAAATATTCAGATAAATGGGCGCAGAGGGGTTCACCTTATTTTTACGATACAAAACCCTTCCCCCACTTCGTGGTCCCCCGTCTCAAAGGCTGCAAGGACAACAGCCTTTTTTGCGCAGTTATTGTCTGAAGCCTTTTATACTAATGTGCGCAAAGTGTCGCTACGCTCGCGCGGGCACCGCAAGCACTTACATATGTGCTTGCTCATCTCGCCGCCATAAACAGCGCATTTGTGCTGTTTAAAGAAATGGCGGTTCGTCCTTTTAAGGACGGCAAGATATGGTTGTCATTGCAAGCCGTACAGCTGCTTACTATACTATAAAAAATCAAAGAATATTTTCACCGTTTGATTGGTAAAATTATGTTAAGGCTGAAGTAATTATTGCTGTAGCCAAATTCGGCATTGCCACCGTATTTTTTTGCAATGTTTTGTATACTTACAGTGCCAAAACCGTGGTACCCTTTGTCATGCTTGCAGGTGGTAAGTTTATTATCCTTTATATCGGGCGGGGCAGAACAGTAATTTTCTACATTTATTACCATCATTGCGCCCTTTTTGCCCACACGCACGGTTATAATGCGCTTATCCGCGTCTTCTTTGCGGCAGGCTTCTATAGCGTTTTCAAGCGCATTGCCGAACATCATATAGATGTCAAAGCCGCTCATAAAGCCGAGTTCAGACGCATCGATCACGTAATCTAAAATAATTTTATCTTTATCGCAGAGCATCTTTTTTTCTGACATCACAACGTCTAAATCGCTGTTGCCCGTGTCGGTAATGCTGTCGTATAAAGTTAACGCTTCGTCTATCTCTTTTATATACTCTTCGCTTCCGCTTGTAATCTTGCCCGACTGAAGTTCGTGCACGTACCGCTTTAAATCGTGGCATTTGGCGTTTATAATGTCTGTACCTAAAGTAAACGTCTGGTACTGCTTTAACTTTTCATCATACATCGCCTGCTGGATCTGGCGGGTAAATTCTGAACTTTGCCTGCGGTATTCGCTTATTGTAAGTATATAATTTATAAGCAGCCAGAGCAGAAAACTTACATATCCGTAAATCGTGTTATATATGCCGCTTGCCGACAACATATTGTAAAGTATTACAGTGATAACAGTGCCGATTGAAGCAACTACGCAAAAATATGCCGTAATTGTATCTTTAGAGTATATGTCTTTGCGCATTGGTCTTGCCAGCAGCCACCAGTTCGGTAAAAAAATAAAAGGTATACTTACCGCAATTATGGCTACCTTTATTGCAATATGCAAGTCTGACCTATACGCAAGCTGAAATATTATGGCAAGCAAAAGCTGCCCCATAAAGTAAACGTCTATGCCGGCAATAAGTGCATGCCTGAACGGAACGTCAAAAATTATCCAGCAGAGTAATATAGCTAAAATAATCGTCAAAAAATATCTGTTAGCTTCAGGCGCAATGTATTCAAGAATACCCGTTATGCTTATAAACTCTATAACAACCGCCGCAGCAACGCAAAGGCTTACCCTTAGCGCAACCCTGCCGTGCCGCAGCCTTAAAGGTATAAAAATAAGCATTACAAGGAACACTGCAATATGTACGGCTATTAACGGGATTATATCCCCTGTACTTATTAAGAAATCAAACATTACCCCCCCCCACGGAATTTCCACCAAGATATAAGGTAAGGGCACGCATAAAATCCTTTTCTTTAGAGCGGCTTATGGGGAGCGGCTTGCCGTGGACGGTTACGGTTTTGCCGTCAACCGAATCTACGTTGTACAAATTTACAAGGTAGCTTTTGCCGCAATACGCCATATTACAGTCTTTAAGGGCTTCTTCTGCTTCGCAAAGTTTTTTGCGCACAGCAAAATCGCCCTTTGCCGTATGGTATATAACCATATGGGCGTCGCTTTCTACATAGTACAGCTCAGAACTTTTTACCACCACCATCTTGTCTTTAAGGTTTATCTGTATGGGTAAATCGGTACTTGTTTTGTGGGCTGTTACAGCCTTTTCTAATTTGGATACAAAGTTGAAGTACGTTATAGGTTTAACCATAAAATCAAGTGCATTTACTTCATACCCGCTTATGGCGTAGTTGGCAAGATTGGTGGTAAATATTATGCTTACAGACTGGTCTGCAAGCCTTAACTTGCGGGCTGCGTCCATACCGTTCATCATGGGCATATCTATATCCATAAAAACGGCAAAGTACGAACAGTCGTAATCGGATAAAAAATCTACCGCGCTTCTGAACACGTCAGCCTGCACGTTCTGCCCGTTTTCTTTATTGTACCTGCAAAGATAATTTACAAGCAGATTTGAGCATGTAACATCATCCTCTACAATAGCTATTTTATTCATTTATCACTTCTCACTCCACTTAAAAACCGTATAATATAAAACTATATTATATAGTCTACCTTAATTATTGTAACATAATTGTAACATACATTACGGATATTGTAAATTGCATTTTACGACATAAAACTGAAAATTAATTGCATAAAATGACATTTATTATATTTCTTGTGATAAATTTTTTCTTTTCGGTAAATTAATTATAAAAATTAAAACAATTCAGCCCTGCAGGCGCCATATGCCTTTAGACAAAAGCGAAACAAGCAGGGTTACGATCTCTTCTTCGGATATATCCTTCTTATTTTCATGCCAGAACTTTAAAATACCCATCGCGCCCGAAAAGGAAAAGGTAGAAACGTACTCGGCATATTTGCCAAGATCCTGCCCCGTCATCTGCTGTAAAAAGGGCATTACCTGCTTGCGGAGTTTATTCTGGAACGACGGGTCGCCGTTTTCGCCTATGATTAAAAACAGCCTTTCGCCCAGCAGATCAAAAAGTTCTACCAGAGCGCGGATAATACTTTCGTAACTTGCGGCCTTTATCCCGTTGGGGAATTTTTGCAGGGCGCCGTTTTTAAACTCGTTTATAAGCCCGTCTTCCGCCTGGTGCAAAAGGTCGTAAATATCGGTAAAATACTCGTAAAACGTACTGCGGTTGTAACCAGCCTTTTGCGACAGTTCCCCTATTTTTATCTGCCCTGCGGGGCTGTCTTTGTACATAAGCCAAAAGGCTTCTATAAAAGTTTCTCTTGTTCTTTCCGTAATCTGTGGTTGTTTGTGCATATTTTTCTCCGTTTTCCGACAGTTTATAAAACATTGTCGGTTGATTTACCGTTGACGAAATTAACCGCAACTAATATAATATTATTATACGACAGTGTGTCGGATAAAGCAAGTAAAAAAGGTGAAAAAATGATAAATACCGTTAACCTTACAAAAGATTACGGGCACGGCAGGGGCGCGTTTGACATTACGCTTAGCGTACCCAAGGGCGAATGTTTCGGCTTTTTGGGCCCCAACGGGGCGGGCAAAACCACCGTTATACGCCACCTTATGGGATTTTCCCGCCCGCAGAGCGGCAAAGCGGAAATAGACGGCAAAGACTGCTACCGCTGCGCAGCCGAGCTGCAGAAAGAGATCGGCTACCTGCCCGGGGAAATTGCCCTGCCCGAAGGCATTACTGGAACAATGTTCCTTGGGATGCTGAACAAAATGAGAAGGACAAAAGACGACAGTTACACAAAGGTACTTTTGGATAAATTTGAGTTTGACCCTTCGGTAGAGACAAAAAGGATGAGCCTTGGCGTAAAGCGCAAGCTTGCCGTTGTAGCGGCTTTTTTGCACGACCCGGATATACTTATTTTAGACGAACCTACTTCCGGTCTGGACCCCATTATGCAGAACAAGTTTATTGACTTTGTTAAAGAAGAAAAGGGGCGCGGCAAAACGATATTTTTATCTTCGCACATGTTCCACGAAGTAGACGCCTGCTGCGACCGCATTGCGATAATAAAAGACGGAAAAATAGTTTCTACCTTTTCGGCAGAAGAGCTTAAAAAGACCAAAGAAAAGATTTACCGCGTTACCTTTAAAAACGAAGAAAGTTTTGAAAAATTTACCGCGATGCCGTATAACTTTACGTCTGTAAACAAAGGCAAAATGCGTGCAAGGGTAAAACTTACAAGCGACAAAGTAAACGGGCTTGTTGCGCTTTTATCGCAGCTGGACGTTGCCGACTTTGTGGAGATACCCTACACGTTAGAAGATTACTTTATGAGTTTTTACGAGCAGGACCACCACTTTGCGGAGGTGAAAGCTTGAGCATTATAAAAATAGAAAATCTTACAAAGGACTACGGCGGCGGCAGGGGAATTTTTGATATAAACCTTGAAGTGAACAGCGGAGAAATTTTCGGCTACGTAGGCACGAACGGATCGGGCAAAACAACAACCATACGCAACATGCTCGGCTTTGTATACCCCGACAGCGGCAACATAGAAATTGACGGAATTAACCCCGTTACGCACTCTGCAGAACTTATGAACAAAGTAAGCTATATACCGGGTGAAATAGCCTTCCCCAACCTGAAGTCGGGGGCTGATTTTTTGAAATTGCAGGCGGAATATTACGGAATTACCGACTTTACCCGCATGAATTATATAGCCGACAAACTTGGGCTTGACACCACTGCAGACCTTAAAAGAATGAGCAAGGGCATGAAGCAGAAGACAGCCATTGTTGCGGCGTTTATGGCAGACAGGGATATTATGATTTTAGACGAGCCGACGACGGGCTTGGATCCCCTTATGCGGGACGTGTTTATTGAACTTGTAAACGAAGAAAAAAAGCGCGGCAAAACCGTGTTTTTGTCGGGACATATTTTTGAAGAACTTGAAGAAGTGTGCGACCGCGTTGCAATGCTTAAAGACGGAAAGATTATAGATACCGTAAACATGTACGAACTGCGCCACTACTCTGACAGAAACTACGAAATAGAGTTTGAAAACGAAGGGTCGGCAACAGCCTTTAAAAACGCTTTTGTTGGGGCATATGTGCGGGGTAATTGTGCTTTTGTAGCCATACCCGCAAAGCGTGCCGACGAACTGTTTAAAGCCTTACAGACGTATAACGTACTGCAGCTGCACGAAAAGCACACCACGCTTGAACAGGTATTTATGAAAGATTATAACCAGCAATAAAAAGGAGATATTGATTGATGAACACGGCAAACAAGACGGCTAAATATTTTTCGTGGCCGCTTATGAAACAGACGATACGCAGCAACAGGGTGCTTACGGTTGCAATAATGATTGTAATGATCCTTATATGCGTAGTAATTTCCATTGCAAGGAACATGATGATTTCGGGCACGACCGATTCCTCATCTTCCACCACCTTTATAACATACCTTTACGTAATAGCGTCAAGCGGGCTTGACTACGATTACGAAGGTCTTATGGCAGGTTTATACGACAGCGACTATACCGCCCTTTTTGCCATGCTTGACGGATACTCGCTTGAAGAATTTAAGCAGGTTGCAGCGGCGCTTGTAGAAGCAGGCAGCTACGAAACCAGCCTTTCTACCTTTGAATACAACTGGGCGTTTGCCGATGCGCAGGGTATATTTTCCGGCAACGCTTTGGACATAAACGAGTTTATGGGGCTTATGATGGAGAGCATGGGCATGTCTTCTGACCTGCTTGAAAATATGGAAGGCATAGATATGTCTTCTATGCTCAACCAGATGTACTACACCATAATGGGTATACTGCCCCTTCTTGTTTATATAGTAGTTGTGGGCAACTCGCTTATAGCCAGCCAGGTTGACAGGGGATCTATGGCATACGTGCTTTCTACCCCCACCAAGCGCAGCGCCGTAGCCATTACCCAGGCAATATATATGATTGTAGTACCCTTTATAATGATAGCGGTAACATGCTGCGTAAAGATAGCGATGTCTGCAGGGCTTTCGGGCGACGCCGACGCTGCGGCAACAATAATGCTTTACTTTGGCATGTATATCCTTATAGAAGCCATGGCAGGGCTTTGCTACCTTGGCAGCTGCCTGTTTAACCGCAGCGGCAAATCTATGGCGTTCGGCGGCGGGCTTACGGTATGGTTCTTCCTTGCGTCGCTTTTGGGCATGTTCGGTTCGGACAACCTTGTACAGATGGGCATGGGCGTAGAAATATTGGGCGTGTTCAACAACCTTACCCTTATAGGGCTATTTGATATAGATTCTTTGGCAACGGTAGGCACCGATGCGGTAAGCTACACTTTTATATGGAAGCTTGCAATATTATTTGTAATAGCCGCAGCGGCATACATCGGCGGGGCGGTACGCTTTACCAAAAAAGATTTACCGCTGTAAACAATACATTACAAAAAAATTCTATTACAGGAAGGTAATAATTATGGATATTATGGAAGCAATTAAACAAAGACATTCTGTACGCAAGTACGAAGGCAAACCGATTGAAAGCGGCAAAATTGTGGCATTGAATGCGCTTATTGAAGAGTGCAACAAAGAAGGCGGCTTGAATATACAGCTTGTTACAAACGAAGAAAAGGCGTTCGGCGGGATGATGTCTAAAATGTGCGGCTTTGCAGGCGCAAAAAATTATCTGGCTATGGTAGGCAAAGACGACGCAGAGACGGCGCAAAAGCTTGGCTACTACGGCGAAAAAATAGTACTTGAAGCACAGATGATGGGGCTTAATACCTGCTGGGCGGCAGGCGCCTTTAAAAAAGTAAAGAACGCTTTTACTTTGGGCGACGGCGAAAAGGCTGCCTGCGGCATTGCAATAGGCTACGGCGCCGAAGAAGGCAA
Source organism: Clostridia bacterium (assembly GCA_021202395.1). Taxonomy (GTDB): domain Bacteria; phylum Bacillota; class Clostridia; order Christensenellales; family Borkfalkiaceae; genus Coproplasma. The sequence goes on along the minus strand of JAJQDC010000016.1, from coordinate 18,882 downwards.
ACCGCATAAAAACAAGGATATTTATGAAGTAGCCGAAGGCGATAACCTGCCCGACTGGTTTATGAACGGCATAGACGCGGCACTGCTTGCGCCCACGGGCATGAATATGCAGAACTTTAAGTTTACCCTTGTAGA
>JAJQDC010000016.1:0-18647 GCA_021202395.1 Clostridia bacterium | reverse complement strand
AGAGACAAACGGTAAATGCGGCGTGCGTGCCGAAAAGAACGGCGGCATGTTCGGCGACGTAAATCTCGGCATTGCAAAGTACCACTTTGAAATTGCCGCCGGCAAAGAAAATTTTAACTGGGTAAAATAATATAAAAGCAAAAATACAGACCGCTACGGTCTATATTTTTACTATATTACGGTATTTATATGAAGGTTATACGTACCATTAAACTATGGCGCAAATATCATAAAAACTGGGAAGATTTATGCACCCGCTGCGGCAAATGCTGTTACAGCCGCTCTGCCGGCAAAGACGGCGAAGTTATTATATACTACAACCACCCTTGCGAAAATCTTGACACAAAAACACACTTGTGCAGGGTTTATGAAGACAGATTCAAAAAATGCAACCACTGCGGCAAAGTGAATCTGTTTACGGCGCTGTATAACCCCACCCTGCCCAAAGACTGCCCTTATGTACAGATTTTCAGGTACGGCAAAGATACAGAGCAGTAAAAAATTGTCTTTACCCCAGTTTTACCACCTTGCAGAGCATTTTATAAAAGAATCCTGCTACCGCCCCGCGAAGCTTCCACGGCAGGGGCATCAGTATTGCCGCATATGTGCGGTAACGCAAAAACTTGTACATCTTTTTGTCGTTTACCTTTACGTTCTGCCACATTTCTTTAAGCCCTGACCTGCGCTCCGCTTCATCCTTGCCGCAGGTGAAATACAGCGTGTTTGCCATAATTGCGTTAAGACTATGCTTTAAATATTTTTTTAAGCCCTTGGGCTGCGAACACAGATATTCGTAGGAAAAGGCGTTTATCATGCAATTCATAACCCTTAGCTGGCTGCCGTAGCGGTTTACTATATTTTTTATGTTTACAGACTGGTCTTCCCGCCCGATAAAGTAGTGATACAAATCTACGTCTAAATAATATAAATTTCTGGTATACGCAAGGGGCATATACGCAAAAAAATTATCTTCGTAAAAGGTGTGTTCGGGCAGGGATATGCCGCAATTAACAAGCACATCTGTCTTATACAAAAGGGCGTGCATGAGCATCATATGCCACAGTTTAAAGGGCTTTACCTTTGCCCAGTCGTTGTACCCCTGTTTAAAATTCTTGCGGTAGCGGCTTATGTACTTTGTGCCGTCGCTCACCTTGTCGTAAATAAAGTTTGTTACAATCAAATCGGGCTTGCTATCTAAACTTTTTATGGTTTGAATAAGCTTTAAAAGGGCATCTTTATCCAGCCAGTCGTCGGAATCTACCACCTTAAAATACAGCCCTTGGGCAAGGGATATGCCGCAGTTAATGCCCGAGCCGTGCCCGCCGTTTGGCTGGTGCACCAACCTTACCATAGCGGGGTAATTTTCCGCATAGCCGTCGGCAATGGCGGCGGTGTTATCCTTTGAGCCGTCGTCCACTATTATAATTTCTGCATCTTCCCCTGCGGGTAAAAGACTGTCTATACACTTTTGCATATAGTCCTGCGAATTGTAGCAGGGAACAAGAAAAGTAATAAGCTTCATAGGTGCCTACCCCCTTTATTTAATTATACAATATATTGCATAATTTTCAAAGCAGATATAAAAAATAAATAAAAAAATTTACCCCCGTGCGGATAAAAGTTCCGTACAGGGTAAAAACAAAATATAATATTTTACACTAAGTTATGCTCTTTAAGCCAAACGACTTCGTCTTTAAGGGTATCTTCGTAAGGTCTTGTTTTATAGCCGAGTTCCTTTTTTGCTTTGGAGTAATCAAAGCTGTTGTTGCGGGCAAGGTTATAGACGGAAAAGGTGGTCATAAGCGGCTTTTTACCCGTCTTTTTAGCCTTCTTTTCCATACTGCGGGCAATTTTGTAGGCAAGCCACAGCGGCAGGAAAAATTTTGGCGGTTTGCTTTCGGGGGCGCACCTTTTCATCATTTTGCAAAGCTGTTTTAGCGTAACCTCTTCGTTGCCGAGTATGTAACATTCACCCTTTTTGCCCTTGTCTGCCGCAGCCACGCAGCCTTCGGCAAGGTCGCGTACGTCGCAAAGGTTGAACGAGCCGCCCATGCCTGCACTCATTTCTCCCTTCATAATCTGTATAATAACCCTGGTTGTTTCGCCTACGGCAAAGTCTTTGGGACCGAGTATGCCGCTGGGGTGCACCACGCATGCATCAAGCCCCCTTTCCTTAACGGCATTTAACACTTCTTGCGTAGCCATAGCCTTTGTTTTGCTGTACCAGCCCACTACCTTGTCGCTGTCGGCGTCAAATTCGTTTACTTCCTTTATCTTCTGTCCCTTGGGAAGTTCGGGTATAGCACCCGTAGAGCTTACGTAAACCATCTTTTTAACGCTGTGCTTAAGGCACATTTCTATCATATTTTTTGTGCCGCCCACGTTTATATTCATAAGCTTTTCGCTGTATTCCGGGTTGGTTGTAACCATGCTGGCGCAGTGAATTACCACCGCTTCGGTTCCTTCCGGAACGGTAAAAAACTGTTCAAGCGACTGCACGTCGCAAAGATCGCCTTCCACAATTTCTACCTGCGAAGGCACGTATTTAAGCGATTTATCTCCGCGAAGAACCAATGCCCTTACCTTATCTCCCCTGCCCAGAAGGGTGTCGCATATGTGGCTGCCAAGAAAGCCTGCCGCACCCGTTAAAAGATATATTTTACCCATACGTCTACCTCTTGTTTTATTTTCTTTATTATATAATTTTGATATTTACGAATTGTTAAAGTTATATTGCCGTAATGCAAATAAAATGTTAAAGTTTTGTAAACGGCGGGCTTTAAAAAAATACGGAACGGGGCAATATGTCCCGTTCCGTATTGATAAAATGATAAGGAGTAATGAATATGATTGTTAAATGTGTTTGCCGTGCTTAGACTGTATTGCGTCGGCGATTTCGTCGTTTATGGGTTCTATCTTAAAGTTCATAGACAGATCAAAAGTACGAACGTTGAGCGCAGTGATAAGCGGGCGGCGGTCGGCAGGCGTGTAGCAATATACAAGCGCAGAGCACGCATGCAGAGCCGCAAAAATATCTCTTTTGTAATTAAACCGTTCGCCGCCGGTGTATAAATTTATAACCTCGTGCAAATCGGTAGCCTTTTCTGATTCTTTGTATCTTTTTTTAATTTCGCTGAAATTTTCCTTTATGTACCCTTCCAAGGCGTTTTCGTACGCAAGGTGTTCCTTTACGTTACCCAGCCCTTCGGCATGGGCAGAACAGCAGAAGTCGGTTACGTAGTGAGCCATTACACCGCGCATAAAGAATGATAACAGCGAGCGTTTATGCGCAAGCTTGCTCAGCTTGCGGAATACATAATCTCCCGAAGTTTTGTAGTAATGCGGGTGGTAAAACGGCATTATATCGGGAACTATAGCCCCAAGGCAGAACGCCGCTGCCGCCGACATTGTAAAATCGTGCTCTTTTGACACAATTTTTGCTACTTTAAAATGAGTTTTTACCTTCATTATTCACCTTTTGTTTTTAGCCAGCGGGCGGGGCGGTATGAACCGCCCGCCGCCGTTAAAATTTATTTTTCCCAGCTCATGCTGTTGCCTGACGTTACCTTGTAAGAAGGGTCGGGTTTATCTACCTTATACACGGTAACGCTGTCGCTTAAGTTTGCTGCTTTTACAATAATTTCGTTCTTTTTTTCAAGGGCAATCTTGCATTTAAAAACTTTTTCCCCGTTAGAAGAAGCTACTATTTTGCCGTTGTTATAAACGTTTACATTGCCGACGTTGGTATAAACGGTTATTTCTGTCTTGCTGCCCGTACGGTTTATATAACGCTTGCCGCACAAGTGCAAAACGGGCTCTGCAGACCAGTGTGCCTTGTATAAATAAAAGCTGTCTTTTTTGGTGTTGCGGTCAAATGTTACAAGCCCCTTGTGGTTTTTGCCGGGGTCGCCGCCCTGGTTCCTGCCGTCGGCGGCAAAGTCGAACATGTTCCATACGTGGGTAGCCCACATATAGGGGTGGCGGTCAAAGAACCTTAACATAAATTCGTGGTACTTTGCCTGGTACTCTTCGGTATTGTCAAACCGTTTAGGTTTAGCCGCGTGAAGGTTGGGCATGCCTTCGGCACCGTATTCCGAATAGCCGATGCAGCGTTTGGGGTGCACAAGGTGATAAAACCACATCCACAAATCGTTTAAGAACATACCGGGGACGTACCAGCCGAGATACAGGTTCCAGCTTACCACGTCGGTAATTTTAGAAGTTTTGTTAAACGGTCCGCACATGGCATAGCAGGCAAGCGTGGTCTGCCTTGAAGGGTCAAGCTTGTGGCAAAGTTCGTTAAGCTCGCGGTGCGTTTTGAGCATATCCTTTTTATCGCACTTTTTCATCGTTATTTCGTTGGATACGCCCCAGAAGCATATGGACGGGTGGTTGTACTGCTGAAGTATAAGTTCCTTCATCTGCTCCTTTATGTTGCCGTCTGCGCCGTTCATATGGCGGGATATATAGGGTACTTCTGCCCACACAACAAGCCCGTTTTTATCGCACAGATCGTAAAAATAGTCATCGTGCTGGTAGTGCGCAAGGCGGACAGTGTTGGCGCCGATCTCTTTAATCAAAGCCATATCCTGCTCGTGGTCGGCACGGGAGATGGCGTTGCCCTTGTCAGGCCTGTCCTGGTGGCGGGAAACGCCCCTTAACGGATAGACCTTACCGTTGAGTATAAAGCCCTTTTTGGGATCTACGGCAAACGTCCTGAAGCCGACATTAACTTCTGCCGTGTCGCACGCCACTCCGTCTGACGTAAGCGTTGCCTGCACGCGGTACATAAACGGGTCTTTAGTGCCGTTCCAAAGGTGGACGTTTTTAATTACAATATCGCTGCCCGCGGTGCCTTCCGCTACCTTTTTATCGCCGTCGTAAACGGCAATGGTTACGGCATATTCGGCATCCGATTTAACGGTTGCCTTTACGTTTAAAACGCCGTCTGCCCCCTTTACCTTACAGTCTGCTTTTAAAGGGTTAGAGCAGTATTCGCCGAACGTAAAGCCCGTTTGCGGAAGGATGCACAGCCATACGTCGCGGTATATGCCGCCGTAAAAGGTGAAGTCTGCCGTCTGCGGATAAACGGTTTCGCAAGGGGCGTTGTCTGCAGTAACTTCTATAACGTTGTCTTCTGAAAGTACGTCGGTTATGTCCGCGCTGAAAGACGAATAGCCGCCTTCGTGATAGCAAACCTGCTTGCCGTTGAGTTTTACCGTAGCCTGCGAGTTTACGCCTTTAAAAAGTATAACGCACCTGTCGCCGTTTTTCAGCACGGGTTTTTTAAAACTTTTTGTGTAGGTACACGCACAGCGCTTGTAGTCATTGCCGCCGTCTTGCCCGTCTTTGCCGTTCCATGTATGCGGCAGGGTTACTTCGGCGGGCTGGCAGCCCTTCATGGTAAACTGCCAGCCGTCGTTAAATAAAATCTTATTTTTCATTATCTTTATTTACCTTTTTGGCCGCTTTTGCGTCTTTTTTAGCCTGGGCAGCCTGCCGCTTGGCTTCCTGCTTGGCCTGGTATTTTGCCTCTTCTTCTTCGTAGTTCAAGCCCTTTTTGTCGCAGCGGGCTTTAAGTTCGTCTTTACGAGCTTCTTCTGCGGCAATGTTGGCTTCTTCTTCCTGCATGCGCAGCCGCTCTTCGGGCTCTATCCACACTTCGCCTGCCGCCAGGGCTGCAGCCTTTTGCCTTTCACGTATTTTAATGCGGTCGTCTTTAAGATATTTTTCTACAAAGAAGAAAATCATAAGCACCGCACATATGCCGTAAACTATGGTCTCTATCCAGATATAACTTATGGTGTTTGCCGTAGAGTTGGATCCGCCGTTGGATATTGCGTTGAATATACCCGTTGCTATGGGTGCCGAAGCCGCCATTATGGAACTGTAGATTGACATCGTAAACCCGTCGCACCGGAAGCCGTGCTTGGCTTCAAGATGGTCTAAAACGTCAGAAATCATTGCAAGTATCATGTAGCATGCGGGCGAAGAGCCAAAGCTCTTGAGTGCAACGCCCACGGCGACTATATAAAAGTTATCGGGGAACATACCTGCAAGTATGCCGCCGGCAAGCCCTACTATCAACCCCACCATTACCACAATACGTTTGCCGAACTTGTGCGACAACGGCCATATGAACGCCATAGCCACAGCCATGGGCACGGCGCCCAGTATGTTAAGTATACCCATCGCGCTTGAACCGTCGGAGCCGCCTATAGTGGTACCCGAAAACTGGTCTGAGCAGAAGTATGTGATAGAAAGGTTTTTGAATGAACCTGCCGTCTGGAAAATCAGGTAGAATATGATTACTATCCACCAGAACTTATCGGTTGTTACAGCCTTGAGCTGCTGCTTTATGGGAACGCTCTTTTTTGCCGTTTCGGTATTAAGGGCAACAGCTTCTTCGGTAACCCTTTCGCGGGTGAAGTAATATTGCAGCACTACTATAAGGAAGGTAAATATGCCTACTGCAATAAATGTTACCATCCAGGCGTTTTTGCTGGGATCATCCCAGCCGCCGAGCCACCACGATACTATAAAGGGGAATACCATGCCGCCCGCACCCATTACGCCAAGGTGGGCGAAGTTGGTAAACGAAGCCAAAAGACCGCGCTGGCTGCTGTTCCTTGTAGAAACGGGGACAAGCGTGCTGTTTGCCGTGTTGTACATAGGGTAAGCTATGGAATAATATATGTTATACGCTATAGCCGTAATAACCATGGTAGCTACGGGTGTATCTGTGCCGTTGCCCATCGGGGCTATAAACATTACCACGCACGCCACTGCAAGGAATACCGAAGATAATAAAAGCCACGGCCTTGCCTTGCCCGCTTTGGTTTTGGTCCGCTCTATAAGCTGGCCAACTACAAGGTTGCCCGCCACGATAAGTATTGCCGACAGCAGGGGCAACAGGGTTAAAAAGGTTGTTATGTAAGAAGGCAGCTCGCCGTCTACCTTGTAATTGGCAAACAGCACGTCCGTCCAGTACCTGTTAAGGAAGCTGGTGAAAATACCGCTTGCAAGCAGAGCGCCGAAGGGGCCCAAAAAGTAGCCGAATAAAAGCTCGGGTGTTTTTACGTTGGCAGACTTTACTTTGGTGCTTAGCAGCGGATTTTCAAAGATGCTCTTCTTTTCTTTTTCTTGTGCCATCATTTTCCTCCTGAAAAATTTGACTTGGTATTTTTTATTTCAAGCGGGAATATCCCGCAATTAACCGCATTTTTTATACGCCGGAGTAGGCAGAAAAGCCGCCGTCTACGGGTATGCAGATGCCCGTAACAAAGCTGCTTGCTTCGTCGCTGGCAAGGTATAAAAGGGCGCCGTAAAGGTCTTCGGGTACGCCGAACTTCTTTTGGGGCGTTGCAGCAAGAATTTTACCAGTGCGCGCGGTAGGCGTGCCGTCTTCGTTATAGAGCAGCGCATGGTTTTGCTGCGTTACAAAAAAGCCGGGTGCTATTGCGTTGCAGCGTATGTTGCAGGGGGCAAAGTGCACGGCAAGCCACTGCGTAAAGTTAGAAAGCCCCGATTTAGCCGCGCTGTACGCAGGTATCTTAGTAAGGGGACGGTATGCATTCATAGACGATATATTGATGATATTGCCGCCCGTTTTAACCATATCTTCGGCAAAGACCTGCGTTACTAAAAACGCCGTGGTGATATTTAAATCGAATACGAATTTAAAGCCTGCTTCGTCCATGTCAAAGAAAGTGCCGTCGCCCGCAAAGTCGGGTGTCATGGTTTCTATTGTAGTCTGCGCCTTGGGGTTGTTGCCGCCTGCGCCGTTTATAAGCAGGTTTACCTTGCCCCACTTTTCATTGATTACTTTTTTGGCATTTATAATGCTCTGCTTGTCTAAACAGTCGCACTGTACGGCAATGGCGTTTTCGCCGATTTCGTCGGCAACCTGTTTTGCCTTGTCGTAAGTTCTGTCTACAATGGCAACTTTAGCGCCGCACTCTGCAAGAGCCCTTGCAAAACCGCTCATAAGAACGCCGCCAGCACCCGTTACCGCTGCTACTTTGTCTGATAAATCTACATTAAAGGGAACCATAATATTTACACTCCTACTTGTTATTATATTTTTCAGCCGCTTCAAAAAGGCCGTTTAAATATGCCGCTCCCAAAGCCCTGTCGTACAAACCGTAACCGGGCTTGGCGTCTTCGCCCCAGATGTTCCTGCCGTGGTCGGGGCGCACGTAGCCGTTAAAGCCGTTTGCAACCAGGGCATTTGCTATTGCCGCCATATCAAGGCTGCCTGCCGCAGATAAGTGCCCTACTTCGCAGAAGCTGTCTTTATCGTCTGTCCACTTTACGTTGCGAAGGTGGGCAAAATGTACCCTGCCCTGCGCTGCATACTTAGCCGCCATATGCACAAGGTCGTTGCTTCTGCCCGCACCGAACGAACCGGTGCAAAGGGTAAGCCCGTTGTTTGTTGAAGGAACGGCTGCAAACATTCTGTCTAAGTCTTCTTCGCAGGATACTATGCGGGGAATACCGAATATATCCCAGGGGGGATCGTCGGGGTGGATAGCCATAGAAACGCCGCATTCGTCGCATACGGGTATTACCTTTTTAAGGAAGTACACTAAATTTTCAAACAGCTGCTCATGCGAAATATTGCGGTAAGCCTTTAAAAGGTTCTGCAGCTCTTCGGGGGAATAGCTTTCGTCCCAGCCGGGAAGGTGAAGATTGTTGGGATCTATCCTTTGGAAGTCTTCCCACGAGTAGGCAAGCGAAGTGCTGCCGTCTGCATTTTTGTGGTACATTTCGGTGCGCAGCCAGTCAAATACGGGCATAAAGTTGTAGCATATACACTTTACGCCGTGCTTTGCAACAATGCGGATATTCTGGCAATAGTTGGCTATGTATTCGTCCCTTTTGCCGCATCCCATCTTTATATCTTCGTGCACGGGGATAGATTCAATTACCTCCATCTCAAGCCCTTCTGCGTTGGCAAGAGCTTTTAAACGGGCAACCGTTTCCTCCTTCCATACGCCGCCTACGGGTACGTCGTACGCAGCCGTAACCACGCCCGTCATGCCTGGTATCTGGCGTATCTGTTCAAGTGAGATACAGTCGTTTTCGCCATACCAGCGGAAAGTCATTTTCATAAAATCACCTCTTATATTTCCCCGTTTGAACAGGGTTTTATTGCAATTTCTTCATTTTAGTATTGCATTTTTTTTATTTATATGTTAGAATTTAGCCACGGTATAATTTTTTACCGCCGCGGAGGCAGCAAAAATGTTCAAGTTCGCTTTCAGAAATATGGACCTGTCGCACAAGTACGACGAAGTTCCGTCAGCATCTTCAGACAAGGAATTCCAGAAGCATTACCACAACTTTTACGAAATTTTCTACTTTATTTCGGGTACCGCCATGTACACGGTAGAAAAAGAAAAGCGTGTTCTGCATCTGGGCGATGCACTTATAATTAAACCGGGTGAGTTCCACAACGTAGATTTTTTGGACAAAACCCCGTACGAACGGTACGTTTTAAAACTGCCCGTCGGGTTTATGCCCGGCCACCTTACCGAAAGGCTGCAGGGGCACAGTGCCTTTTACCCAGGCCGCAGCGACGCCATAGACCTTTTAAAGGGGCTTGACAGAGCGGCTGAAACTTACACGGGCAACGATATGTACTACTTTGGCGGGTGCATAGTGTCGCAGCTGGTAATTTACCTTACCAATACACGCGATACGGGCGAAGATGAAGTTAACCTTGCAAACGCAAAAGTCGTACCCGTGCTGCAGTATATTAACGATAACGTAGACAAACAGCTTACCCTTGCAAACATAGCCGACCATTTTAACTATTCGCCCGACTATATAAGCAGAGAGTTTTACCGCTATATGAAGGCGCCCATCATGAAGTACGTGCGTGCAAAGCGGATACTTGCTGCCCGCATGCTTATAAACAACGGTTTTAAGCCCACGCAGGTAAGCGACATGTTAGGTTTTTCTGACTACTCTACCTTTTACCGCTCCTATGTGTCGGTTACGGGTAAATCGCCCACCGACGACATTTCAGAAAAGAGCACCACCAAATTTTCCGATGAATAAGCTTTATTGCCTTTTGCTCCGGCCGCCCTTTACAGGGCGGCTTTTGCATTGGTTTTTGTATTATCTGCCGTAGTGGTAACCGTCGTAAATTTTGCTCATAAGCCCGTCAGAAACAAGGTTGCGCGTTCTGCTTAAATTTGCAAACATTGCCGAAAAGAACTTTTTATTGTCGCCGCCCACTTCGTACGCAGGTACGCCGCTTACGGGCGGTTTATTGTCAAGAAATACTTTCTTGAATTCGCACTTTTCTTCATCTGACAAAGTTTCTATAAAGCTGTCTGAAGGGCCGTCGTATACGGGCTTTTCAGGCTCCTTTTCTTTTACTTCTTCTGCTTCTGCAGGGGCTGCAGCTTCTTCGGGTAACGCTTCGGGGGCAGCTTCTTCCTTAACTTTCTCTTCGGGGATAGAAGCAAGCTCTTCTTCAAGCACCGCTATATCGGCAAGCACTTCCTGGCGGGTACGGCTCTTTTTTACCGAAGAAACCAGGTCAAAGCCGCCCGACACGGCGCAGATGATTATTGCGCCGACGTAGCACCCTGCGGAAATTACGCCGTAGTTAAGGGCGTTTACCGAATCGGGGTTGTCGCTTTCAAGGGTAGAGAACCATACGTAGCCCATAAGGTCGGCACGCTCTACCAGTACGTAGTACATACACATGCAGAACAGTGCTACCGCAGCAAGGCGCATAAGGTCAAGTATAATTGTGCTTATTTTACCTTTAAGGAATATGCTGAGCACAAATATTGCTATAAGCAGACCTACCGCAAGTTCAGAATAGAGCATTACGTCGTCTAATACCGAAATAGGGTAGCCGCTGTTCGCGCGGGAGCTCATTATTGCAAAAAGTTCTGCAACTGCCCCTGCCGCTATTGCAAGTATGAGCAAAAGGGAAAGGTAACTGTTACGGTTAACAGCATAATTCTTTTTAACTTTTTCCATTACTGTAACACTCCTTATTATTTAATTTTACGTTCACGGCGCTTTACTACCGCGTCAGAAACTTCTGCCGTTACATACAGTGCCAGGCCGCATACAACCACGGCGCAGCCGCCGATTTCTGCGGTGTAGTACGTAAGGCGCCACCAGTTGAGTGCGTCTACCGTGCGGGTATCGCTGGTAAGCCAGTTGGCAAGGTTGCTCTGCGAGAATGCCCACAGCGAATACTTAAGGTTCTGCTGTATAGAGCTGAGCACGGTTGCGTCGTATGCTATTGATGAAGCTATTGCCGAAGGGCTTGAACCCCAGATGGTTGTTCCGTCAGAAGATATTACCGCGTCGAAGTTGGTTGTACCTGCAACCATACTCTCTATATAAGGCATATAGGTTGATTTGTTGCGGGGAAGGTCGCTTGTTGCATAGCCGTCAAAATTCCACTCGCCGCGAAGGATGCCCTGCATAAGCCCTGTGTGGCCGCCCGAATAGGTTACGCCTACACGGTTGTAAGAAGTCATTATGCCGATTACCGCGGTGGTGTTGCCGTCGCCGTTGTAGTCGTCTCCTTCAAGCGCAACCTGGAAGCCCCTTAGCTCGTTTTCCCTTGCGGACTGTTCGTTCATAAAGGAAGAAAGACCTAAACGGGAAGTTTCCTGCGTGTTGAAAGCAAAGTGCTTTGTTGCGGCTATAAGCCCCTTAGAGAGAGCGCCCTGCCCCAGCCTTAATGCCGAGTAGCCGCTTAAAATGCCGTCTTCGGAATAGTATTCACCGTTCCTGCCGTTGTATGCAGTGCGGTGTATGTTTATACTGGGAGCCCATACCATAGGCATATTTTCTACTATGCCGTCGTTGCCCCACAGCACGCCCATATCGTACATAAGATCCTGGTTCCATGTGCAAGCCATAAGGGTGGGCGAGCCGAACGTGTTGGTGTAGTAACCTGCATTTTCGTCGCTGGAAGAAACGTAGTAAGGCGAATTTTCATCCGACTGCTGCGAAAGCGTCTTTTGTATGCCCACAGAGCCGTTTTCTGTATAAGAGTTGGCGCTTAAGAACTGTATAGAAGAGAGTTCTTCAAAAGTTCTGTTGCCCGATGCGGTGTAAGAAATAGCATCTTCAAGCGAAACTTTGCTTACTATCACATCCCACCTTTCGTCATCTATATCCGTTACGGTTGCGCCCGTTCCGTCTGTTACGAACATATCGGGAAAATTAGCGTCTTCGCTGTCGCTGTACGTAGCGCCGAAAGTGATGCCCGAAACGTCGTCATCAGTCTGTATATCGTAGTAAGAGTTTGTAAGGTAATCTACCATTTCGGTAGTGGCGGTTATATCGCTGTACGTCTTGGGCCAGGTGGCCTTCCAGTCGCTCCTTGAAAGGTAGGTTACGGTGTCTTCTATATAGTAATTAAGGTCTGCCGTTTCAAGCTGGTTAGAAACTTCCACTCCCGCCTTAGACGTGGCAAAAGTATTTTCTGCCTTGCTCCAGCTGAATTGGTAAGCGGCGGATGAAGAGCCGTTTACGTCCATGCCGTCGGCTGTGGTATAGCCCTTTGCCGCAAGTATGTTGTTCACCGCTGCGTGGGCGCCTTCGGAATTGTCTACGCCGTTGCAGCCGAGCGCAAAGTAGTAATCGTCGCTCTGTTCCATTATATAGCTGCCTGCACCTTCGCTGTCGTAAGACGCAAGGTTCTGCATGTCTACCGTTATTTCACGCGTTACCGAACTGCCTGCGGCAATCTCTTCCGTCTTGTCGTAAGCAAGCAGCTGAACAGAAGCTTTTTCTACGCCGTACTGTTCGTCGTAGTCGGTGTAAGGGCTCTGCCCGTATACCTGCACCACGCTCTTGCCTGCAACGCTGCCCGTGTTGCGCACGGTAACCGTTACCGTTGCCGTTAAGCCGTCGCCCGAGAAGGATACGCTGTCTATCGTCTGGGCGAACGTCGTGTAGGAAAGACCATAGCCGAAGGAATACGTTACTTCGTCGGTATAGTTCCATTTGCTTGTATCGGTGGCATAAGCACCAACACCCGCGCTTGACGAAGCGTTGCCGTTGCCTAAAACTGTATCTTCGTAGCGGGTTTCGTAATATTTATAGCCGACGTAAATGCCTTCTGCCTGCACTACGTACGCACCGCCGTAGTAATCGTTTGTAGCAAGAGAGTATGAATTGCCGTCGGAAGCGGTTGCGCTGTCGTAATTAGAATAAAGATTTAAACCTGAGTTCTGCATTGCGGGGGAAGCAGACGAGTCGGAAGCGTAAGTATCTGACAGCCTGCCCGAAGGGTTAGCATTGCCCGCAAGAATGTTGGCTACGCCTATAAAGCCGTAGTTGCCCGGGAAGCCTGCAAGAAGAATGGCGTCTATATCGTCGTCTTCTTCCAGTTCAGAAAGTTCCATGGCGTTGGTAGTTGTTACCACCACCACTACCTTACTGCAATAATTTTTTGCATCCTTTATAAGTTCCCTTTCTGCGTCAGAAAGGCTTAATACGTTGCCCGATGCAGACTGAGAAAATTCGGATGAACTTGCACCTTCAGTCCCGGGGAAGTATTCTGACTGTTCAGAAGAAGCCCTGCCTATTACCACGATGCCAACGTCGGTGTAGCCCGTCATGCTTGTGCCTGAAGCGGACAATATATCGTCGTTTAAATCGGGTTCAGCCGAAGTATAGGCAAGCCCGTCGGTGCTGGTTACGTAGTAGCCCATACCGCCCGGTTTGTTTGCAGACGTGTAAGTGCTGCTTGAGCATACCGATTCATAGGTGTCTGCCACAGATTTATTTACGTCAAAGCCCGCTTCGGTCAAGCCATCGTAAAAGCTTACGTTTTGGCTGGAAGCTACGGGTGAGCCGCTTGTCATGCCGTACAGAGCGCCGCTCGCCGTGGAGCGGTAGCCCATAAGCGTTACCTTTTCTGAAGAAGTTGAAAGGGGCAGAGCGTTATCTTTATTTTTAAGAAGTACTGTGCCTTCTTCGGCAAGCTGTATGCCCATTGCCCTGTGGGCAGCCACTATTGCGTCTGTATTGGTAGATCCGTCTGAGTTGGTGTACTCTTCGTCTAAGGGGAATGCGCTGTAATCGCCCACACCCGCTGTTTTGGTTGTTTTTGTGCCAAGGTAACTGTTTACCTGGCCGGAGTTTGCTTCTAACATCGCACCCGCCGCAAAGCCTGCGGCGGCAACGAAAGCAAACGTCATCATCAATATCCTGCCTGTTTTACGCAGGCGGCGAGTTGTTGAATATTTCATCTGTTCCCCCTCCTTAATTTTCTAATGCTGATTTTATATCAGAAGCACTGCCCGTAAACGTCTGCGTAAGCTGACCTGCACCCATGTAATCGTAGTAGGCGGAAATTGTGCCGTCTGCTTCGGTTACGGTTATTGTGGTCGTGCCGGAAGACGTAAATGCAAGCGTGCCGTTTGTATAAGTCCAAGTACCGCTTTCGGTTACGCCGTAGGTTGTAAAGCCGAACTCATATGTGCCGTCGGTGTACAGCGTAAGATATATTGCGCTGTTGCCGCTGCCGGGGGTGAACTCATAGGCAATACCCAAACCGTCGCACAGACCGTCTACCGTGCCCGTAAAGGTCTGCGTAAGCTGACCTGCACCCATGTAATCGTAGTAGGCGGAAATTGTGCCGTCTTCGGTTGTTACGGTGATTGTTGTGGTACCCGAAGATGTGAACGAAAGACTGCCGTTTATATAAGTCCATGTGCCGCTTTCGGTTACGCCGTAAGTTGTAAAGCCGAACTCATATGTGCCGTCGGTATATAAATTAAGGTATATAGCCGAATTGCCGCTGCCGGGCGTAAAGCTGTATGCTATGCCTGCTGCTGCCTGTATATCGGTTGCGCTGCCCGTAAACGTCTGGGTGAGCTGACCTGCACCTGCATAATCATAGTAAGCGGATATTGTGCCGTCTTCTGCCGTTACGGTTATTGTTGTGGTACTGTCTGAAGAAGGAGTAAATATTACAGAGCCGTTGGCATACAGCCATGTGCCGCCTTCGGTTACGCCGTAGGTTGCAAAGCCGAACTGATACGTTCCGTCTTCGTAAAGGTTAAGGTATATAGCCGCATTGCCGCTGCCGGGGGTTAAGCTGTATACTATTCCTGCGGCTGCCTGTATATCGGCTGCGCTGCCCGTGAACGTCTGGGTGAGCTGACCAAGACTCATATAGTCGTAATATGCAGATATTACGCCGTCTTCTACGGTTACGGTTATAGCCGTTGAACTGCCTGACTCAGGTGTAAATATTACGGAGCCGTTGGCATACAGCCACGTGCCGCCTTCGGTTACGCCGTAGGTAGCAAAGCCGAATTCATAAGTGCCGTCGGTGTAAAGGTCAAGGTATATAGCCGTATTGCCGCTGCCAGGCGTAAAGCTGTATGCAATGCCGAGTGCGTCGTTAAGGTCTGCAATGCTGCCGATAAACGTCTGCGTAAGCTGACCTGCACCCATATAATCGTAGTAAGCGGAAATTGCATCGCCGTCGGTTGTTACCGTTATTGTAGTCGTGGCAGAAGGCGTGAACGAAAGGTTACCGCCAACGTATGCCCAGGAACCGCTTTCGGTTACGCCATAGGTTGAGTAACCAAATTCATATGTGTAATCGGTATAAAGGGTAAGGTATATAGCCGAATTACCGCTGCCGGGCGTAAAGTTATATACAATGCCAAGCGCTTCATTAATTTCTGCCGTGCTGCCGATAAACGTCTGCGTAAGCTGGCCGCCGCCCATATAGTCGTAGTAAGCGGATATAGCGCCGTCTGTTGTTGTTACGGTTATTGTTGTTGTGCCTGAAGGGGTAAACGCAAGATTGCCGCCTATATAGCTCCATGTACCGCTTTCGGTTACGCCGTAGGTTGAGTAGCCGAATTCATATGTGTAATCGGTATAAAGAGTAAGGTATATAGCCGTATTACCGCTGCCGGGCGTAAAGTTATATACTATGTCAAGCGCGGCGTTAAGTTCGGTTACGCTGCCGATAAACGTCTGCGTAAGCTGACCTGCACCCATATAATCGTAGTAAGCGGATATAACGCCGTCTTCGGTTGTTACGGTTATCGTGGTGGTATCAGATGAGCTGAATACAAGGTTGCCGCCCACATACGTATATGTGCCGCTCTGCGTTACGCCGTAGGTTGTAAAGCCGAATTCGTAAGTGCCGTCGTCGTAAAGGTCAAGGTATATAGCCGAATTACCGCTGCCGGGGGTGAATGAATATATTACTTCGGCAGAAGGCAATTTTTCAACCGCTTCTGCTACAGACGCAAGGAACTGCTGAGAAGACTTGCCGTCTGACGTGGTATAAGTGATTGTCAATATATTGCCGGAATAGGTAGATTCTATAGTGGTTTCGCCGTCGGGCAACGTTAAAGTTAACGTTACCGTAAGCGCGTCAAGGTTGTACGTGCCCGTTTCGCTTACGCTATTCGTACCGTCGGTATAGGTATATGTGCCGTCGCTGTAGAAGCACAAAGATACGTTGCTGTCTACCGCAGGTATAAGCTCATACAATACTTCGCAGATAACGTCTTCCATCTCTTCTACAGAACCTGTATAGTCCTGCGTGAGCGAACTGCTTAAAGAATAGTAATAGGTAAAGCTTATATCATCGCCCGAAATGGTTGCCGTTGTTTCGGTGCCGTTGGGATCGGTAAACACAAGAGTCTGCGTCAGCCTGTCCCAGGTGTAGGTACCTTCTTCCACCACGTCGTAATCTTCCCATGCAAACACATAAGAGCCGTCGGCATATACGTTGAATATAATATCGCTATTGGTGCCTGATGTAAACGTATATCCGCCGGAAGGTATGGCAGACGTTGAACCGCTGTCGCCCGTATCGCCGCTGCTGTCGCCTTCATCGCCGCTTGAAGCAAGACCGCTGAATGCAAAGTCGCCGTAGTCGGTTGTGCCAAGGGTTATCACCTGCGAACAGTTGCCGTAGCCGCTGTTTACAAGGTAAATGCCGTAATATAAATCTATTACGGTGTCTCCGCTCAACGTACCTGCGGTAGATTCAAGGTCGGTAGTTTCGGTATATTCTATTACGTAACCGACGCCCTGGGAGATGGAAATTTCAAACGTATCCACTTCGTAGGCGATGCTGGTTACTTCAGAAAGGGTTATGGTTACCCCGTCAGAAGCCGCAGTGTACGTACCGTAATAGGTGTATGTGCTGAAGTGTTTGTCGGTTGCGCCGTTATCCGTAGACCAATGTTCGGTAGCTACTTCGTCGGCACCCATCTCTTTAGTTAGGGCATATGTGCCGTCGCTGTTCAATACAAGCGTGTCGTAAGCATACGCACCTACGCCTGCGGTAGTGCTCCACATGGTGGAATCTACCACGTTGTTGTACCAATCTTCATCGTACAAAGAAAGGTCTACCGTGTACGTTCCCGAAACGCCGCTGCCGCTGCTGCTGCCGCTGCTGCCGCCGCTGCTGCCGCCCGAAGACGATGATTCGTCATCTTCAAAAACGGACAGCAAAACGCTGCAGGCAGAAAAGCCTGCAACTGATGCAGCCATTACAACACACAGCAAAAGCGTTAAAAGAATTTTAAAAGACTTTTTCACTTTTCCTCCGTTCACCCCTTATAAATAGTGCATATAAAAGGCGTTTTACTTATTTCAGACCGCGCAAAAAGCGGTTTACTGACAAAGTTTGGGAGGGATTTCTTTATGCGTTTGTGCATACAAACGCATAAGGGGTATCCCCTTATGCCCAAGGCTATTAATTAGTTTTAACAAAAAACTACGTAAAAATTTTATAATTTACCATTTTTTGTTTTGTACTTTCACATTATAACATAATATTTTTTGTATTGTAATTGCAATTCCCGCAGACCTTAATTGCATTTTCATACACTTTTTTATTTTTATAATAAGGAATACAAATAATAAAGCCGACGGCATTGCAATCTGCCATCGGCTTTAAAGTGTTTTTTATATTATTTTTAAATCGAAACCTTGTTGTCTTTAAACTGAAACATTTTCTTACCACGTTTACACAGCACATTTTACACAGCGGACTTTTGCTTTACCCATTATTAGCGCTCTTTGGGCGGGCGTGGCGCAGTACGTCCATCACTTCGCCATACGTCATGCCAAGTTCGTGCACGGTGCCGTCTTCCATCACGATAGAAAGCCCGTTTTCTGTCTTGTTCAAAAATAAAATTCTTCTTACGTTGACTAAAAATTTCTGCTGTTTTGCATCTAAAAGATCTACTACCACTGCCGCCGTTACCGCCTTTTATTTTTTAAGTACAAATATTATATACCTTTAAGCGTCAGGTGAGCACCGTGCAAAAGGTCTTAATTTATCGTAAAAAATCTTTTTAAGCAGTTTTTGTATAAAAACATTACCGCTTGATTTCTGAGCAGCGCTTCGGGCAGGCGGTGCGCTCTTTTTTGTTCAGCCCCTTCATTTCTGAAAGTTCCCTTAAAATCTGTTCACGGGATTTAACGGGCACTTCCTGCCCGCCGATTACAAAACGCTCTTCGCCGAAGTGCCTTTCGCGGATGATATTTTTTTGTCTTTGAGCATAAGTTACAAACGTCATTTTTTAACTTCCTCCCTTGAATTTGTTTTACGCTTTATATTTTACTATCTATACTTGACATTATCTGTCATATATGATAAAATT
>JAJQDC010000028.1:1767-4111 GCA_021202395.1 Clostridia bacterium | reverse complement strand
TGCGCAAAAGCGGCTGATGACCTTACAGCCGCTGAGACGGGGGACCGCTTGCGGTGGAAGGGTTTGCAGATAATAAGGCGCAGATAACTGGCGACCAGCAGGTTGGGCGGCAGAATGGTTGTTTAAAAATAATAATGTTTTATTTCAGATAAATACGTAAAAGCTGTGGTATTATAACTTAGAATAAACCCTTCCCCCGCCTGTTGCCAGACATTACCACTTTAAAAATATGGTATTAAAATATTTTTGGT
Source organism: Clostridia bacterium (assembly GCA_021202395.1). Lineage (GTDB taxonomy): Bacteria > Bacillota > Clostridia > Christensenellales > Borkfalkiaceae > Coproplasma. Next base: position 3,860 of record JAJQDC010000028.1, on the reverse strand, counting down.
AAATATAATAGTTGCATTTGGCGGTGATTTATTATATAATTGTAAATGGATAATTATAAACGCTGGTCTGTTATTGCGGCGGATGGCGATTACACAGTTTTAAATGTGCCCTTGCGGCACGGGGAGTAAATTATGGCAAAAGGCTCTGGCGGCAAAGCTGTAACAGGTTTTGTCTGCTTTATATTCGGCTTTATATTTGCAATTATCGTATTGGTTGCAGCCGTAGCAGGCGGCGTTTACTGGCTGCTGCAGTCTGACCTTGATACAATTTTTGATACCGTAGGGTTAGAAAATAAAACCGAAGAAGAAGACGGCAGCACTACATACGTCTATGTGGATACATCAGAAGTTTCTACCGTAAAAGAACTTGTTTCTGCCCTGCAGGATATTGCCGGCAAAGACAGCGATACGCTTACCATCGGCGATTTTACAAGCATTTTACCCATAGCAAATAATCTGGTTGACGTTGTTTACTCGGCATTTGCTGACGTTTTAAACCTTACCGAAGATGAAGTCCACGACCTGATAGACGAAGATACTTTAAAGAGTACCCCTATATCGGGCATAATGGATTACCTTCGCGAGTGCTTATATAATCTTGACGTAGACCAGGTTCTTGGGATTGCAGGTATAGACGTAGAATCAAGCAACGTTTACCTTGCTATAGCTTACGGCTCGCCCGCAGGCACCATTACGGTAAACGGCGTTGTATATGTCCTTTACAGCGAAGATCTTGATGCCGACGGCGATGACTACTATATAACGGCAAGCGGCGACCAGCTTGACGGCTCTTATACCGACTATGTATATTCCGCAGGCAACAGCTGCAAACTTTACTACTACGTTTCGGGCGGTACCGCTTACGTGGTGCAGCGCAACTCTTACGACGAAGAAGTGCGTTATTCCGCAGTAACCGATTCAAGCGACGGCAACCTTGTATATACACAGTACAACGCAAGCACGGCTACGTATTCCGGTGCCTATTGCTATATCGGCGGCAACCTTACGGTATTGAGTGAAAGGACGCTCAACGACCTGGTTAACGAAGGTATAGACGATATGTTCTACGACCTGTATATCACCGACTTCATGACGGACGACGCCGACCCTATTCTGCTTGAAGCGTTAGACGGAATATCTCTCGGCGAACTATTGAACGGCGACACTTATGCTTCCGATATACTGTACGACATACTTATAACGGATATGTTTGAAGACGACGCCGACGAAGTATTGTTCAGACTGTTCGACGGCATCACCATAGGCGACATAATGACGGGCGAAACCACCATGGAAGAGCTTATGGATAAACTGTATATCCCCGATATACTTGATACCGAAGCGGAAGAGAGCATTGCGGCGTTCATCTCTTACAGCGTAACAAACGTAACCGCTCTTTCACAAAGTTTAACGTTGGGCGGCGACGTGGTATGCAACTATACCGCAACCCTTCATATATATACCGAAGAGAGCGGAACTGAAGCTGACAACGCTTACGACGCATACCTTGCCGTAGATGAAAGCGGCTATATAACGGGCGTATGGTACTACGGCGAAGACAACACCCTGTGCGAATACAGCGGCGTTGCCGTGGGCGATATAGAAAGCCAGATAAGCCGCCTTATGGATACGCTTACCATCGGCGATATAATAGATACCGAAGGCAGCACCATACTGCAGGCTATATCGGGCTCAACTATAAATTCCCTTTCAGAAGACATTAAAAACCTTACCGTGCAGGAACTGTTCTACGACGATATCTATTCGCAGGCAGAAGCGGTGAACAACACAACATACGGCACGGTAGAAGGCTACCTTAAAGTAGTTTACGAAAGTCTGCCTTCAGGCGGCACCTATTACAGCTACACGGCTGCAGACGATACGCTTACGCAGGTTACAGATACAAGCTACACAAATTTAAGCGCTTACCTTTCGGAAGGTACGCTGTACTGGTCAGACGGAAGCGGCACAGTGTACAACGTGGTGGAATTCAGCTATGAATATCTGTATTACGAGTACACAAATGGCAGCCTTGGGTACGTTGAATATGAATCTGAACTCGGGCATTTAAGCGCATACAGCAGCTTTACGGG
>JAJQDC010000028.1:0-1667 GCA_021202395.1 Clostridia bacterium | reverse complement strand
CGGGCAGCGAGCACGACGGCGAAACGCTTGGCGACCTTACCCTTTACGAAACCATAGACCTGTTTATGGAATTTATGGCACTTTACCTTGATTAAAGGTATATATAAAATAAAACTTCAGCCTGGGCGATAAATTACCGCTCAGGCTTGTTTTTTTGTTTGACAAGCGGTAAAAAAATGTAGTATTATATTCAGGCTGAATATTGTTGCCGTTTTGTAATTACGCAGCGGCGGCACACAAAGCACACGCACATTGGTGCGTTTACCTTGCATACCGCAGGTGGTATGCCGAATAAGTCCGGGAGGTATAAAAATGAAAACTTACGAAATGCTGTACGTTTTAGAGAATTCTTTGGCTGACGAAGCTAAAGATGAACTCGCCGCTAAGTTTGAAGGTATAGTAACTTCAATGGGCGGTACGGTCCTTTCCACAGATAAGTGGGGAGCAAAAAAGCTGGCGTATCCTATTAATTTTAAGAACGACGGCTACTATGCTCTTATGACCTTTGAAGCTCAGCCCGCGGTTGTAAAAGAACTTGACCGCGTCGCAGGTCTTTCTGACAGCGTAATGCGCAGAATGATAACAGTAAAAGCATAAAAAACTACAGGTAAAATAAAATGAACAAAGTATTTTTAATCGGCAACTTAACGCGTGATCCCGAACTTACAGAAACTTCTGCGGGAACATCTATATGCCGCTTTTCTATTGCGGTAAACCGCCGCAGCGGCTCTGCCGACGGCGAGCGCAAAGCCGATTTTTACAGGGTAACTGCATGGCGCCAGCTGGGCGAAACGGTAGCCCGCTATGCAAAAAAAGGCAACAAGGTTGCCGTTATAGGCAATATAGAGCTTAATTCTTATACGGATAAAGAAGGAACAGAGCGTACTTCTGTAGACGTTATCGCCCAGGACGTAGAATTTTTAACGCCCAAGGGTTCAACCGAAGATTACGGCGATAACAACTATTCCCAGGCACCGGCACCTTCTTCTTCGTCAGGCAGAAAAAAGCCCGCCCTGCAGTCGTTTGACGACGACGGCGATATACCCTTTTAATTAATGCCGAACGTAAGCCGTTTTAGCATAAAGGGTTTTTAACATTAAGGAGTTTGTTATGGAAGAAAAAACAGTTAAAAAGAGTTTTAAGAAATATCCCCGCAGAAAGGTTTGCGTTTTCTGCCAGGAAAAGGTAGCTGTTATAGATTATAAGGATGTAAACCGCCTTAAAAAGTTTATTAACGAAGGCGGCAAAATGCTTCCCCGCCGCATGAGCGGCACTTGTGCTAAGCACCAAAGGGAGCTTTCTAAAGCTATAAAGCGTGCCAGGGTAGCGGCTCTTCTTCCCTATAAGGGTGAATAAGCCGTTTGCAGGCGTAACTGCCTGAATGGATCTGTATTAAATACGGTAAGCTTCCGCTTGCCGTATTTTTTTGTGTAACCACCTTGCTTTCACCAAAGCTATAATGTGGTAAAAAGCATTGAATGGGCGCTGCACGAAAACAAAGCGCAGAATGGTAGGAGATTTCTCGACTGCGCCTACGGCTCCGCTCGAAATGACAGCCCTGCGGGACGAGCAACACAGTTCTTGCAACAGCACAGTGCGCTGTTGCTGTGTTGCGAGATGAGCAAACGCATAATGCAAGGCGTTTGCGGCGACCGAAACAGCGGTTG
>JAJQDC010000021.1:27630-35948 GCA_021202395.1 Clostridia bacterium | reverse complement strand
GGGTTATTATAAACCCCGCCGCCGTGGTTTTTATTTTAAAAACGAACGTTTTAATCATTGACAGCATAAAATTTTTATAGTATAATTATTTATGCAACTTACGTTGCTGCAACAGGGTATATATACTTTAAGTGCGGTTAGCCTCCTGAGGGAATATGGATGAGTAAAGTGTAAACTTTAATTATTCTTACAAAGGAGGAAACTTTTATGAGCGAAGAATTTATAATCTGCCTTTTAAAGCATCTGCTTGAATTGGGCGTTATCTCTTCCTACAGTGTAAATAACAAACATATAACTGTAACCATAAAAAAATAACCGCCAAATTGGTAGCCGGCGGTTATTTTTAACCAAACACATAGGCTAACCGTTTAAGGTATTGCCCCTGTTGCATTTTTATTATAAAACATAATTTTCTGTTTGTCAACGGTAAAATCATAAATTTTTGCTGTATTTAAAAGCCGCAGGCGGTTGCCTGTATTTGTAAGTAAAATTTTATCGAAAAAAGGCGGTTATTATTTGTCTTTATAAAATTTATATGATATAATACTTTTTGGTTTATAACATTATTTAATAATGTTGTGGTAAGAATCTGAAAGCGATTGCCGCACCTTGCCGTCCTTATCAGGGAAGGGGGACCACGAAGTGGGGGAAGGGTTTCTCCATATAAAAAGGTGAACCCTTCAGCCCTACGGGCAGCTCCCCTAATAAGGGAGCCAAGGGTAGGTAATCCTTATGTTGACAACTTCCCATAAAAGGGAAAAGATTAAAGATAAAACATATGATAAATATTTACATTAATAAACTGTAAATATTTGAGTTAACACTTTTATTAGGAGTTTTAAATGGCACAATTTACTTTTGAAGGAACCCCCGAACAGGAGAAGGAATTAAGAGATTTCATTGCTGTACACAAGGGGGAACGGGGCTGCCTTATGCCCATCATGCACAAGGCGAACGAAATTTATGGCTATCTGCCTTCTGAAGTGCAGACGGTGATTGCAGGCGAACTTGACATACCCCTTGCCGAAGTGTATGGCGTTGCAACGTTCTATTCGCAGTTTTCGTTAAAGCCCAAGGGCAAGCACCGCGTAAGCGTATGTCTTGGCACCGCTTGCTATGTAAAGGGCTCTGACAAGGTCTTGGCAGCAGTAGAAAAGGAACTGCGCATCACTTGCGGAGAGCTTACCCCCGACAGGAAGTTTTCGCTTGACAGCTGCCGCTGCGTAGGCGCGTGCGGCCTTGCCCCCGTCATGATAGTAGACGACGAAGTGTACGGCAGGCTTACCGAAAAGGACGTTAAAACCGTTCTTGACAAGTACATTAAGGAGTGAGTTAAATGACGGCAGAAGAATTAAAAGTACGGGCGGCGAAGTATTCCGACCTTATTGAAGTAAGGCGCGCGGTGCGCGACCAGGCAGAAAAACTTGCCAAAACCACCAAATACCGCAAGCAGATACTTGTGTGCGGCGGTACGGGCTGTACGTCAAGCCGTTCTTTAAAGGTAATAGAACAGCTTGAAAAGAGCTTTGAAGAGCACGGCATAGACGATATTTTAATAGTTAAAACGGGCTGCTTCGGTTTGTGTGCGCTCGGCCCCATAATGATAGTTTACCCCGAAGGCGCCTTCTATCCCCATATGACGCCCGAACACGTGCAGACAGTAGTGGAACACCACCTTGTAAAGGGCGGCTCCCCCGTTAACGAGCTTTTATACGAAGGCACCGTGCACGAAGACGGCAGCATTATTCCGTTTGCAGAAATTCCCTTCTACAAGCACCAGATGCGTATAGCCCTTCGCAACTGCGGCGTAATTGCGGCGGAGAGCATAGACGAAGCGATTTCTGCAGGCGACTACAGGGCTCTTGCCAAAGTGCTTACAGAAATGACTCCCGATGAAGTTATTGACGAGCTTAAAGCGTCGGGGCTGCGCGGCAGGGGCGGTGCAGGCTTCCCCACGGGCGTTAAGTGGGCTACGTCAAAGGCTGCCCCTGGCGACGAAAAGTACGTAGTGTGCAATGCCGACGAAGGCGACCCCGGTGCGTTTATGGACAGGTCTGTTCTTGAAGGCGACCCCCACAGCGTGCTTGAAGCAATGACCATAGCAGGCTACACGGTAGGCGCACACCAGGGCTTTATCTATGTGCGTGCGGAATATCCCATAGCCGTTGAGCGCCTTCAGATAGCAATCAAGCAGGCGCGTGAAGCAGGTCTGCTCGGTAAAAATATTTTAGAGAGCGGCTTTGATTTTGATATAGAAATACGTCTTGGCGCAGGTGCGTTTGTCTGCGGCGAAGAAACAGCCCTTATGAAGAGTATAGAAGGGCATCGCGGCGAACCCCGTCCCCGCCCCCCGTTCTCGGCTACATGCGGCGTTTTTGATAAACCTACCGTATTGAACAATGTAGAAACATGGGCAAGCGTTGCTCCCATTATAAATAACGGCTCTGCATGGTTTGCCGGCATCGGTACCGAAAAGAGCAAGGGTACCAAAGTATTTGCACTTGGCGGCAAGATACACAACGTAGGCCTTGTAGAAGTTCCTATGGGCACCACGCTGCGCACCATTATTTACGACATAGGCGGCGGTATACCAAACGGCAAAAAGTTTAAGGCAGCCCAGACGGGCGGCCCTTCGGGCGGCTGTATATCGGCAACCAACCTTGACATACCTATGGACTTCGATTCGCTTATAGCCATAGGCTCCATGATGGGATCGGGCGGCCTTATCGTAATGGACGAAGATACCTGTATGGTAGATATAGCTAAGTTCTACCTTGAGTTCACTGCAGACGAAAGCTGCGGCAAGTGCAACCCCTGCCGTATAGGCACAAAAAGGCTCTTGGGTATTTTAAATAAAATTACCGAAGGCAAGGGCGAGCCTGAAGATATCAAAAAGATACAGGATCTTGCCGAATATATGAAGTCCACTTCGCTGTGCGCCCTTGGGCAGTCGGCACCCAACCCCATACTGTCTACGCTTAAATCTTTTATAGATGAGTACCGTGCGCACATATACGAAAAGAAGTGCCCCGCAGGCGTATGTAAAGCCCTGTTAAATTACTACATAGAGCCCGACAAGTGCCGCGGCTGCACGCTTTGCGCGCGCAACTGCCCCGTAGGCGCAATTTCGGGTGCGGTAAAATCGGCACACGTGATAGATACAACCAAGTGCATCAAGTGCGGCCAGTGTATGGAGCATTGCCGGTTCAATGCTATCGTAAAAAAGTAAAAGGGGGCATAGTATCATATGGTTAATTTAAAAATAAACGGGATACCCGTTTCGGTTCCCGAAGGTTCCACTATTTTACAGGCGGCTAAGCTCGCCAATATAAGAATACCTACCCTGTGCTACCTTAAAGATGTACAGTGCGTGGGTTCCTGCTGCCTTTGCCTTGTAGAGGCTACGGGCGCAAGGGGGCTTGTAGCGGCTTGCGTTTACCCCGTTTCAGAAGGAATGGAAGTGCGCACCAACACCCCCAGGGTAAGAAAATCACGCAAGATGACGGTAGAGCTTATACTTTCTACCCACAAAAAGAAGTGCCTTTCCTGCGTGCGCTCCATGAACTGCGAACTGCAGAAGCTTGCTCTTGAATACAATGCAGAAGAAGACGAGTACGGCACCGACCATGACGCAATGCCTATAGACGACCTTTCGCCTTCGGTTGTAAGGGATAACTCCAAGTGCATACTCTGCACCAGGTGCGTTGCCGCCTGCGAAAAGCAGACGATAAGCGCCATAGGACCAAAGAACAGGGGATATGCCAAAACTATCGGCTCGCCGTACGACGTTTCGCTTGCGTTCACGCCCTGCGTAAACTGCGGCCAGTGCATAGTTGCCTGCCCCGTAGGCGCCCTTTACGAAAAATCTGCCGTTGCAGACGTATGGGGAGCAATAGTAGACGAAAAGAAGAAGGTTGTGTTCTATACCGCACCTTCGGTAAGGGCAACCCTTGGCGAAGCATTCGGCTTGCCCGTAGGCACCAATGTAGAAGGCAAGATGGTAACTGCTATAAAACAGCTTGGCGACGTGCAGTGTTTTAATATGGACGTAACTGCCGACCTTACCATTATGGAAGAAGCTACCGAACTTATAAACCGCGTTAAAACGGGTGGCACTATACCTATGTTCACCAGCTGCTGCCCCGCATGGATAAAGTTCCTTGAGCACTATTACCCCGAATATATCCCCAATTTATCTACCTGCAAATCTCCGCAGGAGATGTTCAGCGCAGTGCTTAAAACTTACTACTGCCAGAAAGAAGGTATCAACCCTGAAGATCTGTATGTAGTTTCGGTAATACCCTGCACGGCAAAGAAGTTCGAAGTTACAAGACCTGAACTCGGGCAGTATACCGACGCTGCACTTACCACCCGCGAGCTTGCCAAAATGATTAAGGAAGCGGGCATAGATTTTGTAAACCTTCCCGAAAGCTCGTTTGACGATCCGTTTGAACATGCGTCGGGCGGCGGTGCAATTTTCGGCGCAACCGGCGGCGTTATGGAAGCGGCTTTGCGTGTTGCGGCAAAGATGCTCGGCGACAAAGACGAGCCCATAGTATTTAACGAAGTGCGCGGCACGCAGGGCGTTAAAGAAGCTACTTACACGCTTGGCGGCGTTACGGTAAACGTAGCTGTGGCAAGCGGACTGGGCAACGCACGCAAGGTGTTAGAAGGCATTAAGAGCGGCGAAAAGAATTATACGTTTGTAGAAGTTATGGCTTGCCCCGGCGGCTGCATAAACGGCGGCGGACAGCCTTACGTCCACGACGAAATACGCAACAGCATAGACTTGAAGGCAGTGCGCGCTCAGGCTCTTTACGACGCCGACCGCGACAACGGAATGAGGCTTTCTGACCAGCCTGCCGAAGTGCAGAATCTGTATAAGGAATTCTTTGGCGAGCCCAACAGCCACAAGGCACACGAGCTTTTGCATACTACGTATACACCCAGACCTAAATATTAATCTTTATAAATAAGGAATATGCCCGCGCTCCGCGCGGGCATAATTTTAAATAGGGCGGTATACTGCGATTGCGGTATTCCCATTTAAGAGAACTACACCTTACCCTTGCCTTCCCCTTCTATGGGGGAAGGGTGAGCCAACTTTTCTCAAAACAGTGTAGTACACTGTTTTGGTTGGCGAACAGAGCAAACGCATAGCGCAAGGCGTTTGCGATGACCGAGACGGCGGTTATCCTTGCCGCCGTTGAGAGCAATGAAATTGGCGGATGAGGGGAGAAATTTACACCTCATTATAAAAACAATAAGGTCGAAATATCCTCTCATCTGCGCCATATTATAGAACAATTAATAATGTGGTGCGCAGAGTATCGCTACGCTCACGCAGGCAACTTCGTTGACAGCTTCCCCCCCCCTACAGGGGGGGGAGGCCAAGATTAAAGTAAAAATCCCCCAAGGGAAGGCAAGGCGCGGTATCATTAGGTTAAAAAGGTAAACAGATATGACTTTACAGCAGTTAAAATATGTAATAGAAATAGCAGAGTGCGGCTCGGTTAACCGCGCGGCGCAAAAGCTGTACCTTGCGCAGCCAAGCCTTTCTAAGGCGGTGTCTGACCTTGAAAAGGAACTGGGCATTACTATCTTTTGCCGTTCAAGCAAGGGAGTGTATCTTTCGGAAGAAGGCAGTAAATTTTTGTCTTACGCCCGCCAGGTGGTGGAGCAGGCTCAGCTACTTGAATGCCATTATAAAGGTGGCAAAAGCGTTAAAAAGGTGTTTGCCGTTTCTGCCCAGCACTACGCATTTGCAGTAAACGCATTTGTGGAATTGGTGCGGGAATATGGCGAAAATACTTACGAATTTTCCCTGCGCGAAAGCCGCACTGCCGACATTATAGAAGACGTACGCACCCACCGCAGTGAAGTGGGCGTAATTTACCTTTGCGACTTTAACCGCGAAGTTATGCTGCACATACTGCGCGGGGCAGACCTTAAATTTGTACCGCTATTTACCGCTAAACCGCATGTGTTTGTAAGCCGTACCAACCCGCTTGCCGGCAAAAAATCGGTAAAGCTGCAAGACCTGTTGCCCTACCCCAGGCTGACGTACGACCAGGGTATAAACAATTCTTTTTACTATGCCGAAGAGCTGCACATTACGGCAGACAGCCCTAAAAATATTATCGTGTCTGACCGCGCAACGCTGTTTAACCTGGTTATCGGGCTGAACGGTTACACCGTTAGTTCGGGCATATATAGCGCCGATTTGAACGGCAGCAACATAGTTTCTGTTCCGCTTGAAAGCGACGAGTATATGCAGATAGGCTATATTTACTCCCCCGACCGCCCGCTCGGCGCCGTTGGTATCAGCTATGTAGAAAAGTTAAAGGAGTGCATTGCAAAGTACAAAGGGGAGTAGCGAAGTATAAAAGTATACCAAATGGGAGTCAAGAATAGGGCTAAGTATTTACCACCCCTTGCCTTCCCCTTTTATGGGGGAAGGTGTCCCGTAGGGACGGATGAGAGGACATATTCTACCTTATTTTAATAAAAATATTGTAAAACAACCAAATTATCCCCTCATCTGCGCCATATTATAGAACAATTTATAATGCGGTGCGCAAAGTAGCGCTAACGCTCACGCGCAATGACGATTGAGTGTTCGGGCGTTTATAATTAGGTAATAGTATAAACAATTGCGTAGCCCTATTCTTGGTTTTCCTTTGGTACTTGTTAGCCCGAATAGCAGAAGAATAAAGAAAGGCAGGAGTATCCCCTCATCAGTCGCTACGCGCCAGCTTCCCCCATAGAAGGGGAAGCCAAGAGCGGGACGACGTATTTGCTCAACTTGTCATTAAGAGCGCAAGCGAAGAATCGTATAAAAGTGGTGCGGCCACTCAGCTACGATTGCCACGCATAAGAGCGGGACTACTTAGTTACTACCTGACATAGAGAAGTAAAGAATCGTATAAAACTCTATATTCAAAACTGCGGGGCGAAGAGCCCCGCAGTTTTGATTTTTATATTTCAGAGGATAGTATGAATGAAGTTAATAAATTATAATTTGCCTTCGGCGGCAAGTCCCTTTAAATATTCGTCCATTGCCTTGGCAACGCGCTTACTTGTTTCAACCGCTTCTACAACGGTTTTAGCGCCCTTGACAACGTCGCCCGATGCAAACAGCCCTGCGCGGGTGGTTACGCCGTTTTCGTCTATCTTTGCAAGACCGCGCTCGTTGATTTCTAACCCTTCTGTCTGGGTTAAGATAAGGTTAGAAGGCTTCTGCGATATGCAGATCATTACCGTGTCGGCAGGCATTAAAGTAGCCTGTTCGCTGTAGGATATAACCTTGTGGTTTTCGTCGCAGACGGTGTCTTTGAACATAACGCCTTCGTCGGTAATTTCTACGGGAGCCTTGTTGTAAACAAACTCTGCGCCTTCTATTTCGGCATAGTCGGCTTCTTCTTTGCTTGCAGAGTAGCGGTCGCTGCGCACGCAGATCTTTACGTCTTTAACGCCCTTTCTCAGTGCCGTGCGGGCTACGTCCATTGCAACGTTACCTGCGCCGATAACTACCATAGAATCGCCCAATGTGTATACATCGGGAGCTTCCAGGAAGTGTACGCCGTAGTGTACATGACCAAGTGTTTCACCCTTTACATTAAGCGCTATGGGGTAGGTTACGCCCGTACCGATGGATATAGCCTTAAAGCCGTCGCGAAACAACTCTTCTACGCCGAACGCTTTACCTATGGTTACGTTGAATTTAATGTGGATACCCAGCTTTTTCATCAGCTTTTCGTAGCGGTCTACAATGCTCTTGGGGAGCCTGAATTCGGGTATGCCGTAGCGCAGAACGCCGCCTATCTGCGTCTTGCTTTCGAACACGGTTACGTCGTAGCCGAGCTGAGCCATTTTGATAGAGATGGTAATACCTGCGGGGCCGGAGCCGACTACCGCAACCTTTATGCCGTTGGGTTCAGCTTTGTTAAGCTCAACCGTGTCAAGGTAGCGTTCAGAAATAAAGTTTTCTATAGTGCTTATTTCTACGGGTTCGCCCTTTATGCCCCTTACGCAGTGCCCCTGGCACTGGTTGCCGTGGTTGCATACTATAGAGCATACTACAGATAAGGGGTTGTTGTCAAACAACATTTTACCTGCGGCGTTTATATCGCCCGTTAAAAATGTGTGGATAAAGTTGGGTATATCGGTAGATATAGGGCAGCCTGTCCTGCACAGCGGTTTTTTACAATTTAAGCATCTTTTAGCTTCTGCTATAACGTTATGAGCCATAATTTTCTCTCCTTAAATGTGTTCACAAATTTTTATCCGCATTGCTGTGCGTATAAAAATTTCGTGAT
>JAJQDC010000021.1:0-27530 GCA_021202395.1 Clostridia bacterium | reverse complement strand
TTAGCGTACGTATTTTATAATGCCTGCAATTCCCCCTTTTACCAAAAGCTGCAAGTAGGTTGCAGCAAATAGGGGCGCTTACGCACGGCAAAGCCGCACGTGCGCAAAGTTATTATTTATAAATGTGTTCACAAATTTTTATCCGCATTGCTGTGCGTATAAAAATTTCGTGATTTTTTGGGGCAAAACCAATCTTGCATAAATGCTGCGATTGTTATTTTCCCCCTTGCAGGCATTTGTTTTAGCGTACGTATTTTATAATGCCTGCAATTCCCCCTTTTACCAAAAGCTGCAAGAAGGTTGCAGCAAACAGGGGCGCTCAGGGCATAACAAGTGAAGCCCTTCGCAATGTTATTATTTTTAGAATATAGCCGCTTTTTGCTTACGCAAATGCGTGTGTATTGTTTTCCGCAATGGAGCCGTCCCTGTAAGGGAAGGGGTGAGCCAACATTTCACCAAACAGCACTTACGCGCTGTTTGGGTTGGCGAACAGAGCAAATGCAAAATGCAAGGCATTTGCGATGACCGAAACGGAGGTTTTCCCTACCGCCGTTGAGACCCGCTTGCGGTGGAAGGGTTTACTTACTACAAAAGAATAATAAGGTGAACCCTTCAGTCTGCTACGCATCCAGCTCCCCTTGCAAGGGAGCCTCTATTGTGGTATATCCGCTATTTTTACAAAGCGGCTTTTATTGCTTCTATCATTTCTGCGTATTCTTCGTCAGATAAAAAAGTCTTTTGCGGGTTCATCTGGAAGATTCCGCCCCATTCGTCGCCGCCCTTGTACTTGGGGCAAAGGTGCATATGAAGGTGGCAGCCTGTGTCGCCATAGGCTCCGTAGTTTAACTTATCGGGCTTGAATACTGCGTGTATCGCTTTTGCCGCCCTGTTTACGTCTGCAAAAAAGGCGTTGCGCTCTTCGTCAGAAATATCTACAATTTCGCTTACGTGGTCTTTATATGCAACAATACACCTGCCGCGTTTTGACTGTTCTTTAAAAAGAATGAGCGAACTTACGCTTAAATCGCAGATGTAAATGCCGAATTTTTCTAAAAGTTCTCCGCGCATGCAGTATCCGCAGTTACAGTCTTTTGCGTGTTCCATAAAATTCCCCCTTGAATTAATTTTACCGTAGATTATTATACCACACACTTTTTTATTATTCAATAGAAAAAGGGAAATTAATTATCAAAATTTTCAAAAATTTTTAAGTAGAAACAGTAAAATAGCTGTAAGTTGTTAATTTTTATCTGTAATGGCAGTTAGCGGTCAGCGGAAGAACCGTATAATAGCGGTGTTGACAAAGGCAAGATAAAAATTTAACCGGCAGGGGGTAAATGGCGTTGCTACTTTTTAAGTAAAGTGTTATAATTATAAAAAAAGAAAAGGACTTGTACTTTATGCAGATAAAAATAGCCCCTTCTATTCTTGCGGCAGATTTTTCCCGTATGGGCGAAGCACTTATAAAATGTGAAAAGAGCGGCGCTGACCTTATCCATTGCGACGTGATGGACGGCTCTTTTGTTGCACCCATAACCTTTGGCGGCCAGATGATAAAGAATATCCGTTCCGTAACAAAGGTGCCGTTTGACGTTCACCTTATGGTGGAACACCCACAGACGCAGATAAAGTTTTTTGCCGACGCAGGGGCAGATATTATTACCGTGCACGTAGAAGCCTGCGAAAAGATTTCGCCCGATTATTTAAGGGATACTTTGGCGTTGATTAAATCTTACGGTGTAAAGTGCGGTGCGGTAATCAACCCCGATGTTTCAGAAGAAAAGCTTTACCCTGTGCTTGATATCTGCGATATGGCGGTAGTAATGAGCGTGTTTCCCGGCTACGGCGGGCAGAAGTTTATAAACAGCGTGCTGCCCAAGGTAACTGCTATCCGCAAACAGGCGGCAAAAATCGGCAAGCCCGACCTTGATATAGAGATAGACGGCGGCATAACGGAAAGTACCGCCCCGCTTGCGGCGGCAGCCGGTGCAAACGTGCTTGTTGCAGGCTCTTACCTGTTTAAAGCGGCGGATATGGCTGCGGCTATAGACGGCTTAAAAAAATTATGAAAGGCATTCTGCTTTTGAACGGCAAGCCCTATACGGGCGAAATAAACGCAGACGGTGCGGTAGTATATTGCTGCGACGGTGCCTACAAGTGGGCTAAGAGCAGGGTGCGGATAGATAAAAATATCGGCGATTTTGACAGCCTTGACGAAGTACCGTGCCCCGCACCGGAAGAAATTTACCCCAGCGAAAAAGATTTTACCGACGGCGAAATTGCTTTAAGAAAGATGATAGACGGCGGCATTACCGAAGTGGAAATTTACGGCGGCTTCGGCGGGCGTGAAGATCACTTTATGGGCAACCTTCAGCTGCTTTACTTTGCGCATATGTGCGGGGTAAATGCAAAAATGGTGGGTGAAGATACCATAGTTTATGCAGCAGGCGGCAAAATAAATTTTAAAGGTATTTGCGGCGCTACCGTTTCGGTGTTGCCATTTGGCGGCACGGTGCATATAATGGGTAGTGAAGGGCTCAAGTACAGCTATCCCGAAGAGCTTTGTTACGGCGAGTGCAGGGGGATTTCTAACATAGTAGAAAGCGACTGCGCGTTTGTAGAAGTGCAAAAGGGCGGCACCGTGCTTGTGTTCATAAACAGGGGGAAAGTTTAATGTTAATTATTTGCGTAAAGCCGCCCATGCCGATAAGAAAAGTACTGTCTGCCATATGCAAAAAGAAAGGATAATGAGTTGGTACGTCAACCATAGTATAAACGGCAGTAGCCTATATGTCATTGCGAGCGGTCTCTACCGCGTGGCAATCTCGCCAGAACTGGCGACCAGCAGACAGGACGGCAGAAGCGATGTTTAAAAACAATAATGTTTTATTATAATGCGGTAGAATGATATCTGAAGGCGGAATTGCGCTACTGCCGCCCGTTCGGGCGAGATTGCCACGCTTACGTTACACTACGCTCGCAATGACGTGCTTGGTAAGCCGATGGCGAAGGGATACCAATAGCAAATCTACAGGAAATATAAATGAGTTTATCTTATTGCGACCTGCATTGCGACACGCTTACCGTTTGCAAAGACAACGGGCTCAACCTTGCGGACTGCCGCCTGCAGACGGACATAAATGCCCTTAAACGGGCGGGCTGCACTGCGCAGTGTTTTGCTATATTCACAGAGAACAAATCGGAAGAAAAATTTTTTTCTTATGCCGATTTTTTTATTAACCAGATGTATTCGTGCAGCAATATTGCCGAACCAATTAAGGCTAAGGGCGATTTTTGCCGTATAGTAAAAAGCGGTAAGCTTGCCTGCATACTCACTGCCGAAAACCTTGGTTTTTTAAATGGCGGTTTAAGCGGCATTGCACGCATTGCAGATGTCGGTGTAAAGGTGGCGTCTTTGGTGTGGAATACGCTAAATGCTTTTGCCTTACCCAACGTGGTTTATAAAAACGGCGTTCCCGATTTTGCCTGCAGGGAGCAGAAGGGGCTTACCGCCGAAGGCAAATCTACAGTGGAAATTCTGAATAGTTGCGGTATATTGCTGGATGTATCGCACCTTTCTGACGGCGGTACAGCCGACGTTTTAAGTATAAGCAAACTGCCTGTTATTGCCAGCCACTCAAACGCATACAGCGTCTGCCCCGTCTGCCGCAATCTTACTGATATGCAGATTAGGGCTATAGCAGACAGCGGCGGAATCATCGGCGTAAATTTCTGCAGAGATTTTTTGGGTAACGGCGATATTTTTGGGCTTATACTTGCCCATTTAAAGCACATTATAAATGTCGGCGGAGAAGACGTTGCCGCTTTCGGCAGCGATTACGACGGCATGCCTGCCCCTGCTGGGCTGGAAACGTGCAGCAGTATGCCTTATTTACTAAACTTTCTTGAAGGTAAACTGGGCGGCAGGGTAACGGAAAAAGTTGCAAGCGGAAATTTTATTACTTTATTTTCACATTATTTTTAAAATATAAAACTTGTTTTTACCGCATTTTATGTTATAATGTATGTAGTGCGGCAACAGCCGCAAAGGGGGCTGTATGGGCTACAATTATTACATACCTACACGCATTATATGTGAATGCGGTGCGTTAAACAAACTTCACCTTCAGGCGCTGCCCGGTAAAAAGGCGCTTGTGGTTATATCCTGCGGCAAGTCGGCAAAAAGCAGCGGTGCGCTTGACACGCTTATTGGTGAGCTTAAAGCAGCCGGAGCCGACAGCGTTGTGTTTGACAAAATACCGCCCAACCCCGATTTACAGTCGGTGGCATCGGGTGCGGAATATGCCAAAAATAACGGCTGTGATTTTATAGTGGCTCTGGGTGGCGGTTCAGTAATGGACGCATCCAAGGCTATAGCCGTAGTGGCGGCAAACGGCGGCAGCTGGTGGGATTACGTAGCCGCAGGCACAGGCAGGGGTAAGCCCGTTACAAAGCAGCCGCTGCCGATAGTTACCGTTACAACTACTGCGGGCACCGGGTCAGAAGCGGACGCGACCGCCGTTGTTACCAACCCCGACACGGGCGAAAAAATCGGCTTTGTACACCCGTCGCTGTTCCCCGTTCTTTCGGTGGTAGACCCCATGCTTACGGTCGGCGTACCGCCGTTATTTACGGCATATCAGGGCTTTGACGCACTGTTCCACGCTACTGAGTGCTACATTTCAAATAAAGCGAATATGATGAGCGGGATGTATTCCCTTACTTCGGCAGAGTACGTAGGTAAATACATTGTGCGTGCGGTAAAAGACGGCAGTGATATTGAAGCCCGTGAAGGGATGTCTTTTGCAAACACCCTTTCGGGTATGGTTATGACGCTTTCGGGCTGTACGTCTAAACACGGCATGGAGCACGCCATGAGCGCTCTTTCACCCAAACTGCCGCACGGCGCGGGGCTGATAATGCTTGCTCCCGCTTACTATAAACATTTTATTGATGTGCATGCCTGCGACGACAGATTTATCCGCCTTGCAAAGGCTTTGGGTAAAGAGAATGCGGACAAGCCTTACGACTTTTTAGAAATTTTAAATAAGCTGTTAAGGGACTGCGGGGTAGATAACCTTAAGATGTCTGACTACGGCATAACGCAAAAAGATTTTCCTGCACTGGCAGACAATGCGGCAAGCAGTATGGCAAGGGTATTTGCCAACGACTGCATTCCGCTTTCCCGCGAAGACTGCATTGCCATTTACGAAAAGTCTTACAGGTGAAGTTGCAAGTAAGGCAAAATGTGTTGAGAAGTAGAAAAACCGCCAGAACACTATACGTCATTGCGAGCGCAAGCGAAGGATCCCGCGGACTTCGCGAGCTTGTAGCCTTGCGCACCGCATTATAAAAAATTTCAGATAATTTGTGCGCAAACCAGCAGGTTGGGCGGCACACAAGTTATTTAAAAATAATAAAGTTTTGTAATGCGGTAAAAGCATTGAATGGGCGGAAATGCTATTCGGGCGCCAGCCGCTACGCTCTGGCGAGATTGCCACGCTACGCTCGCAATGACCAGCTTGGTAATCCGAATGGTAGAAATAATTTTTACCCTATTATAAACGGCAGTAGCCTATACGTCATTGCGCGTGAGCGATAGCGCTACTTTGCGCACCGCATTAAAGGCGCCCCTGTAAGGACGAGCCGACAATTCTCAAAACAGTGTAGTACACTGTTTTGGTCGGCGAGATGAGTTTGCGCATATGTAAGCGCACAAACGGTGCCCGAATTTGCCGTTGTCCTTACGGCAAATGAGAAAGCTGGCAACGAAGCTGACTGAGGGGTTTGCAGATAAATGTGCGCAAAACGGTCTCTACCGCGTGGCAATATCTGCGCCTTATTATCTGAAACCTTTTACAATAAGGTGCGCAGAGTGTCGCTTCGCTCACGCGAAATGACAGCCCTGCAGGGCTGTACAGCTCGTAGAGCTGTCATCTCGACCGAAGTGGAGAGATCTCCAACCAGAAGAGTACATTGTATGTTCCACCTTGCCTTCCCCATGCGGGACGATTTACTATAAACGACCAAACAATACAATACAATTTACAAGGAGAAATTTTATGAAGACGTTTTTGTTTGATATGGATGGTACGCTCCATTATATGGACCAGGAAAAGTTTACCAAAGAATATTTTGGCTACCTTTGCGCTTACTTTGCGCCCAAGGGCTACGACCCGGAAAAGCTTGCCAAGGGCGTTGTAAAGGGTACTTACGCAATGGCGGCAAACGACGGAAAGCTTACCAATAAAGACGTATTCTGGCAGGCTTTTGCTTCAGAATTCGGCGGCGATGTGTGCAAGCATACGGAATTTTTTGAAGAGTTTTACATAAATGAATTAAACAAGGCAAAAAATACCTGCCACCCGTACGAAGGTGCAAACGAGCTTATTAAGGGGCTTAAAGCAAAAGGCTGCAAGGTAGTGCTTGCTACCAACCCCGTGTTCCCGATGATAGCGCATTTAAACCGCATTAAGTGGGCTAACCTTGATGCGCAAGATTTTGACTATATAACTTCTTACGAAAATTCCCATTATTGCAAACCCAACCCGCTTTACTATAAAGAGATTCTTGAAGTAACGGGCAGCAAGGCAGAAGACTGTATTATGGCGGGCAACGACGTAACAGAAGATATGGCTGCCGCAAAAGCCGGTATAAGCGTTTACCTTATAACAGATAACCTTATTAACCGAAAAAACGAAGATATCTCTGTATACCCCAACGGCACGTTTGCCGATATGAGCGATTACCTTTTAAAATTATAATTTAATAAAACATTTTTATCTGGCTGCGGAATAAATTTTCCGCAGTTTTTTACTAATAAAAATTTATTAAAGCATTTTTATTTTTTGTATTGATTTTAGTGCGTGCAGGGTGTATAATTTATAGGTAAAAAATTATAACGGGGGTTATAAAATGAAAAAAATCAAAATCGCCTATATAGGCGGCGGCAGTAAAATGTGGGCAAGAGTGTTTATGTCTGACCTGGCGATAGCAGAAGGCCTTTCGGGAGAGATTGCTCTTTACGACATAGACGTTCCCGCGGCAGAGCGCAACGCTAAGATCGGCGCTTACATAAACAAAAACCCTAAAACACGCAGCAAGCTTGACTATAAGGTATATACCAGCATAGAACCCGCCCTTGAAGGCGCAGACTGGGTAGTAATTTCTATCCTGCCCGCAACGTTTAAAGAGATGCGTTCAGACGTACACGCACCCGAAAAGTACGGTATTTACCAGTCGGTAGGCGATACCGCAGGTCCCGGCGGCGTACTGCGTGCAATGCGTACCGTTCCCCTTTACGAAGGGTTTGCCAAAAAGATTCAGGAGATTTGCCCCGATGCATGGGTAATAAACTTTACCAACCCCATGAGCATTTGTGTAAAAACCCTTTACGACGTATTCCCCAAAATTAAAGCTTTCGGCTGCTGCCACGAAGTATTCCATGCCCAGGAATTTTTGTGCGTTGCCCTTAAAGAGTTAAGGGGTATAGACGTATACCGCAACAAGATATATACAGATGCCTGCGGCGTAAACCACTTTACCTGGATAACGGAAGCCCGCTACGGCGATATAGACCTTTTAGCTTTAATACCCGAATTTGAAGAAAAGTTCTACGAAGAAGGCTACTGCGAACAGGAAGGCCACGGGCGCTTTGACTTTTTAACCGACCCGTTCTGCTACGGCAATAAGGTAAAAATGGACCTTTACAACCGTTACGGCGCGCTTGCCGCTGCAGGCGACAGGCACCTTGCAGAGTTTATGCCCGGCAGCTGGTACCTTAAAGATCCCCAGACTGTTAAAGACTGGCAGTTCAACCTGACTACGGTAGACTACCGCGAAAAGCAGCAGGCAGAGCGCATTGCAGAAACTATAGAGATGGCAGAAGGCAGAAAGCCCTTCCCCGTAGTAAAATCTACCGAAGAAGCGGTAGAGCTTATGAAGGCGATTATGGGCTTTGAAACTATAGTTTCCAACGTGAATATGCCCAACGTAGGGCAGATGCCACAGCTTCCTTTGGGCAGCATTGTAGAGACGAACTGCGTATTTTCTAACGGACAGGTAAAGCCCGTTGTATCCAAACCCTTACCTAACGCCGTTATAAATATGGTTTACCGCGCCAACGGCAATATAGAAACGTGCTACGAAGGCATTAAAGAGAGAGACTTAAACAAGATATATCTTTCGTTTGCCAACCAGGCGCTTTGCGACAGGCTTACCAGGGAACAGAGCGAAGAGTTGTTTAAAGAGATGTGCTACAACACAAGGGAATATCTTGACCCCTATTTTGATTTAGACGGCTACTTTAAAAAGTAATAATTAAATTGATGATATATTGCGGGATAGCAATATAACAGCGGGGCTGCACTGCAGCCCCGCTGTTTTTGAGTAACTCTTTGCTATTCAGAGCGCAGCGAAGAATCGTATAAAAGCGGTGCGACCGCTATTTGCGGCATATTGCAGCATCAATTTAAAAACTTACCGACCAGTAAACAGGTGCGGTGCCCGTAACAAAAATGGTTATTACCATAATAATGAAATCTATAATAATTGCAGTGCCCAGCGTGCAGCACAAAATTGTTGCAGCCGTCCGCCCCGTTTTTTGTATCAGCTTCATCATCGGTTTAAAGGCTAAAGCCATAATAAGGTACACCCCGCCGCCGTATAAACTGCAGGATATTACACTTGTGTACTTTGTTACGTGAAGGGGCATATCAGAATAATCCCACAGCACAACGCCCGTACAGGCTTCGTAAAATTCACCTACGGCAATTTCACCTGCAAATATAACTAAAAACAGCACCGCAAAGTACGTTACGTGCGATAGTATGCCGTATTTAACGCCCTTTCTGGTGAATAATCTTTTATTAAAAAACCGCATTCCGCCGGGTGTTCCCATTATAATGTGTATGGCGAGCAGGGCTATCCCGTAAGCAAACAAAAAGGGCAGCAGCTGGTGGCGGCAGTCAAAAATGTGTTTGGTAACCATTCTTGCGGCGTTCTCTGCAATAAATCCCAGGAAGGAGAAGACTATCATCGCCACACCGATATAGGGCAGCTCATAGCCGAAAAGCTTTTTTGGCTCTTTTACCTTTACGTTTTTTTGCGGCGTAACGTCTGCTATATTATTGAGTTTTTCTGCACTGCAGCCGCTTTTAGCCATAATATATCTCCGTAGCAATTTGCTTTATTGTATGGTAACCCGATAAGTTAAATCTTTTGTAAACGCACAATAAATTTTGTATAAACTTTGTTTTACGCTGTAAATTATAATTTGTACTTGTTTGCAAAAGGTTGTTGTTTTATTAAAGTTTTGTAAAAAGATTTGCAATTTACATTGCACTAAAGCAGAGCGTAGAATGGTAGGAGATTTCTCCATTCCGCTACGCTTCAGTCGAAATGACAGCCCCGTTGGGCTGTACAGCTCGTAGAGTTGTCATCTCGCGCGAGCGATAGCGCTACTTTGCGCACCCTACTATAAAAGGTTTCAGATTATAAGGTGCAGATATTGCCACGCTACGCTCGCAATTACGTACTTGATAAGCCGGATGACAGAAAAACAAGGAAAAGCATGAGTATCCCCTCATCAGTCCCTACGGGACAGCTTCCCCCATAGAAGGGGAAGCCAAGGGTGGGACGACGTACTTGCTACATCTCGCCTTCTCAGTGGGGTATGGGAGCACATTACCGCCCCTTGCCGTCCCTGTAAGGACGAGACGCCATTTCTTTAAACAGCACAAGCGCGCTGTTTATGGCGGCGAGATGAGCAAACGCATATTGTAAAGCGTTTGCGGTGCCCGCGCGAGCATAGCGACACTTTGCGCACCCTACTATAAAAGGTTTCAGATAATAACTGCGCAAAAGTGGCTGATGACCTTACAGCCGCTGAGACGGGGGACCACGTAGTGGGGGAAGGGTTTGGCTATAATGTGGTATTAAACATCAGATGCGGGGCTGTTGACTTTTTTGCGGGTATGTAATATAATTATGTATATTTTAAGTTGTTTTGTTACACACGGGGGATAAAATGAAATATATAATCGCTCTTGACCAGGGTACAACTTCTACCAGGGCTATAATCTTTAACGGTAACGGCGGTATAGCGTCTTCCGCTTCACGCGAGTTCAGGCAGATTTACCCCAAAGCGGGCTGGGTGGAACACGATGCCGAAGAGATATTTGTCTCTGCCGCAGGCGTTATAAAGGAAGCCCTTTTAAAGGCAGATATAAAGGCGGCAGACGTCGCCGCAATGGGCATTACAAATCAGCGTGAAACTACCATAGTATGGAACAGATTCACGGGTGAACCCGTATGTAACGCCATAGTATGGCAGTGCCGCCGCACCGCACAGTTTTGCGAAGGGATAAAAAATAAGGGGCTTGCCCCTTTGATAGAGCAAAAGACCGGACTTCTGATAGATCCCTATTTTTCTGCCACGAAGTTAAAGTGGATAGCCGATAACGTCTCGGGTGCGGCAGAAGGGCTGCAGAATGGCGGCCTTTTGTTCGGCACGGTAGATACCTACCTTTTATGGAAGTTCACGGGCGGCAAAGTGTACGCAACCGACTACACCAACGCATCACGCACAATGCTGTTCGATATACATAACCTTTGCTGGGATAAAGAATTGCTGTCGGTATTCGGCATTCCTTCGGGGATATCCCTGCCCGAAGTTAAGCCGAGCGGCGCCTTTTACGGCAAAACGGACAAGGATATTTTCGGCTGTGAAATACCAATCTGCGGCATTGCGGGCGACCAGCAGTCTGCCCTGTTCGGCCAGCTATGCATAAAGGAAGGGGACGTAAAAAATACTTACGGCACGGGATGCTTCCTTTTGATGAATGCAGGTAAAAAACCTTGTGCGGGCGGCAACGGGCTTATTACCACGCTTTGCGCGGGAATAGATGACAAGCCGCAGTACGCGCTAGAAGGTTCGGTGTTTATCGGCGGCGCGGTAGTGCAGTGGCTGCGGGACGGGCTGGGTTTTATACAGACCGCAGCAGAGAGCGAAGCGCTGGCGCTTACCGTAAAGGATAGCGGCGGTGTATACGTGGTACCCGCTTTTACGGGGCTGGGTGCGCCCTATTGGGATGCAGACGCAAGGGGAACGGTTACGGGCATAACGCGCGGTACCACCCGCGCCCATATAGTAAGGGCGGCGTTAGAAGGAATAGCCTACCAGGTAAACGACGTTCTGCGCGCTATGGAAACGGCTGCAGGCGTAAAGGTAAGCCGCCTTGCGGTAGACGGCGGTGCAAGCGCAAATAACTTTTTAATGGCGTTTCAGGCGGATATATCCCGCTGCGAAGTAGCCCGCCCCGAAGTTGCCGAAAGTACGGCAAAGGGTGCCGCTTACCTTGCAGGGCTTGCCTGCGGACTGTGGAGCATGCAAGATTTAATGGGCTTTTCCTGCGCTACGCGCACATTCAGCCCCAATATGAAAGATGATGAAAGGGCTGCCCTGTTATCAGGCTGGCATAACGCAGTTAACAGGACATTGAGTAAGTGAGTATGCCTTATTAAAGGCTTCCCCTTAAAGGGAAGGCAAGAGATATTAATCATTTGTCAGCCGATAATTTAACTATACTACGGGGGTAATTAATAAAATTATGGACTATAAATTAAATTTTGAACTTGTGCCCGACGGCTGCTGGTACAGCAACCTTCGCAGCCTTTTAACACCTGCACAGTGGAACGTGGTGCGCAAAGACGCTTACGCCCGCGCGGGCGGTAAATGCGCCATATGTGGCGCCCAATCTGCCCGATTAGAAGCGCATGAGCGGTGGAGCTATAACGAACAAACCTGTGTGCAAAAGCTGGAAGACGTTATTGCCGTATGCCCTGCGTGCCATGCCGTTATCCATATCGGAAGGACTTCTTTAAAGGGCGATGAAAAGGCTGCATGCGATCACTTTATGAAGGTTAATAATTGCAGCTATGCCGATTACCGCGCCGCTTTGGGTAAGGCTAACGAAGACCACCGCCGCAGGAATAAAATTCCCGAATGGAAGTTAGATTTAAGCTGGCTTGAGCGTTTTATTTAATTAATTTTTAACCGCACTTTCTGCCATGACAGAAAGTGTTATTTTTTGCCGTTACAAATTAACAATCCCGGTGCCGCTCTGTAAAAAAATAACACTAATGCCGCCCTTTGGCGGCTTTAAAAAGTGATAGAAAAAAACATACTACATATTGTGGCTGAGTACTTGACATTATACAATATACATTTTATAATGCTATAAGCATCATAAAAATTACGTTGTATTTCTTCCTTAAGCGGCTCATAGTATTTTTTACAATCTATTAAATTTTTTTATACAAGATATTGTGGTTTAGTTATTGACAAACCACAATATATATTATATAATGTAAATGTTCACCCGCCGAAGTAAGCAATGATTAATTCAACTTTACAAAATCTTGCCTTCCTCTTCTATGGGGGAAGGTGTCCCGTAGGGACGGATGAGGGGACATTTTCCACCTTATTTTAATAAAAATATGGTAAAACGACCAAATTATCCCCTCATCAGTCGGCTACCGCCGCCAGCTTCCCCCGTAGGGGGAAGCCAAGAAAAAAGAAATTTCGAATTAATCAGTGTTTACCTAAGGGGAATGCTATATTGTGATAGCGGTTAAATTATAGAAAATATCAACATTTATATATAAGGGAGTAAATTTATGAAAATCATAAAGAGAAATGGCGTAGAAGTTTCTTTCGATATAGAAAAAATAGTAAACGCTATCAGGAAAGCCAATAACGAAGTGAGCGAAGACAACCGCCTTTCTGAAGAGCAGATCCAGCTTATATCAAAAAAAGTATCCGCACACGCCAACGATTTAAACCGCGAAGTCAATGTGGAAGAGATTCAGGACTTTGTAGAAAACCAGATAATGGACCAGAAGGCGTTTGCCGTAGCGCGCAAGTACATCACCTACCGTTACACCCGTACCCTTGTACGTAAGTCAAACACCACCGATGCACAGATTCTTACGCTTATAGAGTGCAATAACGAAGAAGTTATGCAGGAAAATTCCAACAAGAACCCTACTGTAAACTCGGTACAGCGCGACTATATGGCTGGCGAAGTGTCAAAAGACCTTACCCGCCGCATACTGCTGCCCAAAGAGATTGTTGACGCACACGACGAAGGTATTATACACTTCCACGACGCCGACTACTTTGCACAGCACATGCATAACTGCGACCTTGTAAACCTTGAAGACATGCTGCAGAACGGCACGGTAATTTCTGAAACGTTTATAGAAAAACCGCACTCTTTTTCTACAGCGTGCAATATTACCACACAGATAATTGCGCAGGTTGCGTCCAGCCAGTACGGCGGGCAGAGCATATCGCTTACCCATCTTGCACCCTTTGTGGATATCAGCCGTCAGAAGCTCAGACGCGACGTTGCCGAAGAGTTGAATTCGGTTGACGTTGACGATGAAGAAAAGATAAACGAAATAGCCGAAAAGCGCCTTCTGGAAGAGATTAAAAAGGGCATACAGACCATCCAGTACCAGGTTGTAACCCTTTTGACTACCAACGGTCAGGCACCCTTTGTTACGGTGTTTATGTACCTTGGCGAAGCACGCAACGAACAGGAGCGCGCCGACCTTGCCCTTATCATAGAAGAGACGCTTAAACAGCGCATACGCGGCGTTAAAAATGAAAAGGGTGTGTGGATAACACCCGCCTTCCCCAAACTTATATACGTTCTTGAAGAAGATAATATACGCGAAGGGAGCAAGTACTGGTATCTTACCGAGCTTGCGGCAAAGTGCACGGCAAAGCGCATGGTGCCCGACTATATCTCCGAAAAGAAGATGCTTGAATACAAGATAGATAAAAACGGTGAAGGGCACTGCTATACCTGTATGGGATGCCGCAGTTTCTTAACGCCGTACGTAGACGAAAACGGCAAGCCTAAGTATTACGGCAGGTTCAACCAGGGGGTTGTTACCATAAACCTTGTAGACGTAGCCCTTTCTTCAGGCGGCGATATGGATAAGTTCTGGCAGATCTTTGATGAAAGGCTTGAGCTTTGCTACCGCGCGCTTATGTGCAGGCACGAAAGATTAAAGGGTATAACTTCTGACGCCGCACCCATTCTGTGGCAGTACGGTGCGCTTGCACGCCTGCAGAAGGGTGAAGTTATAGACAAGCTTTTATACGGCGGTTATTCCACCATATCGCTGGGCTATGCAGGTTTGTACGAATGTACCAAGTATATGACGGGTAAATCTCATACAGATGACGAAGCAAAGCCGTTTGCCCTGTCTGTAATGCAGCATATGAACGACAAGTGTAAGGAGTGGAAGGCAAAGGAAAATATAGACTTTTCCCTTTACGGCACCCCGCTTGAAAGCACTACGTACAAATTTGCAAAGTGTCTGCAGAAGCGTTTCGGCGTTATCCCGGGCGTAACCGACAGGAACTATATAACCAACAGCTACCACGTTCATGTATCTGAACCGATAGACGCATTTACAAAGCTGAAGTTTGAAAGTGAGTTCCAGCAGCTTTCACCCGGCGGCGCTATATCTTATATAGAAGTTCCCAATATGAACAACAATATTCCCGCAGTGCTTGCCGTTATGCAGTATATTTATGATAATATAATGTACGCAGAACTCAACACCAAGAGCGATTACTGCCAGGTATGCGGCTATGACGGCGAGATACAGATTGTAGAAGACGACGGCAAACTTGTATGGGAATGCCCCGTTTGCCACAACCGCGACCAGAGCAAAATGAACGTTGCCCGCCGCACGTGCGGATATATAGGTACGCAGTTCTGGAACCAGGGCAGAACACAGGAAATAAAAGACAGGGTTATGCACCTTTAATTTAAAGTATCTTACAGCCGCGCGGACGTCGGCTTATGCCGTACCGTCCGCGCGGTATATTTTTTATAGTAATCGCGCAATATGTGCTTGGTAATTGGCAAGTAAGGTGTTGTAATAATAGTACCTTATTGTAAGCGGCAGCACACTATATGTCATTGCGAGCGGTCTCTACCGCGTGGCAATCCCGCCAGAACTGGCGACCAGTAGGCAGGACGGTATGCAAGTTATTTAAAAATAATAACGTTTATTCTTAAGAATATTACACCTTATTATAGTGTGGTAAAAAGGTATTTGAAGGCGGAATTACGCTTCTGCCGCCCGTTCGGGCGAGATTGCCACGCCGCTATGCGGCTCGCAATGACAGGCTTAGTAAGCCGAATTCCAAAAATGAGATGGTAGTATTAGGTAAATTTATGAATTATGCAAATATAAAGTATTACGATATAGCAAACGGACCGGGGGTAAGGGTGTCGCTTTTTGTAAGCGGATGCCGCAACCATTGCAAAAACTGCTTCAACCCCGAAACGTGGGATTTTAACTACGGTCAGCCTTTTACAAAAAAGGTGCAGGATGATATAATAAACGGGCTTTCACCAGGCTATATTCAGGGGGTTTCTCTGTTGGGCGGCGAGCCGTTTGAACCGGAAAACCAGCCCGAACTTGCTCACTTTCTTGAAAGGGTAAAAAGCACATATCCAAAAAAATCTGTGTGGTGCTACACTGGGTACGATTTTGATGCCGACCTGTTGGCGGGCAAAAAGGGGAACATAGATACGGTAATGCGTATGCTTAAATGTATAGACGTATTGGTAGACGGCAGGTTTGTAGAAGAGCTTAAAAACCCCGCTCTGCAATTCCGCGGTTCGTCTAACCAAAGGGTAATACTTGTGCAGCCTTCGCTTGCTAAAAAAGAGATAGTTCTGTGGAACAAAGACAACCCTTGTAAGTATGATTGACAGGCGCATATGTTGGAACCTTATAAACGGCAGACCAACAGAAGGTGGAGTTAGACGGCACAAAAGCATTTTAAAATAAACACCACTTTATTTTAAACGACCGAATATTATATGTCATTGCGCGTGAGCGTTAGCGCTACTTTGCGCACCTTATTTTAAAAGGTTTCAGATAAATGTGCGCAAAACGGTCTCTACCGCGTGGCAATCCCGCCCGCAAGCGAAGCGACACTCTGCGCACCTTATTGTAAAAGGTTTCAGATGTTATGGCGCAGATAACTGGCGACCAGCAGGCAGGGCGGCAGAAGAGTTGTTTAAAAATAATAACGTTAATTCTTAAACAACTTCACACCTTATTATAATGCGGTAGAACTATTATCCCCTCATCAGTCCTTACAGGACAGCTTCCCCCATAGAAGGGGAAGCCAAGAGTAGGTTGCCGTCCTTATCAGAACATAAGCAGATAATCGTATAATATATTTACTTAAAACAAATAAAAACAAAACAGGTATTATTATGAAAATATCAATTAAAAAATTAGATCCCGATGCTGTGCTGCCCGCATACGGCAGCGAATATGCTGCAGGTGCAGACCTTTACGCCTGCATAAAGCAAGACGTTACCATCCCCGCTGGCGAAACGGTGGTAATACCCACGGGTATCGCCCTTGAACTGCCCGTAGGCTATGCGGGGCTCATTTACGCACGCAGCGGGCTGGCTACCAAAAAGGGGCTTGCCCCTGCAAACAAAGTTGGCGTAGTGGACTGCGATTACCGCGGCGAAGTAAAGGTTGCCCTTCATAACCATTCAAACATACCGCAGACGGTAGCTGTAAAAGAGCGCATCGCACAGCTGGTAATTACCCCTTACATAACCGCCGTTTTTGAAGAGAAGGACGAGCTTTCTTCTACCGTGCGCGGAGCGGGCGGCTTCGGCTCCACAGGCAGCAAGTAAGGCAGTAAACAGGTAAAGGGGAGCGATAATATTGACTAAGAAAAACATGATAATTACAACTGTAATATTTTTGTGCGTGATAGCCAGTATTACAGTTTTTTCCTTTATATATCATTCCCTGAGCGGTGCATGGTTCCCATGGTGGGTGTATGTAATAGCCGTAGCGTTGTTTGTGGTTTACATAATCAGCTGCTTTATATTTACACGCAAAAGCAGTGATAAATTTTACAGGCAGCTGCATCGGTTGAATTTTGCCATACAAAGGGAATATAAGTGGGGTAATTGCATATTCTGCATTGATTTTGCAAGCAGAAGAATCGCCTGCAATTATCTGATTAACCCTGTAATATCCTTTAACGAATTGGCTGGGTTCAGTACAGAAGTATCCGACAGGACTCAGTCAAAAATTTTACCGCAGAATAAGCGCAATATAAGTTTGTCTGTCTCTGTAGTAGTCGGCGATGATAATAATTTATTCCACTTTAAAATGTACGAAGTTATAGTGGACGCTGACGATTTACAGGATGAAGAGCAGGTAAATTTTAATGAATTGATGCCGCAGTATCCGCTGATGAACGACCTTTTTGAATTACAACAAGATTTAACAAAGATTATTGTAATGCGTAAGAAAATTTAGTCGGAAATCATGTTTGGTCTTTTCAGAAAAAAGAAAGTTAAACTTACGGAAAAGGAACTTAAATGGAATAAAATGTGGGAACTGTGGACTGAAGAGCGCACCGATTCGCTGTATTCTGAACTGATGACCTACCAAAGCGAAGTCAATAACGGCGGGCATGCGCAGTACTTTGATAACGTTTCAGGTATCAAAGACTTACAAAGCGAGATGTTAACGCTAAAAACCATTTTGCCGCCGAAACTCGCTTCTGTGCTTGAACAGGCATATGCGGCATACCTTACATTGGAAGATCACGATGACACACCGGCGGAAGAAATTTTAAGCAAGTGCGACAGTGTGTTTTATGAACAGGAAGAAGAAATAAATCGCATATTGGCAGAGTACGCTTCCCAAATCGAACTGTGATAGTTATCCGATAAATTTAAGGAAGGTACGTTATATAAAGAACAAAAAAAGGACTATGCTTTGCACGGCACAGTCCTTTTTAATATTCTTTAAGCCCCAACAGGTAGTCGCTGGAAACATCGAACAGTATGCAAAGCTTTACAATGTTTTCTGCATCGGGGCAGCTTCTGTTCAGTTCCCATAAAGAGACAGTGTCTTGCGACGTATTCAGTTTTTGTGCAAGCTCGGTTTGCGATAAGCCGCTTTCTTTACGCAGGCTTTTTATTTTTGAACCCATGTTTATCATAATTAATTTATACTAAAAATTTTCGTAAAATACTTGATTTACGAAGAATTTTCGTATATAATTAGAAGACAGTTAATTTATTATTTATGGTAAACGGAAGTGGAAGGGAATACAAGGCAGCGCAATTCAAGCATAGAACTATTGAAAATATTTGCCATTGCCTTAATTCTTATAGCGCACAGCGTACCCGAATATTTCAGCACAGAAGAATTTACTTTTACCTACGGCAGTGCTTCAGCAAATTTAGCGGGGATAATTTTTAATTTGTTAAGCTGTCTGGGGTATGTCGGCGACGCTGTATTTATAGTGTGTTCGTCGTATTTTCTGGCGGACAGCAAAAGGGTAAAGGTAAATAAAGTTGTGTCTATCGTGCTTACCAATTTTATATTTTCGGTATGCTTTCTTGCCATTTACCTTGCGCTCGGCTACAAAGTAGGTATTTCAACGGCATTGCAGCAGATATTCCCTGCCGTTACGCAGACAAACTGGTACGTCAGTTTTTACCTTCTTTTGTATATTGCCCATCCCGTTATAAATATTGTGATAAACAGGTTAGATAAGCTTGCCCACGCCATAGTGGCGGGCTACCTGTTTTTTCACTGCTGTATAATTGTGTACGCACTCGGCAATGATTTATCGGTAAATAAATTTCTCTGCTGGATATGTATTTATTTTATTGTGGCTTACATAAAAAAATATGGTAGCGGTTTTGCGGCTAACGTCAGGCTGAACGCCGTGGTATGCGTATCGTCGGCAATGCTGTATATCGTATGGCGCATTGTATTAAATTACCTTGGGCTTTATTCAGATTATTTTTACGCAAGGCAAAGAACTTATTCCCATATAAACTGCCCTTTTACCATTGTGTTTGCTGTTACGCTTTTTAATATTGCAAACAACAGGCGCTTTGTAAATAAAGGGGTAAATTATCTTTCTTCGCTGTCGCTGCCCATCTACATCATCCATCACAATAATCTGTTTACGCAGTTTACCCAGAACAAAATTTACGATTGGTGGGCGGCAGTCTTCGGCGCAGACAGTATGCTGTTATGTATTTTTGCTCTGGCTGCGTTTTTTATGGCTGCATGCGCTGCGATTGGCACGGTGTACCGCTTTACCATAGAAAAGCTTGTGAATAAAATTGCTACTAATTTACAGCTTAAGGCAGACTGTTTTATAATAAAAATAAAAGAACGCTATAAAAAACATACCAGAACACAATAAACCGCCGCAAAGAGAATTTTGCGGCGGTTTATTTTTAACGTAACGTTTACATATAAAAGTTATTAATAGTTTTAATTAGTTACAAAATATGTGAAAAATTTTCAAAACTGCTTGACAATATCGCTGTACGATAGTAAAATTAATAAGTAAACAATTACTTAATAGGCGGCAGAAAATGCCGAAAAATGGAGAAAAATGTCTGATTCGGTTAAATATTATTTGGGTGTGGATATCGGCGGTATGTCGGTAAAGGGCATTGTGCTTGACAAAAGCGGCAATGCGCTTATAGAAGACGGTATAGAAACAGGACGCGGCGGCGACGCATTGTGCAACAATATAGCAAGCCTTGTAAACGGCATGCTTGCCCGCCTTGGCGCCGATAAAAGCGAAGTGAAGGCAGGTGCCGGCTGCCCCGGTATTATAGACGGCGTAAACGGCATACTTGTATTTTCAGGTAATCTTAACCTTAAAAACTTTCCCCTTGCAGAAGAAATTAAAAAGCGCACGGGGTTGAGCCTTCGCATTACCAACGACGCCAACGCTGCCGCACTGGGCGAAGCAAAGTTCGGTGCCGGTAAAGAATATTCCGACAGTATCCTGGTAACGCTTGGCACGGGCGTCGGCGGCGGTATCATAATCGGCGGCAAGCTGTTTGAAGGGTACAAGTCTGCCGGTGCGGAGATAGGTCATATGGTAATAGCCCGACACGGTGAATACTGTACCTGCGGCAGGCGGGGTTGTTTTGAAGCATACTGTTCGGCAACCGCCCTTATAAAGCGCACGCGCTACCAGATGGAAGAAAATCCCCGTTCGGCTATGTGGACAAAGTACACTTCAGAAACGGCTACTGCAAAAACGGCATTTGAATTCTGCGATACCGACCTTGACGCCAAGGAAGTGATAGACTGGTACTTAAAGTATTTAAGCTGCGGTATTGCCAACCTTGCAAATATTTTCCGCCCGCAGGCAATTATGATCGGCGGCGGCGTCAGCGGGGAAGGCGACAAACTTACCGAGCCCCTTCAAAGGCTGGTAAATAAAGAGTTGTTCGGCGGAATTGATTACGCGCCGATAAAAATTGTTACCGCGTCGCTCGGTGCAAAAGCGGGTGCTTACGGCGCAGCTGCGCTTGCTATGGAGAGCTGTAATGAATAAAGATATACCTGAAATATCCCTTCAAAGGCTGCCCGTATATCTTAACTATCTTCGCTCTTTAACCGATGAAGACGGCAAATACATATCATCGGGAGCAATAGCTTCCGCCTTAAAATTAGGTGAAGTGCTGGTGCGTAAAGATCTTGCTTATACCAGCAGTGCAGGCAGACCAAAAGTGGGCTACGTGCGCACAGAGCTTATTGCCGCGTTAGAAGAATACCTTGGCTGTAACGATATTAAAAACGCCATACTTGTTGGTGCAGGCGGGCTGGGCAGCGCATTGCTTGCCTACGGCGGCTTTGGCAAATACGGCATACAGGTAGTGGAAGCTTACGACAGCGATCCCGAAAAGGTTGGTTCCGTAGTGGGCGGCAAACACGTTTTAAGCGTAAGCGATATACCAAACGGCATAAAGCAGCACAATGCAAAGCTTGCGGTTGTTGCAGTGCCCGCACAGGCTGCGCAGGCGGTATGCGATATGCTGTTTAACTGCGGCATAAAGGGCATACTCAACTTTGCCCCCGTGTTTATAACTTCACCGGAAAACGTGGTGGTGCGCAATATAGACGTAGCTGCAAACCTTGCAATACTTGCAAGCATGATCTGATTATGAACGTAAAAGAACAAGTTTTACTCGCCCTTGAAAACAACAGGGGCG
This sequence comes from Clostridia bacterium, assembly GCA_021202395.1. Taxonomy (GTDB): domain Bacteria; phylum Bacillota; class Clostridia; order Christensenellales; family Borkfalkiaceae; genus Coproplasma. The sequence goes on along the minus strand of JAJQDC010000021.1, from coordinate 6,408 downwards.
ATTATATTTCCGGTGAAACCCTTTCTGCGCAGCTGGGCGTAAGCAGGCAGTACATAAGCAAAACTGTAAAAAGCTTAATAGCAGATGGCTACGATATCCGCTCTGTTACCAACAGGGGCTATTCGCTGAGCAAAGACTGCGACCTTTTGTCTGCCGTAGTAATAAACAACGTTGCCGGCGTAAAGGTTTACTGCTTTGGCAGTATAGATTCTACCAACCGTGCCGCAAAGGTAATTTACGGCAAGGAAGGGGAGTGCCTTGTTTTAAGCGAACGGCAGACCGACGGCGTTAAAAAAGACGGCTCTTATTTTCCGTCTCCGCAGTCGGCAGGGCTGTATATGACGGCGGCAATAAATGCGCAGGTGGCTCTGGATAATATGTCAGGCTACCGCAGCCGCTGTGCATACGCCGTTAGATCGGCAATAGAAGAACAGTGCGGCTGCATAGCCGAAGTGCGCAATACCGACGATATTTTTGTGGACGGAAAAAAGGTCTGCGGTATATTTATTGAGTGTACCGTAAATGCCGCCACAATGCGCACAGAGTGCGTTTTTATTGGGGTGGGTATTTATACGGGCAAGGCAGAAGGCATCACCGCTTACGTAAGCGGCACCCGTTCACGCAACAAGCTTGCCGCCGAAATTTTTAAAAGATTAAAAAATATAAGTGCAGAATAAAAAAAGCATTACCGCCGTTTTAGAATTACTAAGGAACGTATGTTTTAAAATAGTTGACAAATAATACAAAGTATAGTATAATTAAATAGCAACAAAAAAGTTGCTGCAACAAGGGAATAAGTACCTTGGCGGTTTAGCCTTTCAGAGGGTGGTTGATGAAAATCTATCCCGAAGGAGGTGATTTTTATGGATTTAAGTACTATTGTTTCTATTCTTAACTATTTAGTTGAGATAAATGTCGTATCTTATTTTAAAGTTACAGACAATCAGATAGTAATTCACTACGTAAAAAAATAACCGCCTATGTGTTAGAAGCTTGGCGGCTATTTTAAATAACGCACAAGGCTAACCGTTAAAGGTACTGCCCTTGTTGTATTTTTATTATACAGCATTATTTTTATTTTGTCAACAGTTGTTAAACATTTTTTTACCAGCCTTGCCGTCTTATCCGTGGACAGATAATTAATCAATAATATCCGTTGTATCGGCTGCCGCGTCGGCGGGGGCAATTTCATTGGCAACTGCGGCTGCAGGATGTTCTTCCGGCTGTTTAAGTTTGTTTTTACCCTTATATATAACGGGAACAACCTTCCACGCAAGCACGGCGGCAAGCGCGCAAAGCACAATATCTTTGGGCATATACAAAAGGTTATACGTTACAACAGCCGAACCTAAACCTTCGTATCCGTTAAGCTGCCATACGGCTATAAAATATACAATACCTACGGCATAGTTGGCTATGAATGCGGCAGCGGCTGCTACAAAATAGCGCCACAGCGGAGCTTTTGCATTGCTGCCGCGGACTAAACCTGCGCATACCGCGGCAAGTATAAACCCCAATATATACCCGAACGAAGGCTTTAATACGTAAGAAAAACCGCCGTACGGTTCAGATGCAAATACGGGTATGCCTATCAATCCCATAATGCAGTAAACACCCATTGCAATGCCCGCTTTCTTCCAGCCGAGCATAAGTCCGCTGAGCACGCATATCACCGTCTGAAAGGTAAGCGGAACAAGGGGGAAGGGTATTTTTATGTAAGCACCCACAACCATCAGCGCAGCAAACAGCGCACATTCGGCTATATCTACAGCCGCAAGCTTTTTATTTATCTTTTTCATAGCCAATATTATATTCTGTTCAGACGTTATTGTCAACCGATTTAATTAAATAAGTTTACAATTTATTTAAAACAAAAGCAGGTTCTACTGTAGGTAGAGTCGTTTTTTTGTGCGGTAGAGCGGCAAAAATCAAGCGTAGAAGCATATTTCTAAAAATTGATTTTACATAGTTGATTTTTTTGTTGCGGGATATAAAATAATAGCCAGAAAATTTGATTACATTGCGCTTTGGTGCGGTGTGGGTTATAGCGGAGGTTTTATTATGGCAGAATACAAAATAACCTGTTGTTCTACGGCAGATATATCGGAAGAGCACCTTAAAAAACTTGGCTGTGCGTACGGCAAGTACCACTACATTATAGACGGTAAAGATTATCCGGACGACCTTTATGTGTCGGCTCCGCCTTCTGAATTTTACGGTAAGATAGATGCGGGTGCAATGCCCACTACGGCGCAGGTTACGCCCGAAGAGCTTTGTGAAGTGTTTGAGCCCATTCTTGCCGCAGGGTACGATTTGTTACATATAGAATTTTCTTCCGGCCTTTCCGGCGGCTGGCAGTCTGCGCAGGCGGCAAGGGATATAATGGCAAAAAAATATCCCAAACGCAAAATATATGTTGTAGATTCGCTTGCGGCGTCTTCGGGTTACGGTCTGCTTGTAGATAAAGCGGTAGAGCTTAAAAACGGCGGTATGGATATAGACGAGCTTAAAAGCTGGATAGAAGACAACAGGCTCAATTTAAGGCACTGGTTCTATTCTACCAACCTTATGCATTTTAAGCGCGGCGGCAGGGTGTCAGGTCCTTCTGCGGCTATTGGCACGATGTTAAAGATTTGCCCCGTTATGGACGTAAACGACGAAGGCAAGCTTATCGTGCGGGAAAAGGCTCTTGGCAGAAAAAAGGCTTTAAAGTCGCTTTTTGAACATATGCGCGAGCAGGCGCAGGACGGGCTTGATTACTGCGAAAAGTGCTATATATGCCACTCTATGATGGAAGAAGACGCCAACACGTTAAAGGCGATGGTAGAAGAAGCCTTCCCCCGCCTTAACGGCAGTGTAGAAATTAACCCTATCGGCACGGTAATAGGTTCACACACAGGCCCCGGCACGGTTGCTCTGTTCTTTTTCAGCACGGATAAAAGAACGAAGTAAGTTTTTTAAAAAATTAAGTTTGACAAACAAAATATGATTTTTTGTATAACTATACCCGCAAAGCATTCCGCTTTGCGGGTACTTTTGTGTGATGGGTGGTAAAAATAAGGCGGTAAGCATTTGCAACATACGTTGCACGGCAGCGGGATGTGGAAGGGTAGGAGATTTCTCCATTCCGCTACGCTCCAGTCGAAATGACAGCCCTTGAGGCTGTACAGCTCGCAGAGCTGTCATCTCGCGTGAGCGTTAGCGCTACTTTGCGCACCTTATTTATAGCCGTCCCTGCAAGGACGAGCCGCCATTTCTTTAACAGCACTAATGCGCTGTTTATGGCGGCGAGATGAGCAAGCACATATGTAAGTGCTTGCGGTGCCCGAAGCGGCTGATGCCCTTACAGCCGCTGAGACGGGGGACCGCTTGCGGTGGAAGGGTTTGTAGATTATATGGCGCAGATAACTGGCGATCAGCAGGCATGGCGGCACACAAGTTTTTTAAAGATAATAACGTTTATTTTTGAAATATATTTACACCTTGTTATAACTAAATTACACCTGGCTGTATCAAATAAATAGACAAAAAATAAATTAAGATGTATAACAACAAATAGTTAATAAAACTTAAATGGGGGTACGGTAATGAAAAAAGCCATCAAAGCTTTTTTTGCGGCATCTTTATTTTGCATATCTGTTTTATGTATAGCATGTTTTGCAGCCTGCAGCAACGGCACTGCAAAGGATAGCAGCAGTATAGAATATACCCTGTCAGACAACGGTGCTTACTATACCGTTACGGGTTATAGCGGTAAGAGCGGGGAAGTGAATATCCCCGCTGAATATAAGGATATAACCGTTAAAGAAATCGGCTCTGACGCATTTAAAAGGAACACAACCGTAACTGCGGTAGTAATACCCGATTCCGTTGAAACAATAGGCAGCCATGCTTTTTATGAATGCGATTCGTTGACAAGCGTGCAGATGGGCGGCAACGTTGCATCAATCGGCAACGGTGCATTCTTTGGCTGTGAATCGTTAAGCACAGTCGTTATACCCGACAGCGTTACGGCAATAGGCAGCTACGCATTCTGGTACTGTACCGCTCTTGAAAATATTACCATAGGAAGCGGAGTAAAAACAATAGGCACGTTTGCATTTTTTAACTGTACTTCGCTTACAGATCTGGTAATATCAGATTCGGTAACATATATAGATAACGCCGCATTTAAATCTTGCAGCGCGCTTGTAAATGTTACTATCGGCAGCAGTGTATCTACCATAGGCTTATGGGCGTTTGAAGGCTGCGATAGCCTTACCTACGCCACATTCAACAATACCGACGGCTGGTATGTATCAACTACAAAGAACGCGACAAGCGGAACAAGCCTGACGTCGTCAAAGCTCACTGATACAGAAGCTATGGCTGGCTACCTTAATGCGACATATTGTAATTACTTCTGGTATAATTCCTGATTATTAAAGATTAAATTTAAGCAGGCGGCTTTGCAACAAAGCCGCCTGCTTTTTTGTTCGGGAGATAAAGGGGTATAATGTCTTCTTCCTTATTGTAAACGAGCGGTACAACGTATCAGCTTTCTGCTATAGAAAAGCGTAAGAGAAGAATCGTATAAAAGCGGTAAACAACTACGCAACATCATCAACTTTTGTGTTTAATGTAATAAAAAAATATTTGATTTATCTGCCAATGTGTAATATAATTAATTGTATAAAATTTTACTTATGCAACCTTTCACTTTTTTTAATGGAGGGGATATAATTTAACTATTTATGGCTGACTATAAAATTACCTGCTCATCTACGGTAGACATACCCGCACAGCGGCTGAAAGATCTGGATATACAGTTTTGCAGATACCACTACACAATAGACGGCACAGTATATACCGATGAACTTGACTCTGCGGCTGAACTTAACAGCTTTTACGGTAAGCTGAAAGATGGCGCCCTGCCCACCACTTCACCGGCTACGCCGGAAGAGATATGCGCACTGTTCGAGCCTATTCTTTCTGCAGGGTACGATTTGTTGCATATAGAATTTTCTTCAGGTCTTTCTACCAGCTGGAAGGCTGCGCAGGAAGCGCGCGAAAAGCTGATGAAAAAATATCCCGACCGTAAGATACTTATTGTAGATTCCCTTGCGGCGTCTTCGGGTTACGGTATGCTGGTAGAGATTGCCGCCGACTACAAAAGGCGGGGTATGGGTATAGAAGAACTGCGTTGGTGGTTAGAAGACCATAAACTGCACGTAAGGCACTGGTTCTGTTCTCAGAACTTTATGCACTTCAAGCGCGGCGGAAGAATTTCTGCGGCTACAGCTGTGGCAGGTAAAATATTTAACGTCTGCCCCATACTTGACGTAAACGACGAAGGTAAGCTTATATTGCACTCTAAGCCGATAGGTAAAAAAAGTGCGTTAAAAACAATGGTGATGTATATGCACGAGCAGGCGCTTGACGGAACGCGCTACGGCGAAAAGTGCTATATATGCCACTCTATGATGGAAGAAGACGCTTTAACATTAAAAAAGATGATAGAAAGTGAGTTCCCCAAACTTAAGGGTAAGGTAGAAATTCACCCCATAGGCGCCGTTATAGGTTCCCATGCAGGCACCGGCACGGTAGCGCTCTTCTTTTTAAGCCAAACCAACAGAACAAGGTAACCGGCTTCCCCGTAAAGCACTATGCTTTACGGGGTTTTGTATTGTTTTTCCTTGCAAGGACGGCTACAATGCGGTAAAAAACATTGAATGGACGGAAATTCTAATCGGGCGCCAGCCGCTACGCTCTGGCGAGATTGCCGCGCTTCGCTCGCAATGACGTGCTTGGTCAGCCGATGGCGAAGGGGAGCCAAGTGCAACCACATCTTGCCGTCCTTACAAGGACGGCTACAATGCGGTATTAATCATTTTAAATATATCACCATTTTAAATATACCGCCAATTTGCAACTGGTTGTATCAAATAAATAGACAAAAATTTTAATAAGATGTATAATATAAAAAATAATTAATTGAAACTTTAAAGGAGATATTTTTATGAATAAACTTTTTAAAGTATGGGCAATATTAACTTCTTGCGTATTGATAGCTGCCGTCGGCGGTCTTGTAGCTTGTGATAATGACAATGACGGACAACAGGCTACAAGCAACTATACATTGGAATATACTTTAAGCGATGACGGAACATATTATTCTGTAACAAGTTGCAGCGGAAATCCAGCTGCCGTTACAATTCAAGCTACATATAGCGGGTTACCTGTTACCGAAATCGGAAGCATGGCGTTTTATGAGATTACTAATTTAAAGTCGGTTACCATTCCTGATTCTGTCATCAAAATCGGGTATCAGGCATTCTATAAATGTACATCGTTATCAAGTATAACTTTGCCTGATTCTGTTGTTGAAATAAGTAAAGAAGCTTTTAGTGATACTGCTTACTATAATAA
>JAJQDC010000011.1 GCA_021202395.1 Clostridia bacterium | reverse complement strand
CCGCCGCACTTTGTGCGGCGGGGTGGGGTTTATTACCACTTAAAATTAAACAAACTCAATTTTATGCACTTTGCCATAAGTTTACATTTAGGTATTGATTTTTTGCCAAAATAATGTATAATTGATTTATGCGGGGTAATTTACCGCCGTTCAAATTTTATGGTAAGGGACTTTATATTATGAGTATCAAAGCAAAGAACATTCGCAACATCGCAATAATAGGGCACAGCGGCGAGGGTAAAACCACCCTGTGCGAAGCAATTTTATTCAACGGCGGCACAATAGACCGTATGGGAAAGGTAGATAACGGTACTACCGTAAGCGACTTCGACGAGCAGGAAATAGCCCGTAAAATGTCGGTATCCCTTTCGGTGTCTAACACAATCTGGGAAGAGACCAAAATTAACCTTATAGACGTACCAGGGTTTTACGACTTTGAGGGGGAGTTTAACCAGGCAATGCGTGCCTGCGGCGGCGCTCTGGTAGTTACGGGTGCAAACGGCACGGTAACGGTGGGTGCAGAAAAGGCTATATCGGCTTGCCTTAAAGGCAGCAAGCCCATGGTTATTTTTATCAACGGCATGGATAAAGACAACGCCGACTATAACGCAACGGTGGCCGCTCTGCAGGAAAAGTATCACGGCAAGATTGCTCCCATACAGATACCCATTATGGAAGGCAGCAAAATGACGGGCGTAATTAACGCGCTCACCGGCAAGGCGTTCCGCTTTACGGGATCGGGCCCCGAAGACATACCCATTCCCGAAGACAAGGCTGCAGAAGTGGAAGAGATGGTACTATCCCTTACCGAAACGGCTGCCGAAAACGACGATATCCTTCTGGAAAAATACTTTGAAACGGGTGAACTTTCCCGCGACGAAATCATACATGGCATACGCAAGGGTATTTTAAATATAAACGTTATACCCGTAATGGCGGGCAGCGCGCTGCAGAACAGGGGCGTTATCAATCTTATGAACGAGATTGTAAAGTATATGCCCGAAGCGGCAGAAAGAAGGGATCTTCTTGCCACTGATATTGCCAAAGACGAAGTTATAAGCGTAGAGTGCGATTCTGAACAGCCCTTCGCGGCACAGGTATTCAAAACTGCGGTAGACCCGTTCGTCGGCAAGATGAACTACATAAGGGTATGCAGGGGCGTGCTTAAATCGGGCATGACCGTGCTCAACGCTACCACGGGCCAGCCCGAACGAATCAACGCCATTTACTCGGTAAAGGGCAAAAAGCAGGAAGCCATATCCGAACTGGAAGCGGGCGATATAGGCGCGGTATCCAAACTTACCAACACCAACACGGGCGATACGCTCTGCGCAGACAGTGCGCCCATACAGTTTGACCCCATACTGTTCCCCCGCCCCGTGCTCTACATGGCAGTATATGCCAAAGTCAAGGGTACGGAAGATAAGGTATTTACAGGTCTTTCCCGTTTAATGGAAGAAGACAAATCGTTTACCGTAACCAAACAGGCAGACACCGGTGAAACGCTTATCGGCGGCCAGGGCGAAGTGCACCTTGATATTATCAACAAAAAGCTCAAAGCAAAATTCGGTGCGGACGCAGACCTGCGTACGCCTGCAATAAACTATAAAGAGACCATTTTAGGCACTTCGCTTGCAGAAGGCAAGTACAAAAAGCAGTCGGGCGGCCACGGTCAGTACGGCCATTGCAAAGTACGCTTTGAACCGTGCGAAAACGACTTTGAATTTGCAGAAGAAGTTGTCGGCGGCTCGGTACCCAAGCAGTATATCCCTGCGGTAGAAAAGGGGCTTATAGAGTGCCTTCCCCACGGCGTGCTTGCAGGCTACCCCGTAATCAGGGTAAGGGCGGTGCTTACCGACGGCAGCTACCACGATGTAGACAGTTCAGAAGCTGCCTTTAAAGCGGCTGCAGAAATTGCATTTAAAGAAGGCATCAAAAACGCTAAACCCGTTCTGTTAGAGCCGTATTCCAAACTGCGTATCGGCGTACCCGAACAGTACCTTGGCGACGTTTTAGGCGACTTGAATAAGCGCCGCGGCAGGATAATAGGAATGGACGCGCAGGACGATATGCAGGTTATTACGGCAGAAGCACCCAAGTCTGAACTGCTTACGTATGCAACGGCATTGCGCTCGCTCACACAGGGCAGGGGCAAGTTTGTAGAAACTTTTGAACGCTATGAGCAGGCTCCCGATACCGTTTTACAGGCGCTTTTAAAGTAAGAGTTTACGTAATATTAAGCTTGCAAATTTTAATAATGAGATTGTTGAAATGATTAGCTGGCTGAATTGAACTGAAAATAAGATAAATATTCCATTCCCGCCCAACACGGCGGGAATGGTTTTTGTATATGGGCGGGTACCTTATTTAACGGCAGTACATTTATGACGTTGCAAAGGGGGCATTACCGTAAAATAATGTGAACCCCTGATAACACCGTATAATATTCTTCACCCGATGCTTGACAAATTCTGCTGTTTAAGTATAATAAAAGTACAAAACGCAAAAGCGTTAATCCACCAAAAGGGGTGTCAGTAAATATGTTTTTATTTGCTTCAAACTTTTTTACAAACGAATGGGCGGGCTTGCCGGTATGGCTGTGGCTGGTTATAGCGGCTGTCATAGTAGTACTTATTATTGTAATTGCAGTAGTGCTTGCTAAAATATACAGAACTAAAAAGGCGGAGCGCATCGCCGAGCAGGAAGAACCCGTAAAGGAAGAAGCTGCAAAGGAACAATCTCAGCCCGAACAGCCTTCTGAAGCGGACGCAACTACAGAAGTTAAAGTTGAACCTGTTGCTGAGCAAAAGAGCCAGCCTGCTAAAAAGGAGACGGTAAAAACAGAAAAACCGTCAACCACGGCAAAACAGCCTGCGGCTGCCCGGACAACCAAACAGGAAAAGCCTTCTGCACAGACGGCAAAAACCGAAAAGGCCAAGCAGGATAATGCTTCCGTACAGGAAAAGGAAGACGATTCCGCCGCAGACGATAAAAAGAAATCTGCCAAGGTATACCATATAACAAAGCGCAAGGCAGACGGCAAGTGGCAGGTAAAGTTCAACAACGGCGCCAAAGCCATTAAGCTGTTTAACACCCAGGCAGAAGCTATAGATTACGCCAAAGATCTTGCCCAAAGGCAGGAAGCAAGCATTATGATCCATAAAGAAGACGGAACTTTCCGCCGCCTTAACTACAAGAAAAAATCTGATAAATAATTTATTTTAGCAGTTAAATTTACATAAAAAATTATAAACTAAAAACGGCAGGATACCCCTGCCGTTTTTAGTTTAACCCCGTAGTATGGCGGAATTAACGGTATTAATCCCAGGTAATGTTAATCTGCCTTTTATTTTTAGCGCAGTCAGTAAGATACATGTTAATCAGCGTCTGATAGGGTATTCCCGTTGTGTCAGAAAGCTGCTTAAAATAATTAATGGTATCGTTATTTAGATTAATGGTAATTTGCTTTTTTAATTTTTTTGCGTAAGGGTTTTTTGTTGCATTAGAAAAATCGTATTCATCAATCATAATTGTTACCTCCTGTATATTGTTTTTCTTCGTTTTTAGTAGCTTTACGTGCCGAAATAATACGTATTAATTCGTCTGTCTGACGGTAGCAATGGCATACAACAAGTAAATTTGCCATAATGCTGAATCCTAATATTATGAACCTTTCTTCAGAATAAGAATGTTCGGGATCACTTATGACTAATGCGTTCTCATCATAAAATACAGTCTGGGCTTCTTCAAACGAAATTTTATGTTTTTCTTTATTTGTGGTATTTTTATTTTCGTCCCACTCAAATCGTATTTCATCCATAATTATATTATAATTATAATATGTTTATTTGTCAATACTTTTAATAAAAAACCCAAAATAATATAATCAATAATAAACCTGTTCAACCGTTTGCTTTTTTGTAAATCGGGTTATATAATAAGGTAGAAAATAAAAGGGCAGAAAATTTATTACTATATGGAGCCTTCCCCTTGAGGGTAGCGAAGCATACACAGTAGAAGGGGGACCGCTTGCGGTGGATGAGGTGTTATTTAAAAATATCCAACACATCATCAGTCAACTATCGTTGACAGCTTCCCCTCAAGGGGAAGCCTTTCGGGTAAGTATTTTCTATCCAGATTTACAAGAAGGTATTTTATGACAAAGATAGACATTTTTTCCGGTTTTCTGGGTGCAGGTAAAACCACACTCATAAAAAAACTTATTAAAGAAGCCTACTCAGGCGAAAAGCTCGTTCTTATAGAAAACGAGTTCGGCGATATCGGTATAGACGGCGGTTTCCTTGCCGAAGCAGGAATTAAGATTAACGAGCTTAACTCCGGCTGTATCTGCTGTTCGCTGGTGGGCGATTTTGCCAAGGCGCTGAACAAAGTTTACGAAGAATACCATCCCGACAGAATTTTGATTGAGCCTTCAGGCGTAGGTAAACTTTCTGACGTAATAAAAGCGGTATACAGCGCAGAGCTGCCCGACAGCGTTATTAACACCTATACGGCGGTAGTGGATGCGGCAAAGTGCAAAATGTATATGAAGAACTTTGGTGAATTTTTTAACGACCAGATAGAAACCGCCAACTGCATTGTATTCAGCCATGCCGACGTAGCTGGCGAAGAAAAGCTTGCAAAGGCTGCCGAACTCGTGCGAGAGCACAATGCAAAGGCTACCCTTGTAACTACCCCCTGGCAGGAGCTTGACGGTAAAGATATATTGGCTGCAATGGAACACAGCGATACCCTTACCGATATGCTTGCGGAACTCAAAGAACATTGCCACGAACATCACCATCATCATGACGATGACGAAGAAGAGCACGAGCACCATCACCACGACCACGACGGGCACTGCCACCATGACGAAGATGAAGAGCACGAACATCATCACCATGATGACGACGAGCATGACCATGAGCATGAACATGGCGAAGAATGCGGCTGCGGCCATCACCACGACCATGACCACGAAGAGCACGACCATGAGCATGAACACCATCACCACCATCACGCCGACGAAGTATTTGAAAGCTGGGGTGTAGAGACGGCTAAGAGCTTTACCAAAGAAGAGCTTACCGCCGCACTGTCTTCGCTTACAAACTCCGTACAGTACGGAACGGTATTGCGTGCCAAGGGCATAGTAAAGGGTAAAAACGGCGGCTGGCTGCACTTTGACTACGTCCCGGGTGAACCCGAAGTGCGCGATGGCTGCGCTGCCTACACGGGCAGGCTGTGCGTAATAGGCAGCAAGATAGACAAAGAAGAACTTGCTGAATTATTCGGGGTGTAAATTATTATTCAACAGGCAGGAAAACGTAATAATACTCCTTGCCGTCCTTATCAGGGAAGGGGGACCACGTAGTGGGGGAAGGGTTTGGCATATAACAAGGTGAACCCCTCAGTCAGCCTGATGGCTGCCAGCTCCCCTAATAAGGGAGCCAAGGGCGGGACAATGTTTTAGCGCAACTTGTTATTCAGAGCGTAAGCGAAGAATCGTATAAAAGTGGTACGAGTATTTTACTACGATTGCCACGCTACGCTCGCAATGACAACGACACCTTGTCCCCCCCCCCATAAAAGGGGAAGCCAAGTATAGGCTTTTAGTGGCAATTAAGAAAAAAATTAGCGAGCGGAGTTAGTTTATGCAAGACGTAAGCGTTTATTTGTTTCTCGGCTTTTTAGAGTCGGGCAAAACTCAATTTATACAGGAAACTCTGGAAGATCCCCGTATGGAAAGCGGCGAGCGCACCATGCTGTTAATCTGTGAAGAAGGGGAAGTGGAATACGAACCCGCTAAATTCAAGGTAAAAAACGTTGCAATAGAAACGCTTGAAGACGTAACTGCGCTCAACGCAGATAACCTTCTTGCGCTTACGGTAAAGCACCGTGCACAGCGTGTAATCGTGGAATATAACGGCACCTGGATGCTGCAGCAGTTTTTTGACGCAATGCCGGAATGCTGGGTAATAAACCAGATGATGACCTTCTTTGACGCCGCTACTTTTGCAAGCTACAACCAGAATATGCGTCAGCTTGTATACGACAAAATACAGATGACGCAGATGACTGTTTTTAACCGCTTCAAGGGCGAATACGACCGTATGGAATACCACAAAATAGTAAGGGGTATTTCGCGCAGGGCAGACATAGTTTACGAATATATCGGGGGCAAAGTTGAATATGACGAGATAGAAGACCCCCTTCCGTTTGACGTAAACGCACCCGTGGTGGAAGTGGAAGACAGAGACTTTGCTCTGTTCTACAGGGATATTGCCGAAAAGATAGACGAGTATGTGGGTAAAACGGTAAAGTTCAAGGGTATGGCTGCCGTAAGTAAAAAGGTACCTGCGGGATATATTGTGCTCGGCAGATACATTATGACGTGCTGCGAAGCCGACATTGCCTACGACGGTTTTGCCGTAAAGGTAGGCAATCTTCTCACGGGTATTAAAACAAAGGACTGGCTTACAATAACGGCTAAAGTGGCGTTTGAATATAACTCCGTCTACCGCGACAAGGGTCCCGTTCTTATTGCCGAAAAGGTAGAGCGCGCCGAACCGCCCGAACAGGAAGTGGCAACTTTTTATTGATTACCCCCGTACTATAGCTTAATTAATGATAATTTTATGTTTAAAAAGCAGAGCTTCACACTCTGCTTTATTTTAGTTTTATTGCAGTAAAATAGGGGGGAGTAACATAAAGATAATGCACACCTTGCCTTCCCCTTTTATGGGGGAAGGTGTCCCGTAGGGACGGATGAGGGGGACATCTTCTACCTTATTATAAACGACCGAAACTATATGTCATTGCATGTGAGCGTCAGTACTAAGGCAATCCCGCCAGGACTGGCGACCAGCAGGTTGGGCGGCAGAAGCGATGTTTAAAAATAATAATGTTTATTATAATGCGGTAAAAAGCATTGCAACTTACGTTGCACGGCAGCAGTGCTCAGAAGGGTAGGAGATTTCTCCATTCCGCTTTGCTCCAGTCTAAATGACAGCCCTGCAGGGCTGTACAGGCGGTGCCGCCGCCTGTCATCCAGAGCGCAAGCGAAGAATCGTATAAAAGTGGTGTTACCACTATGCTACGATTGCCACGCCGCAATAGCGGCTCGCGGACAGCCAGGCAAGAACGTCTTTTAAATACTATTGTACCTTAAATTTCACTAAATAAAATTTTTTTCACAAAGCCAAAAAACGGGCAAAAATGTTAGTTTGTAACAAAAATTATGTTAAAACTTCTCTTTAAAAGGGGTATAAGAAAATATTATAGATAATTTTCTTCTGCTTTGTACCTGCAAAACAACCTGCCGTATGGCTCATTGCCGCCAGCACGGCTGTACAAGATATTGTTGCAAAATGCCAAGTATAAGCCCATATCTTGGGTGCGTTCAGCTGCTTACGGTTAACGGATAAAAATATACTTAAAACGGCTGCAAATCGGCAAAAAAAGAGCAAAAAAACCTTAAAAAACCGCTTTCAAACGCTTGACTTTAAATTACGCGTACGTTATAATAGCTAAGCGTGTTTATAAAAGTGCGTATGGGAAGAGGCGTAAAGTTACTGCAAAATCTGCCTTAAAGCCGGCAGAACAGATAATTTCCGCTGACAACTGTCGGAGCAAGACTCCGGCGACTAACCGTGGCTTTTCTTTATTGCGCCAATAGTGTTTGGTGTTTTTTTATTGAAAAAATCGCGATACGCACGGCTCAGTTGACACGTTTTAATAACAGAAAATTGTTAGTATAAAAAGGAGAATTAACATGGCAGGACAGAAAATCAGAATCAAACTTGCGGCTTACGACCACGAACTTGTAGACCTTGCGGCTTCGCGCATAGTAGAAACTATGAAAAAGAGCGGAGCAAAGATATCGGGCCCCATACCCCTTCCCACCGAAAGGGAGATAGTAACCATACTCCGCTGCCCCCACAAATATAAGGACAGCCGCGAACAGTTTGAACAGCGTACCTATAAAAGGATAATAGACATCTACACCCCCAATGCAAAGCTGTTGGACACCGTCCATCTTCCCGCAGGCGTAGATATCAAAATCAAGCTGTAACCCCTATACCATATAAATATATATTAAAAAAGTTTTTAATACTCTACACCTTTCCGGCGACGTAGTAAAAGCGGCGGGACGTAAAGGAGCGGTATTTACAATAATAAAACGGAGGAACTTTATCAATGAATAAAGCAATCATCGGCCGTAAAGCAGGCATGACGCAGGTGTTTACGGCAGAGGGCAAGGTAATACCCGTAACCGTAATAGAAGCGGGCCCCTGCCCCGTAGTGCAAATCAAAACTGTTGAAAAAGACGGCTATGCCGCTTTAAAGCTCGGTTTTGACGAAACGGACGAAAAGAGCCTTAACAAGCCCGAACTCGGCCAGTTCAAAAAGGCAGGAGTAAAGCCCTGCAAAGTGCTTAAGGAATTCAGGCTTAACGACCTTTCTTCTTACAGCGTAGGTTCAGAAATAAAAGCTGACGTATTTGCTGCAGGCGACAAGGTAGACGTTCACGGCGTATCCAAAGGCCACGGCTTTTCGGGCGTTATTAAAAGGTGGAACCAGCACAGGCTTAAGGAAACGCACGGCGTCGGCCCCGTACACAGGGAACCCGGTTCTATGGGCGCAAACAGCTCCCCTTCAAGGGTATTTAAGAACAAGCGCCTTCCCGGCCACTACGGCGTAGAAAACGTAACCGTTCAGAATCTTGAAATCGTGAGAGTAGACGTTGCAAGAAATTGCATTCTGATTAAGGGGTCCGTTCCCGGACCTGAGGGCAGCGTCGTAACTATTAACGACACCGTTAAATAAGGAGGACGAGAGAAATGCCCAGCGTAAAAGTATATAAGATGGACGGCTCTGAAGCCGGAACCATAGATTTAAGCGAAGAGGTGTTCGGCGCAGAGTACAACGAAGCGCTTATACACCAGGCGGTAGTAACCCGCCTTGCAAACGAAAGACAGGGTACAAAATCAACGCTCACCCGTACAGAAGTAAGGGGCGGCGGCAAAAAACCCTGGAGGCAGAAGGGTACAGGTAATGCCCGCCAGGGCTCTATAAGGGCTCCCCAGTGGGTAAAAGGCGGCGTTGTGTTCGCACCCAAGCCCCGTGATTTTTCTAAAGACATGAACAAGAAGGCTAAGTCAGCCGCACTTGTATCAGCTCTTTCCAAAAAGGTAGCCGACGGCGAACTTATCGTAATAGACAGCCTTAGCGTAAAGAACGGCAAAACCAAAGAGATGGTAGCCTTCCAGAAGGCATTGGGCCTTGACAAAACGGCTGTTGTTGTTATGGATAACGACGATATAAACGTCATCCGCGCAGCACAGAACATCCAGAAGCTTAACACCCTTCCCGTGGCACAGATTTCCACATACGAAGTGGTAGCCAACAACAAGGTTGTTCTTACCAAAGAAGCGGTAAAAAGAATCGAGGAGGTCTACGGTAAATAATGTTAGCAGAAGACATAATCATTAAGCCCCTGCTTACAGAAAAGGGCTACGATGGCATAGCCGACAAGAAGTACACCTTCATCGTTGCAAAGTCGGCAAACAAGACAGAAATCAAACTTGCGGTAGAAAAGCTGTTCGGCGTTCAGGTTCAGAGCGTCAACACCGTATCCTGCAAGGGCAAGCTGAAAAGAATGGGCAGGAATCAGGGTTACACCCCCGATTACAAAAAGGCGATTGTACAGCTTAAAGCCGATTCCAAAGCGATAGAGTTCTTTAACTCATTGTCATAAAGGAGGATCTGAATAATGGCAATCAAGAGATATAAGCCCACATCGCCCGCCCGCCGTTTTATGACGGTAAGCACTTACAGCGAGCTTACGGGCGACAAACCCGAAAGAAGCCTCCTGCACGACAAGCGCAAGAGCGGCGGCAGAAACAACATGGGCAGGATTACCGTTCGCCACATCGGCGGCGGCAACAGGACCAAATACAGAATTATAGATTTCAAGCGCAATAAAGACGGCATACCCGCAACGGTAAAGAGCATCCAGTATGATCCCAACCGTTCGGCACACATCGCACTTTTGGTTTATGCCGACGGCGAAAAGAGATATATTCTTGCACCCGTAGGTTTAACGGTAGGCGACAAAGTGCTCTCCGGCAAGGGTGCAGATATCAAGGCTGGCAACACGCTTCCCCTTGAAGATATCCCCGTAGGTACCGTTGTCCACGCTATAGAAATGCAGCCCGGCAGGGGTGCGCAGATAGCCCGTGCGGCAGGCATATCCGCACAGATAATGGCTAAGGAAGGCGCTTATGCAACCATTAAAATGCCTTCCGGCGAAATGCGCCTTATCCCCGTAAAGTGCAGGGCTACCATAGGCCAGGTCGGCAACCTTGAACACGAGATCGTCCACCTTGGCAAAGCAGGTAAAACAAGGTATCTTGGCGTAAGACCTACCGTCCGCGGTTCGGTCATGAACCCCAACGACCACCCTCACGGCGGCGGCGAAGGCAAGAGCCCCGTCGGCCATGCAGGCCCTATGACGCCTTGGGGCAAGCCTGCACTTGGTTACAAGACAAGAAAGAAGAAGAACACTTCTTCAAAATTCATATTAAAGAGAATAAATTAAGGAGGAATAGAAAATGTCAAGAAGCGTTAAGAAAGGACCTTACGTTGAAGCCCGCCTTATGTCCCGCATAGAGGCCATGAACGAAAGCGGCGAAAAGAAAGTGCTTAAAACATGGTCCAGGGCAAGCACAATATTCCCCCAGATGGTCGGCCACACAATAGCTGTGTACGACGGCAGGAAGCACGTTCCCGTATATATAACCGAAGATATGGTAGGCTGCAAGCTCGGCGAGTTTGCCCCCACCCGTACTTTCAAAGGGCATGCGGCTAAAACGACCAAGAAGTAAGGAGAATGAGATATGGCAAGCAACATGAATAAAAAAGTTGAAAAGATTGCCGCTACAAAGGACAGACGCCCTTACGCAACGGCAAAATATATAAGAATTTCCCCCTACAAGGTCAGAACAGTTCTTGCTCTTATAAGGGGCAAGAGCGTAGAAGAAGCCGAAGCCATACTTACCTATTGCACCAAGGGCGGTTCGGAAGAAGTTAAAAAAGTTCTTCTTTCGGCGGCGGCTAACGCAGAACACAACAACGGAATGGACAGGGGCGACCTGTACGTTGCCGAAGCTTTTGCAGACGGCGGTCCTCACCTTAAAAGAATGCAGCCCGTATCCAAGGGACGCGGCAGGTCAATTCTTAAAAGAACGAGCCACATCACCGTTATCCTTGACGCGAAGAATATTTAAGGAGAGTTGAGTATGGGACAGAAAGTTAATCCTCATGGTTTAAGAGTAGGCGTTATAGACGCATGGGATACCCAGTGGTACGCCGATAAAAAAGATTTCGCTAAATATATCAAAGAAGATAACGAAATCCGTAAATTCCTTAAAAAGAAGTATTATGACGCTGCTATAAGCAAGATAACCATCGTAAGGGCGGCAAACAAGGTAGAAGTAAGCATCTACACTGGCCGTCCGGGCGTGCTTATCGGCAAACAGGGCGCAGAAGTAGAAGTTATCAAAAAATCTCTTTCTAATCTCACAAAAGGCAAAGCCGTTATAATAAACGTTAAAAAGATAGAAAAAGTAGACCAGGATGCACAGCTTGTAGCCGAAGCGGTAGCCGCCCAGCTTGAAAAGCGTGTATCTTACAGAAGGGCTGTTAAGCAGCAGATATCCAAAGTTTCTAAGACCGGTGTAAAGGGTGTAAAAATTACCGTAAGCGGCAGGCTTGACGGCAGGGAAATCGCAGGCAGCGAAAGCTACCACGACGGTTCCATTCCCCTTCAGACCATTCGTGCGGATATTGATTACGGCTTTGCTGAAGCGCACACAACCTTTGGCGTATTGGGCATTAAATGCTGGATATACAAGGGCGAAGTAATCGGTTCCAGAAAGCTTACGATCTCAGACGGAGGCGAAGAATAAAATGTTAATCCCCAAGAGAGTTAAAAGAAGAAGACAGCACCGCGGCAGAATGAAGGGCAGGGCGCAGAAGGGCAACATAGTTGCTTACGGCGAATACGGCCTTGTAGCCGAAGAGTGCGCATGGATAACTTCTAACCAGATAGAGGCAGCCCGTGTTGCAATGACCAGGTTCATCAAACGTGGCGGCCAGGTATGGATAGACATATTCCCCCACAAACCTGTTACCAAAAAGCCTGCAGATACCCGTATGGGCAGCGGCAAAGGCGCAGTGGAATACTGGGTTGCAGTAGTTAAACCCGGCAGGGTTATGTTTGAAATGGCAGGCGTTTCCGAAGACGTTGCAAGGGAAGCAATGCGCCTTGCAAGCCACAAGCTGCCTATCAAATGTAAGTTTGTCAAGAAAGAGGCGGCAGAAGCAGCCGAAGGCGGTGAAGCAGAATGAAAGCTAAAGAAATAGTAAATTTAAGCGACGCGGAACTTGACGCAAATCTGAAAGAGCTTAAAACCGAGCTTTTCAACCTGCGCTTCCGCCACGCAAGCGGCCAGCTTGACAATCCTATGCAGATCAACGTCTGCAAAAAGGATATAGCAAGGGTAAACACCGTTATACGCCAAAGGCAGCTTAAAGGTTAAGGAGATCACTTATGGAAAGAACGACGCTTCGTAAAGAAAGGGTAGGGCTTGTAGTTTCTGACAAGATGGATAAGACGGTTGTCGTAGCCATTACCGAAAAGAGCAAGCACCCCCTGTATAAGAAAACTATAACCAGGACCACAAAGTTTAAGGCGCACGACGAAAATAACGAGTGCGGCATAGGCGACAAGGTAAGGATAGTAGAAACAAGAAAGCTCTCTAAAGACAAGAACTGGAGAGTGGCAGAAATAATAGAAAAGGCAAAATAATTTATCACAGCCTTTTCCTAACAATCGTCTTGCACGACTGTTTTATTAATTTTTTCTGGTGATTATTCGCTTCCGTATTATTCTAAATAATAGACAGGGCGAAGGTGCGGCTTTGCCGTGCGTGAGCGCCCCTGTTTGCTGCAACCTACTTGCAGCTTAAGGTAAAGAAGTGAATTTTGCGCATTAAATTATGGTACGCCCTTAAGAATGCGCAAAAGAGAAGAAAAACGTTCGCAGACTTTTAAGTCAAGAACGGTTGTCTTCTTAAATCACGGCAAATGTTTTTGAACAGCAATTCAAAAAGATTTGCGTGAATAAAAAAACAGTCCTCTGCAAAAGTTACCGACGATATATAGTAAAATACGATAATCAGGCTATATATCGGGGGTAACGGTTGTTGTAAGTAACATAAATCAAGGAGAATTTATATGATACAACCCCAGACAAGGCTCAAGGCTGCAGACAACAGCGGCGCAAAAGAGCTTATGTGCATCAAAGTGCTGGGCGGCAGTTTCCGTAAAACGGGCAATATCGGCGACGTAATCGTCTGCTCCGTAAAAACGGCGGCTCCCGGCGGCGGCGTCAAGAAGGGCGACGTAGTTAAGGCTGTTATCGTACGTACCAAAAAAGGTATCAGGCGCGACGACGGCACATATATCAGATTTGACGACAATGCAGCGGTTATTATAGGACAGAACCAGGAGCCCCGCGGCACCCGTATCTTTGGACCGATTGCAAGGGAATTGAGAGAAAAGAACTATATGAAGATTATATCTCTCGCTCCCGAAGTGCTTTAAGGAGAGGTAATTAAGCTATGAACGTAAAATTGAATGATAATGTTCTGGTTATCACCGGTAAGTATGCGGGCAAGCAGGGCAAGGTAATTGCTACTTCTCCCAAAGCAGGCAAGGTAACCGTACAGGGCATAAACATACAGCACAAAACGCAGAAAGCTAAGCGTGGCAACGACGTTTCTAAAATATTAGACGTAGAAGGCGCTATAGATGTTTCTAACGTAATGGTAATCTGCCCCGCCTGCGACAAGGCGATAAGGGTAAAGAGTTCTGTAGTAGACGGCAAGCGCGTGCGCGTTTGCGGCAAGTGCGGCGCAGTGTTAGACACGGCTACCGCCGGCAAGAAAGGCAAAGCAGCCGCAGCCGTTAAAGAAGAACCCAAAAAGCGTACCAGAAAGCGTGCGGCAAAGGCAGAAGCAGCCGCAGAAGACAAGGCAGAGTAAGGCAGGTGAACTAATATGGCAGAAAAAGAATATAAAAGCAGGGTAGCCAAGCAGTACGCCGAAGAAGTAGTACCTTACCTTACAAAAAAATTCGGCTATACCAATATAATGCAGGTACCCAAGATTGAAAAGATAGTTATCAACACCGGTCTTGGCGACATAAAGGACAATGCGAAATCTATCCAGATTACGCAGAACGAAATAAAGCAGATAACCGGCCAGCAGCCCATCCTTACAAA
This sequence comes from Clostridia bacterium, assembly GCA_021202395.1. Classification (GTDB taxonomy): domain Bacteria; phylum Bacillota; class Clostridia; order Christensenellales; family Borkfalkiaceae; genus Coproplasma. Next base: position 23,619 of record JAJQDC010000011.1, on the reverse strand, counting down.
AGCTAAAAAGTCAGTCGCAAACTTTAAAGTGCGCGAGGGCATGACGGTAGGTATCAAAGTAACCTTACGCGGCAAAAGGATGTTCGACTTTTACGACAAGCTCGTTTCTATCGCGCTTCCCCGCGTGCGCGACTTCCGCGGCGTTCCCACGGATAGCTTCGACGGCAGGGGCAACTACTGCATGGGGCTTAAGGAACAACTTATATTCCCCGAAATACAGTATGACCAGGTAGAAAAAATCCGCGGCATGGACGTATGTATCGTAACCACCGCAAAAACCGACGAAGAAGCAAGAGAGCTTTTAAGGGCTATGGGAATGCCCTTCAAAAGGTAAGGAGATAAAGGTATGGCAAAGAAGTCAATGATAAATAAGCAGCAAAGACCTGCAAAGTACTCTACAAGGGCATATACAAGGTGCTCCATCTGCGGCAGACCGCACTCCGTTCTGCGCAAGTATGGCGTATGCCGTATATGTTTCAGGGAACTTGCATACAAGGGTGAAATACCCGGCGTAAAGAAGTCGAGCTGGTAAGGAGGCAGAAAAAGATTATGACCGATCCTATAGCAGATATGCTCACGCGCATCAGGAATGCGCTTATGGTAAATAAAGAAACGGTGGAAATCCCTTCCTCCAATATGAAAAAGGCAATAGCGGATATCATGCTTGCAGAAGGCTACGTATCCGACGTCAAGCTTGTAGAAGACGGCTATAACGGCAAGCTCGTTATAACCTTAAAGTACATCGGCAAACATCAGCCTGTTATAAACGCCATTAAAAGGGCGTCTAAACCCGGCCTTCGCCTTTACACCAATGTAGAGGATATGCCCAGGGTAATGAACGGAATGGGTATTGCCATAATTTCTACAAACAAAGGCGTTATGACAAACAAGCAGGCAAAAGCCGAAAACGTTGGCGGCGAAGTGCTCTGCTACATCTGGTAAGGAGGTTTTAAGGTATGTCAAGAATTGGTAAAATGCCTATAGCTATCCCCGCAGGTGTAACGGTTAACTTTGACGGAAGCGTTGTAACCGTAAAGGGTGCAAAGGGCACCCTTACGCAGGAGATTGCCGGCGATATAGACGTTAAGGTGCAGGGTGCGGAAGTGCTTGTAGAAAAAAAGCATGACAGCCCCGCTTTAGACGCAAAGCACGGCCTTTACAGGGCGCTTATACACAACATGGTTGTGGGCGTATCCCAGGGCTATTCTAAAACATTAAAGGTAAACGGCGTCGGCTGGAAGGTTGCCAAACAGGGCAACAAGGTAGTTTTGAACGTCGGTTATTCCCACCCCGTAGAAGTTGTAGAACTTGCTGGCATCAAGCTTGAATGCCCTTCCGCAAACGAAATAGTGGTTTCCGGTATAGACAAAACGCTTGTGGGCCAGGTTGCAGCCGATATAAGGGGCATAAGAGTTCCCGAACCTTACCACGGTTACGGCATTGCTTACAGCGATGAAGTAATAGAGCGCAAGGAAGGCAAAACGGGAGGCAAGGGCAAGAAATAATTTCCGTTAATTCCGCTATATATGCGGCTTAATCAGGTTGACGGAAGGATAAACCGCTTTTGCGGTTGATTGCTCAAAGGAGATTTAATAATGATTAATAAGATAGATAAAAACACCGAACGCAAGCGCCGCCACGAGCGCGTAAGAAAAAAGATTTCCGGCACGGCTGAAACTCCCCGTTTTGACGTGTACAGGAGCCTTAACCACATTTACGTTCAGGTGATAGACGACGTAAAAGGCGTTACGATAGTTTCTGCGTCTACGGTAGAAAAAGAGATCAAGGCACAGGTTGCTTCACTCAATAAGACGGAAGCTGCCAAACTTGTAGGCAAAGTTGCAGCCGAAAGGGCGCTTGCAAAGGGCGTTAAAACGGTTGTGTTTGACAGGGGCGGTTACCTGTACACCGGCAGGGTGCAGGCTGTTGCCGACGGCGCAAGGGAAGCCGGACTTGAATTTTAAGGAGCGCGGAAATGGAAGAAAAGAAAGAAAGATCTGCAAAAAGAGAATCAAGATTCAAAAGGGCAGAAGACGACGGACTCGTTAAAAAGCTTATACAGGTTAACAGGGTAACCAAAACCGTTAAAGGCGGCAGGAATATGCGTTTTGCAGCGCTCGTAGTTGTGGGCGACGGCAAGGGCAGCATCGGCTGCGGTATGGGCAAGGCAAAGGAAGTTCCCGAAGCTATAGAAAAGGCTACCGCACAGGCTAAAAAGAATATGTTTAAGGTAAACCTTAAAGATACTTCTATACCCCACGGTATAATCGGCGTGTTCGGCAGGGGCAAAGTTTTAATGATGCCCGCTGCACAAGGTACCGGCGTTATCGCAGGCGGCCCCGTGCGTGCCGTAATGGAAGCGGCAGGTATTAAAGATATACGTACCAAGTCGCACGGCACAAACAACCCCATCAACTGCGTAAAGGCCACTATAGAAGGCTTAAAGGGCCTTAAAACGGCAGAACAGGTTGCTGCTGCACGCGGCAAGTCCGTAGAAGAGATTTAAGGTTAAACGGAGGCTTAAAGATGATAAAGGTAACTTTAATTAAAAGTCCGAGCAACGAGGTCAAGTCTGTAAAGGCTACCGTGGCTGCGCTCGGCCTTAAAAAGATCCGTTCAACCAACACCTTTGAAGAAAACCCCGCAATAATGGGGCAGATTAAAAAGGTGGCTTACCTTTTAAAGGTTGAACAGGTTTAAGGAGTAAGTTATATGAGAATAGATACGTTATCTCCCGCAGAGGGTTCCGTAATTGCACCCAAAAGGCTTGGCAGAGGCATCGGCTCAGGCACAGGCAAAACAAGCGGCAAGGGCCATAAAGGCCAGTGGGCGCGTTCGGGCGGCGGCGTACGCCCCGGTTTCGAGGGCGGCCAGATGCCTATTGCAAGAAGGATACCCAAGCGCGGTTTCCACAATAAGTGGGCTACAAGCTACGTTATAATAAATCTTTCGCAGCTTGCAAACGTACCCGCAGGTACGGTAGTAGACTACGACTACGTTGTTTCAAATAAACTTGCAAAATTCGTTAAGAACAATTCCGGCCTTAAAGTGCTTGGCGGCGGCGAAATAAACGTTGCGCTTACTGTAAAGGCTGCAAAATTTTCTGAATCTGCCAAGGCTGCTATAGAAAAGGCAGGCGGCAAAGCAGAATCTGCGCAGGAAGCAGCGGAATAAGTTCTCCATCAAATTTTTAAAGCGGCGCTTGGCGCCGTGAAAGGGGTACAATATGTTTGAAACAATAAAAAATTGTTTTAAGGTAAAGGAAATCCGCAGAAAGATCTGGATAACTCTTGCTCTGCTGCTGGTTTTCCGTTTAGGCTGTTACATTCCCGTGCCGGGCATAGATTCCAGCACCTTTTCAAGCGCGATATCAAGCTATTCGTTTTTAGAGCTGATGTCGGCTATTACGGGTGATTCACTTTCTAACGCAACGCTGTTTGCTTTGGGTATAAGCCCGTATATCAATGCCACCATTATCATACAGCTGTTAACGGTAGGCATACCTGCCTTAGAGCGCCTTTCTAAACAGGGCGAAGACGGCAGAAAGAAAATTGCCCAGATAACACGTTATGTAACTATAGCTCTTGCCGTTGCCCAGGCAATAGGCATTATAATAAATATAGGCGTAGAAGGCGACGCTATCAACACCGTAATGTTCGGCGGCGGCACAAACGGCATCTGGTCTGATACGGTTGCAACATGGCTTGCAGGTATATTCCTTGTAGTCGTTTACACAGCCGGCGCAATGCTCATTATGTTCATCGGCGAACGCATTACCGAATACGGCATAGGCAACGGCATCTCGCTTATAATTTTTGTAGGTATCATATCCACAGCAGGTATTACCATAGTAGAAAAGTTTGAAACGCTCTTTACATCAGGCGGCGATTTAAGCGCCTTGTGGGAGCTTCTGGGCTTTGTAGTACTTACTATATTGGAATTTGCTGCGATTGTTGCGGTAGACCTTTCCGAAAGAAGGATACCCGTACAGTACGCAAAACAGGTAAAGGGCAGAAGGATGTACGGCGGACAGTCGTCGGTTATCCCCATGAGAATATCCGGCGGCGGCGTTATGCCTTTGATTTTTGCGTTTGCAATAATCAGCTTCCCCGCCATGCTCGCAAGCCTGTTCTGGCCGGGCAGCGGCTTTGAAACGGGCGTAACCAACTGGTTCTCAAGCTCGTCGCCTTACTGGTACGGCCAGCTCATTTACATGGTAGCGCTCTGCCTGCTCATATTTGCATTCTCGTTCTTCTACGCTTCGATGCAGTTCAATCCCGAAGACGTATCAAAGACGATACAGCAGAACGGCGGCTTTATACAGGGTATCCGCCCCGGCAAGCCCACGGCAGACTACTTAAGAAAAATCAACAACAGGATAACGCTTTTCGGTGCCATATACCTTTCGCTTGTAGCGTTTATACCTTCTATACTGGGTATAATTCTTACGGCGGTAGGCGCAACCAGCACAGACCTGTTAAGCGTATTCTCTACAACAGGTATCCTTATCGTAGTTTCAGTTGCATTGGAGTTAGAGAAACAAATGCAATCTCAACTTATGATGAAGAACTATAAAGGCTTCCTTAAATAATCGCCGCATATATACTTCGCAAGTCCTTAAGCCTTCCCCTTGAGGGGAAGGAGGACCGCTTGCGGTGGATGAGGTGTATGTGCAGGATAAAAGCGATATATCGCATATAGTATGGGGGAAATAAGATGAATATAGTGCTTTTAGGCGCACCCGGTGCGGGTAAAGGAACTCAAGCCAGCAAGCTTGAACAAAAATACAATCTTTTGCATATCTCAACGGGCGATATATTCAGGGCAAACATAAAGGGCGGCACGCCTATAGGCAAGCTCGCCAAATCGTATATAGACGCAGGGCAGCTCGTCCCCGACGAAGTTACCTGCGACATTGTAAAAGACAGACTGACCTGGAAGGACGCCGCAAGCGGCTATATGCTTGACGGCTTTCCCAGGAACCTGTTCCAGGCGGCAAAGCTTGATGAGTTCGCCCATATAGATTTGTGCGTGAACATCTCGGTAGAGTTTTCCCTTCTGATGGACAGGATATGCGGCAGGCGCGTATGCAGCTGCGGAGAAAGTTATCATATTTCTACGCTGGGCGGCAGAACAACTTGCGCCAAGTGCGGCAAACCGCTTTACCAAAGGGAAGACGACAACCCCGCCACCGTGCAGGCACGCCTTAATACTTACGTAGAGCAGACAGCTCCGCTTATAGATTACTACAGCCAGCAGGGCAAGCTTGTTACCGTAGTGAGCGGAGAAGGTTCGCCCGACGAAGTGTTTGAACAGATCTGCAAAGAAATAGAAAGTTTTAAGGCGCACAAATGATTCACATTAAAACGGCGCAGGAAATTGAATTGATGCGTGAACCCTGCCGCATTGTTAAAGAAACATTGCAGTTTGTCGGCGAACGCATAAAAGCGGGAATGACTACCAAAGAAGTAGACGACCTTGTTTACAAATACATAACTTCCTGCGGGGCTGTCCCGTCGGAGTTAGGGTATGAAGGCTACCCCGCGTCAAGCTGCGTTTCGGTAAACGACGTAGTAGTGCACGGAATACCGTCTGAAGATAAAATCATTATGGACGGCGATATTGTAAGCGTAGACATCACTGCCGAAAAGAACGGTTTTAACGGCGACGCCGCAAGAACGTTTTTAATAGGCAACGTATCAGAAGAAAAGCGTAAACTTGTAAAGGTAACCGAAGAATGCTTTTTTAAAGCGTTAGAAGGTCTGCAGGAAGGTTCGCCCCTGTTTGATATCGGCTATGCCGTACAGACGCATGCAGAAGCACACGGCTACGGCGTGGTAAGGGCGCTTACGGGGCACGGAATTGGCAGGGATATGCACGAAGATCCCGCCGTGCCGAATTACGGCAGAAGGGGAACGGGTATCCGCCTTAAAGCGGGAATGACAATCTGTATAGAGCCTATGATTAACATGGGCACATACAAGGTATGGCAGGACGCTAAAGACGGTTGGACGGTACGCACTTGCGACGGTCTGCCCGCAGCCCATTACGAAAACACCGTGTTAATTACAAAAAACGGAACAGAAATTCTTACCTTGTAATCGCACATTTGCGTAAGCAAATTGCGGCTCATTTTTAAAAATAATAGCTTGCGAAGGCGTAGCTTTGCCACACCTGAGCGCCCCTGTTTGCTGCAACCTACTTGCAGCTTAAGGTAAAAAAGGGAATTTTTCGTATTATATAATACGTATGCCCTTAAAAATACGAAAAAGGGGAAAAATAACAATCGCAGCGTAAGCAAGATTGGTTTGTTCCCAAAAATCACGGAATTTATTTTTCGGCAGCAAACGAAAAAGAAATTCGTGAATAGGTTTGTATGCAAAAAATTCAACCCGTTGTGGGCGGAGTGTGTAAAAGCACGCAGGGCCGCGACGCAGGAAAATATTACTTAATAAAAGAAGTGCTGCCTGAAGGGTATGTTCTTGTTGCGGACGGCGACGGCAAAAAGCTGGCTGCCCCCAAAAAAAAGAGCATAAAGCACCTTCACCTTTTGCCTGAAAGGGTAGATACCATAGGCGATAAGCTGATTTCCGGCGCAAGGGTGTTTGACAGCGAAGTTTATTCGGCGCTTAAAAATTACAACGCCGCAGACGTTACGCCGCCCCAAGAGGGCGCAGAATAATAGCGGAGGGAACGGTTTGTGTCTAAGAACGACCTTATTGAAGCGGAAGGCAAGGTAATAGAGTGCCTGCCCAATGCCAATTTTAAAGTCCAGTTATCAAACGGCCATGTGATAGACGCTTATATTTCGGGTAAGCTCAGAATGAACTATATTCGCATTATAGAAGGCGATACAGTCAAGATAGAAATGAGCCCTTATGATTTAAAGCGCGGCAGAATCACCTGGCGCAGTAAATCGTAACTATTCCGCAGTTTTACCTTTCTATAAGGTGAAAAATATTTAAGAATAAACGTATTATTTTTAAATAACTTGCGTGCCGTCGTACCAGCTGTTCGCGCGCCGCGGCTCGATGCCGCTCTCGCGGGATCCTTCGCTAACGCTCAGGATGACGGTTGGGTTTCGGTCGATTATAGTAATGTAGAAATCGCTATTTTGCGGTAGCAAAAAGCGGCTTGTTCTAAAAATAAAAAATGAGTTTTTGGCTTCACTTGTTATGCCAAAAACCCCGCTGTATTAAGGTAAAGAAGTGAATTTTGCGCATTATATAATATCTATGCTTTGAGCAAATGCGCAAAAGAGAAGAAAAACATTCGCAGACTGTTAAGTCAAGAATGGTTGTCTTTTCAAATCACGGCAAATGTTTTTGAACAGCAATTCAAAAAGATTTGCGTGAACCCAAATTTTTCAAGGAGAAATTATTATGAAAGTAAGACCTTCAGTAAAGCCTATGTGCGACAAATGCAAAATTATCAAAAGAAACGGCAAGGTTATGGTAATCTGTTCTAAAAACAAGAGCCATAAGCAGCGCCAGGGCTAATTGCGCGCGCCGCAGGGCGTAGCTGCAGAAAGCCTTATTTTCATCGGCGTGTCAGCTTTACGGCTTACTGCGCCCTGAATATAAAAATAATTTCGTTCAGACGTATTCTTATTATCATTCCAAATACAAGATTATGTTTGTACGGTTGACATAAAAAACAAATAATAAAATTCACGTAAAAATTAAACGGAGGAACTAAATCGTATGGCACGTATTGCCGGTGTAGATTTACCCAGAGAGAAAAGGATAGAAATCGGTCTTACCTATATCTACGGTATAGGCTTAAAGACTTCCCAGCAGATCCTTGCGGCAACGGGAATAGACCCCGATACCCGCGTTAAGGATCTTGACGAGCAGGCTGTATCAAAGCTCAGGGAATATATTGACCACAATGTAAGGGTAGAAGGCGAACTTCGTACCGAAGTATCGCTCAATATCAAAAGACTTATGGAAATAGGATGCTATCGCGGCATCAGACACAGAAAGGGGCTTCCCGTGCGCGGGCAGTCTTCTAAAAGGAACGCAAGGACAAGGAAAGGTCCCCGCCGTACCGTCGCCAAAAAGAAGGGCGCTAAATAATTGAAGGAGGACTAAATTTAAATGGCAACTGTTAAAAGAGCTGCGGCTACAAGAAAACGCAGAGAACTTAAAAAAGTTGATAAGGGCCAGGTTCATATTCAGGCTTCCTTTAACAACACCATCGTTACCGTAACAGATATGCAGGGTAACACAATATCATGGTCATCGGCAGGCGCTCTCAGCTACAAGGGCAGCAGAAAGGGTACACCCTTTGTTGCACAGCTCGTTTGTGAAACTGCAGTAAAGGCAGCAAAAGAACACGGGCTCCGCTCGGTAGAAGTTTACGTAAAAGGCCCCGGCGCCGGCAGAGAATCTGCTATAAGGGCGATTGCCGCCTGCGACGTAGAAATTACGCTTATATCAGACGTTTCACCTATACCTCATAACGGGTGCAGGCCCCCTAAACGCCGCAGAGTATAATTAAAGGAGTAAATATAGAATATGGCTACTTACAGAGAAGCAAAGTGCCGCCTTTGCAGAAGAGAAGGCGGAAAGCTCTTTTTAAAGGGCGATAAATGTTATACAGGCAAGTGTCCGTTTGAAAAAAGACCTGTAGCTCCCGGCCAGCACGGTTTATCCCGCAAAAAGGTATCCGAATACGGCCAGCAGCTCCGCGAAAAGCAGAAGGTTAAAAGGATATACGGCGTACAGGAAGGCCAGTTCCGCGAATACTACGAAAAGGCGGACAGGATGAAGGGCATCACCGGTGAAAACATGCTCTCTCTTCTTGAAAGAAGGCTTGACAACGTTATTTACCGTATGGGTATCGGCGTATCGCGTGCACAGGCAAGGCAGCTTGTAAACCACGGGCACTTTACCGTAAACGGCAAAAAGGTTAATATCCCCTCTTACATCGTAAAAAAAGGCGACGTTATCGCCGTTAAAGAAGGCAAAGAAGGCAACAAGTTCTTTACAGAATTAAAGTCGGCAAAGCCCGGCACAACGCCCAAGTGGGTAGAATTCAATCCCGAAAAGCTTGAAGGTAAAGTACTTGAACTGCCTGCAAGGGAGGATATCGACAGCCAGATTGCAGAGCATATGATTGTCGAACTTTACTCCAAGTAATTAATTTAAAGGAGGTAGTAATATGATCGAAATGGATATGCCCAAAATCGATGTGGAAGAAAGCGAAGACCAGTCTTACGCAAAGGTCGTAGTTGAACCGCTTGAAAAGGGCTTCGGTCTTACAATAGGCAACTGCCTTAGAAGGATTCTTCTTTCTGCCCTGCCCGGCGCAGCGGTTCAGGGGATCAGATTTTTAGACGGCAGCGTAAAGCACGAATTTTCGGCTGTTGCCGGCGTTAAGGAAGACGTTACAGAAATCATCCTTAACTTAAAAAGCCTCGCAATCAAGACAAAGATAACCGACAGAGATTACGTTAAAGTTGTGCACCTTTACAAAGAAGGGCCCGCCGACGTTAAAGCCAGCGATATAGAGCAGGACGCCGAAATAGAAATCATCAACGGCGACCAGCACATTTGCACCGTGGATGCGGGCGCAAAAATCGATATGGAAATTACCATAGGCAGGGGCAGGGGCTACAAGGGTGCAGACCATACCCGCACGGAACTTATAGATTATATCCCCGTAGATTCTATCTATACGCCCGTTAAAAAGGTAAACTACAACGTAGAAAATACCCGCGTCGGCCAGAACACAGACTACGATAAGCTCGTTCTTGAAGTTTGGACCAACGGAGCGTTCAGTGCAAAAGAGATCGTTTCTTTGGCTGCAAAAATTATGCAGGACCACATAAGCCTTTTTGTAAACCTTTCGGATACTATAAAGGGCATGGATATACTTGTAAAGAACGAAGACGACAAGCAGCAGCAGGTACTTGCTATGGCTATAGAAGAGATGGACCTTTCGGTACGTTCCTACAACTGCTTAAAGCGTGCAAACATACACACAGTAGAAGATCTTACAAGAAAGACGGAAGACGAGATGTTAAAGGTCCGCAACCTCGGCAGGAAATCTCTTGACGAAGTTATATTAAAGCTTCAATCTTACGGACTTTCACTCGCTAACAAGGAGGACTAATAAAATGCCCGGTAAATTAGGAAGAAATACCAAGCAGAGAATGGCAATACTCAGAAATCAGGCTTCTGAACTTCTGTGGTACGGCAAAATACAGACCACAGAGGCGAGAGCGAAGGAGCTTCAGCCTTACGTAGAAAAAATTATTACTAAGGCTATAAAAGTTTACGACCTTAACGAAGAAGTAGACGTTGTTACGACCGATAAAAAGGGTAAGGAAGTTACGGTTAAGTCTATTAAAGATTCACCCGAAAAGCTTGCCGCACGCCGCGACATTATGTCTAAGCTGCGCGACCTGCAGGAAGTAAAGGCGTTCAACGAAAAGAAGTCTGAATATAAGGCAAGAACCAAGGACGTACAGCACCCGCTTATGGAAAAGCTCTTTAACGAAATCGCACCCAAGTATGCGCAAAGGGCAGAAGAAAGCGGCCAGGGCGGCGGTTATACCCGCATCTACCTTTTAGGTGCACGCCGCGGCGACGCTGCCGAAGAAGCCATTATAGAGCTTGTTTAATCTGTAAATTTAAAAATAACCAATACCCTGTAACAGACCGTTACAGGGTATTTTGGCGTTAATAAAAAAGCAAAATTACGTTATTAATTTCGGCATAGTAAGGGGGTAATTTAAAACAACAGGTTAATTATGGAATCTAATGCTTCTGCCCGCAGTTGTGCCATAGCAATTAATACTATAACAGCAATGATGAGAAGTAAAATTGCTATTGCCATAAAAAAATAGCTGAATTTTCGCTCTTGATATTTTTTGCGCACATTGTAATAAATTTGTACGCCTATGCAGCTTAGCGAACATATTATAAATATAATTCCATAAAATATGCCGAATATAGAACTCCATATTGCATTTATTGCAAAAAAGATTGCAAATAGTGCAGAGCGGCTGGCTCGCATCATTTTTAAAAAGCCATTAGTCGCTTCGTAATCTATTTTATCGTCTATTTTTTTACAGACATTACCGCAAGACGGGCAATATGTAAAATCATTTTGTAAAATGCAGCCGCAGCGCTTGCAGCAAGTGGTAGTGGGATCCTGTGCTAAGTTTTCAAATATCACTTTAAACGTTCCGCATTCCGAACAGCGGTTTTCATAGTTGTAAATTTTGTTGCCGCACGATGGGCAGAAAGAATAATTGCTATTAATTGGTTTCATATTTGTTTTCTATTCTCCGCAAAAAATGCCGTTATAGCGGATTAAATTCCGTATAACGGCAGGTTTAGTTGGAAAGGATGAACTTGTTTATTTATTCATTGCGGAAGCCATAGCCCTTGCCATTTCCTGCGCCTGTGCTTTGGTCTTTTCTTCCTGGGCAATGTCTACTTGTGCCATAATTTGCTGTTTAAGAGATTCGGCTTTACCTATTCCAATAAACTTAACACCGCCTTCAGCAGTGCCTGCGGTGGAAATAACAATAGTGCCATAGCCGAATATCTTTCCAAATAAACCGCTCTTTACAGAGATGTTTTGGATTTTATCGAGTTTGGCATCAAGAGAGAACGATCTGATTATGCCGCCTTTGCCTATTATTCTGGAATCTGTGAGAGTCAGTTCCGTAGTTGCTCTTCTGATTAACCTGACGATAAAAGCTAAAATCGGCGGAAACCAAATCAAACCTACTATCACCGGTGCCCAACTGGGCCTGCGTGTAACAATGATTTTTTCGTTTTTAGCAAGATGTTTTTCTGCGTAACTCATACTTTTTTCTTCTCCTTGTATAAGTATTTTTATTTGGTATACCCATTATATTCTTACAATAGTAAGAAGTCAAGTATTTTTCTTACAATTGTGAGAAATTTTTTTATATGAATATTTTATTTTGTGAAAGATTAAAGGATCTGCGAAAGGAAAAGGGAATAGGGCAGACGCACCTTGCCGAGCTTTGTGGCGTAAGCAAAGGGATAATCAGTCTGTGGGAAAACGGTTTAAGGGAGCCGACTATGGGCAACCTTATTAAGCTAGCGAAAATATTTGAAGTATCTATAGATTACCTTGTAGGAATTTCAGATTACTGAATGTCAAAAAATTTAAATTGCAAACGGTAAATCGGTCATACGTGCAGGGATAGCTTCATAAAATAGATTAGCCGTAAGGCAAATAATTTTTAAGGAGCTTTTATGAACGATATAATAAAAAGCGTAAACGGTCTGCCGCTTGTCATTAAACTTTTACTGTGCATCCCCTGCGTAGAAATTATTTACGGCGTATGCCGTATTATAAACGGCGTAAGCAAAAACGATGTACTTTGGATAATTCTGGGTGTGCTTACCATAATACCGGGAGCATTCTTTATGTGGATAATTGACCTTGGGTGGGTGCTGACAAAGGGGCATGCATTCCTTTTGGGTGAGACATATTTGGGGTAAAGTGTTGCATTTATCTGCAATACATTTATTTTTATTGACAATACGTTTGCATTGTGATAGAATACGGTTACAATCTGAATTGTAATTTTATAAAGGAGAAATAAAAAATGAAAAACTTTATTGACACCGTAAACGGCTTGCCGCTTATAGTAAAAGTATTGCTCTGCATACCTTGCGTAGAAATTTTTTACAGCGTTTGCCGCGTTATAAACGGTATAGCTAAAAATGACATTTTGTGGATAGTGCTTGGTATTCTTACCATTATCCCCGGTGCGTTCTTTATGTGGATAGTAGACCTTATCTGGGTTCTTTGGAAAGGTCATGCGTTCCTGCTTGGCGAAACATATTTGGGCTGAGCTGTTACAGTAAATTTTTATTGACAATAAAATAACATTGTGATAAAATAGATTTGCAATTATGTTTGTAAATCTATTTTTTTGAAGGAGAAACTACCAATGGCAAAGAAAGGCGATTATTTTGGTCTTAGTTGGATCGTTAGCCTTATACTTGCAATCATCCCCGTAACATCGTGGATTTGCGGTATTGTTACTAAGGTTCAGGAAAAGCACTACATTTCTGCAATCGTGCGTATATTCTTTGGTTTTAATATCATCTGGATATTAGACCTTATATTCATGATTTTCACGAAACACATTTTCCCCATTATCTAAAAAGAACCAACCGCCGTTTGCATTACGCAAACGGCGGTTTGCTTTATTTGGGGTTTTAAAAATCAAGGCTGTCGTAGTTAAGCAGAAAATCATATATATTCATAAGCAGTATGCCGTTTTCGTTAAAGCGGGTAACTATGGGATCTTTTACTATGATAATTTTTTTAAAAGAGTCGTTAATATGGAGCAAAGAGTACTGTTCCTGCTGAGATTTGCCTTCATCTGAAACGGTAAGCGCAGACTGTATATAGTATCTTTTAGACGCACTGTTGCATACAAAATCTACTTCTGACTGCTTTCTTGTTTTACCATCTGCGCCGAAAGAAGTAACAATGCCGACGTCTACGTTGTATCCCCTTATTATAAGTTCGTTATAAATGACGTTTTCCATAAGGTGTGTTTCTTCTGTCTGCCTGAAGTTCAGCCTTGCGTTGCGTAAGCCGACGTCGGTGAAATAATATTTAAACGGTGAATTTATATATTTTTTGCCCTTTACGTCGTAGCGCTTCGCCGACTTTATTAAAAAGCTGTCTTCAAGATACCCTATATAATTAGTAAGCGTAAGCGGCGATACCTTTACGTTTTTAACGCTTTTAAAGGTGGCAGACAGTTTGTTGGGGTTGGTAAGTGAACCTACCGAAGATGACAGTATATCAATAAGCTCGTTAAATTCCGCTTTACCCCGCAGGCTGTGTCTGTTTATAATATCCGTTATATAAGTTTCTTCAAAAATATTTTTAAGGTAAGCAGCCTTTTCTTCGTGAGATTGCAGGTTAATAAGATAAGGCAGCCCGCCGTAAGCCATATATTCACCCAGCCCCATATACCTGTCGCCGCTATAACATTGCATAAATTCCGCAAAGGAAAGGGGGGATATATAAATTTCGTCTCCCCTGCCGCGGAACTCAGTAATTATATCGCGGGATAAAAATTTTGCGTTGCTGCCCGTTACGTAAACGTCCGCATTGGGGATATGCAAAAAGCCGTTAAGTACTTCTTCAAAGCTGTCTAAAAGCTGTACTTCGTCTAAAAGTATATAGTAAGTTCTGCTGTCGGTAATTTTTTCTTTTACGTAAGGGTAAAATAAATCGGCATTGCGGTATTGTCTGTTCTCATAGCCTTCAAAAGACATCTCTATTATGTGGTCTGCGGCAGTGCCGCTTTCGGTAAGGTGTTTTTTAAAGATATTAAATAAAAGGTAAGATTTGCCGCTCCGCCGCAGCCCGGTAATAACCTTTATAAGTCCGTTACCCTTTTTTTTAATAAGTTTGTCAAGGTATAATTTGCGCTGTATATTCATAGTTCTACTTAAAAATTTTGCGGGTTTCCGCAGTTTTGTTAAGTATAGTTTATCACATAATGCCTTTAACGTCAAGATTCTACTTAAAATTTTTGCGGAAACCCGCAAAAATTTTAAGTAGAAAGCCCTGCAAGGTTTTGCAGGGCTTTAAAAAATTATATTAAATATTATACGGTTACCTGTTTGTACTCTTTGCCTTCAAGCGTTTTAAAGGTAAAGGTGCGGTTTTCAAAGACAATGTAGCCGTGCTCGCTGTTCTCTTTGGGGATAGACACCGAACCGGGGTTAAGGTGCAGGTAGCCCACGTGCTCTATTACGGGTACGTGTGTATGCCCCGTTATATATACGTCGTTTTCGCCCAAAGGTGGCACGTCGCGGTGCCCATGCGAAAGGTAGATGTTTACTCCGTTTGCATAAATAAACCCGTATTCACTGAGTATGGGGAAGGGCAGTACCATCTGGTCTATCTCTGCGTCGCAGTTGCCGCGTACGCACATTATTTTGTCTTTATACTGCGTAAGTATGGCAATTACTTCTTTGGGGTCGTACTCTTCGGGCAGGCCGTTGCGCGGACCGTGGTAAAGTATATCGCCCAGTAATACAAGTTTTTCTGCCTTTTCCCTTTCGAAGGCGGCTGCCATAAGGCGGCAATATTTAGCTGAACCGTGAAGGTCAGACGCTATAAATAATTTCATATAAGCTCCTTAATTTTTTGTATTACGCCGAATTCCGCGTTAGACGGTATTATATTCGGTACAAGTTTTTTAAGTTCGGGGAAGCCGTTTGCCGTTACATAGGCATATCCGCTTGCCTGCAGCATCTCTAAATCGTTCATATGGTCGCCGAAGGCAACGCATTCGCTTTTGTCTGCCCCGATGTCGGCAAGTACCGCTTTAAGCGCTTCGCCCTTGTTGGCTGTAGCCACCGATACGTCAAGCCAGTCGTAGCCCGATACTTTAGTTCTTAAACCTTGTATTTTTGGTATGAGCACGTTGGCGGCGTGCTCTGCGGCAGGCTGTTCATCCCATACCGATATTTTAAGTATAGTGTGCTCCCTTGCCGCTCTTTCAAGGTCCGTTACCCGCTCTGCACGTGAATAGCTTTTGTGTAAAACTTCGTTAAACCGCCCGTTACCGCTTTCGTAGTAGGCGCAGTCTACGCCGCTGAGCAGGGGATATATTCCGTCTGTCTGCTTTATAATGCCAAGGGCGTAGATGATATCTTCTGCAGGGGTGGGGTTGGAGTAGATAATTTTACCGCCCCGCCAGGCAAGCCCGCCGTTTTCTGCAATGATGGCAATTTCATCCAGAGCGGGGGAAAATAGTTTTTGCAGGTTGGGCAGCTGCCTGCCGCTGGCAGGAACAAAGGTAATGCCCTTTTTGCCCATTGCTTTTATAAGAGAAAAAATCTCTTCGGGCATTATTTTAGACGGAGGCAGCAGAGTGCCGTCCAGGTCAGAAGCGATACATTTTATCATAACATAATAATAACAGAAACCGTGCGGAATGTCAAAATTAAATGGGATATTTGTTTTACCTTATTGTAAACGAAAGAATAATAAATGGCACTAAGCTACGATTGCCACGCTACGCTCGCAATGACGTACTTGGTCAGCCGAATAGCAGAAAAATAAGGAAAGGCAGGAATATCCCCTCATCAGTCGCTACGCGCCAGCTTCCCCCATAGAAGGGGAAGCCAAGAGAAAAACCGCCAGCACACTCTCTGTCATTGCGCGTGAGCGTTAGCGCTACTTTGCGTACCTTATTATAAACGGCAGTAGCCTCTCCGTCATTGCGAGCGGGCTCTACCGCGTGGCAATCCCGCCAGGACTGGCGACCAGCAGGTTGGGCGGCAAATTAGTTATTTAAAAATAATACGTTTATTCTTGATTGAATTTGACTTTATAATGCGGTGTAAAAGCATTGCAACTTGCGTTGCACTGAAGCAGAGCGTAGAATGGCAGGAGATTTCTCCATTCCGCTACGCTTCAGTCGAAATGACAGCACCGCGGTGCTGTATAAGCAGTATGCCGCCTGTCATAGGAAAGCAAAGCAAACAAAACCCCTTGTCTGCAAAATACAGACAAGGGGATATCAGCTAACTGTTTATATTATCATCTTAAAAATAGTAAGTTTGCCTTTGCGCTGGCTGGCGCCTTCGTTGACGCTGTCGCGCAGAATGGCTGCAGGGTTGTACTCGCTTAAAATCTCTTTATCAAAGCAGTCAAGGCTTACGGCGCCGTGCAAGAGCAGATTTATTGCAGAATCAATGTACCCGTAGCCGCCTATCACGCTCATAAGGGTGGTGCTCTTATCTATAAGTTCCCCCGATGGTATGTTGAAATTACCGGGTGCAAAGCCGCCCATAATGGCTACCTTGTTAAACGCCAATACCTGCAGCGCAAGCGAAGGGTCCAGACGGGAGCAGGTAGTGTAAACGCTGCCGTCGCACATGTGCCCGCTGGTAACTTCCTTAATGTGCTGGGTAAGGTCGTCGTCCGCCTTAAAAGTATACTCTATCCCGCTGGCTTTAGCCCTGTCAAGCGAAGCCTGGTTATTATCTATCAGAATAGGTATAAGCCTGTGGAACTGCAGCAGCTGTGCTATTACAATGCCTGCGTGGTTGCCGCCGAGCACAGCAACGTACTGCCCTGCAGAAAGGTTAAGCTTGTCGTATATCCTTTCGCCAAGGGCAACCGTCTCTATGCTGAGTGCCTGTATGTCCCCAACGGAATCGGGTATCTGTGCTACTTCGTTGTATCTGCACACAACAAAATCGCGCAAAAAGCCGTCAAAGTCCCTGCCGGCGTACTGCACGTTGTCGCATTCAGAGTACTTGCCCGTTTTGCAGGCAAGGCACTTGCCGCACCGCCTTACGGGTTTAAGGCACACCCGCATCCCCTTTTCAAAGCCGTAGCAGTCCGGTCCGCACTCTACAATTTTACCTATTGCGAACCTGCCTATGGTTTTGGGATACTTTGCTTTTACTTCCCCCGAAAAAAGAAGAGAATCGTAGGTAGATACCATAAGGTGGGTAACCCTTACCTTAACTTCGTCTGCATTTACGGTCCTTTCAAGTTTTACTTCGTTCGCCAGATTGTTGGCGCCCTTTAAAATCCAATTATCCATAACGTATATTCATTATACTCGCTAAATTGTTTTAAAGCAACTAAAAATTGAAAAAAAGGAAAATTATGGCACTTATTACAGATTTATGGGGTAAAAATTTTTGTCATAACCCGTAAAATAATTGACTTAGCCGTAAAAAATGATATATAATAAGCAGGTATAGAAGAATAAACAGCGAGGTGAAGTTATGAAGCCCGAAATACATCCCGAATATCATGAAGTAACGGTAGTATGCGCTTGCGGCGCCACATTCACTACGGGTACCACAAAAAAGGTGGACACCCTTAAAGTGGATATCTGCAACAAATGCCATCCCTTCTTTACAGGCAAGCAGAAGCTTGTAGATACAGGCGGCCGCGTAGATAAGTTCAAGAAAAGATACAATATGTAATGTAAAACAGGCGGCGCCAAAAGGTCAATTTTGGCGCTGTTGTTTTGTTACAGTAA
This sequence comes from Clostridia bacterium, assembly GCA_021202395.1. Taxonomy (GTDB): domain Bacteria; phylum Bacillota; class Clostridia; order Christensenellales; family Borkfalkiaceae; genus Coproplasma. The sequence goes on along the minus strand of JAJQDC010000011.1, from coordinate 5,579 downwards.
ACAAGCTGTGTGCGCAAGGTTACGCATTGCGGCTACCCGAAAGAACAAAACCGATATGTCCGAAAAGAAGAAGAAAAATAAAAAGATTTGCTCAAGCATCGGCGGGCAAGCCGTTCTTGAAGGCGTTATGATGATGGGCTCTACCTGTATGGCTACCGCCGTACGCGACCCCGAAGGGGTTATCCAGATAGAAGCCAAGCGCCTTAACAAATCTTCTAAAGCACAAAAGGCAAGCAAGATACCCTTTGTAAGGGGAATTGTAAATATGGTAAACAGCCTTGTCCGCGGAACGGGGACGCTTATGCGCTCCGCCGAAGTTTACGGGGAAGAGGAAGATGCCAGCCGTCTTGAAAAGTTGCTTGCAGAAAAATTCAAGGTAAACCTTATGAGCGTAATCAGCATCATATCCGCCTGCTTAGGCGTGGTGCTGGCTGTCGCTCTGTTTCTCGTTGTGCCCAATCTTGCGGTAAGCGGGCTTAAATCGGTTTTTCCTTCGTTAAGCGGTTCTGTCTGGGAATATATTTTGCTCGGCGTAATAAAGCTTTTAATCTTTTTTGTTTACCTTGGGGTAATATTGCTGCTTAAAGATATACGCCGCCTTTATATGTACCACGGGGCGGAACACAAAACTATAACCTGTTACGAAAAGGGGCTGGAACTTACCCCGCAGAACGCCATGGGCTGTTCGCGCATGCACGCGCGTTGCGGCACATCGTTTCTGTTTATAGTGCTTGCAATAAACATACTTATAATATCCCTTGTAAACTGGGGGCTGGGTGTATCCCGTATAGAAAACGGTGTTTTGCAGTTTCTTGCAAAAATCGGGATAGAGATTGTGCTTTTACCCGTTATATCGGGGATATCGTACGAAGTATTAAAGTTTTTAGCCAAGTTCGATAATAAATTTGTAAACATATTCAAGGCACCCGGTTACTTTATGCAAAAGGTGTTTACTACCAGGGAGCCTACCGAAGACATGCTGGAAGTGGCGATAGCAGCCTTTAAAAAGGTGCTTGAAATGGACGCCGACCCCGAAATGGAAGAGACTGAGTTTATTACTGCGGGGATACTGTCGCAAAAGCTTAAGGCGAGCAAAGAAAAGTTTGCAAAGCACGGCATAGACGAAAGCGATGCTGAGTGGATATATTCGCTGGTGCTTGGCATAAAGCGCAGCGAGCTGGGCGAAGAGCGCATGGTATCTGCCGCAGAAGTCAAAGAGATAAGCGAGCTGGAGAAAAAGCGCCTTACGGGCAGACCGCTGTGGTATATAGTGGGCGACGTAGACTTTTACGGCTGTAAAATAAAGGTGGACGAAAGGGTGCTTATACCCCGCCCCGAAACGGAACAGCTTGCAGAAATTACCGTAAAATCGGTAGAAGAAGGCGACAAAGTGCTGGATATGTGCACGGGAAGCGGCTGCATTGCAATAGCCGTTGCAAAGGGCTGCAGGGGTAAGCATATTTCCGTTACCGCGGCAGACGTGTCGGATGCGGCGCTTATGGTAGCCAAAGAGAATGCGGCGCTCAACGACGTATCCGTACAGTTTGTGCAGACCGACCTTTTTGATAAGATACGCGGAAGGTACAACGTTATTGTGTGCAACCCGCCTTATATCAGGAGTGCAGAAATCCATACCTTACAGCGTGAAGTAAGGGAGTACGAACCGCGCGTTGCGTTAGACGGCGGCGACGACGGGCTTGACTTTTACAGGCGTTTAGCCAGAGAGATCGGGCGCTATATGGTGCGCGGCGGCATGCTCATACTTGAGTGCGGCGAAGGGCAGGCGGCAGAGATATTAAAATTATTTACCCGCCGCGATTACGCGATAGTAATGAAGGACCTTTACGGCCAGGACAGATTCTTAAAAATAGCGTTTTAAGTTCACGGCAATTTATTTTGGACACATCCAAAATAAATTGCCGTGATTTACTTTATTTTTTTTCTGTCTGTTATTTCTATCATTAACCGCACCTTGTTTACTATACCTTAACCGTGTTGACAGTGCGGCGGGTTTCGTGGTATACTTTTGCGTATGGATATTACTAAATCACAAAAATTACAGGAAATTTACGATAAATATCTTGCTCTGTCAGACAAGATGGCTCAGCCTGAAATTATCGCCGACAGCGAACAGTGGACCAAGATTGCCAAAGAACAGGCAGACATCTCTGAAACGGCTTTAAAGTACGCAGAATACCGCAAAGTTTACACCGATCTTGAAAGTACCAGGCAGGCGCTCTCCGCCGAAACGGACGGGGATATGCGGCAACTACTTGAAGAAGAAGAGCACGCCTTGCGGGCAAAGCTTGCTTCAGTAGAAGAAGAGCTTAAGATTCTGCTTTTGCCCAAAGACAAGAACGACGACCGCAACTGTATTATGGAAATCAGAGCGGGTGCCGGCGGCGAAGAAGCTGCCCTGTTTGCGGCTTCGCTTTACCGTATGTACAGCGGCTACTGCGAAAAGCACCGCCTTAAGATGGAAGAAGTAGACATAAACGCAACCGAACTCGGCGGCGTTAAAGAAGTGGTTTTAAATATAAGCGGCAAGGGGGCGTACAAGCTTTTAAAGTTTGAAAGCGGTGTGCACCGCGTGCAGCGTGTCCCCGAAACGGAATCTCAGGGCAGGGTGCATACTTCTACGGCTACGGTGGCGGTTATGCCCGAAGCAGAAGATGTAGACGTAGAAATCAAGGACGAAGACATAAGGGTAGACGTATACCGCTCTTCAGGTGCCGGCGGGCAGAAGGTAAACAAAACTGAGACCGCCATACGCATTACGCACTTCCCCACTGGCATAGTGGTAACTTGCCAGGACGAGCGTAGCCAGCTTAAAAATAAAGATAAAGCTTTTAAAGTTTTGCGGTCAAGGCTGTACGATTACTACAGTTCGCGCAACCAGTCAGAATACGACAGCCGCCGCAAAAGCCTGGTGGGAACGGGCGACCGCAGCGAGCGGATACGCACATACAATTTTCCGCAGGGCAGGGTAACCGACCACCGCATAGGGCTGTCTTTGTTTTCTATAGAAAGCTTTATGGCGGGCGACATAGACGAAATGGTAGAAGCTTTGCAGATAGCCGAGCGTGAACGCCAGCTTGCAGAATAAATTGCGTTAATTTGGCAATATATGGCGGGTAATCTGGCGGTAAGCATACGCAATTAACCGCAGAAGGACAGGAGATTTCTCCATTCCGCTACGCTCCAGTCGAAATGACAGTCCCTGTGGGGCTGTACAACCCGAAGGGTTGTCATTCAGAGCGGAGCGAAGAATCGTATAAAAGCAGTGCGACCACTTAGCTATGATTGCCACGCAGCGGCTACCGATTACATAATAAAACAAAACAGCCGATGGGGTGCCATCGGCTGTACTTTTACACTATAATCATTAATCTTTTATCAAATAATAATTGCACCAGATATCAAATAATTGCGGCATATTGCCACGGCAATTACTCTTTTTCTAAAAATTCTTTAATCTTTTCGTATGTTTCTTCAGACAGAATATGCTCCATCTCGCAGGCGTCTTTGTCGGCATTCTCTTCAGAAACGCCATGTGCGGCAAGAAATTTTTTAAGCGTGCAGTGGCGGTCGTACACTTCTGCTGCGTACGTTTTTCCGCTTTCGGTAAGGTATATGTGCATACCTTCAGACGTAATAAACCCCTGTGCAGCCAAAAGCTTTACTGCCTTTTGCACGGCGGGCTGCGATACGTTTATCGCGCGTGCAACGTCTATTTTATGCACGTATTCCTGCTTTTGGGATAAAAGCAAAATGGTTTCAAGATAATCTTCTGTAGACTGGTTGTGTTTCATAGTGATATAATTATACAATATTTTTTCCAGATTGTCAATACCTCTTGTGTTAATTATTTAAAGTTTTTATAATTTCATTAAGATTACGGCGGCTGTAGGCAAGGCGTACTATATAAATAATTGCGGCTTCATCGTCGCGTTTATAGTAAACGGTGTAGTTATCCACCAAAAACCGCCGTATTGTTTTATCCGCAAGATATTCATTTTCTATCAAGGTTCCCGATTCGGGGAATTGGCAAACGTTATCTATTTGTTCAAAAATCTCGCTGTAAAGGTCTTTTGCAGCTTTTGCATTGCAAAGTTCGTTTGTTATATAAGATAGTATCTCGTCAAGGTCGCTTACGGCTTTATCAGTAAAGCGGTATTTATATTCAGAATCCATACTTTTTACCGAGCATATCCTTAACTTCGCTGCCGTCTACGGTGTTGCCGCTTTCTATATCGGCAAGCCCTTCGTTTACCGTCTTCGCTTCATAGAGTTTATGCATAGTGCGTTCGTAATACTCTATATCCATAACAACAAGCCTGCCGTAGCCGTTTTTGGTAACGAAAACGGGACCGTTTTCTTCCGCACACTTGCGCTCTATCTCAACGGTATCCTTTAAATCACGCATAGGTACTATAGTCATAAATTTAAACTCCTTAATATATTTTATGTGCTTGTGGCTAAATTATATACTAAATTAAGCTGCTTGTCAATAGTAAATTTTTATTTTAGAAGTATTGGGTAACCATACACCGCCGCGGGCATTCTGTCCGCGGCGGTGTATGGTAGTTAATCGTTTATTTCGTATTCTACAAGCTCATCTAAAGTAACATCAAAAATTTTTGCAAGGCGGCACAAAGTATATATATCGGGTGTACTGTATCCGCGCTCGTAATTGCAAATAAGGCTCTTTTTGCTGCAAAGTTTTGCGGCAAGCTCGTCTTGCGTCATATTAAGTTGTTTACGGTAAAATTTTATATTTTCTGCTATTTTCGTCTTCATTTACTTGACAATAGTACAAGATATTTGTACAATTATGTTTAAAGTACAAGTAACTTGAACTTTAAACTATATTATAAGGAAAAAAACAATGAAAAAATTTATTGCAATGTTATTAACTGCTGCCAGCGCATTAAGTTTATGCCTTTTTGCTGCTTGTGGCGAAGAAGATGAAAACAGCAAGGCGAGCGATGTCGTAACAAAAAACGAGTGGATGAGTGCAATGGTGTCGTCAAACTTTTTAAACGTAACCGTTGATGCTAAACACACCTATTCAGATACTGATTCTGACGGTGTAGTGGATACGTCAGAAAGCAGTGGGGTTTCAAAGTCAGCTTTCAAATTAAATAGCTCTGCAGATTGTATCACGGGCAATGGTTATAGTTATTCAGAGGGCTCTGATTCCGATGGCTATTCGGGGACAACTACATATTATGAATCATTTACAGACAGCTCCTACTATTATGTAGCAAAATATACGGAAGAAGGTGAAGATGATCAGTGGTATGGGCATAGATATAGTTCCGCCGGTACACTTGATGACAGTGTGGCTTCGGTTTACGGATATATAACAAACATTATAGACGAATTCTCAAATTTTGAATATGTAGATGGAATGTATAAGTACGTAGATAGCTATGACATTGTAGATTCATGGGGATATGAAAGCATGGAATATACATATTGTATAAAAATAAATGACGGACGGGTAACATACTTTATGGTGGATGACAATGATTATTTTATTAATAAAGATTATTCATATTCAAGTAGTAGCATAT
>JAJQDC010000043.1 GCA_021202395.1 Clostridia bacterium | reverse complement strand
TAACCTTTTTATTTGATTTCTTCCCTTTGCTTCCTTTATGTAGTTGTCAGTCTTCAAGACTTAATATTCCGCTTTAGCTCAATCGGTAGAGCACGCGGCTGTTAACCGCGGTGTCGTTGGTTCAAGTCCAACAAGCGGAGCCATTTCGGTGGCGATAGCAACGAGGATCCACCTGTTCTCATTCCGAACACAGAAGTTAAGCTCGTTTACGCCGAAAGTACTAATCTGGACACGGATTGGGAGGATAGGAAGCTGCCGAATTTCAAGCAAAATGACCGTTTTTCAGTCGAAAAACGGTCATTTTCTTTACTTTTTGCTCGTTTTTTCAGCTTGAAATATTTTCCCTTATATATCAGATTTTACGCTTATTTTGGCTTTAGATTTTTCTTTTTTATAAGCATTTTTACAAAATTTATGGCAGGGCGAAATTTAGTGTTGGTGAAAGTTTATTTTGAATTTTGGTGCACGATTGGTGCATAATTTGGTGCACGGGTAGGCTGTTTAGTAGCTTAATTTCTGACCCTCCCGCAGCAGGAACTCATCAGATAAATCTGTGTATGTATCCGCCAGTCCTCCGAGCGAGTGCCCTACGTATTTTTTAAGCGCAACCTCCGCGATTCCGCATTCACTGCATCTTGTGTAGAACGTCGTTCTCATATCATACAGCTTATGGTTAGGTAAAATCTGCTTCATACGGTTACGCATCTGTTCCAGCCGTACAAAATGTAATTTTTCCACACCTTCGAGATAGGGCTTCAACATAGGCGTTATTGGTATCTTCTTGAATTCCACTTTACCATTTTTGCGCTTGCTGTTGTTAGCGATTATGAAATCACCCACGATTTGCGCCGTCTTGTACTCATTGGGGCGCAAGCCCGTGTACAGAGCAACTGCATACATTAACTGGTAAGGCGTACCCGCCGTATCGGCAAGCAGCTTTTCTCTTCTTCTTTAGAGAGGGCTTTTCCGTGTTCACGGGCGTGTTTGGTGTGGAATACCATATCCATCGGGTTATGCTGAATTATGTTGTGCTTTACAGCCGCCTTGAAAATAGCGTTAAGCATTGTGTATACGTTTTCTTCCGTGCGCACCTTGTCTTCGTCTATCAGTTTATCCAAAAGTTCCTGGCAAATAGCGGGAGTAATGGTTGAGATAGGCACGTCGCCGAAGTGGGGGAATACGTGATTTTTATAATTACTTAAAGCTATGCGGTAGGTTTCGTGGCATACCTTTCTTATATGAAAATTCTCGAAATAATAGTTGGAGAATTTATCAAAGGTGGCTGGTATGCCGTTTATCTTTTCGGGCTGTTCCTGCGGCTGGGCTTGCTGTACGGGGTTAGCTGCAACCTGCGGCTGAATGGCGGCGGTAGCCAAAGTCTGCTGTGGTACGATGTAAGCGCCTATAACCTGCGGCTGTGCGGTTGCGCCAACGGCTTGCTGGTTTGTATAGGGCATTATGGGTACTACCATATAACCGAGGTCTTCCGTGCGTTTGATGGCGTCGGCTTCTTTTAACTTTTCTATAAATTTACGCTTGGCTTCTTCAAGACTGTTGGATGAAGCTAAAAGGTTATAACCGTTCTTACGGTAGCGTATCATATAGTTCCAGTTATCTTTGCCGCTGCGCCGTTTTGTGATGTGGGCTGTGCAGCCCGCTGTTCTGAATTCTTTTCTGAAATTCTTGGGCATCTTTGAAATCTCCTGTTTAGTGAATTTCAGGACGCCGATTTCTTCAATTTCGTCTGCCTTATTTTCGTCGTCGCTATGATTAACAAGGTCGTCTAACTTTTCAACGGTCAAGGTCTTTGCCGCTACTTCAAGCATCGTTCTCCTTTGCTCGTCAGAGCATTCGACGGTTGTTATAAAATTAAATAAGTTTAAAAGTTCTTCTTGAGTCATTTTCCTCCGATAGTTTATTTTTACGGGTAAGGTTTTCCCGTGCTTATATTCTACATTATTTATTAGTTGATTGCAAGTATTTCTGTGAAACATTTTTCACGGAAAGTTATATATACCTTCTACATTTATCCATTCCGTCGGCTGTGGACATCAATATCAATTCGGTTATTACATTTATTTTCGTATTATGTCCGAGTAGTCCGAACGGAAGGGAGTAGCCGCACCGCGTCAACTTACCGCGGCGCAGCCACTTTTATATTTTTCGTTTTTCATTGCGGATACGATAACCGCGGCGGGTAGTTATATAATTTCTTACCCGCTATCCCGATGAGTGCAAGGGGACTTACATAATAATTATAATTTTTATATTAAGTTGTAGTGCAAAGCAATATCAGTACTGGCGAAGTTTCTTCAGCTCTCTCGTTTCGTAGTCTACAAGAAAATCAGGCGTGTCGCTGTATGCGCCTTGGCAGTACTTTTCATAAATTACCCGATTGCCTGCTAATGTTTCGCCATACGCATTGACAAGTTGCGAGAGCATTGACTTGCATAAAAGCAAATTGAGATTTATTTCTTTCAATAAGTGTACGACGGTCCCGTAATATTTCATCTGCTCAAGTTCGTACTCGCTGTAACCTTTTGAAACTTCCTCTGTGGGCTCCAATTTAACTTCGCCTTTCAGATATTTAATTAATTCGGGTAAGCCGTACATCAGTGCGCGGTTTACGATTTCGTTGAAACTGTAGCTGCTGTTCAATTCTGAAACTTCGTCAATCATATCCCATGTATCTATATCATTAATCCTGATATAGCGTCTGTTTCTGTTTTCTGTAACTCCTGTTTTTGCCATTTTATTTTTTCCTCCATTTTAAATTTTTTCTTTTAATCCCCCAAAGAAAAGTCGGTTTCCGACTTGTTCCCTTACACGGCAGTGTAAGGCTCGAAAAGCGCCCCTGTGGCACTTTTCTTATCCTGCTTGAAAATTGCAAAAAATATCTCGTGATTTTTTGGTGTATTTTAACCAAATTATTACTTTTGCTTTTTTTCAATTTTTGTTGTATATTTGTTGTGATAAGTTTGGGTGTTGTCAGGGGTATTTTCTTTACTTTTGTACTTCTGGCAACCCGTTATCTCTGCGGAAATTTACCACGATATTGTATATTCTCTCCGTCTGCATTTCGGTGTGTTCTTCGATGTACTTATACAATTTATTCATATTTACTTCATTAAGTATAGGGTTGTCCATACGCAAACTACCCAGTATCTGCGGAAAATCTTTCAATATAGTTTCTATCGTGATTTCCTTTTTAGTTGCGTTAGCCGCTTTGTTTTTGCTTTTACTTAATGTTACTTTCATTGCATTAAAGTATGTATTGGCTTCGCTGTTTTCGTTTTCCGTTTGATATTCCGTATCGAACATATAACCGCATACTTTTTTGATAAGACTGCCTGCAACTTCGTCTTCCAAAGTGGAGAAGACTTCGTGATATTGCCTATAGAAAGTAAAGTGCTTTCTGTTTTTGCTTGCCTGCTTTGCTGTAGTGTTTACATCTAACGATAGTAAGGTAAATAATTTAGCCGCTTTACTGTCAGTGGTTTTGGTTTGCTTTTTGTCGAATATATATGCGCCAAATAGTTTTATAAACTCGCCTGCGTCTTTATCCGTAAGTTCCGTTACAGCGGCGGCGTAATCTTCATAGAAGAAAAAGCTCGTAATATTTCCGCTGTTCTGTTTAATGTTTTGTTTGTTTTCCATATAACCTCCATATAATTTAATTTTTACGGACTGTTTAAAGGCTTGTCCGTGTTGCCTTCTAGTAGCGCATACGTATCACCTCCCGATTTTTTTGAAAAAGTATTTTTTCTATAACTACAAGGACACGAAAATTTAAAATATGACGGTCTATTAAGATATTTCACCAAATTTTTATCTTCGAGCCCATTAGTAGCAATGCAAAAAGCCGTTGACTTATATCAACGGCTTTACGATATAATTATTAAGTTGTCTGCTGTGGATAGTAAAAAGATCTACATATATCAAGCGGTTATAACGCCCGAAATATTCCATTTTTATAAAAGTAATTTTATAATTTTTATCACTCTCCCTTAACGACGATTAGCGAAATCAAAAACCGCCGTTTTTTGCCACAGTGTATTTTGTGCCGTTTTTGTGTGTTTTTTGCTCTAAAATACGCTGTTTTAGGGCGTTTTCTTACAATACCTTTTAAATCGTTGAAATCGTAATTCTCATTTTTTGCCCTGTTTTTGCAAATCTTCGTTATAAGATAAGAATACAAACCCTCCCATATTAAAAGCGACGGCGACACCGATTTTATGCACATTTTTATAAATTTCTTTATTTTGTGCAATTTAACTAATACGTTTGCCGCAAAGAGAGTAGCCCCTATTTATTACCGATAAACACACCGATAAATTTCATATCCAGTGCAATTATTTATATAAAAATCTATAAATATTACTTATAAAATATCTGCCTGAAAAGTCCCCCTATTTATTACCGTTAAACTCACCCGAAAATTTCACCCAAAAGGCTAAAATTTAAAAATTTTTAAAATATTTTTTAATTATGTCTTTAACTGTCAGCTTTATGTATTATAATGGGTGTATGTACTGGAAGGAATACGGGCATACTTCGCCCTACAGAATTAACAAGAGAATGCGGCAAGCGCCGACAGAAGATATGTATATTTATAGTTACCAGAATGAGCAGTGTCCGCACGGTTATGAAAATATAGAAGTTACCAAAGAGCAACTTGATATTCTTATTGCCGAAGACAGAAAGGAATATAGCAATAACCGCAGGCACGATGAAAAACATACGGACCTTTGGGAAGACTATCACGACGCATTTGAAGAAGAACCCGAAGAAGACGATAACGGCGGCGTAAGATATTTTTCACCCAAGAAGGTAGCCGCTATGGTAAGGCGGCAATGGCAGCAGTCGGACGATTTTATGACAGGCGAATTGGACAGGAGGGAATTATTAAAGACGTTTGACGACAGGGATTTGGCAATATATTCTCTTGCCGTGGAAAAGAAAATAAAGCAAAATAAGGTGGCGGATCTGTTAAATCTGTCTGAAGCTACCGTAAGCCGCAGGGTTAAAGTCATATTACAGAAGATTATTAAAGAAGATATGGATTTCGGCATATACAGTAAAAGCCGTCTTGATGCCGAAGCCGACTATAAATATTACAGAATTTCAGGTGAAACGGATAGCTTTGCCGACGTTAAAGTATGGCTGTTTCTTACGCAGCTTAACAGGGATATGGTAATAAGGTATTTGACTGTATGTTCGGTACGTACCAGCTTTTTCATTATTGTTATATATTTTTATATCGCTTTACCGATAGAATGGCGGAGTTGGATATGAACAGGCTGTTGAATTTGCTTGAGCCGTACAGCAGGCTTTTATACGAGCGGCATACAAGGAAGCTCGGACCAGCGTTTAAGATGCTGTTTATATTTTTGGAATTAAAGTGCGCGGCTAATCTTAAAAAGGTAGGCTTATACGAAAAGTCCGCTAACACCGCTTTTATAGAAATGGTGAGAAAGACGGCTAACCGCTGTCATATTTCGGTAGAAGAATTAAAGGACAAGCGTATAAAATTCCGCAAGGCATATGGTATACCGACAGAAACACAGCCGAAAGGAAAAAATCACAAAAAATATAAAAGAAAATAACTGAATTCCTTACTGGTATAAAACAAAATAATTAAGTTTAAATTATTGACAATGACTGTACGTTATAATATAATATAGAAAATCTATCAAATTGGTAGGAAATAAAGTATGGCTGGGATACTTATTAAAGATACAACAAAAAGTGAACGTGAAGAAATTATACGCCGCTCGTTAGACTGTGGCGGCGGGTGTGAAAACTGTTCTGCCTGCGCACTGGGTGGCGGCAGCGTTTACGATATGTACCAAGATTATATAGACGGCAAAAGGGAAATTTCAGAGATAAACGCTGAATATCGGGCGCGATATATAAAATAGAGCAAGGTATATTGTTAAAAATTTTATATTTTTCGCTTGGCGCTCCTTTACAGACAAAACTTACCAAATACCTTATACAGTAATTTGTATAAGGTAAATTCTTCCTGTGTAAGGTTGATACAACTGCCGATTTCTTGCTATAATCAGCGGCTTTTCCATATGGTGGAGGTTATTCGTCAAAGCGGTGTTTTACGCCGTTTTTGTCCTTATAAGAAATAATCGTTGAAAGGTTTACGTTTTCTGCGCTTCTGAAAATATTTAGTTCTATTGCGGGATCTTCGGCGGCGAGTGTGCGTATAAGATTTTTTACTTTCAGCCTTTTTGAGCCTGTGCGGGACGCCTTGCAGCTTTCTGCAGTGCAGGTATCTGTAAATTTGCAGGCGCACTGGATAAATTGCAGCCCGTTATAATCTCTCCACGCCTTAATATCGTCTTCGCGGATAAGGTACATCGGGCGTATAAGTTCCATTCCTTCAAAATTTTCACTCTTAACCTTGGGCATCATCGTCTGCATCTGCGCGCCGTACAGCATACCCATAAGGGTAGTTTCTATAACGTCGTCAAAGTGGTGTCCCAAAGCAATTTTATTGCAGCCGAGTTCTTTTGCCTTTGCGTACAGATTGCCGCGGCGCATCCGCGCACATATATAGCAGGGCGATTTTTCTATATTATAAACGTTTTCAAATATATCGGTTTCAAATACTGTTATGGGGATACCCAGAAGTTTTGCGTTGCGCCCTATAATCTCGCGGTTTTCGGGGCTGTAACCGGGATCCATTACAAGGAAGGTAAGCGAAAAGTCGAACTTGTTGTGCCGCTTAAGTTCCTGAAAGAGTTTTGCCATTAGATAAGAATCTTTGCCGCCCGATATGCAGACGGCGATGCTGTCGTCGGGTTTTACGAGTCCGTATTCGGCTATTGCCGCAGTAAAGCGGCTGAAAATTTTTTTATGGAATTTTTTGCGTATGCTCTCTTCAACTTTTAGCGCTTTGTCGGCGTCCATTTCGGCTATGTTGCGGCGCAGCCACTCAACGTAGCCGCCCTTTAAATTGAAAGCGGAATAACCCTTTTGCCGTAAATTTTCGGCAACGCCGTCGCTTACTATGCCGCTCTTGCACATTATATAAAGCTGTTTATCGCAGGGGAATTGCACCTGGTCAATTTTATCTATAGGAATATTGATTGACCCCGTAATATGCCCGTATGAAAACGATTCCGCGCTTCTTATATCGACTATAATATACTCGTTTTTTTGCTTTTTGGCAATCTCGCCGAAAGTTATTTCTTCATTCATTTTTAGTTGTTTATTGCCGCTAAATCTTTTATAACTTCGCCCGCGATGATAAGCCCTGCGACCGAGGGGACGAAGGCATTGCTTGCAGGAATATCCCGCCTTGCGGTACACGTCCTCTTTGTGCCAGGCGGGCAGATGCAATGGTTACGGCAGCTTATTTCCGCATTGTCATCAGGGCGGATGGGTTGCTCTTCCGAATATACTACTTTAAGATGGTCTATACCCAGTTTTTTAAGTTCGTGCCGCATAACGCGCGCAACAGGGCATACTTTTGTATCGTATATATCGGCAACTTTAAAGGCGGTGGGGTCAAGTTTGTTTCCCGCGCCCATACAACTTATAACGGGTACGCCGCTCGCTTTTGCCCGCCGCACTATGGCAAGTTTGCCCGTTACCGTGTCGATAGCGTCTATAACGTAGCTGTATTCCGAAAAATCAAATTCGTTTTCCGTTTCGGGCATAAAAAAGGTTTTATGCGTATTAACAACGCAGTCGGGATTTATTTCCGCTATGCGCTCGGCGGCGACGTCAACTTTGTATTTGCCTATGGTTTTGCGCGTGGCTAAAATCTGACGGTTTATATTTGTCAGACAAATTCTGTCGTCGTCAATTAAATCTATCGCGCCTATGCCCGAACGCGCCAGCGCTTCCACGGCGTAGCCGCCTACGCCGCCTATACCAAAGACGGCAACCCGACAGGACGCCAGCTTTTTCATTGCATCTGCGCCGAACATGAGCTCCGTTCTTGAAAACTGGTTAAGCATTTTCTTCACTCGCAAAAAGATTTCATAGCGGTAAGGGTGCGGTCAAGCAGTTCGTCAAGCGTCCAGCCCAGCATTTCCGCGCCGCGTTCTATAACTTCCCGCGAACAGCCTGCCGCAAAATTTCTGCTTTTATATTTCTTTTTTACCGATTTTAGTTCAAGGCTTTTTACGCTTTTTGAAGGGTGTATAACGGCAACCGCGCCTATAAGTCCGGTAAGTTCATCCACGGCGTAGAGCACCTTTTCCATCTCGTGTTCGGGTTTTATATCCACGGTAAGCATATAGCCGTGGCTTGCGGTTGCGTGTATTATCCGCTCGTCAATGCCCCGTTCGCGCATAATTTTCTGGCTTTCTATACAGTGTTTATCGGGGTACATTTCAAAATCAAGGTCGTGCAGCAGCCCGACTATTCCCCAGAACTCTCTTTCTTCGCCGTAGCCTAAAAGGTCGGCAAAGTACATAAGGGTTTTTTCTACCGTTTCAGCATGCTCTAAATGAAACGGCTCTTTGTTGTATTCGCATAAAAGTTTATATGCCTGTTCCCTTGTAATCATAATCTTTTACCTATTATTTTGATATATTTAGTATGTTTATTATATAGTAGCGCCATAAAAATGTCAACGCAAGCCGCTTATAAAAAATTTAAAAAAGTTTGTAAATTCGCTTGACTTTACTGTTTTGGAAGAACATAATACATATAACCTATCGAAATAGTAGGTAATATAAAAAGGAAGCGCATTATGAAAAAGTTTGCAGTAAACTACAATAATATAGCTATGTGTTGCTGCTGTATGAAAACTCATACGGTAACTTTTTCATGTTCGTTTTAGCGGCACACGCATATAATTAAAAAATTGCAGTGGGCAGACGCTTTTACGGGCGTCTGTCTTTTTTATTTTTCAGGAGATTTTTATGGCATTTAACATAGAGCCGCACGAACTTAAAGATTACCTCGCCGCAGGCGAGTTTGGCATAGAGAAGGAGAGCCTTCGCATAAACGGAAGCGGCAACCTTTCGCACACGCCGCACCCGTTCAAGGGCAACGAGCATATAGACAGAGATTTTTGCGAAAACCAGGTTGAAATTATAACGGGCGTACATAGCAGCGTTAAAGGCGTAATCCAAGAACTGCATTCCCTTCAGAAAGAAGTAACGGGCAAGCTGCTTACATTGCCTACGGGCAAAGAATATCTGTGGGCTTTTTCAAACCCGCCATACGTAAACGGGGAAGAAGATATACCTGTGGCAAGTTTTGAAGGTCGGCTTAAAGGTAAAGAGATTTACCGCAATTACCTTGCGGGCAAGTACGGTAAAAAGAAGATGCTGTTTTCGGGCATACATGTAAATTATTCGCTGGCGGAAGATTTTTTAAAGAGCAAGTACCCGAAAGACGCGGGAATATCCTATGACGAATACAAAAATTCGCTCTACCTTGAACTTGCCGAAAAGGTAACGAAATACAGCTGGCTTATAGTTTACCTTACTGCGGCAAGCCCGCTTTTTGACAGTTCGTATTACGAGTGCGGCATATCGGGCAGCAGCGTGCTTTCTAAATACGCTTCGCCCAGATGCGGCGAAGAAGGCTACTGGAACAACTTTGTACCGTACTTCGATTTTACTTCGTTAAAGACTTATGCAGACAGCATACAAAGCTACATAGACGGCGGACAGCTTCGCGCGGCGAGCGAACTTTACTACCCTATAAGGTTAAAGGCAAAGGGGGATAATTCGCTTGAAAATCTTGTAAACGGCGGCGTAAGCCATATAGAACTGCGGATGTTTGATTTGAACCCTCTTTCGCCTATAGGAATAGACGTGCGCGACTTTGATTTTATAAACGTGTTGTTGTTATATCTTCTTACAACCGATAAAGAGCCGTTCGGCTTTGCGGAACAGGCGGTTGCCATAAGGAATATGAAGCGCGCGGCGCTGTACGATGAAAGTAAAATTGTAATAGAAAGGGGCTGGTACGACTGCGTTTCGGTAAACCGTGCGGCAAGGACGGTGCTTACGGATATAAAAAAGGCGTTTGTTTTTGCGGGTAAAGAAGTTGCGGATACCGTAGATTACCAGCTTGAAAAGGTAACAGATCCCCTGAAAAGATACGCAAAAATTATAAGCAGCGAATACGGCAACGGTTACGTGGCGAAGGGAATTGAACTTGCAAAACGTTACTCACGGCAGTTGAACGGCAAAGGGGAGCAGTAGTATGTGCGAAATATTCGGACTGTGCGCCAGCCGCAGCGTAAGGGTAAACGATTACCTTAAAGAGTTTTTCAGCCACTCGAATAAACATCCGAACGGCTGGGGACTTGCCTTGCTCGACGGCAACACGGCACAGATAGAACGCGAGCCTATACAGGCAAGCAAAAGCTACTATCTGCACGAAAGGCTGTCTGCCGACGTTTCGGGTAAGAACATTTTTGCCCATATACGGTTTGCGACTATAGGCGATATGGAATACAACAATTGTCATCCGTTCACAGAAAAGGATGATAGCGGCAGGCTATGGACGCTGGTACACAACGGCACTATATTCGGCTATGACAAGCTCAACGGCTATACCTACGTGCAGAAGGGGCAGACGGACAGCGAAAGGGTGCTTTTATATATAGTAGACGAAATTAACAATACCGAAAGGCAAAGGGGCAGACTCAATGCTAAGGAAAGGTTTGAACTTTTAGACGGCATTTTTGCCGATATGTCGGCAGGCAATAAACTCAACGCTCTGCTGTACGACGGCGAGTATATGTACGTGCATTCAAATTATGAAAATTCGCTGTATTTTCAGCAAACGGAAGGCGGTGTGGTGTTCGCAACGTCTCCGCTGGGCAAAGGCAAGTGGCAGCTTATGCCGATAACCACGCTTACCGCGTACAGCGGCGGCGAAAAGGTCTTCACGGGCAGGCGGCACGGCAATATTTATAAGGATAATCCCGACGACTTAAAGTATTTATTTCAGGCATATTCGGGGTTGTAAAATATTTAAGGAGAGCGTTATGATAATTTATTACAGGCGCTGCGGCGGAGTCTGTTGACCGCGGCAATTCAAGGCAATACCGCAAAATGACGATAAGCCGTCTTGCTATCGTTTTCGGCGGTAAATATGTTGCTTTTTCTTGCAATAGGTTCTGCTGTTGCTGCAAAAAAGCGCCTTTTTACCATTCAAAAACGCCAACACAATACAGCATACAACATTGTGTGGTATTGCCTTAAGGAGAGCGTTATGACAATTTTTTACAGGCGCTGCGGCGGAGTCTGTTGACCGCGGCAAATCAGTTTTAATAATTTTTTTATAATTCGGAGGATGTATGAATTTTTTGACGGACGTCAACTGGATAGGGCTTTTAGTTTTAGCTATCGCCTTTCTGCTTTTCGGCGGCATATACCTTTTAAGCGAAAAGGTCAGCTGGACTGTCTCTATCATAGTTGCAATGATTTTAGGAATTGTGCTGGGCGTTGCGTTCAGTTCGCAGGATAATTATTACCTTACATATACCGATATGCTGGGCGATATATATGTAAATATTATAACCGCGCTTGTCGCGCCCGTGATACTTGTATCTATAATTTCAAGTTTTATATCGGTAAAAAACAACGGCTCACTTAAAAGGTTGTCTTTTAAATCGGTATTCTGGCTGTTGCTCTCGTCGGTGTTTGCAATAATCCTTTCTCTTATCGTAGGGGTAGTATTCAAGCTCGGAAGCGGCGCGGGATCTGTTTTTGAGACAAGTATAAGCGATTCTACCGTGTCGGCATACGAAAGCCTTGTAGAGTCGTTTACCGACGTAGTTATCGGTCTGTTCCCTTCCAACATAATTACCGATTTAAGCGAAAATAACGTTGTCGCTATAATTATTATAGGCGTTGCCGTGGCGATAGGTTATATACAGACGGTCAAGGAAAAGGGCGAAGAGAGCACTCACGTGTTCCGTGATTTTATACTTACGCTTAAGGACGTTATATATAAAATTCTCGGTTTTATTATAGACCTTACGCCCTACGCCGTGCTGGTGCTTCTTGCGGGATCGGCGGCAAGTTTTGTGGAAGATAAAGACGCGCTTTTGCAGCTTTTATTCCTTGTAATAGCCATATATGCCGTAAGCATCGTGCATACGTATTTAGTCGGCGGCGCAACCGTTGCGCTGGGCGCAAGGGTAAACCCCGTAAGATTTTTCAAAAAGATACTGCCCGTGCAGATAACGGCGTTTACCACGCAGAGCAGTATCGGCACTTTACCCGTAACCATAGGCACGCTAAAAAATAAGGTAGGTGTAAAGGAAGAAGTCGCAAACTTTACCGCGCCTTTGGGGACAACGATAGGTATGCCCGGCTGTACCTGTATATGGCCTATCCTGCTTGCGATTTTCTACTTAAACGCAACGGGCTTAAACTGGTCGTTCGGTGATTATCTGCTATTGGGCGTGCTTACCCTTGTGCTATCCATAGGCAGTGCGGGCGTTCTGGGTATAGCGCTGGTTACGGCAATATCGCTGTTCAGTACGCTGGGACTCCCCGTAGCGGCGGTGATTGCATTCGTGCCAATAAACACCATATCCGATATGGTGCGCACGCTTGACAACGTTTCTACTGCGGCGGTAGCCACAACGGTAGTCGCAAAGCAGGAAGGCTTGCTTGACTACGATATATTTAATTCCGACGAAGGTGCGGACGAAAGAGCATATGACCTGAACGCTGTCCAAACAGAGGACGGCGAAAGAGAGGAAAGTGCGAACGTAAGCACCGACGCGGAAACAAAGGAGGCTTAATATGGCGGAAGAATTTAAACCCGAAGACGAGTCAAAGCAGGAGCAGTCCGCACCTGAAGAAGAAACGGTCGCTACCGTGAAAACAAAAAAGAAACTGCCTAAAATAGCTATATATTCAATAACTTTCGGCGCTATAGTTATAGTTTTGCTTGTGCTTGCAATAAGCTCCGCCGTGTATTCGGTAAGCAGAACAAAGAGCGCGATAGACGATATATGGGCGGACGGCGACATTACCTACACAACCGAAACGCGGGAAAAGATAGAAACGGCTATAAGCTATTACGATGCGTTAGATACCAATATATCCCTTGACGAACGCATAACAAACGCCGATCTTCTTACCGAAGCAAGGGCAGAATATACCCGCCTTTCTATAGTGCAGTTATATAAAGCCGAAAAGAGCGGTGAAGACGAAGAAGTTATATTAGCTTACATAGAAGAAGCCCGCGAAGTCTACGACAGCATAATAGGCGACAGCGGCATTGTGGTAGAAAACTACTCTGATTTAACCGACGCCGAAGAGCAGTACGGCGTAGGAACTTCATCCGAAGAAGACGACGATGATGACGGCGGTTCTGACGAAGATGAAGAAATAGAAATCTGCTAAAATATATTTCAAACGAGGATAATTAAAATGACTAATACAAAAAAGAGCGTATTGCGCACGCTTGCTTTTACCGCTGCGGCGGCAATAGCGTTGACCGTGGGTGCAGGCGCTTTGCTTACTGCAAGCGCAGAAACTACAGATAACACAACGATAACCGACGTTCAGTCGGAATATTACAAGTCGGAATACACGCATCTTGCCGATAATCTTGAAGAAAATTCGGGCGACAGCGTTGTGTTCCAGTCGGTAACGTGGGAAGAACTTGTCGTTCTTCTTGAGAGCGAAGGCAACTACCTTATACTTTTCGGCGGCAGCTGGTGCCCCAATACGACGGCGGTAATAGGCTACATTAACGAAGTTGCCAACGATTACGGCGTTTCTACAATTTACAACTTTGATTTCCGTTTAGACGGCGCAAACCGTTCTTCGCATGTCCGCGAAACCAACGGGGCAAGCTACGACGGCGCAACTTACAACTACCTGTACGGCGAACTTGTAACGCGCTACATTACCAATCTTAATGATTTTGTTGAATACACGGTAGATTCATCAAGCGCGCTTACTTATACAAATTCAAACAATGAAGACGTAACCGTTCCAAAGGTGCAGGTTCCTTTCCTTGCGTTGTATAATAAGGATAATGAGATAAGCGGCGAAAGTGCGCCCATAGTTGCGGGGTACGAAAAGATGCTCTACTGGGACGAAACGGGCGAAAACGGAGAACACCTGTATTCGGGATATGGCGAAAATAAATCTTACACAAGCGCATGCGACTATAAAGACGCACTTATAACCAACGTGTTCAGTAAAATTCCGCAAAGCGGGCTTACGTCCTTTACCGACGGCGATTACATACGCACAATATATAACCAGAAGTCGGGCGAAACAATATTTGAAAGCACCGAGCAGATAAATTTTGTAACGCTTACCTATCATCAGCTTGAATGGCTATTGCAGCAAAACGGCGCTTACCTTATTTTCTTTGCGGGCAGCTGGTGCGGTAATACGCAGGCTATCGTAGATATAGTAAACGACTACGCTGTAACAAACAATCTTACCGTGTACACCTTTGATACAAAGCTCGATTCGGGCTACGCCAAAAAGTATTGGGGCTACAGCAAAGACCTGCATATACGCGACAGTAGCAACGAGTTCGCCAGCCTTTACGTAGACCTTGTAAATACATACCTTACCAATATAGAGACGGAATACGACGTTGCGACTACCTATATAAGCTATACCAATTCGGAAGATACCGAAGTAAAAGCAAATAAATTGCAAGTGCCTTATTTCTTTGCCTACAATAAAAATAACGTAGATAAAAACGCACACGATGCGCCCATACTTTCTTATGTGGAGCTTATGTACGTCCGCAGCACCTCGTCAGACAGTTCTATATCCAATACCGATAACTACACGAAGTACACCACGCAGACGCAGGAAGTTATTACGGCATATAAATCGAGCCTTGCGGGAGACCTTGAAATCACCCTTACAAGCAGGCTTACCGAAACAACTGCAGCAACCGCGACAACGGATAGTAGTGCAACCGCGTCGGATGCGGATAGTTCGGGCGAAGGACTTTCTACGGGCGCAATAGTGGGCATAGTAATAGGAGGCGTTGTGCTTGTCGGTGTAATAGTAGGGCTTGCGGTATTCTTCAATAAGCGCAAGCAAAGCAAGGCGTAATATGTTTACTTATAAAACACAGGGCACTTGTTCCACGCAGATAACTTTTGAAGTGGACGAAAATAACGCAATTCACAATATCAGCTTTAAAAAGGGCTGTTACGGAAATTTGCAGGGCATATGCCGACTTGCCGAAGGCAAAAACATAGACGAAGTCGCCGCCACGCTTAAAGGTATAAAGTGCCGCAATGGTACGTCCTGCCCCGACCAGCTTGCAAAAGCCATAGGCGAATACAAAAAATCAATCACAGACAGCTGAAATTCAGTTTGCAGACCTTCCAGAATTTTCCGCGGGGATTATCCCCGTCGGAAAATTTTGGGTTTTAATGCGTGATGGCTTGACTTTTTTGTATATACAGTTACAATTCTTATAAAACCTATTAAAAAAGTATGTAATAGTATGCCTTAAGCGCTTGACAAACGTTTCAAAGGTGGTATATACTTACTGCAAATACCCCGTGGGGGTATTTAGTAAAAGGAGCTGCAATTTATGGAAGAAAAAAAGTGTTGCTGTTGCGAAAGAAAAAAGCAAAGACCCGAAAGCGAGTATAAAGACCTTATAAACAGGTTGAGCCGCATAGAAGGGCAGATACGCGGCATAAAGGGGATGATAGAAAATAACGCCTATTGTACGGATATTTTAACGCAGACTTCGGCTGTTTCCGCCGCATTGAACGCGTTTAACAAGGAACTGCTTGCAAGCCATATCCGCACCTGTGTTGTAACCGACATCAGGGACGGCAAGGACGAAGTTATAGACGACCTTGTAAGTACACTGCAAAAACTTATGAAGTAAACGGAGAATATTGATGGAACAATATATAGTTACGGGAATGAGCTGTGCCGCCTGCTCTGCGCGGGTAGAAAAGGCGGTAAGCAAAGTGCAGGGCGTTACAAGCTGTTCGGTAAGCCTTTTGACAAACTCAATGGGAGTGGAAGGCACGGCTTCGCCCGAAGCAATAATTTCCGCCGTTACTGCGGCGGGCTACGGTGCAAAATTAAAGGGCGCAGATAGCGGTAAATCAAGCATATCTGCGGATGAATCGGCTTTGGAAGACCACGAAACGCCCGCTATGGTAAAGCGGCTTATAGCCTCGCTTGTATTCCTTTTGCCCCTTTTGTATATCTCTATGGGGCATATGATGTGGAACTGGCCCCTGCCTTCGTGGTTCAACGGCAACCACGTCGCAATGGGGCTTATACAGCTGCTGCTTACCACAATAATAATGGTGATAAACCAGAAATTTTTTATAAGCGGCTTTAAGGCTCTTATTAAAAGGTCGCCCAATATGGATACGCTGGTGGCGTTAGGTTCTACAGCTGCGTATTTATGGAGCGTTTACGCTTTATTTATGATGACGGCGGCGGTGGTAAACGGCAACGAAGAACTTGTTATGACCTATATGAACGAGTTTTACTTTGAGTCGGCGGCTACCATTCTTACGCTTATCACCGTAGGCAAAACGCTTGAAGCCCGTTCAAAAGGCAAGACTACTGATGCTTTAAAGAGCCTTATGAAACTCGCTCCCAAACAGGCGGTTATATTGCAGGACGGGCAGGAGATAACCGTTCCCATAGACCAGGTTAAAAAGGGCGATATATTCGTAGTCCGCCCGGGTGAAAATATCCCCGTGGACGGCGTTATTATAGAAGGCTCAAGCGCGGTAAACGAGTCCGCGCTCACGGGTGAAAGCATACCCGTGGATAAAATTGTCGGCGACAACGTTTCTGCCGCAACTATAAACCAGTCGGGCTTTATAAAATGTGAAGCAACGCGCGTGGGCGAAGATACTACCTTATCGCAGATTATTAAGATGGTAAGCGATGCCGCGGCAACCAAAGCGCCTATCGCCAAAATCGCCGACAAAGTTTCGGGAATTTTCGTTCCTGCGGTAATAGGCATATCGCTTGTTACGCTTATAGTATGGCTGGCGTGCGGCGGCGGTTTCGCCTATTCGCTTGCAAGGGGCATATCCGTTCTGGTAATATCCTGCCCGTGTGCGCTGGGGCTTGCAACTCCCGTGGCTATTATGGTTGGCAACGGCGTGGGCGCAAAAAACGGTATACTGTTTAAAACGGCGGTATCTTTGGAAGAGACGGGCAGGGTGCAGATAGTAGCTCTTGATAAAACGGGTACTATAACCGAAGGACAGCCGCGCGTAACGGATATTATAGCAGCGGAAGGTTTTACCGAAGAACAGCTGCTTACAGCCGCCTATTCGCTTGAAATAAAAAGCGAGCATCCGCTGGCTAAAGCTATAGTCGCAAAGGCGGAAGAACTTGCAGACGGCGGCAAAACTCCGCTTTTATTTGCAAAGGGCGGCAAACTTATGGGTATAATCGCCGTTGCCGATACCATAAAGGAAGACAGCCCTGCCGCCGTGAAAGAGCTGCAGGCTATGGGCATAAAAGTAGTTATGCTCACGGGCGACAACCAGAAGACTGCAAACGCCATAGGAAAACAGGCAGGGGTAGACAGAGTAATAGCGGGAGTATTGCCCGACGGCAAGGAAGCGGTTATAAAAGAGCTTAAAAAGTACGGCAAAGTGGCGATGGTGGGCGACGGCATAAATGACGCGCCCGCGCTCACTTCTGCGGATATGGGTATAGCGATAGGCGCGGGAACGGACGTAGCCATTGACGCGGCTGACGTGGTTTTGATGAAGAGCAGGCTTTCGGACGTTCCCGCCGCTATACGTTTAAGCCGTGCAACGCTTACAAACATACACGAAAATCTTTTCTGGGCGTTCTTCTACAACTGTATAGGCATTCCCCTTGCGGCAGGCGTGTTTATACCGATATTCGGCTGGCAGTTAAATCCTATGTTTGCCGCCGCGGCTATGAGTCTATCGTCGTTCTGCGTGGTTACAAACGCACTGCGCCTTAATCTTTTCAATATAAGAAAAATAAGAAAGCGCAAGGTAAAAGAAGCAGATTTACCCGATAGTATGGGCGAATTAACGCAGGACGGAGATATTGAAATTACCATAAAAGGAATGATGTGCGAACATTGCGAAAGGGCGGTAAAGACGGCTCTTGAAGCGTTGCCGCAGGTACAGGCGGCTGCCGTAAGCCATAAAAAGGGAACAGCGCAGGTTACAGTAAACGGCGATATATCCGACGACAATTTAACAGCCGCCGTAACGGGCGCGGGATACGAAGTTATATCCATTCAAAGGAGAAAATAAAATGAGTAAATTCAAGAAATTTTTTATAGCAATTCTCGCCGTGGCAATCTCTGTAACTGTGTTTGTCGCAGGTTGTTCAGGCAGTTCGGGCGGCAGTACTACGGTATCAAAAAACGGAAAAATACAAATCACGGTTGACGATATAACCTCTACGGCTAATTATTACGACGCGGACGTGGACGGCGTAACCGTGGAAGTGTTTGCCGTGCGCGCATCGGATGATACGGTGCGCGTCGCGTTTAATACCTGTCAGGTTTGCTACGGCTCAAAGAAGGCGTATTTTGTGCAGTCGGGAAAGTATTTTATTTGTCAGAACTGTAAAAACAAGTTCGCTACGGACAGCATAGGCAAATCAGCCAGCGGCTGTAATCCCGTGCCTATAACAAGCAGTAATTATACGTTAAGCGACGGCGTTATAACCATTTCCAAGAGTTACATATCCGCAAACGCATACCGCTTTACAACATGGAAAAATAATTAAATTAATACGGAGTACTTTATATGTCTGGTTTTAAATCAACGAAACGTAAATTTTTAAAATTTTTTACCATATTTATTGCCGTTTTTATGTCGGCGGCATTGATTTTTGCCGTCGGCTGTTCGGCTGATAGCGGCGATATAAACGGCGTGGAAGGATCTTCGTCAATTACCGCGGAAGAAAACAACTCGGACGAGGGCGATAACACACAGGAAGAAGAAAATTCGGATGATGATAATACTCAGGAAGAGGTCGAAACGGACGAGGGCGGAATAGTTATAGACACGACAACCGTAACATCAACCGCGACGTTTTACGATATAACGATAGACGGGCTTACGGTGGAAATTTTTGCGGTGCTTGCGTCGGATAATACCGTTCGCGTTGCGTTTAATACCTGTCAGGTGTGCAACGGCTCTAAAAAAGCGTACTTCGTGCAGTCGGGGAACTATATGGTCTGCCAGAACTGTAAGTCAAAAATATCAATTGATACCGTAGGCAAGTCAAGCAATAGTTGCAGCCCTGTACCCGTTAAAGCATACTCGCTCAGTAACGGCATAATTACCGTTTCGCAGACTTATCTGGAAGGCAACGTCAGCCTGTTCAAGAAGTGGAAAGATAATTAAGGAAATTTTTATGGAAGTAACAATACACGTTACGGGGATGACCTGTTCGGGTTGCGAGCGCAGAGTAGAAAATGCGGTTAAAGCTCTGGAAGGCGTAACGTCGGCAACGGCAAACTACGGCAAGGGCGAACTTGTCGCAGAATTTACAGAGCCCTGCACACAGGAAGCCATAACGGAAGCTATTAAAGCGACGGGCTACGGCGTAACGAAAAAGTCAAAAATTGTCGGTCAGACTTTAGCTATACTTATTATAATTCTCGGCTTGTATGTACTTGCAGATTGTATGGGCTGGCTGGAAGTATTCAACAATATCCCCGTTATAGGCAGCGAGAGTATGAGTTATATTTCACTGTTTTTGGTGGGACTTTTAACTTCGGTGCATTGCGTTGCAATGTGCGGCGGTATGAACCTTGCGCAAAGCCTTTCAGAAGGCAACGCCAAGCCGCTTTTACGGGCTATTTTATACAACGGCGGCAGACTGGTAAGCTACACTTTAATAGGCGCATAGCTTGGCTTTATTGGCGAAAAGGCGGCTATATCCACCCAGGCAAGAGCTATAATAGGTCTTATAGCGGGCATAATTATGCTTTTTATGGGTATAAGGATGCTTGGTGGTTTCTCGTTCCGCATAAGGTTGTTTCCAAAACTTTCAAGTAAAATTTCAACGGGGATAGCAAAACTCGGCAGATACGGCTCGTTTGTAATAGGACTTGCAAACGGGCTTATGCCGTGCGGACCTTTGCAGTCTATGCAGGTCTACGCCATAGCTACGGGCAGCTGGATAACGGGTGCGCTGTCTATGTTTTTCTTCTGCCTGGGCACGATACCGCTCGTGTTTATATTCGGCTTGACGGCGGCAATGCTTAAGATGCGCTGGCGTCAGATTATGCTTAAAGTCGGCTCGGTACTCCTTATTGTAATAAGTATTTATATGATAAGCACAAACCTTACTCTGGCAGGGGTAAACTTCCCGTGGTCGGGTTCGTCTGGATCGGATAACGCTATTGTTGCCACCATAGACGGCGACGCGCAGTACGTTACCACGACGCTGCATTCCGACGGCTACGAAGACATAAAAGTTACGGTAGGTATTCCCGTCGTGTGGACGATGGTAGTGGATGAAGACGAACTCAACGGCTGCAATAACGAGATTATAATAAACGAATACGGCTTGCAGGTAAGTTTAAGCGTGGGCGACGTTATAATAGAGTTCACGCCCGAAAAGACTGGCACTTTTACATACACCTGCTGGATGGGTATGCTGTCCAATAAGATATACGTCGTTGACGGGTGAAATATCTGAAAAAATTGCTTTGTATATTGACAAATTCCTTTTTGGTTAGCTATAATAAGTAAAATAAAACAATTTGATATAAGGAGATTCTACTATGAAAAAGGATATTAAAACAACTGAATCAATTTTTCCTATGCCTGTTCTGCTTATAGCGACGTATAACGACGACGGCAGCGTGAACGTTATGAACGCGGCTTGGGGAACTATGGTTGACAGGGATATTGTAGCGCTAAATCTTACCGAAACACATAAAACGGTAGAAAACATAAAAAAGCGCAAGGCGTTTACGATAAGTATAGCGGACGCCGCTCATGTTGTTGAAGCAGATTATTTCGGCGTGTCATCCGGCAATAAAGTAAAAGATAAGCTGTCTGCGGCAGGGCTTACCGCAACAAAGGCAAAAAATGTGGACGCTCCCGTTATAAACGAATTGCCTGTCTGCATAGAGTGCGAATTTATAGAATACCA
The DNA here is from genome assembly GCA_021202395.1 of Clostridia bacterium. Lineage (GTDB taxonomy): Bacteria > Bacillota > Clostridia > Christensenellales > Borkfalkiaceae > Coproplasma. The sequence continues at coordinate 19,467 of JAJQDC010000043.1, read as the reverse complement.
AAACGGTTTATATGGATTAGGAGTTATAGGCAAAGTCGTTAATGTTTCCGCAGAGGAAAGTGTTTTAAAGAATGGTAACGTGGATATATCTTTTTTAAACGCCATCGCTTTTGATCCTTATACACACGGCTATTACAAAGTAACGGAGCGTGTAGGTAATGCGTTTAAAGACGGATTGAAGATAAAATAATTATGTATATCAGGTTGATGACGATTTCAGATTATAATGCCGTATATAATTTATGGACTGCTTGTAAAGGTATGGGGCTTAATAACGTAGATGATACAAAAGACGGTGTTGAACGTTTCCTTACAAGAAACCCCGAAACTTGTTTTGTCGCCGTGGATAATGACGTGATAACTGGCGCGATTATGGCGGGAAACGATGGTCGCAGAGGCTATATTTATCACACGGCAGTTGCGCCGTCTTACAGGCATAATGGCATCGGTACGAGCCTTGTCAATACCGTGATGACGGCGTTTGAAAAAATAGGCATAACAAAGGTTGCTCTCGTGGTGTTTGAACGTAATAAAGACGGCAACGCCTTTTGGGAAGCACAAGGTTTTACTGTAAGAAATGATATTGTATACCGTAATAAAGTTATAACAAATATGGTAAGATACGATACTTAATTTAATAATGCAATTCAAAAGCGGCGGATACAAATGCCGCTTTTAAAGTGTTAGTGTAAAATGTTTCAAAACATGGACATAGACATAGATACAAGGGCAAGGGACAGAGTAAAGAATTATATGGCGGCAAATAACGTAAGTCCTTCCGATTTGATTTCACTTGCAAAGGTGTTCCCGGCAAAGACAACAAAAAACCTTATGTACAGCGGCTTGTTATGAATGTTTGACAAGAAATTATAAAATATCCTGTTTGTTTCTATTGACAAAAGCGAGAGAAAGCGATAGAATAGATAGAAAGCGAGAGAAAAACGATAGAATAGCGATAGAAAGGATAAAGGAGCAAAATATGACCTATAAAGAAAGTGCAAGGCTGGAATTAAAAGAGCTGTTTACCGCAGATATAAAAAAAGAGATAGTCGCCTTTTTGAATTGCGACGGCGGAACACTGATAATAGGCGTGGATGATAATGGTGCAGTCATCGGCGTAAACGACGCTAAAAGCATAATTGAACGTGTTTCCGCAATGATTCACGAGGCAATACGTCCTGACCCTTCGCTTATTTGCAGTGCAGAAGAATATACGGATAACGGTAAAACATTAGTAAGAGTGGAAGTGGGGCGCGGTGTAAAAAAGCCGTACTATATCTATGAAAAGGGTTTAAAGCCCAGCGGCGTGTATCTGCGTATAAATAACACATCGCAACAGGCATCTGAATACGCCATAAAGCAGATGATTATGGAGAGCGAAAATAATGCCTATGAATCGCTGCCCTGTATGCAAAGCGATTTAACCTTTGATTACCTTAACTTTGCTTTTAAACGCGCGAAGTTGGAAGTCAAAGAGAAAACTCTCGGAATCAAAAACTCGGACGGGGAATATACTAATCTCGCTTTGTTGTTATCCGACCAGTGTCCTTTTTCCATAAAAGCAGCTGTGTTCGATGACGACTATAAGAGCAATTTTGTTGACAGAAAAGAGTTTAGCGGTAGTATATTGAAGCAGGCGGACGACGCGTATGAATATTTACGGCTAAACAATAAAAAACACGGTGATTACGACGGACTTATGCGCATAGATAAAAGCGATTACGATGATCTTGTTTTGCGCGAAGGGCTGTTAAATTGCTTAATACACCGTGATTACTCGCTGAACGGTAGCAATATAATAAATATTTATCCCGACCGCATAGAGTATATTTCAATCGGGGGATTGATTTCAGGTATGACCTATTCGGATATGATGCTTGGTGTTTCCCGTACAAGAAATGAAAAATTAGCCGATATATTTTTCAGGTTACATTACGTCGAAGCATATGGCACGGGGGTAAAGAAGATACAGGGCGATTACGTAAACGCCGCAGTTTCACCAAGATTTGAAGTTTCCGACAATGGCTTTTTGCTTGTATTGCCCAACAAAACCGTTCAGGTAAAGACTAAACTTACCGATGATGAATTGGTGTATAATTTCATCGCAGAAAATGGCAAAACCACAAGAGCGGATATTCAGGAACATACAGGGTTTAAATTAACGAAAACTCTTGGTATAATATCCAGGCTTGAAGAAAACGGAAAAATCAGGAAAAACGGAAAGGGGAAAAATATTTATTATAGTATAAATTAATATGTGCCAACTTTTAATTTTTTTTCCGAAACGGAATTTTTATTAAAAGTTACTTAAAAGCACCGCTGGTACAGCGGTGCTTTTCGTGTGAAAATCGGCGTCCCGATGGGGCGGTGTACGAGCGGTGCACGATTTAAAATTTTGCAAAAACGGGGCATTTTTTGCCGAAAAACGTTAAAATCGGGCTTTTCTATGCCTTCAAGTTCAACAAGCTTTAGCCTTCCTCGGTGGCGATAACTTCGGGTACACCTCTGCATTTCGTGTGAGAGCGTAAGCTGTTCTCCAAGGGAATGTCCTACATATTTCTTTATCGCAATGTCCGCTTTCACCGTACTCAATACATCTTGTATAAAAGGTTGGGCAGAATTTATTTCAGCTGCTTGTAATTTTTCAATAGTTATTGTTTTATTTTTATAAAGAAAAATATAAAAATTAACTTAAGTTAAATTTTCTTTCAAAATACCTTAAAATAAGTTGACTTGTAAAAATTATCCTGCTAAACTATAAATAGATTAACCAAAGTTAATATTTGGTTAAAATTTTTTATTTGCAGGAGAATTTTATGCAAAAAGTTATTAATTGTTTCAAGGTTTTAATTGCGGCAATAATGGGCGTGGCGCTTATTTTTACCATTGCGGCAATGTCCGCCTGTTCGGATGATGAGAGCGAGCTGACAAGCGGAGAGTACATTGTGGACGTATCGTGGACGGGCGGCATGAACAACTATATGACGCTTGTAGTAAACATAAACGCCGAAGACAATACGTTCAACCAATACTACACATCAAGCAGCACTGTAAGCAAAGGATCGGGCTCTATCTCTTACAGTAAGGGTGTTTATACCATGACCTATTCCGACATAAGTGTGGATGGCGTAAATACCACAACTTTCACCTTTGACAGTGAGACGAGTGAAATTACTTTCACGTCTGCCCTTTTATGGGGTTCAAGTTCTTTTGATACAAGCACTACCACATCAGACGGCTCTTTTGCAACCTACAAGGCGCAGCCTATAGTGGCAAGCGGCGAATACAACGTAGACCTTGAATGGACGGGCGGTATGGCGGCTTACGTAACCGCGATAGTAAATATTGATATGTCGTCAATGTCGTTCAATTTATATTACCAATCTTCGCCCGATACCAGCAAGGGTACAGGCAGCGTTATCTACGCGGACGGCGTTTATACAATGACCTATTCGGAAGCGGTGGGCGAAGCGACAACTACCACATTTACCTACGACTATACCGCAAATACGATAACTTTTACTTCCGCTTTGCTTTGGGGTTCAAGCTCGTTTGACAGCAGTACCACAACCGAAGACGGCAGTTTCGCCACTTACACGGCGGCTTACATAACGTCAGCCGAATAATCGGGCAATAAAACATATCTGAAAGAAGCGTTCTTGAGATGGGACGCTTCTTTTGGGATAATGGGTAAATTTTATGAAATTTGTAAAAAGCAGATTAAAAATCACATTATTTTTTATAATTGCATTGCTTTGCTGCATTTTTGCGGCAGGGGTTTGCCGTTCTGTAAGCGTTGCGGCAGAAGGCGTTTCGGACTGGGAAGACGGTACATATAGCGTAACCTATGAAGTGGGCGGAACTTCCGCTATAGGCAAGAGTATGATTGCCAACTACTTTGATGACACGGTAATGGTAGATAAAGTAGGCGACAACTACTATATGTCGCTTTCGCTTGTAAAGAGTGTAAGCTCTATGCAAAATCTTACGCTTACCCTGGATAGTAACACCGACGGCAAGCAGATAGGGCAGGAAATAACCGAAGATACCGATAGCCGCAAGACTTACCGTTATACTCTGTCGGCGGAAAATCTTGCTTCAACTTTGAATTACAGTGTGTACATATCGGCTATGGGCACGACGCAGTCGTTTACTATAACGCTTAACCTTGACAGCGCAACATACGTGGGTGAAGCTGATACAATCGCCGACCGCCCAGCCGAGTTTGTACCCACCATAACGACTTCGGCAGGCAGTGAATACCAGGTACAAACGGGGGCTTCGTTTGCAATACCATCGGCTACGGCAACGTTGGGCGCAGAGAGCTGCGATGTAACTTACACCGTATACTATGCCGCAACTAACGGCAATGAATCGGTTGAATTAAACGGTTCGAGTTTCGTTGCGGAAAATACCGGTGAGTACTACCTGATTTACAGGGCTGAAAGTTCAACCTATAAAACTATGCTCGGCAATGATACTTATTCAGAATACGAAGTAGTTATCACTTCTACAGCGGCGGCAACTTCGGTAGCCTACTTTGAAGATGCCGACGGGGTGCTTACTGATAGTGCCGTAATGCAGGCGAGTGCGGTTACAAGCGGTGCAGTGTACGATATGGCGGCTGATAGAATGGCTGATATTTCAGATAATTATGAAGTGTATTCCGTGCTTATCTATAACGGTGCAGAAGAAGCCGATTTGAGCGGAGAGATAGGCATATATATCGCAACTACGCTGAATACTTCTAAGGCAGTGGTGTATTATATGGACGCCGAAGGCAACTTAACAAAATTGTCTTCTTCGCCAGCCGACGGGTATGTAAAGGTTACAACCGACAAAACGGGTACTTTTATCGTATGTATTCCGGGCGTGGCGATGTCTAAAATGACGAAGATGATTATACTTGCCGCAGTGCTTCTCGTCGTGGTTATAGCTGTTGCAATAACAATTCCCGTCGTCATACATAAAAAGCGCAAGAAAAAGCGTCTTTCGGGTAAATAATATTTCGGATGCGTAAAGCGCTAAATCAATTTAAAAAATTATTAAAAAAGGAGATAAATTTATGGATAGACAAAAAACAATACGCCTTGGCACTCACGGCGAAAATTACGGCAGCTGGATGTCGAACCCCGTGTTTTTTATGATGGGAGGCATCGCCCTTGTTGTGCTGGTACTTGCGGTATTATCTTTCACGGTATTCCATATACTTGCGCTGGGCATAGTGTTTATCGTTATTCTTGCCTTGTTGCTGGCGGTAATAGGCTGGATAACCTGGATACGCAGGCAGTACGCGTTCGGCGGCGGTGGTATGATGGATAAAGCGCATCAGGTGGTGCTGGAAAATCTTGACTATGACGGCAACGGTACGCTTTTGGAAGTAGGCTGCGGTTCAGGACCTTTGGCTATCCGCGCCGCCCTTACGTGGAAAAATACAAAGGTAGTCGGCGTGGACTACTGGGGTAAAATGTACAATTACAGCAAAGCCGTATGCGAAAAGAACGCGGCTATGGAAGGCGTCGCCGCTCAATGCACATTCCAAAAGGGCGACGCTAACAAACTTGATTTTGCCGACGAAACCTTTGACGCGGTAATAAGCAACTACGTTTATCACAATATTATGGGTTCAAACAAGCAGGACTTGCTTTTGGAGAGTCTGCGCGTTTTAAAGAAGGGCGGCGTGTTCGCCATTAACGATTGTATGAAGCCCAAAATGTACGGCGATATGCAGGCGTTCGCTCAAAAACTGCGCGATATGGGCTATCAAGAAGTGCGTATAGTAAACACGGCGGAACTTGTTTTCGGCTCGGAACGCCGCGCGGCGTTGATGATGCTGGGTAATTCCCGTATGCTGGTAGGCAGAAAGTAATGGAAAAGATACATATTGAACGCAATACGGTGCAGGAAACGCTTATAATTCCGCTCTACGCGCGAAAGCTCTGCACGGAAAAATACCCCAACCTTTTTAAGGACGAAAGGGCGGTTGAACTTATCGGGCGGCTCGATTACGATTTTTCGCAGATACACGCCGACAGCTTTTCGGTTAAATTCGGCGCGTTGGAAACGGCGATGCGGCAATACGATATGGCGGCAGAAGTGCGGGAATATCTTAAAACCTACCCCAAAGCCGCCGTGGTGAATATTGGCTGCGGGCTCGATCAGACGGGCGAAAACTGCGACAACGGGCAATGCAAAATTTATAACATAGACCTGCCCGACGTTATAGCCGTGCGAAACCGGCTTTTGCCGCCTGCAAAAAGGGTTACAAATATAGCCGCCGATATAAATAATTTCAGCTGGTTTGATAAAATAGATAATAGCCATGGTGCGGTTTTCTTCGCGGCGGGCGTGTTTTATTACTTTAAAAGGGAGCAGGTTATAACGCTTATTAACGCCATGGCGCAACAATTTAAGGGCGGCAAACTTGTATTCGACGCGGCGAACAAGCGCGCCGTAAAAGTTATGGTAAAGGAAATTATCAATAAATCGGGTATGGACGTGGACGCGTTCACCTATATTGATAATTTAAATAAAGACCTTGCTTTGCATTTGAAAAACGTAATGGTTACAAGCAGGGGATATATGCTCGGCTATAATAATTTAAAGGATAAATCTGTAAGCAAAACCTATCGGCTTTTGGCAAAAGTAGCCGATAAATTTATGAGAATGAAGATTGTAAGGGTTGACTTTATTTAATGGGATAAAATGGGCTTTTTTCAGAACACCTGCAAGCCGCAGGGGTTAGGCGGCAAAATTATGGTTGCCACAATGAATATCGGCGGGCACTCCGCTTTGGCAAAGTGGGGTTTATCTAATCTTACGCTTAAAGACGATTTAAATATTCTTGAAATAGGTTGTGGTGGCGGCGCTAACGTCAAGCGGCTTTTAAAACTCTGCCCCGATGGAATGGTAACGGGCGTGGACTATTCCGAAGTAAGCGTAAACAAAAGCCGTAAGGTAAACGCCAAAGCTGTTAAAGCGGGTCGCTGCGATATACGGCAGGAAGACGTGCGCAGGCTCTCTTTTGCAGATAACTCGTTTGACCTTGCCACGGCGTTTGAAACTGTTTATTTTTGGGATATTACGGCTTCTTTTGCGCAGGTTTACCGCGTTTTAAAAAATGGCGGCAGGTTTTTTATCTGCAACGAGAGCGACGGCGAAGACGCTTCGGGCGCAAAGTGGGAACAAAAAATTGACGGTATGAAGATATATAAGCAGAGTGAAATTACCGCTTGTTTAAAGCAGGCGGGGTTTTTGCAAGTTACAGTGCATAGAAATCAAAATAAACACTGGATATGCTTTATCGCGGAAAAATAAAAAGGTATTGATATGATGAAATACACGGGCAAATATTGGCTTGTAATAGCACCGTTTATAAAAAAGCCGATGGCGAAAAGATACGGAAAAAAGTCAGCCAAAGAGTATATAAAAAAGGCGAAGTCCGTCTACAGACAGATGCTTAATGAGACGGACGACATAGGCGCTAAAAATCCTATGGCGCACAATATGTATATGTCGTTCGTGTTTATGGCGATATGGAAAGCGGCGGACGGCACTATAACTCCCGACGATATGCGCGAGATGACGAGAGAGCTTTTATCAATTAAAATTGTTCAAAAGGCTATGGGCGGGCTGGACGTTAATAGGCCGAAGGATATGGAAAAGTTCAGGGCAAAGCTGAATAGGTGCGCGAAGTGGGCGGAAGATAACCCCGGATATACAGAAAAGACCTGGGACTTTAACCGGGGGGGAACGCCGCAGGGCAAAGGCATAGCTTATTACTTTACAAGATGCCCTTTAAACGATTACGCAAGGGCGTATGGCTACCAGGAAATTTTGCCTGTTATGTGCGAGCTTGATTTTATTCTAGCCAAACTCTATCACGCCGACCTGTACAGGAAAAACACCTTGGCAGACGGCGGCACGATGTGCGACTATCTGTATTTGCCCGATAAAGATACGGCGAATAAAAGTTAGTCAGCAGCGGCTTTATTAAGAATAAGGGGAAGCAGAGTGATTAAACTAACTAATCTGACCGACGAGCAAATTAAAACAATCGGCAGGCGCATTGGCGAGGCGTTTTATGACGAGGGCGAGGGTGCGTTTACCCGTCTTGAACGCGACGAGGCAATCAAAACTCTTGAAATTATGACGGAGTGTTATTACCGCCTCGGCGTTTTATATACGACGTCCGATAAGCAGGAGGGGTATCTCGCATATTGGCGAAAAGATGAAAAACTGAAAATGGGGCGGGAGTCTGTCCGTATGGTATGGCGGTTTCTTCGCGGTCTTTCGTTCGACTCTATAAAAAAGTTGCTGCCCGTGCTTAATAACCCTTATGAAAAGATATATAAAAATGAAGCGGACTATATTGTCATATCAATGGTTGCCGTAAGACGGGAGTTTCAGGGACAGGGTTTTTTGCGAGTGCTGTTGGAAGAGCCGTTCCGCATAGCAAAAGAACGGAAATTGCTCTGCGTTTTAGATACGGACACGGAATTAAAAGTAAAAAAGTACGTATCCTGCGGTATGAAAAAATCGGCGGAAACCCCGCTTAAAGGCGGCGGCATTATGTACACTATGGAGAGAGATTATAAAAACGAGTAAAAAATAAGGTTGCTTTTGATAAACAATCAAAGAGGGATAGTTATGGTTACAACACTGATTTTGTCGCTTGTACTGATGGCGGCAATGTTTTGTATGATTTGGGCGGCGGTTGCGCTTATACAAAAGAAAAAATTTTATTCCAGCGCGCCGAAAGATATACAAGATGCTATTATAGAGAGAAGCGAACGTTTCCGCGGGGCAAGGTTGATAGGGTATGCGATAGCATTCCTTTGTATAGCCGTTTTTCCCGCTGTTTTTATTTTCGCGGGATGGGATGGCGTCAGGCAGGGTTATAACTTCTGGATGTTTTTCGGAAGATATATAGCTATATTATATCTTTTAAAGGTGTTCGATATTATCTTTCTTGATTGGTTTTTGTTGACTAAATCTCATTTTTACCAGCATTACGCATCCGAAACCGAGGGATGTGAAGGGTATCACCAATTTGGTTTTAACAAAAAGCAGCATATAATACATATTATAATTTTCCCGTTTATAGCTTTGATTGCGGCGGGGATATGTACGCTGTTTATCTGAAATTATATGAGAGTTTGAAAAAAGTAAAAAATTATGAAAAAATTTATATATTACCTTACGATGGCGCGAAGCAGGCGTATGATAAAAGCCGATTACGGCAAGGAATTTTATAAGAGATTTAAAGCGCTTTCAAAGCAGTGGTTTTAAAAATTGTTAAAGCAAACGCCCGATATAGGGAAGAGCATTTTTTCTTTCAATTACTCCTATGCGCCGTCCTACGTCGCCTGGTACAAAGCGATGACTGAACTCGATTTAAATCAAAACCAGGCGGACGATTTAATGTGGAAAATGAACGAGAAAATGCTACTATCCGTCCCGAAGCCGCTTTTACATATGGTAGGTAAAAGCTATTTAAAGGGCTTCCGTAAAAAGGCAAAAAAGCACATAGAGCGGCAGGAAAGGGGTGAACTGCACCCGTTTGACTGGGAGATTGAATATGAAGATATAAACGAGAATACTTTTAAAATCACAATAACGAGGTGCGGCTTTATTACATACGCGGATAAATTCGGCGCAAGGGGTATTCTGCCCGGGATATGCGCCGTTGATTATATGATAGGCTATTATATGAAGACGGGTTTTTACCGAACCAAAACGCTTGGATACGGCGATGATTGCTGTAACTGTCTGTACGCCTTGCGCGGCAGTTGCTCGTTAAAGCCTGAAAAGGGGCAAAAATAAGCAAAGCTATATAATCGCAGCGATGATTTTTATAAATCGAAACTAAACCTTGGTGAAAATTTATTGCAATATTTTAAACAATATGATAAAATAAGCTATGGTTAATATTTAGAGAGCGGAAAAAGTTATGACGAAAGAGCAGAAGGATTTGCAAAAGTGGAACAGGGAAAAGAAGCTTATTCCCGTGATGATAAAAAAGTTTTGCAGGGGCAAGCATAAAACCAAGGGGGATATGTGTGCGGAATGCAGGCAGCTTTGCGATTACGCCCTGTTCCGTCTTGAAAAGTGCCCCTTTAAGGTAAACAAGCAGTTTTGCTCTTTTTGTAAAGTGCATTGTTACAAGCCGGATATGCGGCAAAAAATAAAGGACGTTATGCGATATTCGGGACCGAGAATGTTATTTTCGCATCCGATATTCGCAATTTCGCACGTCGTTCAGATGATAAAATATAAAAGGAGCCAAAAAAAGGAGATAAGCAATAAATGATAGATAAAGAGTTGTTGCGGCTGTTGGGCGGCAACAAAAAGTATGTGGTGTACACCGTGCTGGTAATGCTGTTGGGCAGTTTTGCAAATATCGGCATAACCGCCTGTATATGCTGGACGGTGTACCTTGCAATAACGGACGCAGAGCCATTGACCTACATATATCCCGCAATTATCGGGGTTTTGTTGGCTATGGTGCGCTATGCGGCAACGCGCGTTACGGGTAGTTTAAAGGACACGCTTGGCAGGCAGGTAAAAAAGGATCTGCGCGAAAGGACGTACAATAAAATTTTAACTCTCGGCGCAAAGGGCGCGGACGGTATGAGCATGGCAGGGCTTACCCAGGTGAGCATGGAAGGAATAGAGCAGCTTGACCTTTACTATTCAACGTACCTGCCGCAGTTCTTCTTTTCGCTTATAGTGCCAGTGATTTTGTTCTGTGTGTGCGTGGGAATGAACTGGCAGGTGTCGCTCGTTTTAATCTGCTGCGTACCCCTTATACCTATGTCTATAGTAATGGTATCCAAGTACGCCAAGCGCATTTTTAACAAGTACTGGGATAAATACACTTCTATGGGCGACGAGTTTTTAGACAGCGTTCAGGGCTTGAACGAGCTGAAAATTTACAAAGCCGACGGGCAGCAGCACAAGTATATAAACCAAAGTGCGGAAGAGTTCCGCAAAATCACAATGAAAGTGCTGGTAATGCAGCTTGCAAGCGTTACCATTATGGACCTGGTTGCGTTCGGCGGAGCGGGTGCGGGTATAGCCCTTGCTATAGCGGGCGTTATGAATCAGACCATACCAACCGCCGCAGGAATAGCGCAGGCGTTGTTTTTAATTCTTGTAGCCGTTGAGTTCTTCTTACCTTTAAGGGCTTTAGGCAGTGCTTTCCATGTTGCGATGAACGGCGCCAGCGCGGGTAAAAAAATAATAACCCTTTTATCTTTGCCTGATCCCGAATGGGGAGAAAATCAGGTAAAAGGTACCGATATATGCCTTAATGAAGTAACTTTTTCCTACGACGGCGAAAGGCAAGTGCTTAAAAATATTTCAGCCGATTTTCCTGAAAAGGGTATGACTGCCATAGTGGGCGAAAGCGGATGCGGCAAGTCCACCATAGTAAATTTAATTACGGGCGCATGCCGTCCGCAGGAAGGTAAAGTGCTGGTTGGCGGCAAGCCGCTTGAAAGTTATTCCCGCCCGGCGTACTATTCCCGCTTAGCGGCGGTAAGTTACAACACATATATCTTTAACGACACGGTAAAAGATAACTTTTACCTTGCCAATAAAAATATCTCAGACGACGGCATATATGCCGCATTGAAGGCGGTAAACCTTGACGAATTTATCCGTGAAAACGGCGGACTGGATAAGGTAATTTCAGAAGATGCTAAGAATATTTCGGGCGGGCAGAAGCAGCGTTTGGCTCTCGCCGTCAACCTTGTAGCAGATAAAGATATTTACGTCTTTGACGAAGCTACAAGCAATATAGATGTAGAGAGCGAAGCTATAATTATGGAAAACGTAAAAAAGCTGAGCGAGCAAAAGAGCGTTATCGTAATTTCGCACCGACTCGCGAACGTCGTTCCCGCCGACAATATCTATTATATGGAGAGCGGCGAGATAAAGGAGCGCGGCTCGCACGAAAAACTTATGAAAGTAAACGGCGGATATGCGGCACTGTATAACACGCAGAAGCAGTTGGAAGAAGGCTATAAGGGGGTGAACGTATGAAGGCGCAGAAAACGGCAACCCGCCGAAGCGGGATAAAGATTATGGCAAGCCTTATAACCCTTTTAGGAAGTTTAGCCTATATTATGCTTTTAGCCGTGTTCAACGGCTGTCTTGGCTACGTGTGCTCTATCGGCGTAACGGTAATGGGCGCGGTCGGCATAGCAAAGGCCCTTGGCGAAAGTATCGCCCTTTCCTACGGCTGGATAATAGGTTTAGCCGTTGGTTTTGGCATACTGCGCGGTCTTTTGCGGTATTTAGAGCAATACAGTAACCATTATATAGCGTTCAGGCTTTTAGCCGTTTTAAGGGATAAAATCTTTGCCGCGCTGCGTATTCTCTGCCCCGCCAAGCTCGAAAGCAAGCAAAAGGGCAGCATAATAGCAATGATAACTTCAGATATAGAGACGCTTGAAGTGTTCTATGCGCATACAATAAGCCCCGTGTGTATCGCGGTTTTAGTGTCGCTGGGCGTGTTCCTGTTCGTCGGCTTTATTTCAAGCTGGTGGCTGGCACTCATTGCATTGCTCGGATATATATCCATAGGAATTGTAGTTCCGCTTATCTCGTCGGGTAAATTAAAGCAGTCGGGCGTAAACTACCGCAGGGAGTTCGCTTCCTTCAACGCGTACTTTTTAGACAGCATAAAGGGCGTTAAAGATATAGTTTTAAACAACGCCGAAGCCGAAAGGGAGAGTGAAGTAAACTGCCGTTCAGATATTTTGCTTAAAGAGACAAAAAAGATGAAGCACGACACGTCGGCGGCACAGGCGGCAACCGAGCTTACGATAACACTGTTTATCGCGGTAACTCTTATCGTGGGCATTGTGCTTGTAAACTGCGGTACGCTCACCATAGGTAAAATGATAATCGGCGTTGTGGCAGTGTTTTCAAGTTTCGGTCCCGTAAGCGCAGTTTCGGCACTGCCGGGCAACCTTACGCAGACTTTTGCCAGCGGCGACAGGGTATTAAATCTTTTGGAAGAACAGCCTGCGGTTACGGCAATTACTGATGGCAAGGACTTTACATTTGATAATTTACAGGTAAACGATTTAAACTTTTCTTACGACAAGCAGACCGCCGTATTACAAGATATTTGTATGCACGCTCAAAAGGGCGAAATTGTGGGTATAGTCGGCGAAAGCGGATGCGGCAAGTCCACGTTCCTTAAATTGCTTTTAAGGTTCTGGCAAAAGGACGGCGGCACGATAAATTACAACGGAATTGATATAGACGGCATAAATTCGGACAGTTTATCTGACAACGTTTCTATGGTTTCGCAGAGCACCTATCTTTTTGATATGAGCATAGAAGACAACCTTCGTATTGCAAAAAAGAACGCCACGCAAGCCGAGTTAGAAGCGGCGTGCAAAATGGCTTCGGTACACGATTTTATTATGACGCTTCCCCAGGGCTATAAAACGCAGGTCGGGGCATTGGGCGACAATCTGTCTGCAGGAGAAAAACAACGTATAGGTCTTGCCCGTGCCTTTTTAAGCGGCAGCAGCCTGATACTTCTGGACGAGCCTACGAGCAATGTAGACAGCATAAACGAAGGCATAATTTTAAAAGCCCTTGCCGAGCAGAAGAACAAGCGCAGCATTATTTTGGTTTCGCACAGGGAATCTACTATGGCGATAGCGGACAGAATTTACCGTGTAGATAGCGGTTATATGAAAGAAGTTTAACAAGGAGTATAATAATGGACGAACAAAAAAACAACGATCTCGCCGCCGAGCAGTTAATACAAAACGCACAGCATGCGCAGGAAGAAACAGCGGCAGAGGCAACAACGGCGGTAAGGACGGACGCCGTAGAACAAACTGAAGCCGACGGTAAAATATTTAAAAAGTATAAAATTAAGGATATCGTCTTTCTTGCAATAATCACGGCATGCACGCTGGTTACAAGCGCCTTTATGCCGCTTTTGGTAAACGTGCCGTGCTATGGGATTATACAGATGGGGCTGGGTTTACAGTTTTCGCTGTTCCCCGTAATAGGAATGATGAAGGTGCGCAAGCCTGGTGCGCTTTTATTCCAGTCGGCGTTTATGGGAATATTTCTTGTGTTTATGTTCCCGCCTATGGCGTTTATAGTGGTGTGCGGACTTATAGCCGAACTTCTGACTTTGCTCATTTTCAGGGGCTATAAATCTGACTGGGCGTGTGTGTTCGCAGGTACGCTGTATATGCCGATGACTCTGCCGTTTATGTATCTTTACTACAACGTAATGTACACGGTTGACGGTACCGAAAAGGCGGCGGTTAGTATGTACATAGGCGGCAACGCAAGCGCAGGTGTTATTGCAGGTATTGTGATAGCCGTAATTGCAATTTGCTTTGTAGGCTCTTTACTTGGAATGGTGATTTCCAGAGAGTTAAGAAAGGCAGGGGTACTTAAAAATTAAAATGGCTTTTTTTAAACCAAAATACAAACTCTTTCCGCTGGTGAATGTAATTGCGGCGGTAGCTATAATAATTTTCGGGCTGGTTATGGCAAAGCACGTTGAGTGCAGCTATTTTTTAATTGCCTTATTCGTGTGGCTTTGCATATTCGGCTGCGCCCGGTCTTGCGTAAGAATGTTGGCTGCCTTTATTATAGTAGGCGGCATATTCGCAGGTATTACCTATGCGGCTTCGGGAAGCGCAATGTCTGCATTGGCTATGGCAAACCGCTTCGGTGCGGTGTTTTCAGGTATGGCAGTGGCTTCTGCCTGCGAGTCCGTCTCAACCGTGCGTGCGCTTTCGCAGGTGCATACCCCGCGGTCAATTACGCTTGGAATGCTTATTACAACTTCGTTTATGCCGCTTTTAAAAACGGAAATAAGGCGCGTGCGCGAAGCGATGAAAACCCGCGGCGCAGGCGGTATGCTAAACCCCAAAATATTTTACCGCGCCTTTTTAGTGCCGCTTGTAATGCGGCTGGTTAATATATCCGATACCCTTTCACTCTCGGTAGAAACCCGCGGTTTTGCGCTGGGTAAGGTAAAATATTCAGTATATAAACCTGAACGTGTCGCTATTACCGACATACTATTTTTAATAGGGTTAATTATCGGAATGGTTTTAACGGTGATATTATGAGCGCGATTAATTTAAATAACGTAAGTTTTTCTTACGACGGCAATACTAAGATACTTGATAATATCAGATTCACCGCCGAATATGGCGAAATTACTTTGGTTTCGGGGCACTCAGGTGAAGGCAAAAGCACGCTTATGTACATAATCAGCGGCGTTATTCCAAACGTTACCGAAGGTACCCTTTCGGGCGAAGTTTTTATTGACGGCGAAGATATAAAGGGCAAAAAGTTAGGCTACATATGCCGCAAAGTTGGCTTGGTTTTGCAGAACGCCGACGAGCAGATAGTACATAAAATTGTAGAAGATGAAATTGCTTTCGGCTGTGAAAATTTAGCTTTTCCGCAGGAAACAATTAAAAAACAGATAAATATTGTTTGTAATCTGTTAAAGCTGGATAAATCTTGGCAGACGCGTACTTTATCGGGCGGGCAGAAACAGAGATTAATTACGGCGTCCACGCTTGCTATGGGGCAGAAGATTATAATATTAGACGAGCCTTTGGCTAATCTGGATAAAGACGGGGCTGACTTATTGATGTCCACGCTGCGCTCGCTGGCAAAGGCGGGCTATTGCGTAATTGTTATAGAGCACCGTTTAGATATGGTGCTACCTTATGTAGACAGAGTTTGGCACGTCGGCGGCGGCAGGACGGAAGAAGTGGCGGATAGGAGCAGTTATCTTACATCACAGACTACAAAAATCGAAGATATTTGCCCTGTATTTACAAAGATTGACACGATACTATCCCTTAACCAAGTAGCTTTTACCGCAAAAAAACGAGAGATTTTAAAAAGCGTTACCTTTGATATACCAAAGGGCAGCAGGGTGGTACTGCTCGGTGAAAACGGTTGCGGCAAAACTACGCTTATGCGCATTATAGCAAGACTTAACAAACCTACGGGCGGCAGCGTAGAACAGAGCGTACTACCCGGGTTTAAGGGTAAAAAGGGCAATAAAAAGTGGTTTAAGGCGGTGGGAGTGGTGTATCAGAATCCCGACTACCAGCTTTTTATGCCCACGGTTGAAAAGGAGATTTTATTCGGTGCACAAACCCCCGAATATGCCCAAACTATTATAGATTTATTTAAACTCCGTCATCTTGCAAACAGGCACCCGCAGTCCCTTTCCGAAGGGCAAAAGCGCAGAGTGAGTATAGCCGCCGTTGTTGCCTGCAATCCCAAAATTTTGCTTCTGGACGAACCTACCGTTGGTCAAGATTACGACGGGCTCTGCGATATGGTAAATATTTTGAACGACTTGCATAATAAGAGCGGCAACACGATGATAACCGTAACCCACGACGTGCGCTGCGCCGAGGCGCTTTGCGATAAAGCAATTTTAATTAAAGATGGCATAGTTGCAAAACAGGGCGGCAAGGAATTAGTAAAAGATTATTTCGGAAAGTAAATTAAATAATTATAAAAAACACAGCCTTACGGTTGTGTTTTTTATATATCTCCAAAACGCCGAACGAAATCGCCACAAAACGCCGAACAAAATCGCCACAAAACGCCGAAAAGTATTGACAAATGTGGGTGGGTATGGTATCATACTTAAAAGGAGAAAGTTATGAGCCAGTATCGTTCAAGAATTGCAGATAAACTATTAAAGGAAGCGTTAGAAGCCCGCGGGGCGGTTTTGGTGCAGGGCCCCAAATGGTGCGGTAAAACTACTACGGCGGAACAGATTGCAAAGAGTATTATTCGTATGGACGACCCCGTAAGGCGAAACCAGTATGCGGAGATGGTTTCAATTAACCCTTCATATATTCTTGAAGGGACAAATCCACGCCTTATAGATGAATGGCAGCTTGCCCCAAAATTATGGGATGCCGTCAGGTATGAGATTGACCGCAGGGGCAAGTTCGGTCAGTTTATATTGACGGGTTCCGCCGTTCCGCCTGATAAAAAGGAAATCACGCATACGGGTACAGGCAGAATTTCTAAAATATCAATGAGCACTATGACGCTTTTTGAATCGGGAGATTCAAGCGGCACAGTTTCTTTTCAAAGTTTGTTTGATGGCGAAAGTAACGTAAGCGGTGAAAACCAAACCGATTTAAAGGGGCTTGCTTTTTTGGTATGCCGCGGCGGATGGCCGCTTGCTGTAGGTCAATCTGAAGGGGTTGCCTTGCGTCAGGCGAGAGATTACTATGATGCTCTTGTAGAAACGGATATGTCGGAAGTGGACGGCGTGGAGCGCAGTGAAGAAAGGGTAAAACTTTTACTGCGGTCTTATTCAAGAAATATATGCACCCAGGCAAAGAACACGCAGATAAGAGCAGATATGTTAGCTAACGATACCGATTCGCTCAGTGAAGATACAGTACTTTCCTATGTTAACGCCCTTAAAAAGTTGTTTGCCGTAGCAGAACTCCCCGCATGGAATCCGAATTTGCGTTCCAAAGCGGCAATAAGGACGTCTAACACAAGGCATTTCGTTGATCCGTCTATAGCAATATCCGCTCTCGGTTTAGGACCCAAAGACCTTATAAACGACTTAAACACGTTCGGGTTTATGTTTGAAAGTATGTGTGTAAGAGATTTAAGGGTTTACGCCGACTATCTTGACGGAACGCTCTACCATTACAGAGATTCAAACGGGCTTGAAAGCGATGCCGTAATACACTTGCGTAACGGCGACTGGGCGGCAATAGAAATTAAACTCGGCACAGACCATATAGACGAAGCTGCAAAAAATTTGCTTGCGTTAAAAGCAAATGTCAACACTGAAAAAATGAAGGAGCCAGCATTTTTGATGGTAATTTCAGGAACTGCCCCTTTTGCTTACAGACGTGCCGACGGTGTGTATGTCGTTCCCGTTGATTGTCTGAAGTATTAAAATTATAAATCACTATAACCTTTATAAAGAAAAAGAATATGAAATATATTGCTTCATTTAAACGTGCAGAAAATTTGCTGAAAACTAAATATAAAGTTAAGGAAATTTCGCTTAACGAAATTGTAAAGCCGTTTCCTTGTTGCGGATATGAAAACGGTAAAATTGTTGAAATATCGGCGGAAGAGCAAACAATAACTTTGTATACTGAAGACGAAATCACAGTTTCGAATTTTAAATGCTATTTGATTGACGATAAAGAGATTATCAAACGCTATACAAACATTGAAAAGACGGCAGGCGTAACACCTGAAAAAGTTTTAACTGTGTTAGGTTTAAACCAGCAAGGGAATAAAACATTGCAGCTATATACCAGCTTCGGCATCGGGTTTCAGCTGTTTAATGATTTAATAAAGTTAAGCGGCCATTGACACCATATATGATGGTTGCTTTATTATTTCAATAAATGCCGTTGGAAAAAGAGATTTTTAAATTATTCGGGAAAATATTTTTATGGATATTGAAAAAATAATCAGTAACTTTGAAACACTTTCATATAAGGTTTTTGCTGAAGATGATTTAAGCAAAAAAAACGAAATTGAAAATAAAATAGAGTTATTGGTACATATCAAATTATGGCTTATATAGCTTTAAAGGCGGCAGAGAATCTGCCGCCTTTATATGTATTGGTAGCCATATATTATCGATTTAATGGCTTTATTGTGCTTCTGCTTCCGTTGCGTTGTAGTAAACGGTGCAGGCGGCGAATGTGCCGGAAGGTGTATTTAATGTTATTGTATACGTTTTGGTATCTTTGACGTAGGTATAAGTTGTATCTGTTGATATGGTTACAGTGATTTCTGTTAAAACGTAACCGCTGCTTGCATCTTCGGTAACTACGTAATAATCATACTTTTCTGCTGTAGTGGTGGGGAGTTTTACTACCGTAATTTCATCTGTATCACTTTCACCTTCAATGTTTGCAAATGCAAGCTCTAAAAGCTCTTCGTTCGAATATATTCCCGCATTAATTGTTGCCGCATCGGCATTGTATACCGTTGCAACTTCGCCTTCAAATACGTAATACTCATCATTGATATAGCTGTAATTTTCGTCGGTGCTGACGTAATTATACGTAGTGTAGGTGCCGTCTTTAGAAAACAAAATAAAATAATCGCTTCCGTCGTAAATTGCGGAGCCGTCTTCGGGGTTTTTGTCAAATTCGGCTATGTACTCGGCTACGGTATTTTTGGCGTTCTGCAACGCGCTTGTTTTGTTAGCCTTTTCAAAAATGGTTGCAAATGTGGGAACGAGTATCGCCGCAAGAATGGCGATTACGGCAATTACTATCGATAATTCAACAATAGTAAAGCCCCTTTTGCCTGCGGCTTTGTTTTTATGTAATTCAGACATAACTTTTTATTTTCTCCCTGAATAAAATATTATGTTAAAATTTTACACTATTTTTACTAAACTGTCAACAGTATTTAATATCCTTTAAA
>JAJQDC010000059.1 GCA_021202395.1 Clostridia bacterium | reverse complement strand
GCTTCGCGCCGCCCGTTTTTGGGTGTAGTTTTTTTTGCCTTCCCTTGTGGGAAGGTATCCGCAAAGCGGACGGATAGGGCAACCTTATTCCGTCCAAACGACTATTTCACCGTCAACGTAATGCCAGTAATTGTAACCGTCAGTATAATCAGGTTCTGTTTCACTGTAGTAGTAAATGTCTACATTGGTAAGATAAGTATTGTAAGAGCCTATAGTGATTGCACTCCATTCGGAAGCAGTTCCGCAATAATATACGTTTGTAAGCGATGAACAGTTAGAGAATGCATAAGCACCGATAGAAGTAACGCTGTCGGGTATTGTTACGCTTTCAAGCGAAGTACAATACTGGAACGCATAATTTGCAATAACTGTCGTTCCTTCCCTTATTTCATAACTTCCCGAAATACTTGTGTCTGCCATTATTAAATATGTGCCTATATATAATACGTTATCAATCCAATTACTGCTATCGTTATAATATGCAGTATTATAGAACGCATTAAGTTTGACAGAAGTTACACTATCGGGTATAGCTATGCTTTCAAGCGAAGTGCAATTATAGAACGCATAAGCTCCGATAGATGTTACGCCGCTGCCTATAGTTACGCTTTCAAGCGAAGTGCAATTATAGAACGCATAAGCTCCGATAGATGTGCCGCTGGTTATTATCACGGTTTTCAAATTTGCAAGTACACAACTTGAATTATAACTATAAGAACTTGCCCCGAAAATCCAACCGAAATTAGTGTACGTGGCATTTTCTGCCGATGAGCCGACAAACGGCAAGGTTATACTTACAAGACTCGAGCAACCGCTGAATGCACATTTGCCGATAGAAGTTACACTTTCGCCTATGGTAACGCTTGTGAGCGATGCGCAATTATAGAATGCACCGTAAAGAATATTCCCTCCAGTTACTGTTACCGTTGTCAATGTTGACGGTATATAATATGTTGTATAATAACCACTTTTATAACATTGAATTGTTGAAGTGCCGCCATCGTAGCTGCTTGCGCCGAAGATATAGCCGAACAATGTAGAAGCGGACGCGCTATCTGCGCTCGCGCTTGAACCTACAAACGGCAGTGTTATACTCACCAATGATGGACAGCCGCCGAACGCCGCACCGCCGATAGAAGTTACGCTGTCGCCTATTGTAACGCTTGTAAGTGAGGTGCAATTATAAAATGTGTAAGCGTTAATAGTAGTTATGCCTTCTAACGTTATATCCGTAGCAAGCGTTCCGTTAAGATATAAATTACCTGCATAATACAAAGGATTTGCAGCATAATTACCAAATGAAATATTTGCCCACTGAGAAGCCGTGCCGCTGTAGTATACACTCGTAAGCGAGCTGCAACCATAGAACGCATAATTGCTGATAGAAGTTACACTGTCTCCTATTGTTACGCTTTCAAGCGAAGTACAATAATAGAACGCATCACTGCCGATAGAAGTTACATTGTCGGGTATGTTTATGCTTTCAAGCGAAGTGCAATCCGCAAACGCAGATTCGTCGATAGAAGTTACACTGCTTGGTATAGTTATGCTTGTGAGTGAGGAACAAGAAGAAAACGCATAAACTCCGATGGATTTTACACTTTCTGGTATGGCTATATTTGTAATAGCAGTGCAACCAGAGAATGCACGATTACCTATAGACGTTACGCCGTTACCTATGGTTACATTTTTAAGCGAAGTGCAATTAGTGAACACATAATCATCGATAGAAGTTATACTATCAGGAATCGATATGTCTGTCAGCGAAGAGCAAACATAAAACGCATAATCGCCAATAGTTTCCACACTGCTGGGTATGGTTATGTTTGCAAGTGAAATGCACCACATGAATGAAGAATTACCTATAGAAGTTAAATTGTCGGGCATGATAATACTTGTAAGCAAGGTGCAATTATAGAATGCATAATCGTCGATAGATGTTATATCATTCGGTACCGCTATGTTTTTTAGTAATGAACACCTAGAGAATGCACCGTAAAGTATATTCCCGCCTGTTATTGTTACTGTCGTTAATGTGGTAGGTATATAAAAAGTCGCGGAATTCGAACTGCTACTTCCATAATACTGATTTGTTGAAGTTCCGCCCGTATAACTGCTTGTGCCAAAGATATAACCAAAAAGCGTTGAACTTGATGCACTTGTAGCATCTGCACTTGAACCCACAAACGGCAAGGTTATGCTAACCAAAGACGAACAGCCACTGAACGCACCGCTTGAAATTGAAGTAACATAATCAGGCACAACAATCTCTGTAGTTGTATTATCGATTATTTTTGTTATTTTACAAGTAGTTGTCGTAGAAGTGAATGTAAAGTTAGACATAGCCGAATCTAATTCGTACTTGGCAACATAATCTGTTCCGATTTCTGTAATAGTAAAAGTATACTCATATTCATCTGTCAACTTTGTTTCATCACTATACCAGCCAAGGAAATTATAACCTAGATTCACTTCAGTGGCGATAACAGTTACAGAATTGCCTAATATATTATTAGTTGTAGTCAGCCCGCTTACCGTGCCTATAGATGTGTCGCTTGATGTTACAGTTACAGTTGTTTCAATCCACTTCGCTGTATAAACAACATTCTCCGCAGGCATTTCAAAGGTATAACTGAATTCGGTTGTTAATTGTGTATCGCCGTTATACCAGCCAACCCATGTGTAACCGCTATTGGTCGTTGCTGTTATTGTAACTTCATCCCCAGGCAAATAAGTATCGGTTAAAGTTGTAACAGTACCATAATCTGAATTGTTTGCGACTACTGTAACTTTGCTCCATTTTGCCGTATAAGTAACATTTTCTTCAGGCATTTCAAAGGTATAACTTAATTCAGTTGTTACAAGTTCATTATTTTCGTCATACCAGCCAACCCAGGTATAGCCGCTGTTTGTGGTTGCTGTTATGGTAACAGTATTACCAACTGTAATTTTGGCTTCAGAATATTCTGTAACGGAACCAGCTTCGCTGTCGTTAGCTGCGGTAGTTAAAGTATAGTAAGTCCACTTTGCTGTATAAACAACATCTTCTGCAGGCATTTCAAAGGTATAGCTTAATTCAGTCGTAACAAGTTCATTATTTTCGTCATACCAGCCAACCCAGGTGTAGCCGTTATTTGTAGTCGCTGTTATGGTAACAGAACTTGTGTAGGAATGGTTGCCGTTACCTGTTACTGTGCCTGCAGAACTGTCAGAACGGTAAAGCGTTACGCTATAGCTATTGCCTGTCCACTTTGCTGTTAAAGTTTTATCGCTTGTATAATTCCATGCAGATAAACTTTTACCATTGCTATTTGTAAGCTGCGTGCTACCAATATACCATCCGCTGAATGTATAGTTGGTGCGGGTAGGCACGGTTAAGGTATAGCTGTTGTCGTATGTAACGGTCGCGGTGGTTTCGGTAAGCTCGTCGCCGCCGTTTACGTCGTAAGTTACGGTATAGGTGTTTGCAGTAGTGCTTGCGTAAAGAGACAAATTATCCCACAAAGTTGTAGCTGTGTATTTGGTACTGCCTGACGAAGTTGTCTTCCAATAGTTAAAAGTATAGCCCGTGATAGAAGGCTTGTAGTCTGCGTCAAAGGTATAACCCGTGTACGCAGTTACTGTTTTTAACAGAGAGCTGCCGTTATAATATAAAACATTAACGGCGTAACTGCGGTGTACCGTAAGAGTATATAAATTTACCTGCGTTCCGTCAGAAGACGTAACAACAATATAAAATACGTTGTCGCCGCTGTTTAATTCACCTGTAAGGCTTGCAGCTATTTTGGTAGGTATCTCAGTCTGACCTAATTTATCATAATAGAGCTTCCAGGAACTATCTGAACTGCAGACAACTATAGAAGAAAGCGAAACGCTTTCGGTAGAGCTGCTTACTACTAAAAGAATATCCGAGCCGTCTATGGTGGCGTTATCCACGCTTAAAATAGCGGCAGATTTTTCCGTCCAGCTGGCATATAAAGTTATATCCGCCGTTACTTTATCGGAAGAGAAAGACCACATAGTGGAGCCGTTTTTGCTTGTAGCCCAGCCTGCAAAAGAATATCCTTCGCGCGTGGGTGAAGTGGGCGCAGTCAACGTTGAATTGGCGGATACGGTTTGCATATAAGTTTCCTCGTCATCGCTAAAAACACCGCCGTTGGCGTTATATGTAACCGTGTATTGCGAAGAAGCGGAACCGCCGCCTGAACCGCCGCTTTCGGTGTCGCCTGAAGGCGTTTTACCGTCTATACAATATGTGTATGCGGTGTTTACTATATAATAAGTGAGAACACCATCCGATATTGTGCCGTCCACAAATTCCACGTTTTCGCCAAAAAGTTCAGTATAAAATACTATGGTTGTACCCGACACTGTGTAAGTACCCGATGAGCCTGAATCGTCAGACCAATCACCATTTTTCAATACAAAGTAACTTGAGTAGTCGTAACTGCCGTTACTGTATTTGTAGTAAGTGCCGTTTACAGAAGAATCACTGCTGTTGCCGCAGGCAGAGATTCCAATGCAAAGGCATACTGCGGATACTATTGTAAGGAACAGTAGCAGAAATTTTTTCTTCATAAAAAACTCCTTATAAAATTTTATTTGCAGGCGTGGTTGTTTTGGTCGGCTACGTTTTATTTGTAGCAAAAAGCAAAAAAATAAAAGCGCCCCTATCAAGGGACGCCTGCAAGAGCTATACCCTTGATAGTTGCGCTAAAACTTCCTAATATATCAAGCATAAGGAAATAAGGGTACACCTAATGCCTTTGGTGAACCTTATGTTGATATATAAAGTTTTAGCGCAATTTAATTCTAACACAACTTTAATTTAAATTCAACAGTTTAAACGGAATTTATGGGTTTTTATATTAAAA